>CAZNKT010000061.1:0-35882 GCA_964573605.1 uncultured Pirellulales bacterium
CTAGGCGGCCATTGCCGCTTCGTTCCGGCCAACGCGTCGACGCGGAAAAGGTCTCGTTCCGGGCTCGTCGCCCCGTCAGCCATTGCCGTCGGCGGCGTCGGCCCCGTCGGCGGCGTCCGCACCATCGGCGGCGTCGGTACCATCTGCCGCATCCAATGTGTCCGTGGTGTCCGTGCCATCGACCGGCTGTGCCGCTCCGGCAAACGTGAACGTCGTCACGTCGGTCACGTCCGAAATGATGAACTGCGGTGAGACGCGGACGTAGCGTCGATCCGCCGAGATCACGCCTGTCGCGCTGAAGTTGCGGCCCTTGGGCAGCGTAATGATCACCGGCTGGAACCCGACCGCACCCCGGCCCACCAGACGGCGGCGCGGATCGGGGGAAATCCGATTCTGAACCGCCTCACTGATCGCCGATTCGGACAGGCTGCCCAATTGCTGGGCGAGAATCGCATGATTCAGCGCGGTCTGATTGGCCGCCACGTTCGCCGCTCTGGCCGCGGCCAATGGTTCCTCGCGACGGCCGTCGCCCAGTTCGAACGCGATGACCGCCTGGTTGTCAGCCAGCGCGATCTGCTTCCGCTGGTGCTTTTCCTGCCGGGTTCCGCGGTTAACATACACGTCAACCGTGACGCGCCCGGCAGTGACTTCCCCCCAGATCCGTTTGACCAGCACGCGGTAGGTGCCGGCGAACCCCTGAGGACACACATAAACCTCCTCGGACGACCCGGTCGCGTCACGGCCATAACGCGTATAGGCATCACCCAGCATTACACCGCCACCGGTTGTCCGCGGCTCGCGCAGCGAGCAAAGCGTTCCGGAAGGTTCTTCCACGACCATGTCGACGTCCGCGTCACCGGTCCAGGAGACTTTGACGACGCAGTCGCGCACCAGGGCCGCATCGAGTTGTTTCTGGAAACGGTTCGCTTCCTTTCGCCGCCCCTCGCTGCGAAGTTGTTGGAGGGTCGCGGCGGCGGTGCGAATGGCATCCTTTCGAACTTCGGATTGGCTCTTGGGCCAGGCTTGGCGCAGCACGCCCACCGTTGTCCAGCGGGTGGCTTCCAGGTCGTCGAGTCGCTTGGCCAGCTTGAGCCCGAGTGCGAATGCTTCCGCGTGAAGCGGATTGGCGTCGGCCGCCTTTCGGACCAGCTGCAACGCGCGCTGGTTGAGGCCGATGCGGGAGAAATACTGGGCGATGTAGAGCAGGTCGTTCGTATTTTGGCTGAAATCCGCGGCCGACATGAGCGTCCGCTCGATCTCCTGCCGCGAGCGTCCCGCGAGTTGCGCGGCGAGTCCCATGGTTTCGTACATCCAGGGCTGTCCCTGCCCGTGGCGGAGGGCGGCCCGGGTCAGGGCGATCACATGGTCCAATTGGCGCGACTCGGTCAGTGTGCGAACGGTTTGCCGTACGCGAGCCGCGTCCGCCTGGCGGCTCTCGAAATACGCGTTCCAGAATGCCTCGGGTTCGACCGACGCGTCGATCTCGATGGGCCCCGGATCGGCCGACCGGCGGGGTCTATCCGCGGCCGCGTCACGCAACGCGACCGTGGCTTGCGCGTGGCGAAGGTCGCGTCTCGGCCGCACCTCCGGCGCTGCGTCGCTTCGGCGGTTTGCCGCGCCGGCCGGCACCTGCGCATTCGAACCTGCATCGGTCTGGTCCGGGTCGGCCACGTTGAAGAAGCCTCCGCCCAGACCGCCTCCGCCGAAGCCACCGCCGCCTCCGCCCAGACCGCCTCCGCCGAAGCCCCCGCCTCCGCCCAGACCGCCGCCGCCGAAGCCCCCGCCCCCGCCCCAGCCCCCGATTCCGCCGATCCCGCCGATGCCGATGTTGCTCTGGATCGGCAAGACCAGGTCGGCAACCGGGTACACTTTGGTGGTCAGGCGGTCCTCGGCGGCCAGCGCCGTCGTGATCAGCAGCACTTCATCCGAGATCATGTAGGTCAAATCGAATTCGCGGAGGAGCAACCGCAATGCCGACTTCAGCGAAATTCCCTGTAGCTCCAGGTTGACCAGCGTATCGGTGCTGATGCCTTCTTCGTCGAGCCGGCTTTGATCGAGGTGGATCTCGATGCCGTGCAGTTGTTCGATCGCCAGGATGACTTCGGAGAGCGGCTGATCCACGAAATTGAACGCCGTCGGCTCGTCCAGCGCCTGCCGGATCCGGCGCTCTGCGGGGCCCGACTCACTCAAGTCAACCGACGCAAACTTCTTGCGCCGCGCAGTCAGGTTCTCCCACACTTCCGCCGGCGGGTACACAATCGGCGGATCGTCGGGGAACGGAATGGCGGACAGTTCCACCTGCATCAGCGTTTCCATCAGGCCTTCCTGGCGTGCCAGGCGGATGGCCTGATTCTGAGTTTCGTACTGCAGAATCCGGGACTTGGTTCGGGCGGCAATCGATGTCGGATCAAACGGTGCCACTTCGGTTAAAGCGTCGCCGATGGTGTCCGACGCCTCGTTGTACAGCGCGGCAGCCTCGACCAGGTCGGGAGTCCGGTCGGCCTCGTCAATCAACGCTTTCATGCGATCGATCAGCTGGTCTTCCTGTTCGATGGATCGCATCAGGCGCTCAAGCAGCAGTTTTTGTTCGCGGGCGGCGGCCGCAACCTCGTTGGCCAGACGATCGCGTTCGGCTTTCTCAATTTCGCGCCGGCTTGCTTCGCGCAACGCGGCCTCGATGCGGTCTTCCATCCCGGCTCGCACTTCCGGTTCCAGTTCGGGCACATTACGCACGGTTTCCAGCAACAATTTCAGGTCTTGAATCACCGCTTCCGGTTCCGCCGACATGCGTCGCCGGGCGGCATTAAGCGTCGCCTGGACTTCAGCCTGCACCGCTTCGGTAATGACGCGATTTTGTGACTGCACTTCGTCGAGGAAGACACCTTCGCGGGCCAGTGGATCGGCGTCGGAACCCGGCGGTGCTTCCGGCGTCTCGGGCAGTTGGGCCAAGCGCGGCGTGGCGGACGCATTCGGCGAGGCGCGCAACCGCGCGGTGCCGTGACGCAGCGCACGCGCTTCCGGATCGCCCGGATCGCCGCGGAGCGCGGCCTGAGCAAGGATTTCCGCATCGCGGAAATTGCCCGATGCCACGGCGTTTTGCGCCAAGCGATTCAGCCCGCGAACCTCTTCGGCCAGCAAGCGCTGCACTTCGCGGAGACCGGCCGCGCCCACCGTGGGAAGATACAAGCCATCGGTTGTCCGCACGTCATCGATAAGCCTGGGCAGATAGGCATGGTCATCGTTCGGCGCGTTGGGCCGGACGCTCCAGGACAGGGCGCCGTTCTCGCCGGCGACTTGCATCCCGACCTGAACGATGTCGGCGTCCGCAAGTCCCTTGCCCACCAGGATGGTCTCGCGATCGGAGCGGAGCGGGGGCATCGGCGCCGGATAGACTTCTTCGACCGACGCAGGCCAGGTGACCTCGGTGGGCCACAGAACTGTCGCACGCAGTGCTTGACCCAGGTACGTGCCCGCCTCGGTCGCGTGCTGCAGGTTTGCCTGCTGGGCCCGATCAGCAGTTATCCCGGGTTCCTCGGCGAGAACCGGTGGACCGGCTACGGCAAGCAAACCGCCCGTGTGGTTGGCCAGCACGGCCAGCAGATGGGCATCGAAACGGGGGCCGATGGCATAACTGGAAACCGCCACATGGTGGTCCTTCAACGTGCCGATCAAGTCGGAAAGCTGCTGCCGCGGCACGACGCCGCCCGTGCTCAGGCCGTCGCCAAGGTAAAGAATCGCGCGGGGCCGCGCGGACGCATCGCCGTCAAAACCGGCCACAGCGGACGTCAACGCCGAGACCATGTCGGTTGAGCCAAGCGGCACACGCTCCTCCAGCCGACGGCGTGCCGCGGCGAGAGCGGAACGGTCGACCGGTACCAGCCCCTCGGTCAACGCCTCCGCATCCACGTCCACCGCGATCAACTGCATGCGGTCCCGTGGTGCGAGCGATTCGAGCAACCGATCCAGTGCGGCCAGGGTCATGCGCCGGTACACCCCGGTCTGACTTGCCGACGTATCGATCAGCACCACGACGTCACACCCCTCAGACGGAGCGGGTAGCTCCGGCGGACGAAGCCGCAGGGCGAAGTAATGATCGCCGTTCGGCGACCGGTAGGTGTCAACCCACGCCTGCCCCGGCGCGAGGTTTTCGGGCGGCTGCGCCAGCGCCGACACGCAGAGCAAGGAGACGCCTAAGATTACCGTCGCCAGACGACGAAACGGAGCATGCGACATGATGGTCCACTCCCAGAAAGGGTGTGTTCGTGGACGGCGTGCCGTGTTCCGGGCGGCACTGTCGGAAGGGCCACGAACGAAATTCCCTGGATTCAATCTATTGTACTGTGGGGGAAGCGGTTACGCTACAAGAAACGGCTTCTTTTACCGGGCGCGGTGAGACGCCAATCGAATGGCGAGAACCAGGGACGTTCCGGACCGATCGAGGACCGTGCGGCCGAATCGACACGGTCGGTAACTCATTTTGGTCTTTGAATTTCGACAGGACGTTCGTGCCGATGGGACACGTGGCGACACGCGGGCTGCCGTCCCAGGGCGTTGGCCCCCGCGGCGTCGCCCGGCGGATGGCGATTGACCGTTGCACTCGGCGGCGGCAACGTTCGAGCGCCCGGCGGGCAAAGACAAAGACGAGGTGGACGGATTGACCTATCAGGGGTGGATCGCATTGGCCGTCACGGCCGCCGTTTTCGCCGCCCTGCAGCGCAAGCGAGGCGCGCCGGTCGACCTGCTCTTTCTCGGCGGGCTGGCGGTCGTCACGCTGACCGGGGTGATCACTCCTGAGCAGGCGCTGTCGGGCTTTGCCAGCAATGCCGTGCTGACGATCGCCGCGCTGTTCGTCGTGGCGGCCGGGTTGCGGTCGACCGGCGTGCTGGATTGGGTGGGCGAGAAACTGCTGGGACAGGTGGAGACCGAATCGAGGGCCCTCCGCAGGCTCGCGCTGACGGTCGTTCCCGTCTCGGCATTCCTGCTCAATACGCCCCTGGTCGCCATGCTCGTACCAGTAGTCATCGACTGGTGCCGCAAACGGGGTGTCTCGCCTTCCAGACTGCTCATGCCGCTGAGCTACCTGGTGATCCTGGGAGGTGTTTGTACGCTGATCGGCACGAGCACGACGCTGGTGGTTAACGAAATGTTGTTGAAAACGGCGGCCAGCGGAGAATGGCAGCCGAGCGTTCTCTACCAACTGCGAAGCATGCAGTTGTTTGAACTCGGCAAAGTCGGTCTGCCGTGCGCCGTGGTCGGTACGCTGTATATCCTGTCGTGCGTTCCGCGTCTGGTTCCGGACCGAACCGAGCTCGTCGAACGCCTGGGCGACAAGCTGCGCGAATACGTCGTGGAAATGCTCGTGCAGCCCGAATGCCCGTTGATTGGAAGGACCGTCCAGGCCGCCGGCCTCCGCCACCTGCCGGGATTGTTCCTGATCGAAATCGACCGCGACGGCGAAACAATAACGCCCGTCACGCCGAATGACTTGATCCACGCCCAAGACCGGCTGGTCTTCGCGGGGATTGTCACGACGATCGCCGATTTGGAACGAATTCCAGGACTCGTCCCGGCGGCCGACATGACCTACGAGATCCATCCCAGCCAGCGGCATCGACGGGAACTGACCGAGGCGGTGCTCTCCCGGAGTTCACCGGTTATCGGACGAACCGTTCGCCAGGCCAATTTCCGGCGACGCTACAATGCGGCCATCGTGGCCGTGCATCGCAACGGCGAACGTTTGACGAGCAAAATCGGCGACACGCGGCTGGAACCGGGGGACACGATCCTGCTGCAAACGCGCTCCGATTTCACGGAAACATACCGGAATAGCCGGGATTTCTACCTGATCAGCCGCGTGGGAGGATCCCGCGCGCGGCGGCACGATCGGGCATTCTCGGCCGTCGTGCTGCTGTTGGTGCTGATCGGCTGGCTGACCGCCTCGAGCTGGATCTCTGCGACCGGTCCGTGGGGAGGCTTCTCCTCGACGGCAATCGCCGGGATCACCGTCGCCGGCGCGATGATCGTCTGCCGGTGCCTGCCCGTCTCCCAGGCCCGAACCGCTTTTGACCTGCAGGTGTTGATCACCATCGCGGCGGCAATCGGGCTGGGGTCGGCGCTGGAAACGAGCGGGGCGGCGGCAAGCATCGCCGGTGGTTTGGTGCAGGCGACGCAAACCGTGATCCACCACCCGACGTGGACACCCCTCGTCCTGCTGGCCGCCATCTACCTGATGACGCTCCTGTTCACCGAGACCATTACCAATGTCGCGGTCGCGACGATGCTGTTGCCGCTGGCCATCCGGGTGGCCGTGGCCGCCGAGTGCAATGCGCGTCCCTACGTGATGGCCGTCGCGCTGGCCGCGTCGCTCAGTTTTGTCACCCCCATCGGTTACCAGACGAATTTGATGGTCATGGGCCCCGGCGGTTACCGGCCTCGCGATTATCTCCGCGTGGGTTCGCCGCTGGCCGCATTGGTCTTCATTACGGCTATGATCGCCATCCCCCTTGCATTTCCCCTGAAGTAACCCCGCGATATCCGTCCGCGCCGCCCGGCAACGCGGCCATTGGAAAAACCCATGGTGTCGAACAGAACATTTCGCACGCATAACTGAAACGTCAGTTTGCCAACGAGCCCGCAGTTTTGTTGGAGGCTTTAAAGGAGGTCCCGCCATGCGTAGCAATATCGTGTCGTGTCTGCTGAGTGCCGCGATCGGCGGGATCATGGTCGCGGTTCTTTATTGCCGCGATTCGCAACCCACGACGTTTGCCCAAGACGGGGCGTTCGCCGAAGAGACGTTCGCCGAAAACAGGCACTCGACACCGTCGGCCCGCGCAACGGCGGCACAAACGGGCAGGGTCGACCATCGGCCCCTTCCGCCAGGACAGCGGACACAGGAAGAACTGGTCAACATGGCCGTGTACGACTACGTGCACCGCAGCGTGGTGCATATCAATACCCAGGTCCGCCAGGTCGACCGGTTTCTGTTTCTGGACTACGAATCCGAAGGCACCGGCGCCGGTTCGGTCATCGACCGCCAGGGGCACATCCTGACGAACCTGCACGTCGTGGAAGAAGCCGATCGCGTGGAAGTCACGCTGTACAGCGGGACAAGCTACCCCGCGCGGCTCGTCGGCCACGACGCGCTGCACGACGTGGCCATCCTGAAGATCGATGCCACGGCCGATGAATTGTTTCCGCTCCCGCTGGGCGATTCGTCCGCCCTGCGCGTGGGCCAGCGGGTGTACGCCATCGGCAGCCCGTTCGAACTGGAACGCACGTTCACGACGGGCATCATTTCAAGTACCGAGCGAACCCTTCCCAGCCGTTTGCGGCGGCGCATGATGAATTCGATCATCCAGGTCGACGCTGCCATGAATCCGGGCAATTCGGGCGGTCCCCTGGTGGATACCAGCGCTCATTTGATTGGGATGAACACGGCCATCGCCAGCCGCTCGGGAGAAAACACCGGAGTCGGTTTTGCCATCCCGGTCAACCGCATCAAGCGGATCGTGCCGGACCTGATCCGCTACGGCAAAGTCACCCGCCCGGATCTGGGCATCACCCGGGTCCGGCAGACCGAACACGGACTGTTGATCCGTACCCTCTCGCCGAACGGCCCCGCGGCCCAGGCGGGCCTCAAAGGCTTCCGCGTCGTCCGCCGCCAGCAGGGCCCGCTGGTCATCGAACGGATTGACCCCACCGCGGCCGATCTGATCGTGGCGGTCGATGGCCACGATGTGAAGACCCTGGATGATCTGGAAAGCTACGTAGAAGATAAGAAGCCGGGTGAACAGGTTGTCCTCACAATCGTCCGCCAGGGCTACCGCCGCGATGTAACGGTCCGTTTGGGGCAAAGCCGGTAAATAGACGGCGTGCACCGCCCGTGTCGCGCGGCGTGCTCCAGACGGGTCTACCACACGGGTTTACCACGGCAACGATTCGGTCTCCCGCGCAACCGCGAGGCGCCCTTGCATCGTAGACTGTGTATGCTTTGCTGCTTATCCATATCATTCAAAATCTTCCTCTGGAAAACTACACCCAGCAGGAAAAGTTTTCGCAGCCTGCCCCCTTGAAAGTCCCCGCGCGGAGCCTTACCATGGTGCCCGTCCTGGACGAATTGCGCTGCCATTGAGGCATTATCGGCGCGGCAGCCGGGACTCCCGCCTGTTGTCCCCCCACCCTGCCCTCCGTACACGTTGAACGGAAAGGAGGCTGTTGATGCGGATTTTTGGGCACACATTGCTGGCAATCCTGACACTGACAACCCTCAATGCAGCTATGGCCGGGGGACTGATGCACCGCTACGGCGAAGCGCTCCGGGCGACTCGGCTGAAGCGTCGTCCGTTGCTGGTCGTGCTGGACAGTCTCCGGCACCCAGAGCCGCGTCTGCGGGCCCGGCGATACGTTGAGGATGCCGCGCAAGCGGAACTGCTCAGAGACTACGAGATCTGCCACATCGACGTCGACACGGAATACGGCCGCAAGGTCGCGGACGCGTTTGGCGCCCGACAGTTTCCGCATACGGCGATCATCGACCGGACGGGCTCGGTGATTCTGTTCCGCAATTCCGGGCGCATGGAGACTGGAAAATGGGTCACCACGCTCGCCGCGTACCGTTCGGGCACGCGCGAGGAGCCGCCACGTTCCAGGCCGCGGATGTCGACCGGTCGCATTTGCTTTACGTGACGGTAAGGGCCTCGCAGGCGCCGGTCCGGTGCCTCGCTACTCTCACAGCGATCTTCGAAATGCGCGTCGCGCGTGGCTCAGGCCGGGATCTGCCCACGGATGAAATGCCGCGCTGTTCGGCGGGGCCCTTTTTTTTGACGGTCGGCAGGATCGCCGTTCCGAATGCGGACCATCCATTACGCACGTGCTACTGCCGAAGCGGCTCCGACAGGTAGACGGCTGCTGGGACAAAGATGAACAGCGGCAGCCAGGCAGCGAGCACCGGCCGGAGCAGGCTGGCGGACCCCATGTACCGGCAAGCCAGCAGGATGAGCAGGAAGAAGACGACAAGCAGCAGGCACAGGCTGATGGCGACAAACGCGTTTCGATTGCGGCTGGTCAGCACGAGTGGCAGTCCCAGGAAAATAAGTGTTCCATCCAAAAAGGGACGTACCATTCGCGAATGAATGGTCACGCGGACATCGGCTCCGAAGTCGAGACTTGGGCTGGCCAGTCCGCGTACGAGTTCGGCCGTCGATGAGAATTGCTGCCATGGCGTTCCCCGAATCAGCATTTCCACACGGACGTCGCTGGCGACGAAGCACTGGTCCTCCCGCAGCCACGGATGGTCATGGGGCGTGAGGATCACGACTCGGTCGTTCACCATGACGGACTCCTGCGACGCGAGATTCTCGGGTTGGTCGACGCGGTCGATGCGGTACCCGCGCGGATGATCGGCCGTGGCCTCCAGAAAAATCGCGTCGCCGCCCGCAAGGTATTTGCTGACCGTCCTCAGCGAGGGGGGCAAACGGAACTTGGGATTCGCAATCCGCTGCTGTTCGACAAAGATTTGTGCCCCGTCCAGAAAGATCCCCGAGGCATTATCGAAACGCGGGGTCACATCCAAACCGGCATCTTGAGACAGATTGTGTGTGTCCCGCACCAGCTGTGAGCGGATTCGTGGAATGAGCGCTTCTCGGTTGGATGCCGCCACGATACTGACGGCCATCGCGCACACGATAACCGGCAGGCTGACACGCCGCTTGGGGATGCCCGCGGCCTGTAGCGCCGTCATTTCCTGATGGCGCTGGATCCACGTGATGGTGACCATCGCCGAGATCAGCGCCAGGATGCTGCTGATCTGGTCGAAAAACAGAATCGAACGAAACCCGTAATACGTCACCACCAGCGATAGCAGGCCGCCGGCCTCGCCGGCTTCGGCCAGCAGTTCATCGAGGTGACCGAACGCATCGATGACGATGTAGAGTCCCGTCAGGCTGACGAAGCAAACCACGAATGTCTGCACGAACTGGCGAACCAGATACTTATCGATGATGCGCACGAAAGTTCTCTGCTATCCGGATACGGTGCCAATGGCGTCTCCGAGGTATTTCACGCCCTGGGCGATCTGTTCTTCGGTGGCGGTTCCGAAACTCAGGCGCAGTGTATTGTTGAGGCGCGGACCTTCTGCCGGGCAGCAGTATTGGCCCGGTACGTACAGCACGCCGGCGTCCAGGGCTTCGTGCAACAGACGGCCCTCCGGGCCGGTGTCGATCGACGGATCCAGAGTCAGCCACATATAGAGTCCGCCTCGAGGACGCGTGAAATGCACGCCCGCCAGGGGTCCGATGTACGTTTCGACGGCACGAAGCATGGCATCGCGTTTTCTCGCGTAGGCGGCACAAAGCCGTCCAACCTGTTTGTCGTACTGCCCGCCAACCAGGATATGGTGCATGGCGTATTGTGCGAGGCTCGGCGCGCCAAAATCGACGTTGCCCTTCAAGTCGCTCAGTGGTCCCACCAGCGACAACGGCAGAAATCCCCAGCCCAAACGAACTCCCGGGCAGTACGATTTGGAAAACGTTCCCGTTTCAATGACCAATTCGCTGTCCGGATCGTAGGCGACGAGTCCGGGTAAATCTCCTCCCTCGTAACGCAACGGCCGGTATGCCGTGTCGTCGATGACGTAAATGGGATGATGCGAGGACCAGCGCCGGACAACCTCCACCAGTTGGGGACGTCGATCCGCCGACAGGCTGATGCTGCGGGGATTGTCGAAGTAGCTCGCCACATACAGGGCCTTGACGCGATCCAGCGCGTCGCTCCGATCAAGGTAGGCCAAGGCCGCGTCCAGCGCTTCAGGGATCATTCCCCCGTCGTCGGACTCCACACCCACGGATCGGGCGCCGAGATTGGTCAGGGTGCCGAGAAAAACGAAATAAGTGGGGGCACAGCATAGAACGATATCCCCGGGGTCGATCAGCACTTCGCCCACAAGATGCAGCAACTGGTTGCTGCCCGCCGTGATGATCGTCTGCTCCGTGCGGAGCCGTGTCTCCAATCCCAGCCGCTGATCGGCCTCCGTGGCACGTTCGGCAAGCGCCGCACGTAGCGGGGCATGGCCGAGCGTCGATCCGTACTGCAGGGCCCCGCGAGCCCTCTCGGGATGGGACAATAGTGCATCGATGGCCAGCCGCACGTCTTCGACGGGCAGAGAATCCGGGTCCACGAAACCGGCCGCCAGCGAGATCAGTTCCGGGCGTTCCAGGGCCACTGCCATCAGCCGGCTAATGGGTTGTCCACCGGCCCAGCGGCTGCGCTGGCTCAGTGCATCGGAAAGCAGGGAGGGATTCTCGGCCACGGCAGCTCCTGACGGTCATGGAGTGACCGAGGATAGATGGAAAGCGGCCACGGTACAACGGCATCCCCGGGGGTCCGGCGGAGCGGACCGGGACGGTTTTTGCACGTTTTTGTCCGCCGGCGGTTCCGGTGCGGCAAGGCAACCGGTAGCCTGACCGTCGTGTCACGCCAAACGTCGACCAGCCGCAAGCACGGGCGCGCACGACCGTCCGGCTCCGCCGCCGCGCGGCCGCGGGGAGTCAGGTGGTGGCACGCGCTGAGCGGCCTGATTTATCCGCCCGCGTGCTGTTGGTGCGGCGAACCGTTGGAACGCCCCGACAGGCGGTTTTGTCTATCGTGTCAGGGGGCGTTTGTCGCGGAAGACCGCCCCGATGTGTGCCCGCGTTGCGGTGCGGCTTTGAAAAGCGGACTGCTGCTTCCCGGTGGCTGCCCCCGTTGCAAGGATCGAGATCTGCATTTCGACTTTGTGTTTTCGCTGGGCGTCTACGAGGGCGAACTGCGTCGAGCGGTGCTGCGGACCAAACGCCCCGTCGGCGAGATGCTGCTGATTGGGCTGACGCGCCTCTTGATGGACGTCCACGAATCCCGCCTCAGCGCATATAGAGCGGACGTCGTTGTTCCGATGGCCATGCACTGGTCGCGTCGCATGATGCGCGGTGTGAACGGTCCCGAAGTGTCCGCTGAAATTGTGGCACGTGAACTCGGCGTGCCGATGGCCCGGCGACTGCTGGTCCGCCGTCGTAAGACAAGACGTCAATTCAACTTATCCCCGCCTCAGAGATTTAAAAATGTTCGGCAGGCGTTTCGTGTTCCGGCGGGCTATCATTTGGATGCGGCTCGCGTCGTGCTCGTCGATGATATCCTGACGACCGGTGCCACGTGCAGTGAAGCCGCCCGCACCCTGCGGGCCGCCGGTGCCGCCGGGGTCGGAGCGGTCGTGCTGGCCCGCGCCGAAGGTGACGATTTGCCCTGACCGCCGGGAATGGCCCTGTCAACGACTCGGCGCCTTCCACGGCCGGCTTGCCATAACAGAAGCATTGGCAAGAATTACGGGTGATTCCGTAGATGGTGCTATCGTCGCCACGAAAGACAACCGGCCGGTCAGTGGAATAGTCAACTCCCGATCCGGCGGGCCTCATGTCGACCGCGCTGCGAGCTAACATGTCTCCACAAACACCACCGGCTACGAGATCGTCCCGGCCGACGCACCCGTTTCGCAGGGCCGTGCTGCGCGGACTGGCGGTCGTGCTGCCACCGCTGTTGACGATCGTGATCTTCGTGTGGGTCGGCAACACGATCGCTGTGTATGTCCTGGAACCGCTCGAATCCGCGGCGGAATCCGCGCTGATGTGGGCCCACAAGGGCGAGATCCGCAGTGACCTGCCTCCGGCCGATCTGACCATGGGCCGCGTTGCGGATCCCTCCACCGGAGCGATCTATCAGCAGGTCGGTGAAGACGGACAGTTTGTTTCTCTGAAAGTCTACGAAGCCGTCGATCGGGTTCGAGGCACCAGCGCGATGCCGGACACCGCGCGAGGCGTGCTCGAAGCCTACGTGGAATCCAAATTCTTGAAACGGCACATTGTGGTGCCTGTGTTTCTGTTGCTGTTCGTGTTCCTGCTCTATCTGCTCGGGAAATTCCTGGCGGCCGGCGCCGGCCGATTCTTCTGGGTGTTTTTTGAACGTGGCATCAATCATCTTCCGTTAGTGCGGAATGTGTACACTTCGGTCAAGCAGGTCACGGACTTCATGTTGAGCGAACGGGAAATCGAATACACCCGGGTCGTTGCCGTGGAGTATCCGCGCAGAGGCATCTGGTCGATCGGGTTCGTCACGGGCGATGGGATGCTTGATGTGCGCAGCGCGGCCAACGAACCCGTGCTCTCGGTGCTGGTGCCCACATCTCCCATGCCCGTGACCGGTTATACAATTACCGTCAAGAAGAGCGAATCAATCGATTTGGATATTACCATTGATCAGGCGTTTCAATTCATCGTAAGCTGCGGCGTGGTGGTCCCGCCGGGGCAGTTGGTCCCGCGGACGACGAAACGGCTGCGTATCGATGGCGGGGACGGCGAAGCGCCGACCACGGACGAATCCCCCGCACTCCCTGCCCCGTAACAGGCCATCGCGCAGGTCGATCAGTTCCTCGTGCCTTGTGACGCGAATCGTGGGGCGGATCTTCGAGGATGTCGTCCGGTCCGGCAGACGGGATCCCGGTTGCTCCACTTGCTGTGAGCAGCGCGACAATTGCGCGAACCGGTCTGGCAGCTGTCGAGTGCAATGACACGAACAGAAAACCCGGCTCCCAGGAATCCAGGCCATGAAACCAGTGCGATTGGGGACGCGGGCCAGCGCTTTGGCGCGATGGCAGGCCCATTGGATTGCCGAACAGCTTGAACATCGGGGTGTGCCCGTGGAACTGGTGCCGATTACGACCCGTGGCGACGCCGATCGCCGCCGGCCCGTCGAGCAACTGGGGGGCACGGGACTCTTTACCAAGACGATCCAGCAGGCGCTGCTCAATGAGGCGATTGATCTGGCCGTCCACAGTCTCAAGGACCTGCCCACGATGAGCGTGCCGGGACTGATATTGGCCGCGGTCCCGCCTCGTTCTGCTGTTGAAGACGTCTTGATTTGTCGTTCCGCCGCGACCTTGCGTGATCTGCCCCAAGCAGCGGTGGTGGGAACGGGCAGTCTGCGGCGCCGAGCGCAATTGTTGCTCATGCGCAACGACCTGCGGATGGCCGAGCTCCGCGGTAACGTAGAGACGCGCTTGAAGAAATTGGACGACGGCCGGTGCGACGCGGTTGTGCTGGCGTTGGCCGGCCTGCAGCGGCTGGGCCTGGACACGCGTGTCACGCACGTCTTTCCCGCGACGACGATGTTCCCCGCGGTTGGGCAAGGCGCGCTCGCCGTGGAAATACGCTTGGACGATGCCCGGATGCAGCGCATTGCCCAGTGCCTTGATGATCCTGCCGCGCACGCCGCGGTGCGGGCCGAGCGATCGCTGTTGGCCGCGCTGCAAGGCGGTTGCCTGGCTCCGGTCGGCGCGTGGGGCCGCATCGCTTCGAAGCAATTGCTCCTTTCAGCCCGCGTGGTCGCCCGCGACGGCTCGCGCGCCGTCGAAGCGCATGGTCAAGCCTCGCCATCCGAAGCCGCGGCCCTGGGCGAATCGGTCGCATTCGATCTGGCCCGTCAGGGAGCCGCGCAGTTGATCGATGACAGCCGCCACATTTCAGCTCCCGGCTCCGCCGGGGGATCGCGTGACAAGCGATGAATCTTGTGCCGGACGATGGTCGATCTTTCGGCGCGGTCGCGCAACTTCTGCCGGTTGAGGGCCGAATGCATTGCGATTCCTGCCGCTTGCTGGCTTGCATTGGCCGTGCCGTCAGTCGCCGCCGCTCGCGTTGGGAGCGCGCGCCAAGTATCGGACAATCAACGGTTTAGCCAACCTCAGCGAACGGTGCCCAAGACACCTTTGTTTTCCTGGCACGCCGATTGCATCTCGGCGATCGGCGACAGGGGGGCGTCCGTGGTAGCGATTCGCGAGGTTGTCGCATGCCCTATGGAATGTACCTGTCTGCCGAAGGCGCGCAAGTCCAATCCACTCGCCTGGAAGTGCTGGCAAATAATCTGGCCAATGTCGATACGCCCGGCTTCAAGCGGGATGTGGCCACGTTTCGAGCTCGATTCGCCGAGGCCGTCGAACAGGGACTCGACGATGCCGGATCGGGGTCGATCAACGACATCGGCGGCGGGGTGCTGGTCTCCGACGTACGCACCGACTATTCTCCGGGCACGCTCCAACACACGGGGATCACGACCGACTTTGCCATCGACGGCGACGCCTTCTTTGCGGTCCGCAAAGAAGGGCAGACGCTTCTGACACGCGCCGGGAATTTTCGGCTCACTGCCGAGGGCCAACTCGTTTCCCAGCAGGGGTTCCCCGTGCTGGATGAGGGCGGGGCGCCCATCGTGGTCGACCCCACTCAGGGACCGTGGCACTTCGACGGCAACGGCGCGATTACCCAGGCCGGCGCCACGTCGTCGATGGCGCTGCTCAAGCCAGCATCGCCGGGCGACCTAGTCAAGGCCGGCGAAAACCTGTTTCGGCCGTTGGCCGCCCCCCAACCTGTCGACCCAGCACAGCGCAGCGTGCGGCAGGGCTATGTGGAAGGCTCGGGCGTGAATCCCACGGCTGAAATGATGGAACTGATCGAAACCACGCGGGCCTTTGAAGCCAATGTCAATTTGATCCACAACCAGGACCAGATGATCGATGCGTTGATCAGCCGCGTTCTTCAGAACGCCTAGCACCGTTGTCCCATGACGGGCCGTTCCCTTTCGCACGTGGCACGATTGTCGTCACACCAATTCGCTGATCGAGGAAAAACCCAATGAGTGTTCAGACGCTGTATACGGCGGCCACCGGCATGGAGTCGCTGCAGACCAAACTTGACGTCATTGCCAACAACCTGGCGAATGTCAACACGGTGGGCTTCAAACGCGACCGCCCGAACTTCGAGGATTTATTTTATCGCTACCAGCCGCTGCCGGGTGGCCAGGATGCGGCGGGCAACCCCACGGCCACCGGCATCGGTGTCGGGCTCGGCTCACGCGTCTCAAGCACACAGACCGATTTCGACCAGGGGTCTTTTCAAACCACGGGCAATCAACTGGACATTGCCATTGAGGGGAATGGATTCTTTCCCGTTTCCGATCCATCCACGGGCGAGACACTGTACACCCGCGCGGGAAACTTTTCGGTCAACGCCAACGGCGACCTGGTGATGGGGTCTGCGTTTACCGGGCGGCCTCTCGACCCCGTCGTCTCCATTCCGCCTGACGCCACGGACATCGTGGTCACCCCGCAGGGTCTCGTCCAAGTGCGCCAGGCCGGCCAATCCGCCATGAGCACCGCCGGGCAGTTGCAGCTGGCGCAGTTCATCAATCCCGACGGACTGGAGAAGCTGGGTGAAAACCTGTATCGCGAGACGGATGCGTCCGGTCCCGCAACGCCGGGTGAACCCGGTATCGACGGCCTGGGGGTGCTGCGGCAGGGCGCGCTCGAGTCGTCCAACGTGGAGCCGGTCCAGGAATTGATTGATCTGATTACAACGCAGCGCGCCTTTGAGATGAACTCCCAGGTTGTGCAGGCCGGGGATGAAGTCATGCAGATCGTCTCCAACTTGAGGAGGTTCTAATGAAAACCGCACGCAGTCATTGCCTGCGGCGCGTGGCGGTATGCACGCTCGTGCTGCCCGTTCTGTGCGGGATGGAAACGGCGGGCTGGCCGGCGGATATCCGGCTCCGCGACTCGGTGCGCGTCGATCGCCGGGTTGTTCGCCTGGGGGATATCGCCGATGTCCGCGCCCCGCAGGACGAGACCGTCGAGCGGCTGGCGTCGATTGAGCTTTTGCCGGCTCCCTCTGCCGGCGCGCAACGGTTTCTGCACGTGCGCGCCTTGCGAGACTTGTTGCACGAGCGCGGCGAGAATCTGCTCGAACATCGATTTGCCGGCGCCAGCCAGGTGCGGATTGTATCCGCACCCGCGGCGGCACGCGGTTCGTTTGCCGGGCGCGCTTCGGAACGGTCCGCCCAGCAGATGCGCGAGCGAGTGCTGCAGGCGATCGACGCCCATTTGGAACAGCAAGCCCCCGACCATGGGCCGTGGGAGGTGCAGGTGAGTTTGGACAACGACCAGCTCCGTCGATTGGCGGCCGGCGGTGCCTGGCGCGTCAGCGGAGGGTCGGCCCCGTGGACCGGGGAACAGTCCTTTGTGTTCCAACTCGCCGCCGGCGCGACCGATCCGGGTGTCGAAATCCGCGCCCAAGTGCATGACGTCCCGTCGGTCGTTGTGGCCAAACGCCGCATCGCGCGCGGGGCG
Organism: uncultured Pirellulales bacterium; assembly: GCA_964573605.1. GTDB lineage: Bacteria > Planctomycetota > Planctomycetia > Pirellulales > JBBDJB01 > CAZNKT01. The sequence continues at coordinate 17,195 of CAZNKT010000061.1, forward strand.
ATCATCCGCGCTTCCGACGTCCACCTTGTTCCTTCCGGTGCGGACGTACGCCACCCTGCGGGCGACCTGCCGCGGATGCTCAACGAAGTCGTGGGCAAGGAGGCGACCCGGGCCGTTGGCATGGGCGTTGTTCTCGATCGAGCGGCCGTCCGACGGCCCGTGCTCGTCCGCCGCAACGAAGTGGTGACGGTGTTCGCCCGCACAGCGGGGATCGTGGCCAGGACCAACGCGCGAGCCCGCGAAGACGGCAGCAGTGGTGACTTGATTCTGGTGGAATCCTTGAACGACCGAAAGACATTCCACGCGCGCGTCACGGGGCTGGCCGAGGTAGACGTGTTTGCTCAGGCGGCCCGCGCGGAGACGACGCCGTGATGGGACGGATGCAACCCAACTCGTGATCCGGTGATGTGACCATGAGACGAAAAACGTTGATGAACAGTCGTGTGTCTGCCAGAGATTTTGATTTATGGGGAACAGCGTCCATCGTCGCGGTGCGCCGAGTATCGCGGTGGAACACCCCTTGCCCACCGGAGCCAATTGCGGACAATCGCCGGCAGCGGCGCGGTCGAAAGTGGATCGTCGCAAAAACCATTCTCAGCCTTCTGGCCTGCGCGACGCCGCTCGTTGCGCAGGATTCGAGTCTACTGAATCATCCGATCCGAAGCGGCCGTGCCGCGCCGTTGACGCTCGAAGACAGCTCTTTCCTGTTCCAGCAGCCCCAGCCGCCCAAGACGCTGCGACTTAATGACATCGTGACGATCGTCGTGAATGTCAATTCCCGCGTCCTGAGTGAAGGTGAAATGGACGCCCGCAAGCGAGCTCAACTTGATGCAGTGCTCAGTGATTGGATCAAGTTCAGCGGAGGAGATCTGATTCCCGACGCGCAGCGGCGCGGCGATCCTCGCGTGTCCGGGCAGTACAACAGCCGGTTCCGCGCGGAAGGCGACCTGGAGTCACGCGACTCGATGACCTTCACCATCGCCGCCAAGGTGGTGGATATTCGCCCCAACGGCAACCTGGTTATCGAAGCTCGGCGGACCATCGAAAACAACTCCGAGATGTGGCAACAATCCCTTACCGGAACGATCCGTCGCGAGGATGTCTCGCCCGACAACAAAGTGTTGAGCGAAGACGTTGCGGAACTGCGCATCCGGAAGCGGGAAAGTGGTCAGGTCCGCGACGCCTATCGGCGGGGCTGGTTGACAAGATTCTTTGATAAGTTTCAGCCGATCTAGTCGAGTAACCTCTTATGACCTACTACACGAGCAACATACGTTTGCTTATCGCTTGGGGCGTCATCCTGGCCTGGCTCGCGCCGTGCCACTCGGTGGCAGCCAAGACGTTGTTGAAGAATATCTGTCGCGTCAAGGGACAGGAAGAGAACAAACTGCAAGGGCTGGGGCTGGTGGTGGGCCTGAAGGGAACGGGTGATTCCGGCAAGTACCTGCCGACCATGCGCGCGCTGGCCCGTTCCATGCAACTGATGGGCAATCCGCTGGGCACGACGCCCGACCGGCCCGACAGCGGGCTGGTGGAATTAAAGGACACCAAGAATGTGGCGCTGGTCATGGTCGAGGCCACCGTTCCGCCGACGGGAGCCCGGCGGGGTGACAAGCTCGATTGCGAAGTCAGCGCCATCAGCGCCAAGAGTCTCGCCGGCGGGCGGCTGATCTTCGCCACGCTGCAAGGTCCCCACGCCGCCGACACGCGGGTCTACGGGCTGGCCAGCGGGCGGATTCATCTGGACGATCCCGAAGTGCCGACGATGGGATCGGTCCATAAAGGCTGCCGCCTGGAAGAAGACTTTTTTAACCTGTATCAGAAAGACGGCAAGATAACGTTGGTCCTGGACCACAACCATGCCGACTTTGACGTGGCGACACAGGTCGCCGATTTGATCGATACAAGCTTCCGCCGGGAGCAACCGGCAAGCCTGACCACGACGGTAGGCCATCTGGCCCGCGCCATCGACGCCACCAATATCGTGGTCACGATTCCCCCGGCGGACCAGGCGGACCCGGTCCCCTTCATCGCCGACATTCTGAACATGCCGATTTACGAGCCCCGCACCGAAGCGCGGGTTGTCGTCAACGAGCGGGCCGGCAGCATTGTGATCAGCGGCAACGTGGAAATCGGCGCGGTTGTCGTATCGCACAAGAACGTCGTTGTGGAAGCCGGTGAAGTTGTGCCGGCGGAGTTCGTGGGCGTCGACCCGAACCAGCCCAACTCGCCCCGACTCGAAGCTCTGGTCAACGCGCTCAACGCACTGAAGGTTCCGACCACCGACGTGATCGAAATCATTAAGGGTATTGAACGCAACGGGAAGCTGCACGGACGATTGATCATCCAATGAGCCACCTTCCTTCGTTTATCCGCGAGTAACTCCATGCCGACTACCAGTGGACTGCCGTCGGCCAACCGCGGTTCCGTTGCGGAGACACGTCTGGTTGCCGCCCGGGCGACGCGGTCCGAAGATGCTCGCCAGCTGGCATTGGCTCGCACGGTGCGCGACGCCTTTGACTCGTTTGTGGGACAAACGTTCTTCAGCCAGATGATCAAGGCCATGCGGTCCTCGGTGGGGCGTCCCGCGTATTTTCACGGTGGACGCGCCGAGGAGATGTTTCTCAGTCAGTTGGACCAGACCATGGCCGAGAAGTTGGCCGCGCAGAGCGGCCGGCAACTGGCCGATCCCATGTTCCGCAACCAATTCCCCGAACTGGCGGAAACCTTGGCCGAGACCCCGTCGCCAGGGGCCGGTCTGAACGACCTGGATGGCCTCCGTCGACCGTAGAGTGCTGTCGTACCGTAGCAAAAACAGTGTGCCCCGGTGGAAACAAACACGTCACCAACAACGGACACCATGATGACCGGCAACCCCCCGATCTTGGACAGCGGCGACGGAGCCGTCACAGGCTCCTGGGAAGCGAACGTCGCCGAATTGCTGTCTGACCTGTCTGCGGTCCAGACGGAATTGCTCGACGTGTTGAAACTGAAGCAAACGCGGTTGCTGCAGGCGGACACGCGCGGTCTGGCCGACCTGGCACCCCGCGAACAGGCGCTTATCTCCCGATTGGAAGCATGTCACGCCTTCCGCCAGCGACTGCTGGACCACGCGCGTGGCGAGGGATTGCCAGCAGCCAGCTTGACAGATCTCGCGAAAGCACTGCCTGCGGTGGAACGCGGCACCGTGCAGCGTCGGATTGATGCGGCCCGTTCCCGCCTGCGTCTGCTGCAACACCACAGTTTGACGAATTGGGTCTTCGTGCAGCGAACACTGATACACCTTTCCCAGATGTTAGAGATTATCGCGACCGGCGGCCAACCCGAGCCGACATATAAAAAGGAGCAGAAACCTTCATCGTTGGGATCGCTGGTGGATCACGCGGCGTAACACGATCAAATGATTGCACCCCTGTTCGTGCCATGTCACTGTTTGGGTCGATACAACTTGCCAACAACACGCTGAGAGCGACACAGATCGGCTTGCAGGTCGTCGGGCAGAATATCGCCAATGCGAGCACGCCCGGCTACAGCCGAGAAGAAGTCGTTTTGACGCCCGCGCCGATGCAGCGCAATGGCGCCATCCTGCTCGGTCTCGGCGTCAAGGTCGAGGGCGTCGTCCAGAAGATCGACCGTTTTCTCGAGGAGCGTTTGCGGGGGGCCTCGAGCGACCGCGCGGGCGCCGAGGTGCAACAACAGACATTTCTTTCGTTGGAGAGTTTGGTTAACGAACTGAGCGACACGGATCTCAGCACGCTGTTAACGAATCTTTTCTCCAGTATTCAAGAGGTGGCCAATCACCCGGAGGATCTTGGTATCCGCGATCTGGTGATGCGCGACGGCCAAACGCTGACCCAACACATCCAACAGCTTTCGGGCCGTGCCCGAGGCCAGCGGTCCGATTTGAACGAGCAGGTGATCCGCGCTGTCGACGACATCAATCGCCTGACCGAAGAGATCCGCACGCTGAACGTCCGCATCGCGAAGGCGGAAGGCGGAGATACCAGCGGGAGCGATGCCGTGGGCCTGCGCGATCAGCGGAGCCTGGCGATGAGCGAGTTGGCGGAACTGATTGACATCAAGGTGTCGGAACAGGTGAGCGGCGGGGTGGCCGTGTTCGCCGGTGGCGAATTCCTGGTGTTCGAGGGTCGCCGGCGCGCGGTGAAGTTCGCACTCGAGCCGGACCGCGGCTTGTCTGTCGCGGAAGTTCGCATCGCTGAAACCAATTCTCCATTGCTGATCAGCGCCGGCCGCGTGGGCGGACTGGTGACGGCGCGTGATGAAATCCTGGGTGGATTTCTGGAACGGCTGGATGATCTGGCCGGGACGCTGGCGTTCGAATTCAACAAAGTGCATGCCGCGGGCCAGGGACTAGCCGGATACGATAAAGTGACGAGCGAGTTTGGCGTAGACCGCACCGACTCCGCGCTGGACGACGCGGGGCTGGTTTATTCGCCGGTCAGCGGTTCGTTTCAAGTGCTGGTCCGCAACCGCGAGACGGATCAGGTCACAACGCACGACATCTTTGTCAAGCTGGACGGTTTGCAAGGCGACACCACACTGGACAGCCTGGCGGCGGGCCTCGATGCCGTCGACGGCATCGACGCTTCCATCGACACGCAAGGCAAACTGGTGATTAGCAGCCAATCGCCCGAGATCGAATTCTCCTTTTCCGGCGATACCAGCGGCGCGCTGGCAGCGCTGGGCGTGAACACGTTTTTCTCCGGATCAACTGCCCTGGACTTGGATGTCGCCCAGCCGATGGTCGAGGATCCGCGGAAGTTTGCCGCCAGCAGCGGCGGGATCGGGATCGACGAAAAGAATGCCCTGGAGTTGGGAGCGTTTCTCGATAAACCGCTGGCGTCCAAGAACGACGCTTCGCTGTTGGTGCTTTACAACAACATGACCGCCGAGATTGCACAGGGTTCGACGGTCGCAGGGTCGATCGCTGAGGGCTTCGGGGTCTTTGAAGAAACGTTGGTGGGACAGCAAATGGCCATCAGTGGCGTGAATCTGGATGAAGAAGCCGTGCAGCTGATTACGCTGCAGCGCACCTACCAGGCCTCGGCGCGATATATCGCCACGCTCTCCGACCTGCTCAATGTACTCGTCAATCTGTAGAAACAGCTTGAGTGGTTAGCAATTCATGGCATCCATTGCCCCCGTCCCCGCGACACGCGTCAGCGATCTGCTCGTACGCCGGCGTCTGCTGTCGCAATTCCAACTCGATCAGCAGAAGCTGTTTCGCGTGCAGACCCAGCTCAGCACGGGGCGGCGCATTCAATTGCCAAGTGAAGACGCTCCGGCTGCGCTGCGCGCCGGCAGCTTGCAGTCGCTTATCGAACGCAAACAGCAGGTCGGAGTAAATCTCAAAACGGGCGAGGCTTTTCTTCAGGAAACCGAGAGTGCGTTGCAGACGACGTCCGACATTCTCGTGGACATGCGGGCGTTGGCTCTGTCGGCCGTCGACACGGTAGCCACCGACGGGCATCGGGCAGCCGTGGCCGAGGAAGTCGATCAAGCCGTGGTAACGCTGATGGCCGTGGCCAATAAACGGTCCCGGGGCCGCTATCTGTTCGGCGGTTCCCTGACGTCCACGCAGCCCTTCGATAGGGTTGGCCCGTACGTGCAGTACTTCGGCAACGAAGCAACTCTGGAAAGTTACTCGGACATCGGCCTGCTGTTCGGCACCAACCTGCACGGCAACGACGTCTTTGGCGTGATCTCCGAACCCGTCCGCGGCACAACGGATTTGAATCCGGCCGTCACGCCCGACTCGTTGCTCAGCCAGCTTAACGGAGGGCTGGGCGTGTCGGACGGCAGCGTGGCGGTGTCCGACGGGACGTCGACGAGCATTGTTGACGTGACCGGCGCAGTTACGGTGGCCGACGTGGCGCAACGCCTTCAGGACAATCCGCCAGAGGGCCGTTCGGTCGTGGTAACGATCACGCCCACCGGCCTGGACGTGGAGCTCGACGCAGCCGGCGGCGGTATGCTGACGATCACCGAGGTCGGAGGCGGAAGCACGGCGCGCGAATTGGGCATCCTGGAAGAAGACGGCGCGGCGGGCAACAAAGTGCAGGGGGCCGACCTGAATCCACGGCTCGCGCCGACGACGCGCCTGGACGACATTTTGGGGTCGCGCGCCTACGCGCGGCTTGTGTCGCCAAGCGCAAACAACGATCTGCTGATCCAGGCTTCGGTCAACGGAGCGCAGGCCAACGGAGTCAATATCCAGCTGGTCGACGACGGCGCGCTGCAGGCCGCATCAGGCCTCAGCGCAGGGAACGAAGTTGCGGAATTTGATACGTCGCCGCGATCGGCACGAGCTTCGTTGGCGCTGGACGGCCCCAACAACGATCTGGTGATCACGGCCGTGAATCCAGGTACCGATTTCAACAACGCGTCGATCGAACTTGTCGACGCTGGCGATGTGAAGAACAACCCGTCGGCTTCGTATTTGGATTTTGCCGGGATCCGCAGGCTGACGCTGGGGATCGATGACTCCGACGAAACCACGCTCGACGATCTGGTCAATGCGATCAACGCAACCGGCATCTTTACGGCGGCTCCCGACCCGTCCAACGGCGAAGGCTATGATGGGAGTTCGCCGGTAAGGACCGCCAACGCCGGCGTCATTAAGGGGAATACCAGCCACAGTGGCGGCAGCGCGAATACCCTTTATGTGCGCATCCGCCCCGGCAGTTCCAAGGCGCTGGACGTCGCCGCCGCCATCAACGCGGAAGGAACCTTTACGGCGCAAACCGTGGCGAGCGACGCGGTGGCGAGCAACCAGATCGGGATCGGCAAGGTGGACGTTGCCGCGACCGCGACCACCACGGGCGGCAGCGGTACCGTATTGGACAAGCAGGGTATCCGCGTGGTCAACGGGGGCCAAACCTTCGACGTGCCGTTCGACGACGCAGAAACCGTGGAAGACCTCCTCAACACACTCAATGGAGCCGGCGCTGGGCTGCTCGCCGAAATCAACGCGGATGGTACCGGACTGGACGTGCGGTCGACGCTCAGCGGGGCGGACTTTGCCATCGGCGAACGGGGCGGCTCCACGGCCACCCAACTGGGCATCAGAACGTTCCGAAGCGATACGCGGTTGGACGATTTGAACAAAGGCCTGGGAGTGGCAGCCGTCAACGGCACCGATTTCATCGTCGAACGCAATGATGGCGTGCCGTTGGAAATCGACGTTTCCGGGGCGAAGACCGTGGGCGACGTGATCGATGCCATCAATGGACATCCCGCCAACCAGGACGCCGCCGCGGTGCTGGCACGGCTGGCCGAGTACGGCAACGGAATCGAACTGGTGGACGACAATCCGTCGGGAGTCGATCCGCAGGGCCAACCCAATCAACTGAAAGTGCGGACCGTTAACGAAAGCCTGGCGGCCATTCATCTGGGGTTGGTTGCCGCTGACCAGCAAATCGGCACGCCCACGGCACCCGCTGCCACATCCTCCGGCGACGCCGTCCTCGCCGGAGCAAACAACGATCTGGTCTTCACCGCCCCCGCGCCGGGCACTCAATTCGGCGGTACCCGTATCGAATTCACCAGCGGCACGGCTGTCGGCGACCAGGCCCTGGTGTCGTACGATGCCTTGGCCGGGACACTCTTCGTGGACATCGACCCCGGAGTCACGCGCGCCCAGACGATCGTGGACGCCGTCGTTGCGGAAGGCACCTTTACCGCATCGCTCCTTGCGCAATCGGAACCGAACGACGGGACGGGAACGGTCAGTGACCTGGGCCAGGTTGCGGTGACGGACACCGGAGCCGCCGAAACGCTCACGGGAGCGGACGTTCATCTGCAGGAGACCGAAGGCGTCTTTAATACGCTCATCCGGCTGCGCGAGGCCCTGCTGTCCAACGACATCTCGGAGATTGAACGAACCGTGGAGCTGCTGAAAGAGGATGCACGACGCGCGAATTTCGCACGGGCCGACCTGGGCGCTCGACAGCATGGCGTCAACGTGTTGCAGGACCAGTTGGACGGCCAAACAATCGAGCTGCGCGCGGCATTATCTGATGAAATCGACGTCGACCTGGCCGAGGCCATTTCCGAGCTGACGGGTCGACAGGCAGCGTTTCAAGCTTCGCTGCAAGCCACGGCCAGTATCCTGCAAATGAGCTTGTTGAATTTTCTGTAAACCAGCGCGCGATCGCCGGACACAAGGATCAGCCGGAATGCGTTGGCCTCCGGCTCCTGCCAGCTTGCAGACCCAGACGAACGGTCTGCAGACGCAGACGAACGCGTGGCGAGCGTCCCGCGGCCAATAGCTGATGATCGTGCACGGCGACTTGGCCGCCGAGCCGCCGCCGAGAACGAGCATCGGCCGATGCGTCGGCGGGCGGGAATGTTCAACGATTGTGCCGAGCGTGCAGGTGCTAGTGCCGTAGTCGCTTTGTGTGGGCTAAGCGAACGCGGCTGTCCGATGAGAGGCATGACCGCAAAGTGAAGGCGACCGCCAGTCACTGATGGTGGCCCTGCGTTTCCAGCCATGCCGGGCGGCACGCGCACGGACTCCCGGTCGCGACAAGCGTCTCCCCGTCCGCTGCGGCAGGCGAAACCGGTACATTCGTTTCCTTTGTAAGAAACGGCTTGGTTCCACAATGCTCGTACTATCGCGACAACGTGACGAAAGCATCATTATCGGCGACAACATTGTCGTCACGGTCGTCGACGTACGAGGCGACAAAGTTCGCCTGGGCATCGAAGCACCGACGGAAATTCCAGTCCACCGCCGGGAAGTGTACGATGCGATCCAACGGGAAAACCGCGGCGGCGGCGGCGTCAAGCCCAGGGGCGCCCGCGACGTACGCGGCCCGGAGCCCGGTCGCTAGCCGGTGCTGGTTTCTTCCGCAAGCCGCGGGGCAAGACGCCGCGCCGGCGCGTTGCTACCGCGTGGACGCCATCGTGGCAACCACGCCACCAGATGACGACGTGCGACGCCGGCAAGCCATCCCCCCGTCTTTCCCTAAAGCAGCAATCTTGACAGGTCGATATCTCAATATGGCCACCCGGCAGTGTTGTCGAATCGGGTCAACGTACCCCGCGTGTGCAACCTGTTCGCCCCAGATAGAGCCGGTCGTCCCGAAAAACGGTGGGGCGGGATTTGCACACGGGCCAAAACTGCAAGCTATACGATAACTAGTGAGGCAACGGTACGGTCGGTAGTGCGTGACGGCAACGCTCACTCCTTCCAACGCTGGCTCGCGGACGCCGGATGGTCCAAAGGCGGAGACACCGGCGACGCCTGATAAGAGACTTTTTAACCGTTAGGGGTGCTAGTCATGACCCGGATCAATACCAACGTCAGTTCGCTGGTTGCACAGCGAACCCTCGGCCGGTCGAACGTCGACCTGCAACAAGCCCTCACGCGTCTGAGCACCGGTCTGCGGATCAATACGGGTGCGGACGACCCCTCCGGCTTGATTGCCAGTGAGGCCCTGCGAAGCGATATCGGGGCCATTAAGTCCGCGATCGGAAACAGCGAGCGAGCCAACCAGGTTATTGGTACGGCGGACAGTGCCCTGGCCCAGGTCAGCGATATCCTCAACGATATCCGCGGGCTGGTCACGGAAGCTGCCAACAAGGGCGGTCTCAGCCCCGACCAGATCGCAGCCAACCAGCTTCAGGTTGATGAGTCGCTGGAGGCCTTGAATCAGATTTCCCAGACGACCAGTTTCCAGGGTCTGCGACTGCTGGACGGTAGTCTCGACTTCAACACGACGCCGGGATCGAATTTTTCCACCGCCAAGGACCTGAGCATCGACAAGGCAAACCTGGGCAGCACCGGACAAGTCAACGTCAACGTGACGATATCGGCGGCCGCGACCCAGGCACAATTAACCAACACGGGTGGGTTTACCGCGGCCACCAACGCAGCAGCTACGCTGACGCTGGCCCCGGAACTCTTCTTCGACAACACCAACTTCGCCTCCAACGCACAGTTGTTCTTCCAGGCCACGTCGCCCGGAACGGACTTGGAGGGTGTCACGGTCCAGTTCGTTGGAGCCACCGGTATCGGTGCTGGCAACGAGACGGCCGTATACGATTCGTCAGCCAACACGCTGACCATCACGGTCGACGACACGGACGCCACCACGGCACAGGACATCGCCGATGCTGTCAATACGCAGGTCGCCGACTTTCACGTCGATGTGTCGACATTTGGCGGCGAAGCCGTGACAGCGGCCGAAGCGCTGGCACTCAACGGCACGACCGTGGCGGACTTTTTGACGATCAATGCCGCTTCCGCGGGCCCGGACTTCAACAACGTTGACGTCCAGATCCTCGCCGATGCGGGCGTTCCGGCAGGCACGCCCACTGCCTCGTACGACGCCAACACCAAACAACTGACCATCCGCGTCAACAACACGGCCAACACAACGCTGGCCAATATCGCCACGGCCATCGACGGCACGGCGGAATTTGCCGGTACGGTCGTTTCGGCGACCGCCGCGGACGAATCGCTGAACATCGCCGGGGGCAACGTGGCTGACTTTTCGGCCACGGCCAGCACCGGTAATTCCGGAGGCGGCACGTTGGCCAACGATGTCGTGTTTGAATTGTCCGGCAAGGATGGGGCTCAGGTGTTCAACCTCAAGACCGGCACTACCATCACCGACGTCGCCAATGCCATCAATCTGGTCACCGATGCGACGGGAGTGACCGCGACTTCCGCCGGCACGACTCTCACGTTCAACTCTTCAGCCTACGGGACCGCGGCCAAGGTGGAAGTGGACGTCATCCAGGACAGTGGGGGGGCATTCACGGCGGGCCTCAGTTCCACGCTGGCCACGGGCAACGATATCGCCGCCAAGGTGAACGGCTTTGACGCCAAGGGAACGGGCAACAAGCTGACGATCAACAGTGCGACGCTCGACCTGTCGTTGACCGTCGACGACGGATCCAGCCTGGACGTCGGCTTCACCATCACGGGTGGCGGCGCCCTGTTCCAGCTCGGTCCCGACGTCGTCAGCAACCAGCAGGCTCGGATTGGTATCCAGAGCGTCAATACCGCGCGACTGGGTGGCGCGTCCGGACTGCTGTTCCAGCTCGGATCGGGTGAATCGGCATCGCTGGAAAACGATTCCACGACGGCCGCGCGGATCGTGACCGAAGCGATCAACCAGGTGACGAGCCTCCGCGGCCGCCTGGGCGCCTTTCAGAAAACGTCGCTCGATACGAACATCGCGTCGCTCAACGACACGCTGATCAATTTGATCGACGCCGAGAGCGCGATTCGCGATGCCGACTTCGCGGCGGAGACCGCCAACCTGACGCGGGCCCAGATTCTGGTCCAGTCGGGCACCACGGTATTGTCGATTGCCAACAGCAATCCGCAGAACGTACTGGCCCTGCTGCGATAGTTGCCCGGACTCCCGTGGATTACCGAACGCTGACCGGCCCGCCCCAAACCGGCGGGCCGTCGCGCGCGCAGGACGTACTGCCCGCCACCGGAAAGAAATTCCGGTTACACAGTTTCTGCGTGCGGTCCACCTACAGACGGACCCGCTCGACGGCCGAAGAACACACAAGATTCCGTGACGGCGCGGCCAAGCCGGCGTGGGCCCGCAGTCCATGGCCGGCGCGCAAGGTTGCTCGCCGGGGCGCGACCGCAACGCCCGGGGTCCGAGACGTACATTTGATTCGTCGCCGGTTCCAGCCGCTACCGAAAGCACCAGCGGAAAGCGTTCATGAGTCAGATACAATCCTCCGTCGGCCTCATTTCCGGAATCCCTATCCTGGATACCGTGGATCAGTTGATGGCCATCTCGGCGCGGCCTCGTGATCTGATAGCCAACCGCAACGAGGCCCTGAAAGCCGAACAGTTGGCAATCTCGGAACTGACCTCACGGGTATTGGGGGTCAAGTTCGCCGTAGACCGGCTCGGTGACGGTGACGTCTTTGACAGCAAAGTTGCTACGTCCAGCGACCCAAGCCTGTTGTCGGTGGCCGTGACAGGCAACCCTCCGGCGGGCAATTTTGGCTTTACCCCGTTGCGCAAAGCCCAGTCCCACCAGGCACTCAGCACCGGAATCGGTGGCTTAAATGATCCGTTGCAGAACGGAACGCTGGGTATTCGTTTCGGAGGGTTCGTGGATCAAGGAGCCGATTTCAGCGCTCTGAACGGCGGTGAAGGCGTCAACGGCGGCAAGCTCCGAATCACCGACCGTAGCGGAGCCTCTGCGATTGTTGATTTGCGATTTGCCAGAAACATCGACGACGTGTTGCAGGCCATCAACTCCAACGCGACCATCAATGTCACGGCCCTCACCGACGGTGACCGACTGAAACTGGTGGACCGCACCGGCCAGACGGCGAACAACCTCGTCGTACAGGAAGTCGACGGCGGCACGACGGCAGCGGGTCTGGGGCTGGCAGGCATTGACGTCGCGGCGGACGAAGCCCTGGGGCAGGACATTGTCCGGTTGTATGACGGGCTGAAATTGAGCCGGCTCAACGCCAACACGGGCTTGGGGCTGCGCGAGGAACTGCCCGACCTGGAGGTGGCATTTTCCGACGGCAGTCCGGTTCTGTCGATCGACGTGGGCGACGTTTCGACCCTGGGAGAACTTGTCGCCGCCATCAACGGGGCCGATCCATCGCGTCTGACCGCCCGCCTTTCCGCCGGGGGCGATCAGCTCGAACTGGAGGACCTCACATCCGGCCCGGGAACGTTTTCTGTGTCGAGTCCCCTGGGGGGAACCGCCGCCGAGGATCTGGGTCTGGCGGCGCCGGCCAGCGGAGGTGTGATCACTGGCCGCCGGTTGCTCGCCGGGCTCGGTTCGCCGCTGCTCAGCAGCCTGAACGGGGGCCAGGGCCTGGGAACGACCGGCCTGGTGCAGTTGACCGACCGCAACGGCGGAAGCACCACGGTCGATCTTTCATCGGCGGAAACGTTGGATGCGGTGATTAATCAAATCAACGCGCGGGCGGATTCCGCGGGCGTCGGGATTCAGGCGCGGATTAATGGGGCTCGGAGCGGTATCGAGATTCTGGACACGACGGGTGGGTCCGGCAATCTGACGATTGCCAATGCCGACGCGACGAACACGGCCGATCGGTTGGGAATCACCGCCAGCGTGGCGGCATCCACGGTGGACGGTGGAAGCCTGCGGCTGCAGATCTTGGGCGCGCAGACGGAGCTGTCGTCGTTGAACGGCGGACGCGGCGTGGCCGCGGGCTCGTTTCGAATCATCGACTCGCAGGGCGTGGAAGGCGCCGTCGTCTTGAACCAGCCCGGTGCGGAGATCACCACGATAGGAGGCGTTATCGACGGCATCAACGGGGCCGGTGTCAGCGTTACCGCACGGCTGAATGACCAGGGAGACGGCATCCTGATAATTGACGAAGCCGGTGGCTCCGGGACGCTGCGCGTCGAAGAAACGGGCGGCGGCTCCACCGCCGCCGACCTGCACCTGCTGATTGATGCTCAAGATCGAGACTTCGGCGGAACCATCAAACAGGCCATCGACGGATCAACAGCGCTGACGATCGACATCGACGCCGTCACCGAGGATTCTCAGACCGCGGAAGACGAACAAACCACCCTCGCCGATCTAGTCGACCATATCAACAGTCTACAAGCCGGCGTCACCGCCACGACATTTTTCGACGGGGTCAACCAGCGCCTGCTGCTCACCAGCGACCAGACCGGCTCGGCGTCCCAGATCCAGTTGGAAACCACCGGCGCCGGGTTCTCGTTCCAGGAAGTGGAGCGGGGCAGCGACGCTTTACTGGCTTTCGGTTCCGTCGGTTCAGGCGGCGTCGGTGTCTTTGTTACATCACAGGACAATACCTTTGACGACGTGATTAGCGGCGCGGCCTTGACGATCGAGGGCGAATCGACGTCGACGGCCTCCGTCAGTATCGCCACGTCCGACAGCGCTCTGGTGCAGGACGTCCAGAGCTTCGTTGACGCCTACAACGCACTGCGCGAGAAGTTGGACGACCTGACGTTTTTTAATGAGGTCGATAACACGACGGGCGTGTTGTTCGGATCCAACGAAGCACTGCGCGTCGAGACAGGACTGGCCGACCTCGTCAGCCGGCGCTATTCCATCTCGGGTGATTTCAAAACGCTCGAGTCCGTGGGCGTTCGCGTGGAAAGCGACGGCACGCTCAGCCTGGACAAATCCAAATTGCAGCAGGCGTTCGCGGACGATCCGGATGCGGTCGAGGAATTGTTCACGGATCCGGTGGCGGGCGTCTCGGCCCGCTTCGGGGACGTGATCGACGGCCTGGCGGCGTCGCAGACCGGCCTGTTGGACAATCGGGCCAGTGCGCTGGCGGACAAGATCGACAGCAACAACGATCGTATCGAGTTCTTCGACGCGCGTTTGGAAAAGGAACGCGCGCGTCTGCTGACCGAGTTTTTCAACCTGGAAACGATGCTGGCCCAGCTGCAGGACAACGTGGCGGCACTGAACACGTTCCAACCGATTCCGCCACTGACGTCCGTCAGCGAATGAGTTCCGAGGATTCGAGTATGGCCCACGATGCGCGCGAAGAATACTTGAAAAACCAGATCGACACAGCCACGCCCCAGAGGCTTCATCTGATGCTTGTGGAAGGGGCCATTCGCCATGCGCGAGTTGCCCAGAACTGCTGGCAGGAACAGAAAGAACCGGAAGCCCGCGATGCGATCGACCGATGCTATTTGATCATCGTGGAAATGCTGTCCAATGTGGGTGCGGCCGGAAGCCCTCTGGGACGGCGAATCAGCACCGTTTATCTGTTCCTGTTCCAAACGGTGGCGGAAGTACGCCAACATCGCGACGATGAAAGACTTGCCGACCTGCTCCGCGTGCTGGCTGTCGAGCGTGAAACGTGGCGGCAGGTGTGCGCGAAATTCGGGGCAACCGTCTCGCAAGCCGTAAGTGCCGGCGATCGAAGAGCGCCGCCCCGGCGACCGGAAATGATGCGCTCCGGCGGGCCCCCGCGCGACAGCGTCTCTTTTCACGCCTGAATCAGCGTGCACGAGCGTGACAAAGGTTCCAGCCCCGCAAGGGGCGACGGCGCATTGATCGGCCGGGCCGCTGTTGCCCCTTGCGGGGCTGAGAGGTCTCTCTGTCCGGCGCCCGTCGGCTGACGCCGACGGCGAAACGCTGTCGCCGCTGCGCGGCGAGCGCCCCGCGGCTGATGGGTCGTTTTCAACTCGCTGACACCAATCGCCCCAGCCACACTCGATCCGGTTTGACCAAGGAACACGCTGCCGCCGGATCCGGCGCACAGGCGTAAAGAACTTGAGATAAAGCCGGGTTCCAGAGCTCCAGATTGACGACCACGGGAGTCGGTCCTATGATGTCCCCGACGTGCGATAGATTACCCATTGTGTTGCCAATAACCGGACTGCCAGGAGCGACAAGTGGAGCAACACGGCCGACAAATTCGCGTTGGGCATAGCCCTGATCCGGATGACGCGTTCATGTTCTACGCGCTCGCGCAAGAGAAACTGGACACGGGCCATTACCGTTTCGAACACGAATTGGCGGACATCGAGACGCTCAACCGGCGGGCCTTCGCCGGCGAACTGGAACTGACGGCCGTAAGCCTGCACGCGTATGCCCATCTGGCCGACCGCTATGTGCTCTGTTCCTGTGGCGCGAGCATGGGAGATGGGTATGGCCCGATGGTCGTCGCTCGTCAACCGATGACGTTCGCGCAACTCTCCGAGGCGCGAATCGCCGTGCCGGGCACGCTCACGACGGCATACCTGGCCCTGCGGATGCATCTCGATGCGGACTTCGAGTACGTGGAAGTGCCGTTTGACGAAATCATACGCGCCGTCCTGGACGGCTCGTTTGCAGGCCAGGCCGTGGACGCCGGTCTCTTGATCCACGAGGGGCAATTGACCTTCGCCGATCACGGATTGCAGTTGATCGTGGACTTGGGCCGCTGGTGGTCCGAGCAAACCGGTCTGCCCTTGCCTCTGGGCGCCAACGCGCTGCGCAAGGACCTGGGAGAAACTACCTGCCGGGATGTCCACGGGCTGTTGCTCCGTAGCATCGAATACGGGTTGGCCCATCGTGCTGATGCGCTGGAATACGCGAAACAGTTCGGGCGCGACCTGAATCATACACGGGCCGATCGTTTCGTGGGGATGTACGTCAACGACTGGACGCTCGATTTTGGCGCTCGGGGACGCAAGGCCGTCGCGGCGTTGCTGCGGCAGGGGCACGAAAAGCAAGTCATTCCCCGGCTTGTGACGCCTGAGTTTGTTGCCGAGGATTCGCCGCGGACCGTGTTCCCGGATGCCCCCTGATAGGGTCAGCACCTCGCTGCGAGTAAGACCTGCGCGACTCGTAACCCGATGCGTCAGCGATGCTCATCCGCCGGAGAGCGACGCGGCGACCCCGGGCCCGGCGACGACCGTCCTGCAGCAATCGCAAATGTGGCGTATGATGCAAGAGGGATTGTTGCTGCCGCCGAGCGTCGTATCGTGAAACCCCGATAAGCTCCCCGATAAGCTCTTCGATACGCCATGAAGCACGATGGGACCAGCGCCGTCGATGAAGTAGTCGATCGCCACTTCGACGAAATGGTTGCGCTGCGCCGGCACCTGCACATGCACCCCGAAGCCAGCGGCCAGGAATTTGAGACGAGTCTGCATTTGTACCAGTTGCTGGGAGATCGGGGGTTTGAAGTCCAGATGGGTCCGGAAGGGCGCGGCGTCGTGGCGGACGCCGGCGGGCCGGCGGCCACGGGCCGATTGGCTTTGCGTGCCGACATCGACGCGCTGCGGATCCACGACCGCAAGACGGCCGCCTATCGCAGCCGCAACGCGGGTCTTATGCACGCGTGCGGGCACGATGCCCACACCGCGATCGTGTTCGGCGCGCTCGTGTCCCTCGGCCAACTGAGTGAGCGAGGCATCCTGCGGCAGCCGATTGCCGTCCGCGGCATATTCCAGCCGGCGGAAGAAACGGCCACCGGCGCGCGCGAAATGATCGCTGCCGGAGTACTCGAGCAGGTCGGGGCCATTTTGGCCACGCATGTCGATCCGACCCGGGCTGTGGGCCACATCGGCCTCCGCGCGGGGGTGCTCACATCCCACAGCGATTCGATGATCATCAGCATCCACGGCCGCGGCGGGCACGCCGCTCGACCGCACGAATCGAACGATCCGATTGCCGCCGCCGCTCAGCTTATCAGTACCTTGTACTTGTTCGTTCCCCGGGCCGCCGACAGCCAGGATGCCATCGTCGTCACCATCGGGCAGATCGAAGCAGGCCACAATCCGAATGTGATTCCCGAACGTGTAGTGCTCAGCGGCACGCTGCGCACGCTGGATGCGGCCGTTCGCCAGCAAGCCGTGCAGCACATCTGCCAATTGACACGCGGCATCGAACAGATGTCGGGCACCAAAATCGATGTCCGCTTCGAGGCCAGTGTGCCTTCGGTCTGCAACGATTCGCATCTGAGCCGGCTAGTGGAGACGGCGGCGCATGAACTGTTGGATGCGGCCTGCATCGAGACGATTCCTCGGCCCAGTATGGGGAGCGAGGACTTCGCCGAATACCTCAGGCACGTTCCGGGAGCCATGTTCCGGCTCGGCGTCGCCTCGGCAAAGACAGGCTGCAATGGACTCCACACCCCGACTTTTGATATTGATGAAGGGGCACTGGCCGTGGGGGCCAAAATCCTGGCCCGGGCGGCGATCAGGTGGTCGGAATCGGATGCATCGCCGCCGCACGACCGCGCTCCCACGCGCGGTGCGTCGCCCTAGCACGGCGGCGGCACCGACGGTCCGTGTGCGGAGGAACTTGCATGAGCAAACTTCTTTTCAACAGCAACACGAGTCCCTCACTGGGAGTCGAGTTGGAGCTGGGGCTGGTCGACGCACGAACGATGGAGCTGTCCAGCTCCGTCAGCCAGGTTCTCGAACATCTGCCCCAATCGGGCACGAAACATTACAAGCCTGAATTGATGCAGAGCTGCCTGGAAGTCAACACGGGAATCTGCCGCACGGTAGCCGAGGCTGAGGACGACTTGCGGGCCAAGCTGACGAAAGTCGAAACCGTCACGGACAAGATGGGATTGCGGCTATGGTGGGGCGCCACGCATCCTTTCTCGCGGTGGAGCGACCAGCGAGTGACGCCCGACGACAGGTATTACCAATTGGTCAACCTGCTGCAGGAGATGGCGCGGCGGCTGATTACGTTCGGGCTGCATGTGCA
Organism: uncultured Pirellulales bacterium; assembly: GCA_964573605.1. GTDB lineage: Bacteria > Planctomycetota > Planctomycetia > Pirellulales > JBBDJB01 > CAZNKT01. The sequence continues at coordinate 35,395 of CAZNKT010000061.1, forward strand.
CGTGGGCGTCGATTCGGGCGACAAGGCGGTCATGATCTGCGATCGAATCATGCGGCATCTGCCCACGCTGTTGGCGATTTCCAGCAGCAGCCCCTTTTGGGAAGGCCGCAACACGGGACTTTACTCGTTGCGCTCAAAAATCATGGAAGGGCTCCCGACCGCCGGTCTCCCGACGTTGATGCGGAATTGGAGCGAATACGTGTGGCTGGTCAACCACATGGTGCAGACAGGATTCATCAATACGATCCGTGAAATCTGGTGGGATGTGCGTCCCCATCATAATTTCGGCACCGTCGAGGTGCGTGTTTGCGACATGCCGGGCAATCTGGAGGACGTCCTGGGTATCTCCGCCCTCGTGCAGTGCCTCGTTAAAGCGCTTTCTGATGATATCGACCACGGCGCCTATCAGCACGATTGCCACCCCATGATGGTCCGTCAGAACAAATGGCGCGCCGCGCGGTTCGGCCTTCGCGCACAACTGGTCGACG
>CAZNKT010000062.1:0-35407 GCA_964573605.1 uncultured Pirellulales bacterium
GCCCGGGAAAAGTTCTGCCCATCGCCGATGTTGCTTTCATTTGGACGGCTCGAGAGTTGATAAACCCGTGACCCGGTGATCACGCGGATCAACTGCTTCAAATCGAACTGCTGCCGGGCGACGTATGCGGCCATTACGTCGAGCAGCGGTTCGTTGCTGGCCGGGTTTGTATCGCGCAAATCATCGACGGGTTCGACCAAACCTCGGCCGGCAAAATGGGCCCACATCCGATTAGCGATCGCTCGCGAGAACCAACGGTTCTCCGGCGACGTCAGCCAGCCAGCCAGTTGCCTACGTGGATCGGCGGCGACCGTTGGCGGTGCGCCTTCCAACGGCCGCGGTGCAATGGCGTAGCCCTTCCGAGGGTGCCGTGTCACCACGGGCGGACCGGCAAAGAGAGCCGCCGATGATTCCCGCGTCGATCGTTTCAGATGAGCGAAGAACGCGGCCATGCCGTAAAAGTCGTCCTGGCTCCATTTGTCCGTGGGATGATGGTGGCATTGCGCGCATTCGATACGGACACCGAGGAACACCTGGCTAATGGTGCTGGCGGCCTTTTCCGGCGTATCGAGCAATCGGTACAGATTAACCGGGCCAACGCGGTCGGCGCGTCCCTGGGCCGTGACAATACGGCGGACAAATGCGTCGTACGGCATGTTGTCTTGCAGCGCCTGTCGTATCCACTGATAGAAACGAAACGCCCCCTTGGCTTTCAGCGCCAAACGATCGATGCGCAATAGATCCGCCCACTTCAACGCCCAATAGTCGGCATATTCGGGCCGCGAGAGAAGTTCATCGACCAGCATGCGGCGCTTATATTCCTCGCCGCTCGACAGAAACTGGCGCGCCTCCGAAGGCGTGGGAAGCGTCCCGATAACATCCAGGTAGGCGCGTCTCAGAAAGGCTTCATCGCTGCACTGCTCCGAGGGCTGGATGCCGAGCCGCTCAAGCTTGTCCCAGACGAGCTGGTCGATGAAGTTCGCTTCGGGCGGTCGGCGAAAAGGTTTCGAAAGGCGCTGCGGCACGATCATGCGAGCCACTGCCACCCGTCCCGCATACGATGCCGTTACCGCGGCTTCGCCGGGCACGCGCTGGGCCTGGACCAACCCCTCGTTCGAAACGGTCGCGACGGCGGCAACATTCGAGAGGTAATTTGCCATGAAGGTCACGTCGCGGCGCGAGCCGTCCGAAAAATGCGCCGTGACCTGAAGCTGCTGTGCACGCTGCGGCCGGACAAGCGACTCGGAAGGCGCCACGTCGATGCGGTCCACGACCGCATCGTGCGGACGGCCGCGCGGCGTCCCGGTGGCCAGCCATCGGACCAAGGCGCGATGTTCACGGGAGTCCCGCCGGAGCCGCTGCCCGCCGCCGTGAGGGACTTCAAACAGCGACTTCTGCAGCAGCAGGCTGCGGCGCGGAGCAGCGGCCATGACGCGACGGCCTCGGCCCGCCTGAACGATGGCGTCGTAATCGGCTTCCGGATCCGATCCGAACACGGATAACTTGAAGCCGTTCTGCCCCTCGGCTTTACCATGACATTCGCCCGAATTGCATCCCAGCCGCGAGAGGATGGGGACGACTTCGTTTTGGAAGTTCATCGGACGCTGGTCGCGGCTCCCCGATACGTTCACCTCCACCGACGCCGCGCAGCCCGATGCGGAGACCCTCACGCTGGATTGCCCGTCGCCAATGGAAAGAACAACGCCGCGCTTCGTCACACCCGCAATGCGCGGATCGGCCGGCTGGAAAGCGGCCTTTCGCGTCAGGTCGACACGCGACCCGTCGCGGGCGACGCCCGTCACCAGCAGCGACTGTTGTGCATCGACGCCGACCAGTTGTACTCGCGCAGGAGCCACGTGAATCGAATCGATCGCCGGCTCCTGATCGCCGCCCTGGGCACCCGCCGCGAAAACCAGCAGCATCGCCAGGCAGCAAGATGCATTCCGGGCCACGCGAGATCGACGTCGTCCGGCATTCGCCGACGGTGTGAAACGCGGCCGCCGCGCGAGCAGTTGGCTCAAATGCAAGCCGGCCAGCGGCAGGACTTTCGCACTCAGAAAACGGCGACGCGGCATACCGTCGCAGCAAGTGCAAGCGGATCCCACGATCTCGTACATGCCGGTCACCTCGCAGCAACCACCGGTGAAAACGTTTTCGTGGCTTCGCCGTCTCTGGCGTCCCGCGAAACCGCCGGCGAATAGATCACGGGCGTCCGGAACGCCACAGACGGCGAAGCCGGCGTTCCGAACTACCGCGACCTACCGGTCCAGAACATAACGGGTCTGTGTCAAAAACTCAACTACACCCGACCCATGGCGCGGGCCGTGCACCAGAAATTATGGTTCCGCCACGACCGTATTTCTCAGCACGCCGATGCCCTGAATTTCCACCTCGACAACGTCACCGGGCGTCATCTTGGGTATGGCCCGGGTGGCGCCGCAGAAAATGACGTCTCCCGGTTCAAGAGTTACCGTTCTGGAGATCTCACTGACAACTCGCGCCGGCTTCCAGACGAAATCGCGGGTGTTGGCCTGTTCCACGATTTCGCCGTTGACCTTCAGAGTAATGGCGTGGCCGTTCGGATCCAGGCGCGGAATTAACCTGGGTCCCACCGGTGCGATGCCGTCGGCGGATTTGCCGGCCAGCGAGCGCGCCGGGTCGCGTTCTCCTTGGGCATCCAGTATCAGCGGCGAACCGTCCATGCCACACGTGTAACCACGAATACACGCTTCCGCCTGTTTCTCGGTGACGCGATGAGCGCGCCGCCCCATGACAATGACGAGCTCGCCTTCGTACAAAACGGTATCCAAGGCCTTTGGGATGGCAATGGGCACATCGTGCCGGCTGATGGAACCCGCCGCCCGCACAAAGAACGCCGGGTCCGCATCGTTTTCCGGCGCGGGAAAGTTGGCCATCATTCCAATACCCTTGGTCGGCGATGCCCAGTTCGGCGGCGCGGCGAGCCCTCCCGACCAACACGCCGCCAGAAGAACTACAAAAGCGGCCAGTTTACGGATCATGGTTGCATCTCCCTCGAATTTACGGATAGTTCACCGAAAGCTGCTCATTTAGGGCGGCGGCACGGCCTCGTTGCGGATAACGACCCGGCGGCCACTGCCGCGTTCGCAGCCGGCGGTGGGTGCGCCCGCAGGTGGAGCATCATTGATCTCCGGCGGCAAACCGTTCCAGCGCGCCGGGCGCAAGATCGATTCCGAGCCCCGGTTTCTGCGGCAACGGTATGACGCCGTTTTGCATGCGCAATTCGTCGTACACGAGCTCTTTGCGAAGCAGCGAATCGCAAAGTTCGGCGGGCATGAATTCAATGTACGGGCAGTGGTCGGTCACGATCGCCAGGTGCGCCGCCGCGGCAATGCCGATCCCCGTCTTCCAGCAGTGCGGCACGATGCGGCGGCCGCGCTGGCCTGCCATGTGGCAGACGCGCAACGCTTCCGTCAGGCCGCCGACGCGCCCGACATCCGGTTGCGCCACATCGACTTTGCCCCGGTCCATCAATTCAACGAACTCGAACCGCGTGGTCTGCCATTCCCCGGCGGCCACTGGCATGGGCGCTTGGTCGTGGATCTTGGCGTAACCCTCCAGGTCGTCGATCTGCAGGGGCGTTTCGATGAAGTACACGTTCAGATCCCGCCACGCGCGCAGCGTACGTAGCGCCCGGTCGGCATCGTCCCAGGTGTATTGCACGTCGACCATCATCACGAAATCCGGCCCCACGGCATCGCGGCAGGCGGCCACAATTTCTGTGATTTTATCGTCCGGCGCGTGCAGACCGCCGTGCCGATACGGCCCGCTCAACGTGACTTCCATCTTTCCCGCAGCAAAGCCGATTTCCTGCGCCCGCCTGGCCCATTCTACCAGCGACTGCTTGTATTCGTCGAAGCTTCCCTCGGTAGGTTGCAGCGATGCATACGGCACGATGAATTCCTTGGCCTGTGTGCCGAGCAGTTTCCAGCACGGCTCTCCCGCCGCCTTTCCACAAATGTCCCACAGGGCGATGTCGAGCGCGCCCATCGCGCAGATCACGGCTCCTCGCCGCCCGTTCATCGCGCTGCCCGTGTAGAGCTTCTCCCATACCCGTGCCGGCTCGAGAGGGTTTTCACCCAGCAGCATCTCTTTCAAGCCCAGGCCCATGGTATGCGTGCTCGGTGCCTCGACACATGCCCGCGCGATCCATGGATTTACATCCGTCTCGCCGATCCCGCTGATTCCTTCGTCCGTGTGAACGATCACGACAAAATCGTCTTGCGCCGACGATGTAACGTCCGTCCGCAAGTCGGGCACCTGGAGAACGTGGCATTCAATATCGGTGATGCGCATGAAAGGGCTCCTGTTCCGCCTGCAAACGGCTCGCGGAACTCCTAGATTGTAACAAGATCGCGCGAATGCAAGACGAGAACATTCAGAGTCCAACAATTTTCCTCGCACGCTGGGCCATGACGCGCCGGGGACCGGACGGCTGGTCGTCCCGAATTCACTCACGTCTCCCGGGAGGTCATGCGAAGAGGCGGCCGCCCGGCGCGCCCGCGAATCCAGTTAATCGTCTTCCATACGGCCCGGTGCGCGACGATCCAGCGCTCCAGGCGGAACTTACCTGGAAAGTCCAGCAGCATGACACCGATCAGAATCGTGACAATTCCCTGCCCGGGCAGGACCAGCATGGCCACTCCCGTCACCACGAACAATCCCCCCGCGATGTTTTTGGCAAAGACAAGCACGATCCTTACTGCGGGATGCTGAGCGACCCAGGGGACGTGTTTGCGTTTGTCCGGTATGAAATAGTCCTGTGGAATGCGAACGATGATCATGGGAACGATGGCCAGGCTGGCTAGAAAAACCAGCACGGAGGCAGCGGCAAACCACCAGAACAGGACAGCCTGCTCGGGGAACAGGGTGGTGATGTGCTGGATGGCCGATCCTACGTCCATGGGATCATTTCCGAATGGCGATTGTCCAGTCGTTGCGCGCACGACACTTTTATGTTATCGACATTTTCATTAGACTCCGATGACGTTCACCATTTCCCGTGCAGGCTGCCGCAGCAATGTCGTTTGACGCCCTACTGGAATCGATCGCGTCGTTCTTGAACGATTTTTTCAGAGAGTTTCGCATCGCCGACGCTGTGGACATTGTGCTCGTGTCCCTCTTCATCTATTCGGCTCTGGTGTGGTTCCGTGAAACAGCCTCGCGCAAAATCATGGCCGGCGTCCTGCTGCTGGCCGTTGTCTACTTTGCCGCTCGCGCCTTTGACCTCTATTTGACCTCGCTGGTTTTCCAGACGACATTTGCCGTTCTTCTGGTTGTCCTGGTTGTCGTTTTTCAGGAGGACCTGCGGAGGATGTTCGAACGAGTGGCAGCCTGGGGATCCCTCCGCTCGTTGCGCCCGGACGCTTCGAGCAACGGCGACGTCGATGCCCTGGTGGAAGCCGCATTTCACCTGGCCGCGAACAAGACCGGCGCCCTGATCGTGCTGGCGGGTGACGAATCGCTAGACCGGCATCTGGACAGCGGGGTTCCGCTGAACGGCGGCGCGAGCAAGCCTCTGTTATACAGTATCTTCGATCCGCATTCAGCAGGTCATGACGGCGCGGTGATCGTGGACAATGACCGCATCGTACAGTTCGGGGCCCATTTGCCCATTTCCAAGAACCGCCGGGAAATCGCCGGCCGAGGCACGCGTCACAGCGCGGCACTGGGGCTGTCGGAATGTTCCGACGCGTTGATCATCGTTGTGTCCGAGGAACGCGGCACGGTGTCCGTGGCCGAGGCGGGGAAGTTGAGCCACATGGCGTCCGCCGCGGACCTGAAGAATCGCATCGACCGGTTCCGATCGAAACGGTTTCCCGAAACGCGGCACATGATGGGCACGCGACTTGTCACCCAGCATAGTTTGCTCAAGCTGCTGGCCCTGGCCTTGGCCGTGACGGCGTGGTTCACGCTGGCGTACAACCCCAACACGATACAGCGGACTTTTGCCGTGGCCGTCGAATACCGCAACCTGCCGCGACACCTGGTGCTGGAAGACGGCGCGCCGACCGAGGCGCGCGTGACCCTGTCCGGATCGGAGAGAGACTTCCGGTTCCTCGAACCGGGGACCCTGAAAATCTCCATCGACTTGGGCGAAAACATGGCAGGATTGCAGGTTGTGCCCATTACGCGGGCCAACATCAATTTGCCGGCGAATCTCAGCACCTACCGCATCGAGCCGCCGGTGATCCGCTTGTACCTCCGGCAGCGATAGCGATTCGTGCGGAGTACAAATCCGCCGCCGGCTACGCGTGGAGCCGGTTGGAATCGTCTGTGCCCTGCGGGAACTCCTGTCCGGAACATCGGCGGCCCCGCACTTCAGGAGGCCGCGTCGCCGTTTTTGGCTTCCTGTCCAGGTGTGTCACTCGCTCCACGCTTGCCGAAGTGCTCCCGACTGCGGCGCCGGGCGACTTCCTGCATGTCCACCGCGGCATCGGCTTCATCAACAATCTCCTCGCCGATCAGCGCTTCCAGCACGTCCTCCAACGTGACAATTCCCGTGATGTCGCCGAAGTCGTCGACGACGCCGAATAAATGGGTCCGTCTGCGGAGAAACATGCGCAACAATACGTGCCCGCGGGTCTCCTCGGAAACGAAGTAGATGGGTTGGCACAATTCTGAGAGCTGATTTTCAAACTCGTCTCGCGCCAGCCCGGCCAGCACTTCCCGCGTGAATACAAAGCCTTTCCAGGTTTCCGGATCATCCGACATGTAGACGGGGATGCGCGAAAACGAGCAGTCTTCGACCTTGGGCGCGACATCGGTAAGTTTCATATCGGACGGCAATTTGAAGACGACGGGGCGAGGCGTCATGATGTCGCGGGCTTTAAGATTGTCCAGCCGCAGTACGTTCCGCACGAGTTCCGCTTCGTATGGCAGAATGCTTCCCTCTTCGGCGCTGATCATCGCCATCTGATGGACTTCTTCTTCCGGGGCCGCCAGTATCGGATCTCGCGGCTTTATCCATCGAGATATGTGGCCGATGCACCAGATGAGGGGATAGAGCACGGCAATGATGGCGGCCCAGGGCAGCGCGAGCGTTCGAGCGACAGGCCGGCTGTACACAACGCCAATGACCTTGGGAATGATTTCCGACACGAACAGAACGCCCAAAGTGAACAGCAGCGAAAACCATAGCAACGCGGTTTCACCGAACAGGACGCGGGCCTGGGCCCCGGCCACCGCGGCTCCGGCCGTGTTGGCGGCCGTGTTGACAATCAGAATGGCCGAGATGGGGCGCTCCATGTTCTCCTTGAACGCAGCCAGTACTTTTCCAGGTCGACTGCCCCGTTCTGCTATCTGACGGATGTACGGCACTCGAACGGCATACAACGCCGCCTCGGTCAACGAGCACAATGCGGAAATTATTAACACGCAGATAACGGAAATAACGAACACGGTCATAGGACTATCCTGGCCAAAAGAACGGACCAACCTTCCTTGCTAGAGAGAATTGTGAACAGCAATGAGTCGTTCACATCCGTGCCGAATAGAGAAGCGCGCTGTGCCCGGCATTTGAGCGTCTTCAACCTATGGCAGGATGCCGAGCGCTTTGCGGTGAGACTTTGTCGCTTTTTCGACCTGATCAATGGACTCGTAGGGGATCAGCATCGCGCGAACGACCATTTGATAACACTTGTCGACTTCGTAGTCGGGGATCAAGTACTGAAAATCCCACGCGGGATTGCCTTGCCCGCCGCCACTGGGGGACTGGCTGAAACGAACCTGGTCGGATGGACGAAACATCATGACGTATGCCCAATTGCGGCAGATGCCGAAATACCAGGATTCTTCGTAGTGAAAGGGCGACCGATTGAAGACGAGCGTCAGGGGAAAGTCTTCCGCATGGGTGAACGTCCGATCATCGTGGCAACCGACGTGCATGGACTGGACCCCATGCTCGGGCGGGGATGCCTGAATCCAGTGCAGTTCCGAGTTCGGCTGCGGCGCCCGGCGGCCCTTGAAATGAATGTCAAGGGACTCTGGTTGATGGATGTAATTCGCCCAGAATAGTCCGATGTACCCGTTTTCGAATGTCTTTGCCCGCGGGACGCATTCAAATACCATCTGTAGTACCCCGTCCTCCAGAATCTCGTAGCGCGTGCAGCTTTCCAGCTGATAGTGGGGAGTCGCGGCCTGATAAAGTTCGACGGTATGCGGGTCAATGATGCGCAGTTGCATTGGGGCAAAGCGGGGCTCGAACAGAATCTTCCGCTCCTGCGTGGTGCCGTCATGGATGTGTTCAAAGTTCAGGCCGGCATACGTGGAAACGAACAGGTTTTCCTCGATGCCCTTGCCTTTCAGCGAACCGAGTCCGTTGTAACCTTCGCGGTGCCCCGGCAACACCGGGTCGTCCACCGCGCGATTATCGACGATAACCGCTTCCACGCCGGCCCGGCTGAGCGCGACATAGGGTCCGTCGGCAACCTGGTACTCAATCGATGAATCGCTGAGTGTGGTGTGGATCGTGGCGGCCGCATGGCGGCACCAGGCCTGCACGAGCGAAACGGTGAAAGCCAGCGCCAGAGCGAGGCATCGATGATCCATGGCAGAAGCTCCCTGGTTCAACCGCCGCCGCCGTCCGTCAAGTGGGACGTGTCGGCGCGTAATGATCGACCGTTCGTCTCCCGCGCCGCCTGCCCGGCACGCAACAGCCTGGCCATGGCCGACATCAATACGTCTTCCACGGAAGGATCCACAAGAGAAGCTTGGGGACTGTCTTCATATCCCCCTTGCTGATAATGGGCTCCCAAGCAAATGTAGCCTGGACCATAGTCGCCATACGCGGCGACCGCAACAAACAGGTCGGGTCGCATTCCGGCCGCGGCCAACTGGTATTCCACCACGGCTTCCCCGGGAAGGTGCAGGATACGGATGTCGCCGAGGCGCAGGCAGCCCACGTCGATGGTGTCCCGGGCTTGACACCGCTTGAGCCATGCCAGATTGCCGGCCGCGGCAATCCGTTCGGATTCCGGGCGCTGCGCGTCGTCCAACGCCTCGCGAAGCGTGGATTCCTTCAAGTGCGGAGCAGCCGGTAGCACGACGGGCACGACTTCCCAGCATATTTCCGTGGGCGATAGCGGACGTTTGACCGAATTTTCCCATGCCTGGGCCATCCCCGCGGCAAGTCTCGCGGTGAGCTGGTGGCGGTGTTTCGGGGATCCGTCGTTGTATTTTCCCGCTCCGATATTTCCCCCTGCGCCGTTAAAATGCACGTGCTTTACGCCATTGAGCGCGAATTCGCGAAGCTGCCTCGCCATGCCCGGGAAGTCCGGGTTCGCCTTGCCCGTACGATAGTAACTCTGAGGATGTGTCGCATAATACGTCAGCACGGCCAGCACCGTCTCGTGGGACCAGAAGCTGATGCACTTCAGAGAGGGATCAATGACTCCTTCCGGTTCGGCGCGCACTTTCTCGTCCGCGCACGCTGTGTAACGCATGACACGCACTTTTCCGTCGCCGCCCAGGATTCGTCGATTGGAGGCGACCTTCTCGACGCACGCCTGGCCCCTGCCGACGTGCGTCACAGGCTGGGCGGAACGCGCGGCCGAGCGAACCGCTTCTGCCAGACGCCGTATGACCTGGCGAGCGAAGGCTACGTCGAAAATGCGTCCGCCCAGTCCACGTTCCGCCAACAAGGCTTCCACGCTAAAGTCGCAGCGTGGAGCATCGTGCTGATGGAGCGTATGGATCACGACCCGGTTCGCCGTCGTTCCAGCGGCTTCCGCTACGGCCTCGCGAAAACGGCGATGGCCGTCGTTGCCAATTCCAATCCAATCCACCGCGCACATGACGACGGTCGTTTCGCCCGAGATCAGCACAACGCCTTTGGCGCGAAGCGGCGCGACGACCGCCCGGCATGAATCATAGGCCAGCGGGCTTCCAAGGGGCGGCGAGACGTCGACATCGAATACGCCGAGCCGGGCGGCGTCTTCTGTCAGGCCCGGCGATGGAGCGACCGCCAGCGCCAACAACAGCACGATGCGAATCACCACGCGCGTCCAACGTTGCCGGCCCTCACACCGACACGCTCGCTCCACCAACCATGATGGTCGTTCGCACGGCAAGCACCGGCATGGAGCGGCGCATGTTCGCGGGCTACGGAGGGTAGCCCGGCCGGGAATCAGCAACAAACTCATCGATTCGATCCAATCGTACGAGCCCATCATGGCACAGCGCCTCTCTGGCTATCTTCGCATCGTGCCCCGAACAATGCCTGCTTCGGTTCGGTCGCATCAAAACCCGCGATCTATGATAACAGGCTAAAATCACGGGTCGAGCGTGTCCCCGGACAAGCTCCACCCGACATGGCCTGACTGTCGCTGGCTGCCGAAAAACCGCTGACGGATCCCAGCGATCGATATTTCGCCACGGGAGAAGAACGCTATTCGGGCGTTACGTACGCGGCCGTAATGCCGCCGTCGACAAGCAGTTCCGTCCCCGTGACGTACGAGGATTCGTCGGAAGCGAGGAACATGGCCGCCCGCGCCATCTCGACGGCTTCTCCGAATCGTCCCATCGGAATGTGCACCAGACGCCTGGCTTTCTTTTCATCGCTGTCGAGCACCTTCATCAGCAATTCCGTGTGGAGCGGTCCGGGGCATAGCGCGTTGACGCGGATGTTTTCTCTGGCGTGCACGACGGCCAGTTCCCGGGTCAGAGCCAGCACACCGCCCTTGCTCGCCGTGTACGCCACCTGCGGCGTGGCCGCGCCGAGCACCGCCACGAACGAAGCGGTGTTGATGACGGAACCGCCACCGGCCTTGCGCAGGGCGGGAATCCCGTAGCGGCAGCCGAGAAACACGCCTTTCAGATTGACGTCCAGTGTCCGCGCCCACACGTCTTCCGGGGTCTGTTCGGCGTCGCTGTCCGAAGCGTCCATAATGCCGGCGTTATTGAACAAAACGTCCAAACGACCAAACGTCTGCTCCGCGGCCATTACCATCTGACGACAGGCGTCGGCTTCCGAAACGTCTGCCCGCACGAAAAAGGCCGATCCCCCATCCGTTTCTATCCGATCCTGGGTCTGTCTGCCCGCTTCTTCATCGAGATCGACCACAACGATCTTTGCGCCCTCGCTTGCGAACAGAATGGCTGACGCGCGGCCAATGCCACTGCCTGCTCCTGTAATCAAACAGACCTTTTCTGCAAGTCGCATCGATCTTCCTTTCGGGCGCCCATCCGCCGTCGACAACCTCGCATACTAACGCGACGCCTCGATCAACGCGGCGAACAACCGCTGCTGTACCAGGTCGGAAGCCGCGGTAAGCTCGGGGTGCCATTGGACGGCTAGCAGCCAGCGATGTTGGGGCATTTCTACGGCCTCGACGACGCCATCCGGCGCCCGCGCGACGACGCGCAGCGGGCTGGCCACTTCGCGGAGCGCCTGGTGGTGCCATGAGCTGGCAGTCACTTCACTGTGGCCTAAAATACGCGCCAGCCGCGAGTCCGCATCGATGGAAACGGTATGCGGGACCGGTTCTCTGGGGGGAACGCGGTGCCGGAGCTTTTCGCCGTACACCTCCGGTATGTGCTCGACCAGCGTGCCCCCCAGCGCGACATTGATGAGCTGGCATCCCCGGCAGATGCCCAGCAGAGGCACCGTACTGCGCAACAAGCGGCGGGTGAGTGTTAACTCCGTGCGATCCCGTTCCGCGTCGACCATATATACCGTCTTGTGCCGCGTTCCACCGTAAAGGTCGGGATCGATGTCACCTCCGCCGGCCAGTACAAATCCGTGAACCGTTTCCATCCACCGCTCAGCGGACTCTTCGCCGGGCGGCAGAAGCACGGGAATGCCTCCCGCTCGACGCACCGCGTCGACGTACTCGGCCGGCAGCGAGAATTCATTCTTCTCGCTACGACCGTACATCGTGATCCCGATGAGGGGGTCAGACATGGGTGTTCGACTCAAACGGAAGAATCCCGCAAAACGAACAACGAGGCGGGACCGTTGGCGAGTACCAAAGTACGGGCCAGGCCTGGCGGCGTGCCCTCCGCGTTTCGAAGACTCTTTCAGATTCTTTCAAAATAGCGCATCCGCTCCCAGTCGGTGACCGCCTGATCAAATTCCGCCTGCTCGGTATGGAAGAAGTGCGTGTAATGTTCGACCACTTCGTCTCCAAAAGCCGCCCTCGCAAATTCACCGCGCGCGAAGAGTTCCGTCGCTTCGCGAAGGGTGGCCGGAACACGCGGCGCGCCTGCGCGATAGGCATCTCCCTGACAGTATTCCGGCGGTTCCATCCGTTGGCGAATGCCTTCCAACCCAGACGCGAGCGCCGCAGCGTACACCAGATAGGGATTGCAGTCAGCACCGGGAATTCGCGACTCGATCCGCAAGCTCTGCCCGCTGCCGACAATGCGAAAGCCGGCCGTGCGGTTGTCGTGACTCCACGCCAGGCGTGTCGGCGCCCAGGAACCTGCCTGGTAACGTTTGTACGCGTTGACGGTGGGAGCGTAGAAAACCATCATCTCCGGCACGTGCTCCATCCATCCGGCGAGAAAGTGGCGGAAGCAGTCGCTGCAGCGGACGGGGCCCAATCGCTGATCGCCCGCGAAGGCGTTCTGGTCGCCCTGCCACAGGCTCAAATGAACATGACAACTCGATCCGGCCTGCGCCTCGTCAAATTTTGCCATGAACGTCACGCTCAAGCCCATCCGGTCGGCCACTTCCTTCATGCACTGTTTTTGCAGCACGTGGCGGTCCGCCATGTCCAGCACGTCCGCACAGCGGATATTAAGTTCGTGTTGTCCCTTGCCCCATTCGCCTTTGGTCGATTCCACCGGTATGCCGCTCCGCCCCAGATGGCGGCGAACGACGCTGTGGTAGTCCTCGACGCGCGAACCCTGCAGCAAGTGATAGTCTTCGATATACCACCCCGCGGAAAGGGCGTTCTGATATCGCTGTTGAGCCAAATCGCGGTACGATTCGCGGAACAAGTAATATTCCAGCTCCGAAGCTGCCCGCGTCGTGAAGCCCGCTTCGCCGAATTGCGCGACCTGGTCCCGAAGAACATTCCGAGGCGCCAGCGCCACCGGCTGCTCGTCCACCTGGCGGTGCACGTCGCAAAGAACAATGGCGGTCCGGTCGAGCCAGGAAGCAATACGAAGCGTGGACAGATCGGGAACCAGGTGCACGTCGCCGTACCCCGTCTCCCAGTTGGCGAAGGGGTAACCAGCAACGGGCTCCATTTCCATGTCGACGGTCAGTAAGTAGTCGCATGCGTGAGTGCCGCGGTGCACGACGTGGTCTGCGAAATGTTTGGCGTCGAATCGCTTGCCCATCAAGCGGCCGTACAGGTCCGTAAAGCCGACGACAACTGTTTCAATTTCGCCGGAACCTGCCAGGCGCGAAAGCGTTTCCAGATTGAGCATGCCGTCAACAGGGTTCATGGGCCGTTCAGGGATCCTCTCATTCGATACGCGAAAAATGCGCGATGTCCTCGGCCGTCAAACGGCCGCGGACAACGGAAAAGTAATACACGAAGCCGGCCAGCAAGAATCCGTAGTACCAAAGACTGTACGAAACCGCCAGATCCCGGACTCCGCCTGTGTTAAGGTTCAACCAGCTCATCGTGACCAGGGACACAAAACTGAGCGTCAACGCGACCAGTGGAAAGACGGGGTAGCAAGGAGTGTGGAAAGGCCGGTGCAACCGTGGTTCCTTTACGCGGAGGCGCATGAGCGCGATCATGGAGACGATATACAGCGTAACAGCTCCGAATGCCGACATGGTAATGAGTCCGCCCGTATCCAGAAAGCAGATGGCCACGGCGCCGATCAGAAAGTTCAGCAGCAACGCGTAGATTGGTGTGCGCGTGATACGATGGGAATACCCGATGAAATGAGGCAGGAAGCCGACGCGCCCCATCTCAAAAAGCGCCCGACCCGATGCCAGAATGATCCCGTTGAAGGACGCAATCAGCCCCAGCAGGCCGATTCCGACGATCAAGTGATAAATCGCGTGGGAACGGCCCACGGTCTGAGCGACGGCCAATGGCAGTGGGCTGTCGGAAGTCTGTCCAGCCGCGTCCCACACGGAAGTGTCGGAAGTGCCGGCAAGAGCATGCGGCTCATAAACCACGCGCTGCCAGCCACCCACCCCGACGCTGAACAGCAACACGCACCCGGCCAGTACCACCAGGGTGGCGATCGCCGCGCCGAATCCTCGCGCGACGTCTCGCCGCGGGTTTTTGGCTTCCTCCGCGACGTTGGCCACCCCCTCGATGGCCAGGTAAAACCAGATCGCAAAGGGCAGGCTCGCCAGGACGCCCGTCCAACCGTGCGGCCAACCGTCGGCGGCGAACTGCCGCCACTGAAAATAGGGCGCCGTGACGCCGGTGAACATCAGCAAACCGCCCACAGCCAGTACGGTCACAATCAGTTCGAACACCGCAGCCTGCTTCACACCCCACATATTCAGTCCGGTAAACAGCACGTACGCCACCAGAGCGATGATGATCGCAGGGTCGGTTCCACCCGTGGCGGCTTGCATGGCGTCTCGCCAATCCGCGGCGACCCAGAGCTGCACGTAACCGCCAATCGCCATCGCAATTGCCGGTGGCGCGAACACAAACTCGATCACCTGTGCGAAGCCGCCCAGGAATCCCCCCATCATGCCAAGGCTCCGCGCGCTGTAGACGAAGACCCCGCCGGCCCTCGGTATGGCGCACGCCATTTCCGTATAGCTAAACACAAAGGTCACGTACATCACCGTGACCAGCCCGAACGCCACGAGCAGGCCGAAGGATCCCCCTTCGACCAGGCCCAGGTTCCATCCGAAGTACTCCCCCGAAATCACGTAGCCCACCCCGAGGCCCCAGAGCGTAAAGGGCCCCAGCGCTTTCTTCAGGTGCAGTTCCTCGTGTTCGGGTGGGCCGCGATCCGGCTGGCTCGGCAGTGTCATGGGCATTGTCACCTGTCGTGCTGGAAGCCTCGCCGCGCACCCCAGTCTGCGAGCGAGACGCGAACAAACGAGTCCATCAATCCGCGGGCACCGGAGTGGGAGATTTATTCAAGATGGCGCTGCGACCGCTGTTTTCTACTCGGCACGGAGGTACCGCACAACACCCTCCAAAGCGGGACGCCATGGCGGGCTCGCGATGCCGAATGCAGCCGCGATTCGCCGGCAGTCCAGCACGGAATAGGAAGGCCGAGCCGCTGCGGAGGGCCGATCCGCCGAACGTATCGGTGTCAGCGTGCAGCGGACGGGAAAACCCGTGCCACGCGCGACGTCGAGGAGCACACCGGCCAGTCCGTGCCAGCTTGTAGCAGGCGTCCCGCAGAAATGATACGTCCCCCACGGACACTCACTTTCCGTGCGGCGCACGAGTTGTAGGATGACTTCCGCAATATCGGCCGCCGCCGTGGGGCTGCCCGTCTGGTCATCAACGACCGATAACGTACCGCTCCGCGTCGCTCGACGGAGAATGGCTCGCACAAAATTTCGTCCGCGATGGCTGAAGACCCAACTCGTACGCAGAATGAGGTGCTTGGCCAGTCGTTGGCGAACCGCTATTTCTCCCTTCCATTTGCTTTGCCCATAGACGCCCAGTGGATTCGGCCGGTCGTCTTCGTGATATGGGCTGGCGCGCCGACCGTCGAAAACGTAGTCGGTCGACAGGTGAATCAGAGGAACGTCGCGCTCGGCACAGGCTTCCGCCAGGTTTCTTGGGCCTTCGCAATTCGCCGCGAACGCTTCGGCTGGTGAGCGTTCGGCCCGGTCGACATCGGTGAAGGCAGCCGCGTTAACCACCACCTGCGGGCGGTACCGGGCCATTTCCGATCGCACGGCGGGCGGCTGGCAAATGTCCAGCGTGCTGCGGCTGGTGGTCCGCACGTCGATATCGTCACGCGAGGCGCGTTCCGCGATGTGGCTGCCAATCTGCCCCCCTGCGCCGCAGAGCAAGATTTTCATGGCGTCGGCTCGTACCGTGGCAACGAGGCGGGATCCATGTTTTTGAGTGTGCCGAGCTCACTGTCTTTTTGGGAAAGCACCGGATCGGACAGTGGCCACGGTATGCCAACATCGGGGTCATCCCACCGCACGCCCCCTTCATCGTCTGGATGATAGAACTCCGAACATTTGTAGACCACGTCGGCTGTCTCCGACAGCGCCTGAAACCCGTGGGCGTAGCCCGGCGGAATGTAGAGATGCCGGCCTTCGTCATCCGCCAACTCTGCGGCAAACCATTGACCGAATGCCGGCGATCCGGCACGCACATCCACGACCACGTCGAACACGCGGCCCCGCGCCACGTGGATTAACTTTGCCTGCGGAAAACCGCGCTGGAAATGGAGCCCCCGGATGACTTTCCGTCGCGATCGCGAATGGCCGTCTTGGACGAACGGCTGGTCGATACCCGCCTGGCGGTATAGATCCTCGCGGAAGGTCTCCACGAAAAACCCCCGCCCATCCTGATGCAATGGAGAATCAATAAGCAGCACGCCAGGCAGACTAGTGGAAACGATTCTCATGCGGCACCGTTATGCAATGTCGCTAAAGGCCGGGTCCGGATGACAACTTGGGCTATCTCCGTCCGCCAGCAGGTGGTCGCGCAACGCCGGCCCGTGTCCGGTAACCGGCGGCAAATGCCGTTTTCCTTCATTCGATCGCTTTCGATGGGGTCCAGCGACGGAAGCGTGGATTCTACATGATTCACCGCGGCTGGCCGAAGTGCAGACTTTCGGCTATGTATGATGGAGTGAGGTTGCCGGGCCGGTGGAAGCGATGCACCGTTGTACCAAACAAGGCTACTCCCGAGGCGTTGCGGCGGCGGCGAGGGCTTGAGTTGCTGACGCCGAACGGCCTGCGATGTCTTCCGCTCAAAGGATCGTAACATGGGGTGCCAGCGCCGCCATCGACGCTGGAGGCGCCGCGAATTTCTGGCGCGTGGCCTGCGTCTGGGCGGCGGCTTTGGCATGCTCGCGGCGGCATCCGCCCTGCACGGATGTGGCAGCCCCGGCAATGCGCCCCGCCGGCCGCATATCGTCCTCATCACGCTCGATACCACTCGGGCCGATCATCTTGGATGTTACGGGTATCCGCTGCCCACGAGCCCGCGGATCGATGGGCTGGCCCGCGAGAGCCGTGTGTACACCCGGATGATCGCCCCGGCCACGTGGACGCTTCCGTCGCATGCCTGCATCTTCACAGGAAAGTTCACGACCAGTCACGGGGCGCAATATGACCCCGAGGGACAGCTGCGGCTGACGCAGGGCCTCGCGCGGTCCGATCCGAGCTGGAGCGAGCTGCGCGTGCGCACGATTGATCCCCACGAGCCGACGTTGCCGGGCCTGCTTGCCGAGCACGGTTACCATACGGCGGGGGTTGTGGCGGGTCCCTGGCTGAAGCGGGTTTTCGGCCTGGCCCGCGGCTTCGACCACTTTGACGACGACGACATCCGCACGTTGAACGGGCGGCCCGCCGAAGAGGTGACGGACCGGGCCCTGGATTGGCTGGATACGGCCGGCGAAGGTCCCAAGATGCTGTTCGCCAACTACTTCGACCCCCACACGCCGCTGCAACCTCCCCCGGCGTTTGCCAACAGGTTTCTGTCGCGGCTGCCGCGTGGCGAGCCCCCGGAGCGCGCGAAGGTTGGCCGCAAGATCGCGCTGTACGACGCGGAAATCAATTACATGGACTTCCACGTCGGGCGACTGCTGGACGGGCTCAAGCAGCGTCATATGTATTCCGACTCCTGGATCATCATCACGAGCGACCACGGTGAACTTTTGGGGGAACACGGCCAGACGGGCCACGGTGATATCCCGCTGCAAGGCGTGATTCACATTCCCTGCATCATCAAGCCCCCCGGCCGAATCCCTCAGGGGCCGACACATGATCGATGGCTGCAGTTGACCGACTTGATGCCCATGATCCTGTCGCACCTCAATATTGGTGTACCACCGAATATTCAAGGGCAAGCACCGCCCGGTATCCGGCATCCCATCATCACGGAAAGCCGCGTCTTGCCGAAATTCGAGGGCAACGGCAACTGGCTGTCCGTCATTCAGGGGAACATGAAGTTCATCTGGAACAGCCACGGGCACCATCTTCTGTTTGACGTTGTCTCCGACCCGCAAGAAAACAACAACTTGTTGGACGCCCAGCGCGAACAGGCTGAGACAATGGAGAAAATGATGGTCGGTTACCTGGCCGGTCTACCGCTGCCGGATTCCGTATCGAGCCATGCAACGGTGGACGACGAGACGCTCGAATCCTTGCGCGCCCTCGGTTACGTGGATTGATAACGAAGGCTCTATCGGCAACGATGCGCCGTACTTGTTGCGCCTGGACCGTTTTGATTGTGATTACCGTCGGCGTGTACTGGCCGATAAGGGAAGCGGGTTTCATCGATATTGATGATCCCGGCTACGTCCTGGAAAATGTGCATGTCAGGCGCGGCGTCACGCCGGAAAGCGTTGTTTGGGCGTTTACGACGGGACGGCAAAGCAACTGGCATCCATTAACGTGGGTGTCGCATTCGATCGATTGCTGGCTGTTTGGCCATGCCGCGCCGGCCGGCCATCATGGGATGAACGTCGCCCTTCACGCGATCAACACGGTGTTGGCGTTCACCGCGCTGCGCGCGATGACCGGCGCGTTTTGGCGACCATTGTTCGTCGCGGCCATATTCGGGATTCATCCTCTGCACGTGGAATCGGTAGCGTGGATTTCCGAACGAAAAGACGTGCTCAGCACCGCCTTCTGGTGGTTGATGATGATCAGCTACACGCAGTATGTCCGTCGTGGCGGCGCGGCCCGGTATGCGTTCACCGCCGGTTGTCTTGTCCTGGGCTTGTTGTCCAAACCGATGGTCGTTACCGCGCCGTTTGTTCTATTGCTGTTGGACTACTGGCCGTTGAACCGCATCGGCGCGAACGCTCCCGCCGGCGCGGCTCCACCCGCTTCGGACCGCACGGTGTCGAGAACGAATCCTGGGGGGCCGCGTGCCCGCGGCCTGCTGTTGGAGAAAATACCGCTGTTTGTACTGGTCGCCCTGTCCGCGGCAGTCACCTATGTCGTGCAGGCCCATGGCGGGGCCGTGGGGCGATTGCCGCTCTCACACCGCCTCGCCACCGCCATGGTGGCCTACGTGGCCTATATCAAAAAAACAGTGTGGCCCGTGGATCTGGCCGTCTTGTATCCGAACTCCATCGGCATGTGGGCGCCGTGGCAAGTCGCGGCGGCCAGCGTCGCGCTGGCGGCCGTCACCGCGGTAGTGATCACGCTGCGCCGGCGACGCTATCTGGTCGTGGGATGGTTGTGGTACCTGGGGACGCTCGTGCCGGTCATCGGCCTGGTGGCCGTCGGGCGGCAATCGATGGCCGACCGCTACATGTACATGCCGATGGTCGGTCTGCTGATCATGATTGCCTGGGGCGTCGCCGATCTATGTCGTAACAGAACGGTGCGGCAACGCGTTGCCAGCGCCGCAGCGGTTGCCGCCGTGCTCACCTGCCTGGCGCTTACGCCAATGCAAGTCGCTTTGTGGAGGGACAGCGAGACGTTGTTCCGGCATGCCCTGTCGGTGACGGATCGCAATTACGTCATGCACCACAGTCTGGCACGAGTCCTTCACGCACAAGAACGGACCCGCGAAGCCATGCGGCACTATCACCATGCGCTGCGCATCGCGCCCCGGTTTGCCAAAGCCCATGTCGACCTGGGTGCCGCGGTCCAGCGGCAGCATCCGGAACAGGCACTGTCGCACTACCGACTCGCGCTGTCGATCGATCCCGATCTGTTCGCGGCGAATTTTAATCTGGCTATTCTTTGTCAGGCTCAGGGCGATTGGAATCGGGCGGCGCGCTATTTTTCGCGAGCCGTGGACGTCCAGCCGGACAATCCCGACGCACGCGTGGGCCTGGCAAATGTGCTGGTTTCGCTGCGTCGCCTCGAAGAGGCTCAAGACCAGTACGAGCAGGCCCTGGAACTGGATCCTCGCACTGCGGCAGCCCACGCGGGATTGGGCCGCGTGCTGGCGGAAAAGGGGGACCTGGATGCGGCCCTGCATCACGCCCGCAGAGCCGTCGCGATCGATCCCGATGAACCCTTCTTCCGCCAGATGTTGAGCTATATTGAATCGATGGAGCACGCACCCGACCAGCCTACGCGTCACGGGCATTCGGAAAGATAACATGTATCGAGACAATAAGGTGGTTGTTGTGATGCCGGCCTACAACGCCGCGCGTACGCTCGTGCGAACGCATCAAGAGGTGATGCACGAGAATATTGTCGACCTGGTAATCGTCGTCGATGACGCCAGCGACGATGAAACGGTTGCCATCGCACGCACGCTCAGCAACACCATGGTGCATGTCCACGCGGCGAACCTGGGCTACGGCGCGAACCAGAAAACGTGCTACCAGATGGCGCTCGACGCAGGCGGCGACATCGTGATTATGGTGCACCCGGATTATCAGTACACGCCCAAACTGATCCCGGCCATGGTGTCGCTGATCGGCAACGATATCTATGCGAGCGTGCTGGGATCGCGAATTCTTGGTGGCCATGCGGTCCGGGACGGCATGCCGTGGTGGCGGTATGTGGCCAACCGGTTCCTGACCGCCGTGCAAAATGCCGCGCTCAGGTCGAAGCTGTCAGAATTTCATACGGGCTACCGTGCCTTCTCGCGGGATGTCTTGCAGCGACTTCCGTTGCAGGCCAACTCGGACGACTTCGTGTTCGACAATCAGATGCTGGCCCAGGTGATTTGGTTCGGATTTCCGATCGGTGAAATAAGCTGCCCCACGCGATACGCAGCCGAAAGCTCGTCCATCAATTTCGCCAGGTCCGTGAGGTACGGTCTGGGCTGTCTGACGACTTCCGCGGAGTTCGCGCTGGCGGCCGCCGGGCTTATCGACAGCCGACGTTTTCCCGTCTCCACCCCAGAGACCTCGGCAAACTCTGTGAAATGATCAATTCGTACTGCTGAACCCGGCGAAAATGCCCGTGCCGTACCAGATGCCATTGGTGCCTTGTTTGATATCGTAGGCATACAAGCCGTGGGCAGACTTGACGGCACGCCAGTGACCCGATGACTGGCGCCAGCTTGCCACACAGTCGACGCAGGCATCGATCATGGTCTGACCGGGCCAGCTTTCGGCGACGACCTCTACCGGCGCGTAGCGAAAGCCCAGCAACCGCCGGAGAACCTGAAAGCGTGATCCCCAGCGATGATGCCCCTGCCTTCCAAGGCGCGCCTGGTAGCGCGAATGCTCCGATGCGGCGTGGGCCAAGTGGCGATCGTGTCCTCCCCGCGTGCTGGCAGGCCGGTCCGGATGCGTGCGGACGGCCCAGATCATAGTTCGTTGCGTAATCGTGCCCGCGGGCAAATTGAGCATCGCCGGAAGGTGCTGCAGGGAAAAGCGATAGTAACTACCTTGAACAAACGGAAAGGCACTGACGACATGGCCAAAGTACTCCGCGCCGCGATGCTTCAAGTCGATGATGGCCAGTCCCGCTCGCCCATGCATTTCCCGGAACGCGGCGTGCCGCAGCACCCGCGTCCGTTTGCCCTCAATGCGAATCGTGCAGCGCTCCGGCAACCGCGCAAGTACAAACGCCGCGCTGCGGTGCTGCTGCGACAGCTGGGACGTGATGCGGCGTTCGACCTCATCGGCCAGTGGACTGTGCGCGGGCCGGAAAAGGATCAACAGCATGCGACCTTGTTGCTCGGCGAGCTGCCAAGCTTGTCGATAGTCGGAATGCCAGCGAATCCGATCGGCCTCCGCCGCCCACGCCGCCGTGCGGGCGGATGCCCATAGTTGGTAAGCGAACAATATCGTCACGACCGTGCTAGCGGAACGGAGCAGAGCCATAGCAACTCTCCGGGACTCAAAAGATTGTGGGGGGGAACTGCCGACCGGTGGATGTTTTGGCAACAGTCGGGCGGGCAGGCAGCCACGGCAGGCCAGCCCGTCAGCGCGGTGGAACGTGCCCCAAGGCTATGTCAACGGAAGACGGGGTGCAATGGGGTGAATGAGCATTTTGCGACTAAGAATATGAGCGTATTGATCGGACAGAATAGATAAGATGCGGATTATAAAAAGTAAAGATGATATGGGTAAGAACGGGTTGGTCATTCGATACTGATATTTGGGCGTTTGATTGACCGAGCCGCACGGCGTCCGCAACGGGGCGGTGGAAGCCAGTCGCAGGTGCCTGTCAGAGAAGATGGCGGGGCGCGGCGAGCGTATTGAGCGTGTTCAGATAAAAGGACGCCAGCCGGAAGATGAGCACGATGATGATTGTGGCGACGAGCCCCCAAACGGCATAGCCGCCGATGACCGACAGGATCGCGAGCGAACTCCGAGCCTGCTCTTCATATTGGTCGGAGAGTCGCTGGAGAGATTCGGTGAGCCGACCGCTGTCTTCGCCGACCTCGACGGCGTCCAGCATGTCTTGAGGAAAAGCGCGTGTGCCGCAGAGGGCTTCGTGGACGGAGCGGCCGGCGGACACAGCTTTCAAAACCGAGGGCGCGTGCCGCGCGAAATGATCGTTGCGAGTGTTTTTCAGGGCCAAAGCGAGTGCCTGGCGGATGTCCATCCCGACGTCCAGAGTCAGGTAGAGTGTCCAAGCAAATCGTGCCAGAGACAAGGTACGGAACGCCGCGCCCACGATCGGGATTCGCAGCACACCGTGCTGGATCGAACGGGTCCACAGGGAACCTCGCACGATTTCCCGGATCAGCCAGCCAATCGCCAAACCTACGCTGGTCACGATTCCCAGATAGACGATGAGCCCCGAGGTCCCGACCAGCCCGAATCCAAGGATATCGGTACCGCCCAACGCGCCCATGATCCATATCAGCAGCCCGATCACGCCAATGGCGATCACCAGTTCCGTGATCGGCCACACCAGGGATGCGACAAACGAGCGCCGCAACCTTAGCTGGTGTTCGTAATGGTCGGCCAGTCGGCGAAACACGTCGCTCAGGTGTCCGCTTCCTTCACCGACGGCAACCATGTCGTGGACCAACGGGGGGAAGCAGTCATCCGATTGGGCGATCGACTCGGCGAGACCGTTGCCTCGAGAAACCGCCTCGAACACTTTTGCAAGTTGCCGGCGTCGTTCCCTGCCGCCGACTTCTGCCTCGCGCCGCCAGATTCTTCGGTCGTCGATTCCCGCGTCCACCCCCGTCGCGACCCGCCGGCACAGCCGTGCCAGCTCGAGCAGTGAAAGACGCGAAGCGGCCATGGCGGTAACAGGAGTGGTCACGGGACAGCCGGTCCACACGAGTTCGAGCCCGGGTGGAGTGCCGCGGTTTCAACCGCGCGTTAGGGGGACGTTTGCCGTCGTCAGATTATGGTATCTTCGGAGCGGGTCAAAAAAAAGAAGCCTCGAGGACTGGCCTCGGGGACTGGCCTCGAGGAGTGGCACATGAAATCAAACGAGCTTCTGGCCACATGGCTTGTCGAAGCCCATCAGGCCGTTGTCTTCACTGGAGCGGGTATCAGCACCGAGAGCGGCATCCCCGACTATCGTTCCCCGAACGGCATCTGGGCACGGTCCCAGCCCGTCTATTTCGACGATTTTCTTGCAAGTGCCGGGGCGCGGTATGAATACTGGCGGCAGAAGGCCACCACGCATGAGGATTTCGTGAGAAGTCGCCCCAATGCGGGGCACGTGACGCTGGCGCGGTGGGAATCGCAAGGCAGGGTGCAGGCCGTCATCACCCAGAATATCGATGGCCTGCACGGGATTGCCGGAAGCCGCAATATCTGCGAGTTGCACGGGACCGCGCGTCGCATCGCGTGCCTGGAGTGTGGCCAAATGTACGATGCCGATCCTCTCGTGCGCCAGTTCCAGGCTGACGACCAGGTGCCGCCGTGTCCCGGGTGCGGCGGAATCCTGAAGCACGCTACGATTTCTTTCGGGCAGTCGCTGGACGACGAAGTCCTGCAGGCGGCGGCGGACCTGGCAAGGAACAGCGACCTGTTCCTGGCGATCGGATCGTCTCTCGTGGTCCAGCCTGCGGCCAGTCTTCCTGATCTGGCCAGGCGAAGCGGAGCGCGTCTGGTGATCATCAACCGCGAACCGACGCCGCTGGACAATGCCGCAGACGCCGTGATTCACGAACCCATCGGTCTCACGCTGACCGAAATCGACCGGCATATCCGGCAAGCCGGTCAGGCGACATAGCACCTTACCTTGTCACCGCCAGGAATTTGGATGGACCGAGGGAAGACGGAATTCGCCAATTGCGCACCGCGAATCGGCCGACGCCGAAGGGTGAAAAAGCCAGGGTGCGACTCGTTCTTCAAGGACGGTCAACGAAAACGCCGAAGCCGGCGCTCACACATTCCTCGATCTGCCGTGGATTTTTTTTTGCGTTGATGTGCTTTCTTGTCGATGCGGGGTTTCATCTTTGGTGATCGGTCCTCATCGCGTTGCTTCCTCGCCAGAAAGTCGTCAACGTCCTCTCCACGAACGGGTGCGTCGTCCATAACAACCCCTTTCGCATCGATTTGAGCAGCATCGAAATGCCGCCCGGCGCCGCCAGGCACGAGACGCCTGCCCTGCCCCGGAATCCCAAGCATGCCGTCAGATTTTGTCGTACAACGCGAGCCGAAATGTCCATCCAAGGACCTTCGCGGTCGCGGCCAATACTTGGGGATCGTCTTTTACAATTATTGCAACCTCGTTTTGAAAGCAAGATCGAATCCAGGAAACTATAGGTCGGAACACGCTGATCCTTCCGTATGGAAGTTTACGTTATTTGCCCGCTTCCTGGTCGCTGGCGGATGCCATGATTTCCGCCGGTTCATCATCCTCGCGCCCGCAGTCGTCCATAGCGGGTGGCCGAAAAGCCGCCAACACCGAATCAGCGGTTTGCCGTTGCACCCGGCTCACATCGGCAGGTTCCGGAAGGCCACGGTAGCCGTCGTCCAGCGTTACGGCCCGTTGCCTTGCCGATTGTCGCTGGAAGTGGGCCTGCCGCTGGCGCCGCATGAACGCCTCGGGCCCTACCGGAGGTGCAGTCTCCTCGTATCCCGGAGGCCAAGGCCGGGGCACGATCTCGATCAAATCGTCTTGCGGATAGAAATCTGCTTCGGCTTCGGAAGGATACCCTCCTCCGTGGCAGGTATCGCAGGCAACCGTGTAACAGGGGCGGCAGTGGATCAGGCAGCGTACCGCGGAGTGCGTGTCGTGACCGAGCTGGGCAACCAAGGCCAAAACACCACAATGGCAGCCAACCGAGCCACATTCCATCCCGCATGCATTGAGTCCGCAGCCGACCGTGGAATCGCATCCGTCCCCGGCATAGCTGGCTTTTGACAGCCCCGCAGTGCAAACGACTGAGGCCGTGAAAAACATTACCAAGTACGATTTCATGCATTGCATGATTGCCGGCCCCCTTTTCATTCGCTCGTGACGGGCATGTTCCAGCCGGTGAAGCTCGGACAATTCATCGATCCGATAGATGCCGTTCCACCACGACTTTCCTTTCGACTGGGACGATCCAGCTAACCGGCAGAGCTTTACCAGCCCGCAAACTTTTTTCAGTTTGCCAAAATGCCTGGTCCGGAAGCGGTGTTTGGCGAGCGAGCGACCGTAAGGCGGGGCTACCAGCACGGCGGAGGAACCGTCGGCGACAAGCCGCGCAGCGAGCGACACGATGCGGCAGACACCGCTGGACAACGGCATCGACGTTGTCTGCCATGGCCCGTCATGCCGCGTCTATTCCGGTTCATCGCAACGGCCTGGCGGCCGGCGCCGAATTGCCTCCAGATGGTCCAGCAACGCCTCAATTTCCGACAAGTGCATTCCTTCGCGCAGCGCCCGCCGAACGGCTTCGGCGCGCTGCCTCTGCGTTACGGCGCGGGCCAAGTCTCTTTTGGCATCCTCATGAGCCATGGCAATCTTCGCGGAGGCCGCTGGAAGTTAATCACGCTCGTCACGATAAGATCTCGTGAATCGACGTGGGGGCCGCGAGTCGATTGTCGATGATGGGCACGTTTCGACCGTCGGGCCTGGAAATATTATCGTTCGGGTCAATATCGAGAAGTTCGTAAATCGTGGCGAGCAGATCTTCGGCCTGAACAGGCCGATCGATTACTTCGGCGCCGGTGGCATCGGTTTTTCCGACGACCCGCCCGCCTCGCACGCCGCCTCCCACGAGGGCCGCGCTCCATGCTTTTGGATAATGATCCCGTCCGGCGGCCCGATTCATGCGCGGCGTTCGTCCGAACTCGCCCATCCACACAATCACCGTTTCTTGTAAAAGACCCCGCTGATGAAGATCCTGGATCAGAGCGGACATGCCCAAGTCCAGGCTTTCGCCCAGCTTACGAATATTGCCGCGCGGATCCTGATAGATCCGGCCGTGAAGGTCCCACCCGCTGAAGTTGACTTCCACAAACGGTACGCCGCGTTCCACCAGTCGGCGCGCCGTGAGGCAGCTACGCCCAAACGTCGTCCTCCCGTAGGCGTCGAGCCACCGCGGCGATTCGCGCGACAGGTCGAATGCCTTCAAGGTTTCGCTGCGCATCAACGTCACCGCGTCTGCCACTGACTGCGTGTAGGCTTCCGCGGTCGGAGATTCGTAACGGGTCGTGAACCGCCGGTTGATCGCCTGCAACAGTCCGAGTTGCTGGCGAAACTCGTCCGCGCCGGCCGCCGCAGTGGCATGATCCAGACCGCGGTCGACATGGTCGACAACCAAAGGCTGATGGCCGGCTCCGAGAAAACCCGAGGAAGTGCCGTACGTCGTGCCTTGCCCATCGCGCAGCAACACGTATCTCGGAAAAGCGGCACCGGTGCTTCGTCGGGCGTGAGACGTCACCGCGCCCAGACAGGGATGAGGCGGACCGGCCGGTGTCTCGAGGCAACCGGTGTGCAGATGGAAGCGAGCGCGTCGATGCGAGCCTTCGCGCGTTTGCATGCCGCGTACGATGGCGATGTGTTGCATGCATTCCGCGAGTCTGGGGAGCACGGCGCTGACATGAATTCCAGGCACGCTCGTAGCGACGGCTCCCAGCGGACCGCGAATCTCGGCAGGCGCGGCCGGTTTGGGATCCAGCGTATCCAGGTGACTGGCGCCGCCGTCCATCCAGAGCAGGATACATGCTCGCGGCAGACCCCGCGAAACGTTGCTTCGCTGGGCCAATGCCCTCAGCCAGCTTCCACCGGCGATTCCGGAGGCGATCCCCCACCGCAGAAGTCCTCGGCGCGTCATCCACGCTTCCAGGTGCCACGGCCCAGGCGGTCGGATGGACAAAGCGGAGACGCTCTCCGCGGTTCGATGCTGGCGTGTTTCACTGCAAAGTCTCATCATGCCAGATCCTGCTTTCCGTGGCGGCCAGGCCGTGCGGGCCGTGAACGATCGGTCCATTAAACAAAGCATTTCCGGAGGCGTGCCATAAATCCGATACGCGACGCAAGCAGTGCCACGGCTTCAATGGTTCAGAGCGAATTCGCTGCTATTGATCAGCGCCCACAGCAGCATGGCGTACGCGGTGTCAGGCGTTGTGCCACCCTGCGCAACCAGCGCCAGGACATCTTCGGTTTCCTTCCGTTCGGGTAGCCGCGTTACGGTCGCCAAATAAAGCTGTTCGATGTTGAACCCGGGCAGGCGGTCGTCGCGTGTCAGACGAGCGGATGCTTGGCGGATTGCCCGCTGGAGTCTTCGGTCGTTCATCAAACGCAGCGCCTGGGGGATTCCTCGATCCGCCTGTGCAATTTCGTCATACCCGCCGAGTTTGAAGAACTGTATGAAGTGCTCACGTTGTGCGGCGGGCGAACCGGAACGTGCCAGCGCGTCTTCGCCAAGCAACGACAGGAGACTGTCGTACAATTGCCTGCCATCAAGTGGCCGGATCGTCCGGTGACTGTACCACATCTGGCCATCGTGTACCGCGCCGCGCGAACTGGCCGTGCGCTGGTAAGCGCGGCTTTGGCAAATCGACCGCACCAACGGTTTGAAACGCAGTTCTTCCTGCACGAAGTACTCGCCGAGAGCGTCCAGCAGTTCAGGGTGCGAGGCCGGGTTGCCACGTCTCTGATCGCCAGCGGGTTCGACCAGCCCCCGACCGAACATCTGCGCCCAGACGCGATTGACTGTTCCGCGCACCAGCCATGGATTATCCGCCGACGCCAGCCAGTCAGCCAATGCGGGACGGAGCGGCTCGGATGGCGAAACGGACACACGGCGCCCGTCGAGCAGCCGCGGTGGAAGCGTCAATGCCCGCTCGGGCCGTTTCCTCCGCCGCGAGGCTGCCGCTGATTCCCGGATCCCGTATTTGCTGCCTGGCTGCCGAGGCTGATCGGCGAACCAATCAGCGGGCCGGGAGACATTGTGAAATTTTTTTGCGAAATCCACGCCGTCAAAGAACGCGGCCAGCGACCAATACTGCTCGTGTGTCCATTCCGCGTAGGGGTGATCGTGGCACTGCGCGCACCGGAGATCGATCCCCAGGAAACATCGGGCGACGACATTCACCATTTCGTGGGGCGCCATCTCCTGACTGTTCTTCATAAACGGCGTCACGGCCGGATTGACTTGCTGGGGTCCGGACGCGGTCACCAGCGCGTACACCACCTGGTCCCACGAGACGTCCTCGAAAAAAGCCTTTTCCAGCCAGGCCGTCAATGGTTCGAGACGCACTTTCCGGTTATCCGCAGTGCGATGGACGAGCAGGTTCGTCCAGACGCCGGCCATGCGACGTGCGTAAGCGGGGCTATCCAGCAGTCGATCGATCAACGTGTCGCGCTTGTCCGGCGTCGGGTCATCCAAGAACGAGCGGGCATCCTGGGCCGGTGGCACGACGCCGGTCAGATCCAGGTACGCGCGCCGCACAAATTCGGCGTCGTTGCAGAGCGGTTCGGGGGAGCGGCCCTGACGAAACAGTTCTTGCTCGATGAGCCGGTCGATCGTGGACGACGCCGGTGCGGCGTCCAATGCCCGGCACGTGCAGTTGAGCGGCCCGGCACTCAGGGTCGCGGCGACAACGAAGCTCCTGAGGCTCGTTGTCAGCCATGCAGGTAAAGAGAAACACACCATCCCGGCCGCCGCAGCACAGAACAAAATGGGGCCACCGGGGTCATCCCCAACGCTGGAGCCACCACCGGCCGTCAGAACTCCCTAGAGCCAGTTTCAAAACCCGATTTTGTCGTGACGTTTCCCGGTCATGGAGCGATTACAGGGCGTTTGAAACCGCTTCCAGTGTATCTGGGCACCACGATCCGGGCAAATCTGCCGGGCTTGATTCACCGCGGAGCATTCACGCGGTACGCGCACGGCGTGCCGGCCACACGATGCGGCGACGGGTCCACGGGCTGCCCCCCCGAGCAAGAACGGTCAGCGAAGTCGGCTGACCGGTTTGGGAGTCTGTCGCGAGGGAACGTTCGGTTCCGGATAGAAGGCACCGGAATTCATGAAACCACCCGCTGTCCCGAACGATCCGCGGACCGCGGCTTGACCACGCGTCGTTTGCGTGCGCATTTGCGTCTGCTGCGGCAGCGGCGCCTGACCGTAATTAATGACTGGATCGAAGGGATCGCGGTACATCGTGAACGAGCCCCCTGATTGCGGTGACAGGCGTTGTTCCAACTGGCGAATCCGTGTTTGCTGATCCTGAAGCAGATTGTTCTGCCGCTGGTTTCGGGCGGATTGCTGCTTGACGAACATGCGAAGCTGTACGCGAGGCCGCACAAACTGGTGATAAGGGCTGATCGTGCCCGAGTTCACGCGAAAGTAGTTGAAGTACGGACTCAGCGTCGGCGTCCTGGGCGTATAGGGATAATTGCGCTGACCGAAGCCGGCACTGGGAACCACCAGCCCGCCCGCTACCACGATCCAGACAAACATGGCGTGACGCAGCAGTCTCATGATACTCTCCACTTGGGGCAATTCCGGGCACGTCTGCCCGAACTAGTCGTGGCTCTGAACCTCCAATCTGTTCCCGTCCGTCAGGGGTGCAACGGGCGGAGCAATCCGGACCGAGCCCACCGGAATCACTACCGGGTATTATCGACGACCAGCCGACGTACGCTTTGTCCTAATTATAACCCGTCCTGGGAGGGGACCGCTACGCGCCGGCCCGCAGGCCGTAAATTCCCCGGAGTCGGTCGAAATTCCGTAACCGGTACAGTCTAACCCGTCCAGCCGGAATAATTGTTGCAGACTAACTGACCGGTACCACCCGACCGCCACCCCTCAAATCTTAGGCCCACGGTCCGAATAATCCGTTCCACCGCGCGGGACGTACCGATGGATTTAGGTGTAGCGATTGATCCGGTTCGACGGCCGCAGCCGGGGCATCAGCGACCCAATCGCGACGGCCAGCATGATTGGAACCTGCTATTTGAAATGATCTTCTTTGACGTTGGGATACATTCGGGTTGGCGATGCGGCTGTACCGATACTCCGGATAAAAGCTGAGTATCCATCCGCACGATTGTGCGCTACCCCCTGGCAAGGAACAAAGCCCGGCGCGGATGCGTCGGGCGGGAGCCTGTCCTGAGTAGCAATTTCTCCTGAAACACACGGTCACAAATCATGACTAGAATTCACGGACGGATTCTTGGTCGCCTCACTCTGGCGGTAGGGATAGTCGTTCTGTCCAGCGTTGGCTGTCGCATGAATCCCAAGGCGCCGGTCATCGACCGGTTGCCCCTGGTAGTCGACGACATGCCGCGCGAACTGTCCAAGGTAGTTTTGCCCGAGTATGTGATCGAGCCTCCTGACATTCTGGTCATTGAGGGCATCCACATCGTTCCCAAGCCTCCGTATCCGTTGCGCGTGATGGATACGCTGTCGATCCAGGTGCGCGGCGCGCTGCCCGAAGCACCGATCTCTGGCATCTACGCCGTCGACCCGGGCGGGACCATCAATCTGGGGCCGCCATACGGATCCCTGAAAATCAGTGGTCTGACGTTGGAGCAGGCCCAAGCAGCCATCGACCAGCATCTGCGCACGTACCTGCAGAACCCCGAGGTCTCCGTGTCGCTGGCGCAGATGGCCATTTCCCAGCAGATTCTGGGACAGTTTCTCGTCGGGCCGGACGGCCTGATCACGCTGGGCAGTTACGGCAGCGTGCCGGTTGTTGGACTGACCATCGCCCAGGCCAAACAGGCCATCGAGCAGCACCTGGCGCAGTACTTGGACCAGCCGGTCGTGTCGGTGAGCGTATTTGGATACAACAGCAAGGTCTATTACGTGATCCTCCAGGGCGCTGGCCTGGGCGACGCCGTATATCGTTTTCCAGTTACCGGCAACGAAACCGTGCTGGACGCGCTGGCCCAGATCAACGGCACGGAAGAGGTGTCTTCGCGGAAGATCTGGGTGGCCCGTCCCACGCGCGACCCCTGCAATGTGCAAGTGCTGCCAGTGGATTGGTGCGCAATATCTGAACTGGGCGTCACGGATACGAACTATCAATTGATGCCCGGAGACCGTGTCTTCATCGCCGAAGACCATCTCGTCGCGTTCGATACGTATGTCGCCAAGCTGCTGTCGCCGTTTGAACGAATCATGGGCTTCAGTATCCTCGGCGCCGATACGGCTTCGCGATTTTCCGGAAAAGTACTTCAGGGTGGTGGCTTGAGGAACCGGGGCGTCGTCGTCTTCTAAAGATGATCGCGGATTGCCGGTCCGCTACGGCTTGGACATTCGTGCGGATTGTGTAGAAGCGATGGCAAACGGAACAGTGCGTGTTGGCTGAAGTGAACAAGACGTTTCGAGAATGACAGGAACGGGGAAGGTTCCCTGGGAACGATCCTAAGCATGAAGGCTGCCATGTTGACGAGCACGCACAGGTTCTTGCCTTCCGTTATCAACACTCACAACTGTCAACGGTTAGAAAAATGATACACGGTGTCGATAATCAGAAGCCGGGGCTGTTTCAGTGGTTCGTCCTGGGAATGCCACTGGTTGTGCTGCTAGGGATCAGCGGGTGTGCCAAGATTTCGCACCAGATGCGGTACCACATGCACTTCGGGTACAACCGGCCGTTGCCAGGTCTGCCCTACTACCACTGCACGCACTGCGGCCAGATTGTTCCCAAGGCCGGTCACGAGTGTGGAATCATGCTGTCCCACGGACCTTTCTTTGGCTACAACGCCACCTGCTGGCGGGACTGGCCCGAGGGTTGGGTGGCCTGTCCCATCCAGGAAATCCACCCCGTGGAAGTGATCGAGATTCCAGCCGAACAATCGGGCGGACCACAACCGCCCCGAGCGCCTGCTACCTATCCAGGCCGCGCGCCCGCGTTTTCCGCGCGACCGAGCGTGCCGGTCGAAACTCAGACCGTGCAGGAATTGGCCGCAATGCCCTGGTCGGCTGCCGAATCCGATGCGCCAGACGAGGCAGCACCGGCGGACCCCCCAACCCTGAGAGCGACTGCCGGCGCACCAGCAGCCAATGAAACAAAACCACGCGCGAACGACTGGGTGCCGCGGCAATCCCGGAGCGTCGAGGCGACGCCGGAGCTGATTCCGGAACGCGTCATGCGCCTGGAAGCGGACGACGATATCCAGTCGGTGCTTTCCGAGCCCACCGATGCGAGCGACGGATCGGCAGAGACACCGGAGCAGACCGTCCGCAAGGCTCTCTCATGGGACGACGTCACGGCGTTCGACCCCAGCCAGCGGGATGGCGATGGGGAATCGGTCGGCGGCGGATCGCCGCAGCCGACCGAAGACGCGTCCCCGAAAGTCGCGGCATCGCCAGACGTCAGGAAGCCGGCCCCACAACTCATTTCGACTAGGGACCCGCAGCCTGTTGACACGCCGGCAAAAGCGAAGGAACCGGTACCCGCCGGCCCATCGGTGAAGAAGGCGTCGCCACCGTCGGACCCGCAGCCTGTTGACACGCCGGCAAAAGCGAAGGAACCGGCACCCGCCGGCCCATCGGTGAAGAAGGCGTCGCCACCGTCGGACCCGCAGCCTGTTGACACGCCGGCAAAAGCGAAGGAACCGGCACCCGCCGACCCCTCGGTGAAGAAGGCGTCGCCACCGTCGGACCCGCAGTCCGATGAAAATGAAACCGTAGCGACCGGCACGCAGTCGACCGGCAGCCGCCAGCCGGCGCCGCAGTATTCGGCAGTTCCCCCCGCGCCGCTGCCGGGAAGGTCTCTCCCGACGCTCTCGCCGTCATCGTCGGATGCGAAAACAAGCGGCCACGGGTCCCAGCAGGGACGCGGTCTGATCGATTGGAGGACGTCGTCCGCCACGCGTCTCGATTCCGTTGCACGGCGTCTGGAAACCGTTCGCAAATCGAGCACAACGCAAGTCTACATGGTCGGGGTCGCACCGCGCCAACCGGTATCGGTGCCGTCCGCCGCGTCCGGCGACTCCGCGCCCTCCATCCTTCAAGCGGCGCCATCTGCGAGGCCTGATGAACCGGTTGGGCAGTTAGCTCGGTCGGCTGCCGGGGCTACCGTTCGACCACGACGCACACGGACAACCGTCTCTCGGACGATTCGCCATCGTTCGCAGTTGCGAACGCCGCAGGTCGATGAAGATTCGGATGGAGCGACGAGCCCCGATCCGGAACCCGTCGCCGCACCGACCGACCGCCCCGAACCGATCCGCGTTCGCTTGATTGGTTACGGGGATGAGTCGCTACGCAGGCTCGAGCAGGAAGTCGTCAATCTCGACTGACACTCCCTGCTGCAGCATGCTTACGGTCACCAGCAACCGTGTCTGCGCGCGGCGCGACAGCACCGTGCCTTCCAGTCCGCTGAGCGGACCGCTCTTGATGCGCACGGCCTGCCCCGGTGTCAATCGCCGCTCGACTGTCAACGGGGCGTCGGATGCGATCAGTCGTTGGATCTGACTCAAGTCAGAACGCAATTGCCGCTGGTCTTCTACCGGCAGGATGCGGGAAATCCGATTGGTGGCGAGCGTGGCCACGCGGGCGGTTTCATCACCGAACAAGAAGATGTAGCCGCTAAACAGCGGTGAAAACGACCGCACTTTCCGGCCTCGGATCAGGTTGTCCTTGGGCACCAGAGGCAAATAGAACGAAACGCTCTTCCGCAGCAATTGCCGGGCGAGCGCTTTTTCCTGACGCGCCTTGGTGTAAACCGCCCACCAGGAATCTTCTGGTGGCCGCTGCGTCCGATCATCCAGCAGATCGGCCGGAAAAATGTCAGGCTCCTTTTCCAGAATCGGCATCGCGGGCTCCCCGGCGGGTCAACATGCGACATGGCGTCATCGGAACATGCCGCCAACATCAAGCCGTGGCCGGCATCCCGGCGTGGCGTCAACGCGGGTCACCGCGCTTCTTCCGACCCGGCTCCACAAAGATATCCCACAAATCCACGTATTCATCCTCTTTTAACAGAATACGTTTCGCAGGGATGGTTCGCTACGGAATCGGACACGCTCGTTGAGCTAGCGGACTTTCAGCCGGCTGGAGGGGAGGGCCGAGCATTGGAGCAAGGACGCGATATACGCTCGCAGCACCCGCTATCGGCCACGTTTCAGGGCTCTGGCCAGGTGGGCGCCGCGAGGTCGAGCACTTCATGGACCCTTGCTCGTTCATCAAACTCACGAATCTTGCCTTAGCGACGGCGAATCGAGCAGGTTTCGCTTGACAGATCACTTATCCAATTTATACTGCGTAAATTATGTATAGGTAATGTTTTATCTAGATTAGTCTATTTGGGCCTCATGCATCGCGTCACAGCCCGGTTCGCGCGTCCGGGCATCATGGATTCTCACGATTTGATGGATGAACCAGCCAAGGGTGTGGAGGCCTTGATGGGCGGGCGAGAGCTAAAACCCGTCCATGTGGTCCTGCCTACTCCGTCTAAACTTTCCAGAACACTTGATCTATTTACGATTATCTGTTCGTTCAAATTCTCCACACAACCAATATGCCGTTTTTAGTCTAAGTCATTTGTCCTATTGATTATTGACAACCTTCGGAGCTGATATATATTCCCCATTTGACGCACTCTGTTCATCTTTTTGATGGTTCACGATGCGGAGGTTGACATTGGGAAGCGGGCACACCGGCAAGACCGCCACGCGGGGCAAATTCTTTTTACTCGATGGTTGCCGCAGGCATGCGCACACCTCGACGTCGTACGCCCATTGTGGCGTCCCGCACGCGCGACGATTTCGCGGGCCACGGTCCACCGCGCGGGGCGCATTGTCGCATTGCCAATCGTGGAATGAGTAGCAGGGAGGTGCTTGGGATGACTGGAACGTGGGCGACGGATCTGCACACAGGCGAGCGATGCCATTCAAGGATGCAACGTCAGTCGGTTTTGCAACCGACGAGGACGGAGTCTGCGCGGGGGGCGGGTTGTTGACCGGGCGGGCTCAGCAGCGGTCGCGGGGTAGTTCCTACTGCGATTTGGAACGATAAATTCATGGCAACAGACAAGTCACTCGGACGCTCTGATC
>CAZNKT010000063.1:0-20630 GCA_964573605.1 uncultured Pirellulales bacterium
CGACGACGAACAACAGCCGACCAACGCGGCGCGATACATTTCGGAAGCCTTCTTTGAAAGACTCTATCGACAGTACTATGCAGCGTTACGACCCCCCCGTGCGTGGACCTTAGCGGAAGCACATTACGACGTAACCGTCGTCGCCGGGGAAGGGAACGGCGACTTCCGAGTTTCGGATTTCACCGCCCACTTCGACGTTGTTGTTGTCGGCCAGCCGGCAGACGTGGAGATTCCGCTCAGCACCGAGGACACCGGCTGGCAGGTCGGGCAGCCACGCATCGATTCCCAAACGACGTCGGCAGACTATGAGGCGTCGCAAGGTCGCGTCGCCATCTCGACGCTGTCAACCGGACGCCACCACATAACGGTCCCCGTGCGGCGGGCGTCCGGCACATCCGCGGCGGCGCGGTGGATTGATTTTCGAATACCGCGCGTGCCGACTTCGCGATTGCAAGTGACCGTGCCCGCCGGGCTCAACGACGTCTGTGTGCCGGGGGCGCACGGCGACGTACGCCGCGCCAAAGACGGTAAACTGGTCGCGGAACTGGGCTCGGCGTCCCGTTTGAGACTCACCTGGCCATTCGAAGCCACGGCGGGGCAAGATCAGGCAGTTCCGCCCGTACGTGAACTCTACTGGTTGAAGGTCCGGCCAGCGGGTGTCACGATCGACGCCCGGCTACGCTTGACACCCTGGCAGCGCCGAAAAAAAGAGGTCGTGCTGCTGGCGGATTCGCGACTGCGATTGGCGCCTGTGCCTGTCGATTCCCCCATCGTGGAAACCCAAATCCTGGACGGCCGGCCCCAAAAGCTCGTGCTGCATCTTCGTGAGGAACTCGACGGGCGAGACAACCTCGAACTGCACTTCTCGTTGGCCGATGGGTCCGGGATCGGCAACCTGCATTTTCCCTACGTGCATGTTCAAGCGGACTGTGCCGGACGTGCCCTTGTGGCAGTATCTTTCAGCCGCCCGCTGCAGTTTCGTGAGAAGGTGCATGAGGGACTGGAGCCCGTCGAGGGCGAGTCGTTCCTGGAGATTTGGGGCAATGAGCCCGTCGGCGACGTGCCTCAAATCGCTTATCTCGCGCCGTCCGGCGCCATGCGATGGATGGTGACAACGAGGCCGCGCAGTGCGCGGTTTGCGTGCCGGCAGGCGCTGACGATCGATGTGGGACGCGATCGCGCGCACCTGGCACTCAGCGCGGAAATCGAGCCGATCGAAGGGGAGTCGTTCCAATACAGATTGGCGGTGCCGCTCGATCTGGAGATTGAATCGGTCGATGTGTGCGAATCCGGCGCCGACCGACCGGCCCGCTGGTCGTCGGGGCCGCCGGGATACGTCAACGTGTTCCTGGCCGAGCCGCTCGTCCAGAGGGGACGGATCGAGTTGGAGGCCACGATGCCGGTCAGCCGGTCGGGCGAAATGCCGCTGCCGATGATTCGTGTTGAGCAGGCGCGCAATGTCTCGAGCACGGTGCAACTGCTTCGACGTCCCGATGTCCGCGTGCAAGTCGTGGATGCCGTGGGACTCCGCGTTAAGGAATCGTCTCCCGAAACCGGACTCCGTCCGGGATCGTCGCGGCCGGTGGCGAAGTACGACGTCGTCGATCAGCCCGTATCGGCGCGCCTGAGGATCAGTGACAAGTCGACGCGGGCCGACGCAACCGTGTTGACCACGATGCGTTGGGGGGGGTCGGCATGGTATGCCGTCGTTGATCTACTGGCCGACGTGGCGCGGGGACCCGTTGACGACATTGCATTCGATATTCCCGAGGCCTGGTCGGGGCCCTACCAGGTGACACCAGTCGGACGGACCCGGCTTGTGCCTTTGCCCGAAGGCGCGGGCCGTCAACTTTGGGTGCGTCCGCCCGAGCCGCCGGTTTCCGGCCGGTACGAACTGCGCGTTACCGCGCCGTTCGACAGCACCCCGGGAATTATTCCTCGGCCACCGAACATTCATCCCCGGATTGAAGGTACGCTGCGGAAGCTGATTGCGTTGCCGAAGCAGTGGAACGAGCAGATGCTGCGGTGGGATACGCAGGGGCTCGTCGAAGTCGCCCGCACGACCACGGCGGATTCTGGCGTGCGCGCCCCGCCCGACTTCCACGTATTCGAGGTCGTCGCGGAGCGGTTCAGCGCCGTTCCTCGAACTGTCGCGTCGCGCGGCGGAACACCGACTCTGCATCACGCCGACACGGAAGTTGCCATCACGGCGCGCAACGCTTACTTCGGCGTGACCACCTTTCAATTCGACCCGGCCGGCGCTGCCCGGTGCCGACTCCGTGCGGCACGCGGCACGCAAATCCAACAAGTCATCGTCAATGGATCAGCCGCGTCGTACATCGCCGCGGATCGAGGCGGGTACGACCTCCTACTGGGGCCGCCGAGCGTCGACCAGCGCGTCGAGGTCGTTTTTTCCTCGGGATCTTCGGGCACCATCGGGCGATCCCTGCCGGTGGCATCCATCGAGAGCCCGCGGCTGGTGATCGGAAATCGGCCCCTCTCCGCCGAAGACGCCACGTGGCACCTTCATGCCCCGCCGGACGTTGCGGTTACTGTTCTGGAGCCCGCTCGACGCCTGCCACGACAGGCCATGCCGCCGCGCGACATCGGGTTGCCGAATGACGATCACATGCCGGTGTCCGAGATCTTCGCACGCAGGGTCGTGCCGGGAACGCTCGCGACGGCGTGGGTGACGACCGACCATGCGGCAAGTTTGCGTGTGCGCACGGAGTCGCGTTTCTGGAGCCCGACACTGCTTCGACTGATAGTGATGATGGTGCTGGCCAGCGCCTGCCTGGCGAGCCTGGCACTGCAGCAGCGGCCGTGGGGCCGTGATCTGCTCTGGCGATGGCCGCACGTCGCACTCGTGCTCGCCGGATGGATCGCCGCGATGGCGGTGCAACCGGCCTTCTTTGGATGGGCAGCGATGGCCGCCGGCGCGCTGTTGGCCCTTGTTGCTGCGCCCCGTACGATCGCCGAGGGCTCGCCGATCGCACCGGCGGCCACCTCGACCCCGTCATGAAACCAGTCGCCGGCTCGCTCACCATGCGGAATCACGACCCATGAGCGCATCTTCGATGTTGGGGTGGGGCTCTGCCCGGGGATGAAAATCCAAGTCACTCGGCACGCCAATCACCCGGCCGAACCGGAAGAGGAAGACCATTCCGAAATGCATCAAAGCCAGGAATTGGCCGAGACCGATGTAAGAGAGGGAGAGCTGCGCCGCGGATGCCGACCGTGCGCGAGGGAACCAACGTGCAGATGGAGAACCCATGCCACGGCTGGCAGTCGGGGAAATAGGCCTGCCGGCGCGGCCGCACAGAGCCCCCACCGGTAAGCCGCGTAGTTCGTATTGGCACGCTGAAGGGGTTCTGGTAGGGTACTCGGCCTCACAGGTGGAACCGTCCCTGCCATGGATGGCAATCGCTCCGCGGCCAGAGGACCCACGCCCAGCTATGCAAAACGTCTCACCCCTTGGCCGACAGGGAAGGAGGCCGCAATGAGCACGGATCCGAAACAGAAGGTCCGCGTCCATATCCGGTGGATGATTCGTCGGGACATGCCAGAGGTTCTGGATATCGAGCAGGAGAGTTTTGAATTTCCCTGGTCGGAAGAGGACTTCATTCGCTGTCTGCGGCAGCGCAATTGCATCGGCATGGTGGCCGAACACGATGACCGGGTCGTGGGATACATGATCTACGAGTTGCACAAGACACGCTTGCATGTTCTCAATTTCGCCGTGGCGCGAACGGTACGACGGCTCCATGTCGGTGACCAGATGATCGAAAAACTGATCGGCAAGCTATCCAGCCAGCGGCGCTCGAGAATTACGCTGGAGGTTCGCGAAACCAACCTCGCCGCACAATTGTTCTTCCGAGCATCCGGTTTCCGGGCCGTGTCCGTATTGCGTGAATTTTACGAGGATACGCCCGAGGACGCCTACTTGATGCAGTACCGGTGCCGAGGGACCGAATCGGACGCAATCTTTCCTATCAATCGAATTACACGACTTGCCGGGTGATCGTCGTGCGGGATGCGGGCCGCCGTTTCGTGTCCGCGCCGGAAGGCCGTAAGAGGAACGGTGACCGTACCGAACCGCGCGTGTTGCCCTGTCGGTCGAAAGCGCGCCGCAGGATGCAACTACCGCTCGCACGGCAGCGATCCCCCGCGGCAGCACGGGTATGCTCTCCAGCGAGGCGACGCACGTTCTGGCGATCCTCGTGCTGGCCGTGCTGGCGATGCTGCTGGCCGCTGGTTTCTGGCACTGGTTGCGTGGGCATCCCCATTATTCGGCCGGGCAGCGTATCTGCTACTTCTACGGATACGTGATAGCGCGTATTCTGTGGCGGACAGAAGTCGTCGGCCGGCTAGAGATGCCCAGCGACCAGGCGGCGATCGTCGTCTCGAATCATCGGTGTCCTTACGATCCGGCCTTTATCCAGCTTGCGGCCGACCGGGTCGTGCACTGGATGGTGGCCAAAGAGTACTGCCGCCATCCTGCGCTGGCTTGGTTTTTTCGAACCGTGGAGAGCATCCCGGTATCCCGCGCCGGTGTCGACACGGCGGCCACTCGCGCGGCCATACGTTATGCCCAGACCGGGGACCTGGTCGGCTTGTTTCCGGAAGGACGCATCAACGACTCGAGCCGCTTGTTGCTCCCCGGGCGCCCCGGGGCGGCGTTGATTGCGATAAGAACAGGTCTGCCCATCGTCCCGTGCTACATCTCAGGCGCGCCCGTGGGAACGACGATCTTGAGTACGATGTTCGTGCCCGCCCGCACGCGGCTGACTATCGGACGGCCCATCGACATTTCCCGCTTTTTGGGACGCGAAAAAGACCGCCGCGCCATCGAGCAGTTGACCCGTCTCATGTTGCAGGAAATCGCCTGCCTGGCCGGGCAGGGCGAATTCCAGCCGACGCTGGCCGGACGACGCTGGATGGCCGACGTCTGATGTGTCCAGCGGTTCGAGCAATCGCTCCATCTGCCGGACGCGGCCGCGGAGCCGACGGTACACATCGCGCTGGTGCGGGCCCGTGGCCAGTGCCGTCGCCACGGGGTGGCCCCGGCGAACGATTGTCCCCGCCGCAGGCAGGTCCGCGTAGCAGGGCCACCGGCGCGGCCCATGGGACGGTCTGGTCATGGAGCAAAATGCCTCGGATACGATCAGATCGGCTCGAGCCCGCAGCACGGCTTTTCCGGCCGCGACGCTTCGTCGCTGCTCGACAGCTTCCGGTAACGAACCGCGCGCACAAGCCTCGACATGCCACCGCAGCGCGGGCACGGTAAACGCCCGTTCCAAGACTTCGACCGATGCCGGATAGCGTGGATTGACCTCCACCGGCCACACCCGGTCGCCCCGCACGACGGCGTCCACGCCGAACAATCCAACCAGGCCCAGGCCGCGGGCCAGGGCATCGCCAACCGCGCGGAAGGCCTCCCTCCGACGCGGGGCCAATTGCAACGGTCCCACGGAACCGGCGTATTGCCAGGCTCCGGAATTGGTCCAACAGCAACCAATCAGCTGGCGCGTGACACCGATCAGAACGGCCTTGCCTCGAGCGGCCACATAGACGGCCGAGCAGGCGCGGCCTGCCGCCCGGGCCTGGAAATAGGTGCCCGCTCGCCGAGGCGCTGCCGGAGCGTCGCGGTCCCAGATCCGAATGCCTCGCCCACTCGCCGAACGGTACGGCTTGCACAACCAGGTGCCGTCGCGCGGCACGCCGCGGGCATCGGTCCGGACGGCCAGCGCGGGCAGACCGCACCGGCGGAGTACGCCAAACAGCGTCTCGGGGCATCGCACCCGCCGCACAATGTCGGACGGATTGCCAAGCAGCGGACACTTCGCTTCCAGTCGGGAAAGATGATCGGGGTAGTTCTCCAGCCCCCCCGTGTACATCCAGGGAACGCCCGACACGCGATCAAAAACGCGAAGCAATTCCCCCGGGAAATCGCCGACGGCGTGCACGAAGCAACGGGCCGCCAGATCGGTATCGGCGAACAGGTCGGCGGCCAGCGGCCGGATGCCGACCTGCAGCGCGGAGAACGCCGCAGCCCGTGCGCTCGCGCCGACGACCAGCAAGCGCGGCGGCAGGTTCCCATCCCGATCGTCTGCGCAAACGGGTTGACAACGGGAGGTTGGGGAGATCGGGGGAAAATTTCGGATTGTCACCGCGCCAGGGGTATTCTTGAGCTAGGTTTGAAATGAACCCATGGTGCAAACGTCGGTCAAAGTCTATCTGCATCACTCGTCGGCTGGTGAGAGCGGCACCGTCCGCTTCTTCGACTTATTCGAGGTATTCTACACTCGTTTCTTTGGGAGAAATCGTTATGCCGTCTCCGAGAATTGCCGAACCAAGCCGACCTGTCAACCCGCTTGCCAAATCAGTGCACGACCGGCGTGGAGCGATCATCGTGCTGACCGCCCTGTTGATGATCACCATGATGGCAATGCTGGCCTTCAGCATCGACGTCGGTTACATGATGACGGTGCGCACGGAACTGCAGCGAGCAGTAGACGCCGGTGCGCTGGCCGGTGCCGGCTTGCTCGTGCAGGGCGTTGAAGAAGCGGAATCCGCCGTGCAGACCATGGTGCAGCAAAATATTGTTGGCGACCAAGAGGTGTCCGAAGCGGACCTGTCGATTGAGACCGGCCACTGGGATGAACAGGCACAAGCATTCATTCCCAGCACGGAACTGCCTTCGGCCGTGCGTGTGCGGGCCGTTCGCAACGGGCAGGGATTGTTCTTCGCCCGTGCACTGGGCAACGATCAGTTTGACGTCGATGCCGAAGCGATCGCCATGTATCGTCCCCGAGATATCATGCTCGTTTTGGACTATTCCGGTTCGATGAACGACGATAGCGAGTTCCGACACATCAATAGCATTGGGCAGGACAATATCGAAGCAAACCTGCTGCAGATCTACCAGGAATTCGGCTCGCCTTCCTTCGGCGACATGCAATGGGATCCAGTCTATATCGCATCGGATACCAATGCCGTGATCATGGAGAACCTCGGCCTGACCGATGTGCCCTATCCGCATCCCTCCGGGAGCTGGAATGACTTCATCAACTACGTGAAGAACGACGGCGACGTCAACGCAGCCGGCTATCGCAAATCGTACGGCTACATGACGCTGGTCAACTACTGGCTGGAGAGCAAGCCCCGCATTGACCAGACACCCGGGCTGTGGCAGACCAGCGAGCAACCCATCACGGCGGTCAAGGATGCCGTAACGGTATTCCTGGCCTATCTCCAGGAGGTCGACACGGATGACCAACTCGGCTTGTCGGTGTACACCTATTCAAACGGCAACGCGCGCCTGGAATCGCCGCTGACCCACGATTTTCAGTCCGTGGAAGATATTTCCCGCGAGCGGCAGGCCGGCCATTACGACGTGTATACGAACATCGGGGCCGGCATTCTGACCGCCCGTGAAGAGCTGGAAAACAATGCCCGCGGCGGCGCGTTCAAGATGATCGTGCTGATGACCGATGGAATCGCCAACCGCCCGTCCGATACGAGCACCGCGAGAGCGTACGCATTGGAACAGGCTCAGATCTGTGCGGACAACCACTTTCCGATCGTCACGATCAGTCTGGGCGCCGGTGCGGACACCGGGCTGATGGACCAGATCGCGAACATGACCGGAGGGGTTCACTTCAACGTCCCCGGCGGACAAACGGTTGCCGAATACGAAAAGGACCTCAAGGACGTCTTCCGGCAGATCGCTGACGACCGGCCGCTGAAGCTCGTCAAGTAACCGCATCGCGGGTCATGGGCCAACGGACAGATTGCGATTGTTGGCCAACAAACGGGGGTGGGCCAAGCCCGCCCCCGTTTTTGCATTCCCGAGCGTTGGACTGGCGTGCCGGCGGACCTCCTCCGCCAGGCGCGACCGGCCGACGACCTACGGAAGAAACTGCTGGCACCAGTAAATCGAGCCCTGCGGCGTCACATACGCCGCCGCGCCGATGCGTCCGTACCGACCGCTGAGGATGTTGGCCCTGTGTCCGGGCGACCGCATCCAGTCGCGGACGACCTGCTCCGCCGAATGTTGTCCCCACGCGATGTTCTCCCCCACGGCCCGATGCGTGTGCTGAAGCGTTTGGCTCCGCGTCATCCACGCTGCATGCCGTCTGGCCGATACCACCAAGGAAGCGTCGACGCGGAGCGGACGCAAACCATACCGAATTCGCTGGGCATTGGTCATTTCCACGACGCGCAATTCGACCGGATGAAATCCGGGCTGCACCGGCGCGACCATCGCCGCGGGCGCCAACATCGCGCTGCCGAGGCACAGCAGGGGAAGTGCAACCATCGATAGCGATGCAGTGATCATCAATGGGTCCTTTCCAGTAAACCAACGGCGGGACCGGTTCGCATCGCCAAGGGCGGACCGGCAAATCCAGGCGGGGTCGTCACAAATCGGCTCCCTACCCACTCACGCAATGGCGTGCGGGAATAGAGAAAATAAGACGACTTTACGGGCAAGGCCCGCATGCTAACAGGC
This sequence comes from uncultured Pirellulales bacterium, assembly GCA_964573605.1. Taxonomy (GTDB): domain Bacteria; phylum Planctomycetota; class Planctomycetia; order Pirellulales; family JBBDJB01; genus CAZNKT01. The sequence goes on from CAZNKT010000063.1 coordinate 8,513, forward strand.
GGCCCGTAAGACGCAAGGGTCTGGGGCCATCCGATGCGCGATGCTGCCCAAATGACAGCAAAATGAAGTATAAGTCGATGGTTCAAAACGCTTTACGCGCTACAGCAACATCCCGCCTCTGCTCGCCTCGGCACACGCCCAACGCGATGGACACCAGACCCGATGATCACTGCCTGGACGCGCCCCCGTCGGATCTCCAACGCCGCCCCCGGGGTGGGCGCCTTATCCTGGATTATTCATCAGCCGAAGGGCGCTCGCCCACGGTTGCTGGAACCTCGCCGCGTCCATCCCGTCCGCATCGATGGCGTCCATGCTTCCGCCGGCCCGGGCGCGACGGCCCCTGTCGCTGGCTGGGGCGCGACCGCGACTATGGGCCACGTGGACCAGAGTAGTTGAATTCGGTCAGGCCTTTGGTACCCTTGCGTCTCTGGCGCGGATCAACCCGTAGTGTGAGTCAACGACCATTCGTGATGAAGGAGAGCCCCATGTCGATGCACATCGGCGAAGCATTGGTGGGTGACGGCAACGAAGTTGCCCATATTGACCTGTTGATTGGCAACAAGGATGGACCGGTGGGCAATGCTTTTGCCAATGCCTTGGCCAGACAAAGTGCCGGCCACACCAATCTGCTGGCGGTACTGACACCAAACCTGGCGGTCAAGCCATCCACGGTCCTGATCACGAAGGTCACGATCAAGGGCATGAACCAGGCCGTTCAAATGTTTGGTCCTGCGCAGTCGGCGGTCGCCAAGGCTGTTGCCGATTCGGTGGCGGAGGGGGTCATTCCCAAGGATGCCGCCGAGGAGCTGGTCATTGTATGTGGCGTATTCATCCATCCGGAGGCCCAGGACAACAAGAAGATATATGACTACAACTATCAGGCCACGCTGGACGCGATCAAAAGTGCGATGACGGGCAAGCCCACATTGGATGAGATCATTCAGGGCAAGGACAAGGCGGAGCATCCCTTCAAGGGCTTCTGACGCCGCGCCGGCGACCTGTCGACCGAAAGCGTAGGATCGGAACCACCCGTGCGGGGCGCTGGCGGACGAGGACACGCCGTGTTCGCGAACACGGTTTCCCGTAGATCGGGGTTCATTGCGTGGCAAAGCGCAAGATCCTTGTGCAATTGGACAGCGACCGGTATCCCAGTGCCTTCGACAGCATCGTGGCGGTGGATGCCGGAGCGGATCATATCTTGCGCTATGCGGACATCCGTCCTGACGCGGTACGCGCTCTGGTTTTCGGCGCCATCTTTACGCGCGGAGGTTCCGACCTGGCCAGCACGGCGATCTTCATCGGTGGCAGCGATGTCTCGGCGGGTCAGGAGATTATGACGCGTGTCGTCGACGCCTTCATCGGTCCCCTGCGCGTGTCGGTGATGCTGGACCCGGGAGGCGCCAATACGACGGCATCGGCGGCGGTGCTGACGGCGGGAGAGCATGTGCCGCTTGCCGAATCCGTCGCCGTGGTGCTGGGGGGAACGGGGCCGGTTGGCAGCCGTGCAGCTCGACTGCTGGCCCGTCAGGGCGCGGCGGTTCGCATCGCGTCTCGCAGCGCAGCGCGTGCGGAGGCAACGTGCCGCGATGTGCGCGCCGTCACGCCGCGGGCCGACGTCAGCGGCTGGCAAATCGACATGCCGGATCCGCCGGAAGCGCTGTTGGAAGGCGCGTCGATCGTCATTGCGGCGGGCGCTCCAGGAGTCACGCTGCTTTCCGAGCAGGCGCTCGCGCGGGCCGCAAGCGCCAAGGTGGCCGTCGACTTGAACGCCGTGCCGCCACTGGGCATTGAGGGCATCGAGGTCACGGACAGTTCCGTGCAGCGCGGAGATCGCGTGTGCTACGGCGCGGTTGGCGTGGGAGCCGTGAAGATGCGCCTGCACAAGACGGCTCTGCGCCAGCTCTTTGCGCGGAATGACCAGGTGCTTGACGTCGATCAAATCTATGACATGGCCTTACAGTCCAGGTGACGTCCGCCGCGTGTGACGGCCGTGTTGGCGCAGCCGTCGCGGCAAGGTTCTATCTCATGAACACCAGGCACTCCGTGCTGCCGCTCGAAGACACCGCGCATCCCACAACGCAGGACGACGTGGCCGCCGCCGTGCGCCAGGCCTTCCAGGCCAAGTCTCCGATGTATGTGATCGGCGGAGGAACCAGTCTGGATTTCGGATTGCCTGCCCGAACGCCCGGCGTGGGAGTGATCCTCTCCGGTCTCAATAAAATCGTCGATTACCCGGCCCGCGACATGACCGTTACGGTGGAAGCCGGCGCGACGATGGAGGCTCTGGCTGAGGTCTTGCGAAACGAGGGGCAGCGACTGCCCATCGATGCTCCAAACCGCGACGCGGCGACGCTCGGTGGCGTGCTGGCCACCAATACCAGCGGGCCTCGACGTTTTGGATTCGGCACCATGCGGGACTACGTCATTGGCATCCGGGCCGTGGACGGCCGGGGCGTACCATTCCGCGGCGGGGGCCGCGTGGTAAAGAATGTCGCGGGCTACGATTTCTGTAAGTTGCTAACCGGATCGCTGGGAACATTGGGTGCCGTCGTCGAAGTGACACTCAAGCTGAAGCCACAGCCCGAATCCAGCGTGCTGATCGCCTGCAACATGCCGGCGATCGAGCAGGCTGAAAAACTGCTGCGGTCGCTGGTCAGTTCCAGGACTCGGCCTTGTGCTGTTGAGTGGGTGGTGGGCCCCGAGTGGGAGCAACTACTTCCCGCGGAATCAGCGGGAGCACTTGTGGTTGGGCTCGAGGGCAGCCAGGACGAAGTCCGTTGGATGTCCGGGCAATTAACCAGCGAATGGCACGAGCAGGGCGTATCGGAGATAAGAACGTTCGCGGACGCCGACGCCGAGCGGCTGTGGCAAACACTCACGGAATTTCCCGCCGCGGGGGACGCCGCCGTGACAGTCAAGATGTCTCTCAAGCCCAACTCGGTTGCCCAGACGATGACGCGGCTGCAGCGTTTTGACAATTCGTGTTCCGTGCAGGCCCATGCGGCGAGCGGCGTTCTGATCGCTCAATTTGCGGAGTTCTCACCGGACCATGTGGCCCGGCTCCTGGTAGGCGACCTGCAGCCGGCGGCGGCAAAGGACGGCGGCAGCTGCGTCATCCTGGCCAGCAGGATTGACGGCCTGACGCGCCAAGCCATCTGGGGACCGCCTCCGGCGGCGTTGCCCCTGATGCGAAAAGTGCGCGACGCGTTCGACCCGCACCACCTTCTGAATCCGGGCCGGTTTGTCTACGATTGAGTCGGACAGCGCTGCCGGACAGGCGGATTCGTGGCACTGGCATGCGGTGCCGCGGACCGCGTGCCGACCGTGAAAGATTGGCCTTCTTGCAGGTAGCGTCTACGATGATTCAGGCGAGCGAGGCCGTCCAATTCACGTCTGTCTAAACGTCGTCTGACTGACACCACGGGATACGCCACGATGGCTTCACGATCCGATCATGGTCCTGCTGTTCCGCCGGCCGTCGCCGGTCAGCTGCCGCGGGAATCGGTGGGACTCCCCGGATTTGATACCGACTTCGATCTGTTTCTGGATTGCGTGCACTGTGGTTTATGCACGGCGGCCTGTCCGACCTATGTTGAACTTGGGGACGAGAACGAGAGTCCGCGAGGCCGTATTCACTTGATGCGCAGCGTCGTGGAAGGTCGGCTCGAACTGACGGAACGCGTTCGCGGGCATCTGGAACTTTGTCTGGATTGCCGGGCGTGCGAGACGGCATGTCCATCGGGCGTCCAGTACGGGCGGTTGATTGAACCCTTTCGAATTGCCATGGCGCAAGGGGCGGACGACCGTCCACCAGACGATTGGTTTCGACGCTGGATATTGTTGGGGCTCTTGCCGTATCCTGAAAAATTGCGAGTGGCGTTGTGGCCGGCACGGTTGGCTCAGCGATGGCGCGTCGACGCCCTGATGGAAACGCTGGGGTTGATGAGGCTGCTGCCACAGCGCCTCCGGCAGTTGGCTCGCATGCTTCCCGCGCCCTCGGGGCGGATCGCGGAACTGCCGGAATATCTGCCTGCCATTGGCCAGCGGCGTGCTCGAGTGGCACTCTTCACGGGGTGTGTTGGCCGGGTCCTTTTCGGCGCGACGCATTGGGCGACGGCGCGGGTGCTGCAACACAATGGTTGTGAAGTCGTCGTGCCACGCGAACAGCAGTGTTGCGGGGCGATTCATTTTCACGCGGGATCCAGCGGTCCGGCCCGCCACATGGCGGATGCGAATGTGCGGGCCTTCGAGGACCCGTCCCTGGACGCCGTGGTGACCAACGTCGCCGGCTGCGGGGCCATGATGAAGGACTACGGCCATCACTGGCAGGATCCGGGTCGCGACGGGCGGCGCGAGCTGGCCAACAAAGTGCAGGACGTGCACGAGTTTCTGGATGGGCTGGGGTTGATCGCGCCGCGCGTGCCGGTACCGCTGAAGGCGACTTATCACGACGCGTGTCACCTGGGTCACGCGCAGAAGATAACCGAGGCGCCGCGAAGGTTGCTGGCGTCGATCCCGGAACTCGAATTGCGCGATTTGCCGGAAACGGAGCTCTGCTGCGGCGCGGCGGGCACGTACAATCTGACGGAGCCTGAGATGTCCGGGCGCTTGAGCCGCCGTAAACTCCGGAACGTCCTCTCCACCGGGGCCCGCGTGTGCGTGACCGCCAACGCGGGCTGTATCCTGCAGATCATGCGCGAGGCCCGCATGGGAGGGCACGCGCTGGAAGTGTGTCACCCCATGGACCTGCTCGACAGAAGTTACGGACCGGTCGAGTCACGTCAATAAGTCACTTCCAGGCCCGCAAAAGCGCCGTGGAGCACGATACTTCCGTCCGACGCGATAAACGGCAAGTCGTTTACTCCGCGCAGGTCGGACGGAATCTGGTCGCTGGGCAGTGCCACTCCCGAGACGGTCATGGCGCGATAGCCGCCGACGAGCGACCAGCGCGAGTAAAGGCGGTAACGGAGTCCGAGTTCCAGTTCGCCCAGTAAAGAAACATCGTTCTTGTAGTTGTCCTCGCGAAACGCCCGGTTCACATTCGGACCGTTGTTGACGACCGCGTCCCCCGCAGCTCCGCCTATCCGTGAAAAATGGCGGATATGATTGCCGAAAATGCCGAATTTCACGTCCGCGAACGTGCTCAAGCGTTCGGTTATCGCGAATTGCCCTCGACCGCCAATCTGCCAGCCGATGAGGTGATTGACCAGATCCACGTCGTAATATATTTCGGCGGCGTCTCCGGTGAAAACAGCGTCGACCGTGTCAGCGGCAAACTGGAGTTCCTCGGAAAAGCGAAAATAGCGAAAGCCGGTCGCCCATTCGAATTGCCAGGGAGAACCACAATCGCTGCACGGCATGCCGGGCCCCGCAAATCCCAACACGTTGAGTTCCACATTGTGCATTTCAAAATCGCGCCGCAACCGGTGCGCGACGGCCGCGTCGACGAACGTGTTGGCGGCCCCTCCGTTGTAATCGAGTTGATCCCAGTTAAGAATTCCGTTGAGGTTGCCTCCCAGTGGACCACCCAGCAAGAGCGATTCCTGGGCGCCGGGAAAAAGGCCCCAGTAGACGGCTTCCACCGCGTGGCTTCCACAACCGAAGTAACGCCCAAAATTGACTTCGAAACCGCCCGAATAGTCCATGCTCGCATCGCGCGCGTCGAGCAACTGGATCGATTCGTCGGTATCGTCATAACTGAAATGGAAATGTTCCTGCCTGTCGCGGTTGAAGATCAGTCCGCGCAGGCCGGCGAACCATGCACAGGGCGGATCGCACGAATCGCAGAAGGGAGCGTTTTCGTAGAAGTCCGGACCGTTCTCATCGGGCACGGGTGCGATCACCGATTCGGCGGGAAACGACGCGCGCTGCTGCGGATCGGGATGGCCCACGTATTCCGGGGTGCCGTCGCCCAGAGCCGCCGTATACGACGGATAGGAGTGGGGCAGTCTCAGCAGCGAAGGCGCCGCGATGCCCAACTGCTGGGCCCCGGCCGAGTGCGGAGCGACAAGGCCCGCGGCCGTGCCTGCCAGGACCGCGGCCTGGAAAAGCTTGAGCGTAATCTTCATCGCCCGGTTCCTCCTGCGATGGGCGTGACACCACTCCGTGGACGCTCCCTCCCGGCTGTCTGGCGGGAGAACAAGAACGAGAACTCTCCGCCGGACAGGCGCCGGCCTTGAGCCTGAATATATCGCCTGTCCGGCAGCGCCTGTCCTATTGGGAGTTCAATGAGACAGATCGGACAGATCGGTCCCGTGGAATTGCTGGAAGTGACGTCGCGTCGCCCGAATGTCGACCTCGGCGGCGAGCCACGTGGTACATGCCGAAAAAGCCGAACCGTGGAGGTGCCTATACTCGTTACAAACGGTTGCGCGAATTGTGTGGAAGACCACCCCTTCGCGGTGGCGAGATCGTACCGCATCCGTCGATTCTGACGGTCGAAAGCGGCGCGTGGGGCGCCAGGCCGTCACGCTAAAATGGTACGAAGGACGTGGCCATGCACGTCGGTTAAGCGGCGGTCAATGCCGTTGTGCCTGAACGTCAGCCGTTCGTGGTCCATGCCCAGCAGATGGAGCATCGTGGCGTGAACGTCGTAGCAGTAGGTAGGCTGGTCCGGCTCGGCCGGGCGCCACGACCATTCGTCACTGGCCCCGTACGTCGTGCCTCCGCGCACGCCGCCGCCCGCCAGCCAGTTCGTGAATGTGGCGGGATTGTGGTCGCGCCCTTTCGCGCCCTGGCTGCATGGCATACGGCCAAATTCGGTGGTCCACAGCACGATCGTGTCGTCGAGCATGCCGCGTTGCTTCAAGTCCTTGATCAAGGCGGCGGCGCCCTGGGCCATGCCGCGGCCCAGCGGCCAGTGATCGCGCTGGATATCTTCGTGAGAATCCCAGTTGCGCCGGGGGAACCCGTTGTCGGCTCCCGACCAGATCTGAACGAAGCGGACTCCTTGTTCGAGCAACCGGCGTGCCACCAGGCAATTGCGTCCAAAATACTGCCGTTCGCGCTTTTCTTCCAAGGCCGTTTCGACCGCGATCTCGGTCGAATCCAGACCATACATCTCCAGGATATGCGCGGGCTCGCGCGATAGATCCAGCACGCGGGGCGCGCTAAGCTGCATCCGCGCCGCCAATTCATACGATCGGATCCGCGCGTCCAGTCGAGTGTCGCCTTCGCGCCGCGAACGATGTTGTTCGTTGAAGGCTTGCAGCGTGGCCAGCACGGCCGATTCACTCCGCGGGCGGATGTAACTGTCTTCCGGAGGAAACAGATCGGCAATGGGATTCTCCGCGTTTGGACGGATCATGGTTCCCTGGTGCTCGGCAGGCAGAAAGCCGGACGACCAGTTGCCGGCGCCATTGGGCGCGAAGCCGCGAGGATCCGGCAGCACGACGAAGGTCGGCAGTTCGTCGGTTTCACTGCCCAAACCGTAACTGATCCACGCCCCCATGCTCGGGAAACCGGGAAGCACGAAGCCGGTGGCCTGCATGAAAGTGGCCGGTCCATGCACATTGGACGGCGAAACCATGTTGTGGATGAACGCCATGTCATCGACACAGTCTCCCAGTGGGGCGACGCAGTCGTTGATCCACTTCCCACACCGGCCGTATCTCCGCCATTTCCAGGGCGATGCCAGCGTCACACCGGGCTCGGATTGGAAGAGCTCAACGGCTTCACCAGGATCCCACGATTGTCCGTGATCGCGCAGCAGGCGCGGTTTGTAGTCAAACGTATCGCACTGGCTGGCGCCTCCCGACATATACAGCTGGACCACGCGTTTGGCGCGCGGGGCGAAATGGGGTTGTGCGCCGGGAGCCGAGTCTGTGCCGACGGTGCCGGCAAGCAAGCCCTGGTTCTGGAGCAGACCGGCCAACGCAATGCCGCCCAGGCCGCCCCCGCTGTGCCATAAAAAGGCACGACGGTCCAGGTGCGCGCCGGAACGAGGCGAGTAATTCTGTTTGAGAACGCGACGCGGAGGCATGTTGGAATCCCGGCCAAACAAATCAGTCGATAAACACGAATTCATTAGTGTTCATAATCAGCCGGCACACATTGGCCAATCCGGTTCGTTCGGCCAGCGGGACCAGACGAGCCAACTCGCGGGCCGACGGCCGCCGGCTCACCGCGCGGCGATACGCCTCTTCCAGACACCGAGGCAGCGTGCCGCTCGATGACCGCAACGCATCGGCAAAATGCTCCGCCATCCGGACCATGAACGGGTTGTTGAGCATGGCCAGCGCTTGCAGGGCCGTGATCGTTTCGCTCCGGCGGGCCACGCTGATCGACGGATCCGCACAATCGAGGCTGGCCATAAAGGGGTCCGGAACCGATCGAACGACAAATCGGTACAGTGTCCGCCGGTGGCAGGCCGAATCGTTTGGATCATGCCTGTCGTAATAATAGTGCGGTGAGTGGCCATCCTTGAAGTCAAACATGCGGAATCCCGGTCCGCCCATCTTCCGGTCGAGTTTCCCGCTGATCAGCAGCACGGTATCGCGAAGGGCTTCGGCTTCCAGTCGGCGTCGATTCATGCGCCACAGGAAACGATTGGCCGAATCGACCGAGGCGCACTCCGCGCGGTGCGACGATGCCTGACGGTACACGGCACTCATCACAATCAAGCGATGCACGTCTTTCATCGATTGCCGTCCGTCACGAAACGCAGCGGCCAGCCAGTCCAGCAATTCCAGGTGAGTCGGCAAGGCGCCCATTCTTCCAAAATCATTGGGCGTAGCCACGAGCCCGCGACCGAAATGGTATTGCCACAGCCGGTTGACGATTGAGCGCCACGTCAAGGGGTTGCCGAAATCCACGATCCAGTTGGCCAGACCGGCCCGGAAGCGTCCTTCCCGTTCCGCGCGATCCGCGAGGTGGTCTCCCGCCGTGCCAACGCAGGGCAAGGCGCCGGGGCGGGCGGCAGCACCGGGACGGTCCACATCGCCCCGATCGAGTATGAAAATCGGTCGAGGCTGGCCGCCGGTCGGCGTGAAATTGCCCTCAGCCGCGAATTGCGTCGCCGCAGCGAAGACGATGCGGGGCGGCGGAAGCGATTCCTTTTGCCGCCGCACTGCGTCCAGTTGGTTTTCGACGGCGTCCCGGGCGCCGATCGTGGCGGCATCGACCCTTTGCTCGATGAGTTGCTTGCGTCGCTGCTCGAGCTGCGCTGCGGTTTCCGCCTGTTTCGATGATGACGGATCGTCCTTGGGCCGCGCCGCTGACTGCCCGCTGGATGCCTGCTGGATGGCACGATCGAGCTCATCCAAGTCAGGTCCGGCCTGTTTTCGGATTTGGGCGTCAAGCGATTTTCGGTGCCCGAGCAGTCGTTGCTCCTGCGCTTCCAACGCGACGCGACGCCGGTGCGTTCTCAGATCGGTATCGTAGGGGCGGTCGGCGCGGTCGACGGCCGCGAACACAGCTTGCAGGCCGTAGTAGTCACGCTGGGAAATCGGGTCGAATTTGTGGTCGTGACAGCGCGCGCATTGGGCCGTCATGCTCACGAACGTGTTCATGGTGGTCGTGACTATGTCGTCGCGGTCCAGATTGCGCACGCGTCTCTTTTCCGCCGTTCCTTCGCGCACTTCGATATGCCCCACCCAGTCGAACGGTCCGGCCGCTAGAAAACCGAGCGCCTCAACACCGTCGGCCGTTCCGGGATAAAACTCGTCGCCTGCAAGTTGTTCCCGGACAAAACGAGAATAGGGCTTGTCGCCGTTGAACGCCCGCACGACATAATCGCGATAAGGCCATGCGTGCGGGCGAACCTTGTCTTTGTCGAACCCATGCGTGTCGGCATAATGGACGACATCCAGCCAGTGCCGCGCCCATCGTTCACCGTATTGAGGCGAAGCGAGTAACTGATCCACGAGCCGCGCGTACGCGGCCGGATCGTCATCCGCCACAAAGGCATCCACGGCGGTAGGTGCAGGCGGCAAACCGATCAAATCGAAGTACAGTCGGCGAATCAGCGTTCGCCGATTCGCGCGTGGCGACAGCGTCAAGTTCTTGCTGCGAAGTGCATGAATGACAAACGCATCGATCGGTGTGCGAGCTCGAGCAAGCCCGGCAGACGGCAGTTTGGGAACGCCGGGAAACGTCAATGGTTGGAGTGACCACCAAGGCTCGTTTGCCGGATTGGCGGGCTCCGAGGTCCGCACCGGTTGGGCGACGCACGCCAGAAGAAGCCACGGCACCCAGAACAACGCTGGAAAAACTTTCACGATCATTCCACCGGCAGAATCATGGTGTCACGTGCAATTGTCTACCTCTTTGTAAGATACTCCAGCCCCGGAGGCAAAAGTATCCCTGTCGGCCCGCGACGACGTGCTGCCGTGGTCCGGCTCGACAGGCCGGCGGTTGTTCGTGCTTCAAAACAAGGGGATACTGGGCAGCTATCGGGCCGGCGCGCAGAGCCCGGCGGAGAAACACGCGGCGCGTGGACGGCAGAATCCGGGGGGCCGCCCGTCGTCGCTCGGCGCCGGGACTGCATCATGGGCGGCAGGTGCCATCCAGAAAGGAGAACGCAGCCATGCAGCGGGTGGATCGAGGTAGGACTTTTCAGTCGGTGACACGGCTGTGTGCGGTGGGGTGCGTCGCGCTCGCAGCGGCCCTCGCGGGGGGCGAAAACGGGAAGCACTCAGGCGTTTCGCATTCAGGCGATTCCGCGGAGAAACAGACCACCCCGTACTACGATGTGGGAGGGTTTCATCGAAAAGTTTCCACACCATCGGAATCTGCGCAGGCGTGGTTCGATCGCGGGCTCGCGATGTGCTACGCGTTTAACCACGAGGAGGCTGTTCGCTGTTTCGAACATGCGCTGGTACATGATCCAAGCCTGGCCATGGCGTTGTGGGGAATGGCCTACGCCTGGGGACCGAACGTCAATAATACCCAGATCGAACCGCACCAGATCGCCCAGGCAGATCTGGCCGTGCATCTGGCGCAATTAATCGGAGATGATGCCACGCCGCTGGAACGCGATCTGATCGCGGCGCTTGCGGCGCGCTACGAGACTCCGGCGCCCCAGGAATTGCAACTCCTTAACAAGGCATATGCAGATGCCATGCGCGAAGTGCACAACAAGTATCCGCATCACCCGATGGTAGCAGTCCTGTTCGCGGAATCCCTCATGATTCTGAACCCTTGGAAGTACTGGAGTCCTACCGGAGAACCCGCTGCCGACACCCCCGAGATTGTTTCCGTACTTGAAGGCGCGCTGGAGCATCATCCGCGGCACCCCGGGCTGTGCCATTTTTACATCCATGCCATGGAAGCGTCGGCAACGCCCGAAAAGGCCCTGCCTGCCGCCAACCGTCTGCGGGGCGCCATGCCCGGCGCGGGGCACCTGGTACACATGCCATCGCACATCGACGTGCTGTTGGGAGACTACGAGAAGGTCATTCTGGCCAACCAAAAGGCGATCGCCGCCGATGCGGAATTCTTACAACGAGAAGGCCCCCATAATTTTTACACACTTTACCGCGCGCACAATTATCATTTTCTCGTCTATGGGGCCATGTTTGCCGGGAAAAGCGATTTGGCGCTGCGGACGGCGAGAGAGATGGTCGAGCAGATTCCCGAGGAGATGCTCGCGGCGAAGGCCGATGTCCTGGACGCGTTCATTCCCGTTCCGGTGCACGTCCTGGTGCGGTTCGGGCGATGGGAGGACGTTCTGGCGGAGCCCGAACCGGCGGACTTTCTCCCCGTGACTCGATCCGTGTGGCATTACGCTCGCGCGCTGGCCTATGCGGCCACGGGCCGCGTCGGGGAAGCCGAAGAGGAACAGCGGGCATTCCACAGGGTCCGGGAGACGGTGCCCGAGTCGAGCATTCTGTTCAATAACACGTCGCTGGAAATTCTGGGTGTCGCCGAAGCCATGATCGCCGGCGAGATCGCCTACCGACGAGGCGATTTTCCACTTGCTTTCCGGCACCTGCGCGCGGCCGTGCGCCGCGATGACGCATTGAACTACGACGAACCATGGGGATGGATGCAGCCGGCCCGGCATGCGCTGGGAGCGCTGCTGCTGGAACAGGGACACGTTGTCGAAGCGGAATCGGTGTATCGCAACGACCTCGAACGGCACCCCGGCATCGGCCAGGGCGAGCATCTCTTCGCCCCC
>CAZNKT010000063.1:20640-34957 GCA_964573605.1 uncultured Pirellulales bacterium
GGGCTGGCCGAGTGCCTCAAGCGTCAAGGCAAATTCGACGACCATGCCGCGATTCAGGCCAAATTCCGCCTGGCGACGAGAGGAGCCGACGTGAACATTGATCGATCGTGCTATTGCAGGACGAACGGAAAACCCAACCAGCCGTGAGATCAGGCGGCGGACCAGGAATCGCGGCCACCTAGCCTCAGGAAAGATCGGGCGTATCCTGACTGGGGTCGAACCGGCGATAAACAGCGATCAACATCGCCGTGGTCAGTGCGGCGGCCGCGGCCATCAACGCCGATATTCCCGTGACAAAGATCAAAGGCCGGGCGAAAGGCCCGGCGCTCTGGAATCGGTGCGCAATGGATTTGGACGCGATGATCCACACAAGGACGACGCCCAAGGCTACGATGAACAGGATGCTCTTGGCCGTAAACGCCAGGATGGAGCGGAGAAAAATGGTCAGCCCCTCCTGATTCAGGCGATAAGGATAGAGCAGAAAGAAGACGTTTTCCAGAGCGAATACGACTACGTTGGCGGGGATCAGCACAGCCAACGCGGCGAGCAGCAAAAGCGGATGATAGGGATGGGCGGCCATTGCCGCCAACAGCACGCTCAACTGGAACACGGTGCAGATGAATACGGGCACCGTTAGTTGGCCGATGGTCACCGCGGCAGGGCTCGCGGGGAAGGATTTGATCAGCGACATTCTGTCCACGTCGCGCCGAAAGTCGAACTTCAACGCCGTAGGCAACAGCAGGAACGTGTAGAAAGCGAGTCCCCCCACGACCTGTGCGAGCATGGTCGCACCGTTGTCAGGCGCGAGTAGAGTCAGCGTGGACAGGAAGGCGGGAACGATCAGCGACGCGAAGACCTGCATCCGATAGTGATAGACGCCGATGGCCTGTCGCCAGGCGAGACTGCCCATGCCGCACATTCGCCTGGGCACGCGGGGCGGAGTCTGCCGAAACTCGCACGCCGCCGCGGGAAGCGATGCTTTTTGCAAGCGACGAAAGTTCTTGCGTTCCGCCCCGGCGCGGCGCCGCAGCATGCGACGGTCCAGATCAAGCAGCAGGCCGGCCATCATGACCACCATGCATGCGGCTAACAGCAAGTCGGCCACAAGCGCGAGTGAAACGGACGGCGTGAGGATAACGCGTGGAAAGACGGCAAACGGCGTCTCCGCGAACCCGCCGATCCAGGACGTTCGCAGTTGCAGGAATGTCCGCGACAAATGGAGCCCAATGCCCAGCGCGGGTGGCAACCGCGACTCGGTTGCGCTGGCGGGCAGCGGCCATGCCCTGCCCAGCGCCCAAAAAACGCATCCTGCGGTCAGCGCCAGCACCAACCAGCGGCATCGCGTGAAGGTCGCACGCGACATGCCATATGCCGAGATTTCCGTGCCGATGCGCGTCAGATCCACGAACAACAGGGCCAGAAACATGCCGGCAAACCCGGCTGCCCAAACGGTGACGTCGGGCAGCATGACCAGCGAAAAGCAGGCGGCCTTGGCCGCCGCGGCCGTGGCGATGGAGAGGAACCGGTAGACGATCATGTCGTAGCGCCGCAGCGGTCCCGCCACGAGCCACTCCCGTTCGGCGGGCGTCCACTCGAACGGCTCCACGGGCGTGCGGCAGGCCGTTTTCAACACATGCCACAGCGTGTACCCCAGCAATCCTGTCGTCATCCAGGCGGCCAGGACGTTCGGATCCGCCGGTTCGCGCAGGAGCAGCGCCAGGATCACCTGGCCGCCCCAGGCTGCTGCCAGTAGAAGTGCAATGCAGGAAAGTACCGCGCGGCGCGATCCCCGAAAACCGCGAACCGTACGCGCCAGCCGTGCCGTGGACTGGTGGGCGAGCAGGCGTATCACGGCAGGATGAGGTCGGGCGGATACCATGGGGATTTCAGCGGCAGAGTCATGGATGAAGCCCGCTTAACGTGGAAACGGGCGCGTAATGGTCAGACGACTTCCATACTGGCAACAGAGTCCGGTGACAACGAGGCGGCCGTCAACGGCTGCTCGATGGCCTGGAAGAATACGTCTTCCAGCGACGCCGCCCCGCGCGACTTGCCAAATGCCGTTCGCAACTCGCCGAGCGTGCCAAAGAAACGCTGCCGACCGGCTTGGAGAATCAACACGTGGGAGCAGATATCCTCGACCATGGCCAAGAGGTGCGAGCTGATGATCACGGCCGCCCCGCGGTGTGCCCGGTCGGTGATCGACTGCTTTAGTTTTCGAATCCCGGCGGGGTCGAGACCAGTCATGGGCTCGTCCAACAGCAGTGCGACCGGGTCGTACAGATAGGCACAGCAGATGGCCAATTTTTGGCGCATGCCTCGCGACAATTCCGCGGCGCGTGTGGACCTTTTGAATTCCAGATCGAACTCCTCCAGCAGCGACGAAATCTTGTCGCTGGCCTGCTCGACGCCGTACAGGCTGGCGACGAAAGTCAAGTGCTGCTCGACCGTCAGATCGTGAAACAGCTCGGGGTCATCGGGAACGTACGCCGCGCGACGCTTGACCTCTAACGGCTCCGATTCCAGATCGAATTCCGCAATACGCAACTGCCCGCCGCTGCATGGGATAATGCCACTCAAGGCACGCAACGTTGTCGTCTTGCCGGCCCCGTTCGGTCCGACCAATCCCATCACCTGGCCCGGAAGCACGCGAAACGACAATCCGGCCACGGCGGCGGTCGAATCGTACGCTTTGCAGAAATCAACCACTTCGATCACGGCAGCGCTCCCCTCGTATGCCACCCCCAGCCGGCGGATATCAAAAACCTACGTTCTCCCGGGCGCCGGGGCGTCCCGGGCCGGCCCGTATATCCGCTACAGGACTCATGGATGTCCCCCTTTTTTCGGTTTGGGCGAAAATCGATGCGGAGGGCCGTCGTCCAGCAAGGCGCAGCGCGGGGGGATGCATCGGGGCGGCTGGCCACGCCGGGAGCGGAAGTGCGGGGGCAGCCGTTGATCTGTGGCGGAATGGATCACACGGCGGGCGGCCGCCGTGAAGCCGACCGCTGAAACCGCCCGCAAGTCACTGGGAAAGAAACAGCGGCCGATCGGCCGTGCGCACGGTTTGCAGCATCGTCTCGCCCAGCATCCGCCGCAGCATCAACGTCCGTTCACTATTACCCATGACGATCAGGTCGGCGTTCCATTCTTGTGCCGCGGCCAGAAGGTGGTGTTTCGGATCCTCGGCAATGTGCCGCGTCTCCGGCAATGCGCCGTGGGCCCGGCAATATTCGGCAGCGTGAGACAGCAAACGGTGGCAGCGGTCGGTATCGTCTCCGAATGTCGTGATGCAGATTTCCATATCCGTCCACAACCGCAATTGCATGAACAGCTTCATCGTTTTTGCGGAAGCAATCGATCCGCTGTAGGCGATAAATACGCGTCGCACTGATCGGTATTGGCGGTTGACCGCAATAATCGGTCGAACGCCTTCGGTCAGCAGTCGAATCAGGACAAGGCTCGGTTCGTAAT
This sequence comes from uncultured Pirellulales bacterium, assembly GCA_964573605.1. Classification (GTDB taxonomy): domain Bacteria; phylum Planctomycetota; class Planctomycetia; order Pirellulales; family JBBDJB01; genus CAZNKT01. The sequence goes on from CAZNKT010000063.1 coordinate 24,112, forward strand.
CTACTTCACCCGTCATGCCGAATTCAAAGATGCCACGCAATCCAAAGAGGACCAGATCGTGGTATCGGGCCTGAGATATCACGTAGTCGAATGGTCGGTCTCGTTCCTCGTGGAGAACCCCGTAACGGATCCGAGCCTTGTCGCACTCGGCGCGAAAATGGTCCACGCATTCATCCACAAGCGAGTGCGTCATTGTTTCGCGGTGGTGCCGCAGCTCGTCCGCCAGGGTGCTGGCGCCGATGGGCACCGGGCCGACGTTTCGAAGGTGAGCCGTATTGACCAGCGTCACGCCCGTGATCTCGGCGTTACGCCGTTCCGCCAATTCGATTGCTGTTCGCGTCGCTGTTTCTGCGTAGGGAGTGCCGCTCAGCACGACGAGGATTCTGCCTATCATGTCCAGGGTTTCCTCCGTTGCAGCCCCGAACTGCGCCCGGGGAGGAATCGCATGGCGGAGCAATCCCCGGGCGAAGCCGCGAACTGACCGCTAAAGCGCCATTGGAAACACTCAAGCACCGGTTTCAAAATCTGACTTTGCTGCGACATTTCCCGGTCATGGAGGGATTGCAGGGCGTTTTGAAACCGCTTTTAGTGTAATGTGGCGCGAGGTAGCGATGGAAGGTCGCGCATGCCTTCGGCACAAGATAGTGATGTCCGGTTCCGTAGGTGGACGCGACCAGCTTGCGCCGCGGCGGTTTCGACTCAGGATGCGATCGACATCACCGCCTCGGAATTGCCGATGGCGGATCGTTCCCTTGAGAATCGATCGGCAAAGGTCGAGATCTCCAGCCGTACCAGCCGGTCGACCAGTTCACGGTAGGATTGTGGCCGTCGCATGGGCTCTTTGGCCAGCATCTGGTGAACGAGTGCGACCACGGTGCCGGGAAGATCCGGTCGGAGTTCCGCCAAGGAGGGCGCTGCCGCATCGCGGTGCAATACCGCCAGTTCGCCCGGCATGCTGCTTTCGAACGGCAAACTCCCCGAAAGCATTTCGTACAAAGTGACTCCCAGGCTGTAGAAGTCGCCGCGATGGTCGGCGGCCAGGCAAGACGTTAGCATTTCCGGTGCCATGTAATTCAGGGTTCCCACGACGGGACGTTCCGCCAGCGAGTTCGGCCGACCGGACTCGGAGCACAACCCCAAATCGAGCAGCCAGGCGTGGCCGTCCGGCCCGACGAAGATGTTGCCTGGCTTCACGTCACCATGCATCATGCCGCAGTCGGAATGGAGTTGCGCGAGTCCTTCGGCAACTTGTCGCGAGATTCCCAGGCAAAATGGCACCGAACGGTGGGCCGAGGACGCCACGAGGTTGCTCAGGGTGCGGCCCGCCAGTCGCGGCATGGTCAGGAAGTAGGGCGGGGTGTCGACCTGGGCGGCCAGCACCGGCACAACGTGGGGATGCGATATCCGGCGCCCCAGCCGGGCTTCCTGGCGAAACAAGGCCACCGCGCGCGGGTCCTGCTCCCACCGGCTCTTCAAGACCTTAATCGCATACGCGGCCGGAGCATAGGCGCGGCCGCCCGCCGGTCTCGCTTCGAAGACTTGGGATAGCCGGCCCGCGCCGATCTGCTTGCCAAGCAGCCATCCGCCCAGGCAGCCATTCGGATGGACGCTGCGTTCAGACGGCGCGTGCGGGGCGCGTACCGATGTCATACGCATGGGTCCGCAAAAGGCTACGGGCTGGACGGGAACGGATGGGTCGCGGAAGGAGCGGGCCGCTGGCAGGACTTTGCAAGCTGCTTTGTCGCGGCGGGCGTTCTCCATTGGAATCGGCCGTTGGGCACCGCGGAGTTGAACCGATTCAAACCCCAACGTACTTGGCGTACACGGTCTTGGCCGTGGCGACGTCGTCGGTTCCCACGACAATCGCCCGCCCGTCGGGAAATACCGTAATCAGGTACGGGTCCACCTCCAGACGCAGCAAATACCCGTTGGTGACGACACGCCCCACGCCCTGTACGGACTTCGCCAGATCCTCGAGCGACACCGCTTCGCCGTCTTGTAGATGGAGCTGCACGGCGTTGCGTCCGCAGAGCACGGCCGCATGGCTGCCGCGGCGACCTTCCAGCCAGGGAAAGTCACCTTGGTGACATGCCGGGCAGTGCCCGGCGTCCCGCAGACTGCTCATGTCAATCTGGCGGACCTGGTTGTCCCATAGATCCACGACGTACAGCGTGCGATTGGTCGCTGCCGTGTTGCCGCTCAGGATCTTCAGCACCTCCATTGCCTGCAACGACGCGATGACGCCCACAATGGGTGACATGATTCCGGCCGTATCGCACGTCGGCGTGGTTCCTGGAGGTGGCGGTTCGCCGTGCAGGCACCTCAGACAGGGCGTCTCGCCTGGCACGATCGTCATGGATTGCCCTTCGGCGCCGACGCATCCCCCATAGACCCAGGGAACCGATTGGCGGATGCACCAGTCGTTTATCAGAAACCGCGTCTCAAAGTTGTCCGTGCCGTCCACCAGAATATCGGCACCACGTGCCAAATCCCGGATGCTGCGGTGGTGCACATCCGCCACCACCGGTTCGATCGAAATCTGGCTGTTGATTTTGCGAAGCTTGTTGGAGGCGGCAACCGCCTTGGGCAAATGATCGGCCACGTCCTGTTCGTCGTATAAGACCTGTCGCTGGAGGTTGCTGGTTTCCAGATAATCGCGATCGACAAGGCGGAGCGTGCCGACGCCCGCGCGGCCTAATGTGCTGGCCAGCATGGATCCGAGTGCTCCGCATCCGCAGATCAGCGCCGTGCTGTCTCCAATTCGCCGCTGGCCATCTTCGCCGATTGGCGGATAACGCACTTGCCGGACATAGCGTCCCAGTGGATCGGATGCATCGGCCATGGATTGGGGTCTCATGTCCCGTTGCGTATTACACGATGTATCCGGCAAAATCGCCCGTCGGCGCCAGGCTCCGTTGCAGCCGATCGCAGGCCGCGCGGAGCCTTGCCACGTCGTCGGAAGGCTCCGCCGCGCGACAGGCGAATATCGGTGTGGCCCCATTCGCCACAGCCTCCCCGCACGTTTCCAATTGGGAAGCCTCCATCATCAGGGCATCGGCCTGGTGAGGCCTTGCGCGATCCGGTGGCGTATCGACGCGCTGCACAAGCAGCATGCGATGGCGTGCTGCGAAACGCGCCATTTCGCTGCCGATGGTGTTGTCCAGGATGACGAACCGAACCGCTGCAAACTCAGTATACCGCGCCAGCGATGCCAGTACTTCCGCCCGGGGCGCGGCACACCGTACCAGCAGCAGTATGCCTTGGCGCGAGGCGGCTTCGAGCAATTCATCTGAAGGGTCCTCGACGACCAGCGCGGTCGACGTCTGGCGACATGCTTCGAGAACAGGCGGCGTCGGCTCGCAACCCGACGCGGCACGCACGACCCACCGTTGGCCGTCCAGATGCAGATGCCGCCCGCGCGTGCCGAGCGGACAGATGCCGAGTTGCCGCTGGGCGCGCGCGTGTGTCGCCGCCCCGAGCTGCGTTTGAACGGCCACGTCGTAGAGATAGGCGTGCCCCGGCGTCCAGAAGCAGGGGTCCGGCAGGACAGCCTCGGCCAGCCGCCACGGTCCGTCGGAGCCGTCGTCGGAGCCGTCGTCCGAAACGCCGACGTCGTGCAGGGCCACCGTGGCGGGCAAAGTCCGGGCATGGTGGCAGATGGGACCTCGAACGGTCCCCTGAATGCGCGCTTCATGTGCCCGCGCGTGGGCCAGGCGTGCATAGATGCGCGCTTCGGCTCGTGTTGCCTGTCCAAAGAAGATCTCCATTGGTGTGCCGTTCACGTCGTTAAGAGCCTCTAACAAAACCGCCGGTTCGTCTGCAAGACTCGCGTTTTTGGTGGTGCATCCATGATGTCTTGTTAGACGCTATAAGTACCTTGCGGTCACGGAGTGCGGATGCCCCGCGATCTGCTCGGGCGTGCCCGCGGCCACGACGGCGCCTCCGTCGTCGCCCGCGCCGGGTCCCAGGTCAATCACATAGTCGGCGGCGCGGATGACCTGCAAGTTGTGTTCCACGACGATCAGCGAGTGTCCAATATCGAGGAGCGAATCGAAACAATCCAGCAGGCGCACGACGTCTGAAAAATGGAGTCCCGTGGTCGGCTCATCCAGCACGAACAGCACGCGTCCCCGGCGGGTAGTCACCAGGTAGCCGGCCAGTTTCAGCCGTTGGGCTTCGCCGGCCGACAGCGTGTTGACGGGCTGGCCGAGTTGAACGTATTCCAGCCCGACGTCGATGAGTTTCTGGAGTCGCGCTTGTACTTTGGGGTGCCCGCGGAAAAATGAGAACGCGCTGCGAACGGTCATTTTAAGAACTTCGGCGATACTGCGGCCGCGGTACCGCACGCTCAGGATCTCGGGGCGGAACCGCTGGCCGTGGCACTGCGGGCATGTCACGTAAATATCCGCCAAAAACTGCATGTCGATGCCGATCCGTCCGTCGCCTCGACAATGCTCGCATCGTCCACTGTCCACGTTAAAACTGAAATGGCCGGGACCGAAATTGTGGGTACGCGCCTCGATGGTGTCAGCGAACACCGCGCGGATCTGATCGAACGCATTGACGTAGGTGACGGGATTGGACCGCGAGCTTCTGCCGACGGGAGTCTGGTCGACCATCACGAGTTCATCGAATTGTCCGTCCCCGAACACATCGTCGTGCGGCAGGGGCTTGGCACCGTCCAGCCGCTTCCGCCGTGCCACTGCCGGGACAAGCGTCTCTTGCACGAGCGTACTTTTCCCGGCCCCACTCACTCCGGTAACCACGCACAGCACACCCAGTGGAAATTCCACCGTGATATTCTTCAGATTGTTGCCGCGCGCCGCCGTGAGGCGGATCCAGCCGTGCTCGGCGGATCGTCGCCGCGCGGGCTGGCCGCTCGACCGGCGACCCGAGAGCCACTGCCCGGTGGGGCTGTTTCCGGACGATTCGAGCTGTTGTGGAGTTCCCTCAAAAACGACCTGGCCACCACGTTCACCGGCCTCGGGTCCCAGTTCCACGACATGATCGGCCGTCCGCAAAATCGACTCTTCGTGATCCACGACGACGACGGTGTTGCCTCGATCAGCCAGTTGGCGCAACACGCGTGTCACGTTGCCCACGTCGCGGCAGTGCAGCCCGACGGACGGTTCATCGAGTACATACATCATGTTGACCAGGCCGGATCCCAGCGCGGACGTGAACATGACGCGTTGCCGCTCCCCCCTGCTAAGCGTGCGCAGCGTGCGATCGAGGGACAAATATCCGATGCCCACCTCGCAAAGATACCGCAGCCGCGACACGATTTGGTCGATCATGACGCGCCCCACTTCGGCCTGCCACGGCGTCAACTCCAGGCGGTCGAATGCGGACAGCGCTGCGGAAATCCTCAGTTTCGAAAAATCGGCGATGCTCTTGCCGTGCAGCCGGACGGCGAGCGCCTCGGGCCGCAATCGATCCCCTTGGCATACCGAGCACGGCCGATAACTTCGCCAGCGACTGAGAAATACGCGGAGATGCATTTTGTATTTGCGGCGTTCCAGCCAGGCGAAAAAGCCACGCAGGCCGCCGAAGTCGCGCTGCGGCACACCCTCGCGGATCAGTTGGACCTGGTCCGCGGTCAGATCTCGATAAGGAACGTCAACGGGCAGTTCGTAATCGTCGGCCAATGCCAGCAATTCTTCCAGTTCGTGGGCATAAGCGGGTGAATTCCACGGAGCGATCGCGCCATCCCGCAATGTTTTACCACGGTCCGGCACAACAAGGTCCATGTCGATGTCCATCTCATTACCGAACCCCTCGCAGTGCGGGCAGGCCCCCAACGGGCTGTTAAAATTGAGAAGCCGCGGAGAGGGCATGGGAAAAACCATGCCGCAACGCCCGCAGCGCAGGTCGGAGCTGAAGCCGCGGAGCTGCCAGGAGCGACCCTCGACGGCCACCGCGGCGTCTTCGGCCGGGGCCGCCGCCGGGCCCTCATCGCAATGGCCCTGCACAAAGACGAACCATTGGCCACCGCCTTTCTCGGCGGCGATCTCCAGCGACTCGCGCAGGCGCCCCGATGCCAGCTTGCCGACCGTCAGGCGGTCCAGGACGGCATACACAGGCGGCTCCGGAACCTCCGTTTCCGTGGACGGATCGCTGAGGTCGATCATGCGCGTACCGGCGACGGCGCGCAGGATGCCTTCCTTGCGAAGCTGCGCCCAGCCAGACTCGCTGTTCGAATTCCACGGTGTCTCCACGGGAAAGGCAACCATCAACCGGGTGCCTTCGGTCAACCGCTGCAATTGCTCGGCTGCCGATTGGGGGCTGTCCCGCCGCACGGGGCACTGGCAGTTTGGACAAATCACGCGCCCAAGCTTCGAAATCAGCAACTGCAGATAATCGTTGATTTCCGTAGCCGTGCCCACGGTGGCACGATTGGACCGGACATGGTTCTTGTGGGTCACCGCGACGGCCGGCGGGATACCGTCGATCCGTTCCGCGGCAGGTTTTTCCAATTGTTGGAGGAACTGGCGCGTGTGCGCCGAGAAGGTTTCGATGTAACGACGCTGGCCCTCGGCATATAGCGTGTCCAGCGCAAGACTGGTCTTGCCGCTCCCGCTCACGCCGCAGAAAGCGATCAACCTTCTCTGGGGCAGGTCCAAGTCGACGCGCTTCAGATTATGAACTTCGACTCCCCTCAATTGGATGACAGACGCTGACATAATAACCCGTGCCGCGGTGCAGCCACGCACGGACAAAATCGGGCCGCGCGAAAGGAAGAATGAGAACCCCTTATCCTAAGGCAATTCCGCGGCGGTAGCTACGGCTGGATCAACACCCGTGGATCGGTCCATCGCCGTGCGCGTGTCAGCGCCGAACAGGTGCACCGGTGCTTCAAGACGGGCGGCCGGGAGTTGAAAACGGTCACCATCTTCGATAAACTCGTTTATGGGTCCCCAACAAAACCGCCGGTTCGTCTGCAAACTCGCGTTTTGGGGAATGCAACCCTGATGTTTATTTGGACGCTATAAGGCTTTGGTTGCGGCGTGTGCGTGTTGCCAGCGGTAGTGGTGGGGCTGTGCATGGGTTTCAAGCGACGCGGAATGAATCCTTTTTATGGGTTGCTGGCGGTGATCGGCGCGGTGTTCGTCGTCACTGCCTTCGCCTACTCGCTGGTGGCCTACGCCGCGATCCAGGGACACCTGGCATCGTCGCCGTCGCTTGCCGAGCACCCGCTGTGCCGCGTGCTGGACCGTCACGGTGAGACCCTGCTTCAGGTGGAACTCGCATTGGTGGGTCTCATGGCGTTTGCCGCCATGGGGACCGATCGTTATTGGGCGAATCGAAAAGCCTGTTGACCGGCGCGGCGTGTCTGCCGGATGGCGAACCTGCCTCGTGCAATGTTTGCGTCCCCTCCATCGCTGAACCCATTGACGGCGCGCCCATCGGCTCTCAGGAGATGACGGATGAAAGTGCAGCACTCGACGCAGGTGACGCAGCAGGCGGTCAACATGGAGGGCGCTGCCGACTGCGAAGTGCGGTGGCTGATCGGCGAGACGGACGGCGCGCCCAACTTTGCGATGCGGGAATTCGAGGTCGCACCGGGAGGATATACCCCGCGACACCACCATCCGCACGAGCACGAGGTGTACGTACTGCAAGGCAGCGGCACCGTGCTGGAAGGCGATACGCAACATCCGCTGAAAGCCGGTGATGTCGTCTATGTCGCGCCGGACGAGGAGCATCAGTTCCGCAATACGGGCTCGGAGCCTCTAAAGTTCTTGTGCCTGGTGCCGCACCCGCCAAAGTAAAGCCGTTTCTTCGGTGCGGATCGTCGCGCGTGGACAACAACGAACGCCTCGCGGACCGCCGGCGGCCGATATGCCTGATCTTGCCCAACAGATCGATGCCTTGCGCCGGCAGATCCGGCACCACGACCGGAAGTACTACGTCGATGCAACGCCCGAGATAACCGATCGAGAATACGATCGCCTCGTGCAGCAGTTGCGGGAACTCGAATCCGCCCATCCCGATCTCGTCACGCCCGACAGCCCGACCCAGCGCGTTGGCGACGCGCCTGTCGACCACCTCCCGTCGGTGCCCCATCGGACGCCGATGCTCTCCATCGACAATACGTATGATCTCGACGAATTGAAACGATTTGGAGAACGGGCCAGCAAACTGCTGCCCGAGGAGGACATGGCATGGGTCGTCGAACTCAAGATCGACGGTGTGGCCGTGTCGCTGGTGTACGAACAGGGCGTTCTCCAGCGCGCGGTCACTCGCGGTGACGGACGTGTGGGTGATGACATAACCCACAACATGCGCACGGTGGCCGGGGTTCCCTTGCGGCTGGCCGAACAGCCGTTTCCGGACATTCTCGAAGTGCGAGGCGAAGTGTACATGGCCAACTCGGATCTCGTAGCGCTGAACGAACGCCAGGCAGCACGCGAGCTGCCCCTGTTCGCCAACACCCGCAACGTGGCCGCCGGCACCGTTCGTATGCTCGACCCGCGCGTATGTGCGCAGCGGCGTTTGCGGATCTTCTGTCACGGACTGGGATATTGCGAAGGCCTGAAGTCGACGACCTATGAACAATTCCTCGAAGAGATCAAACAGTATGGTCTTCCCGTATCTCCCTACGTGCGGAGGTTCACCAGTTTTGACGGTGCCGTTGATTATTGCGATCAACTCGTCGGCCGGCTGCATGAACTCGATTTTGAAGTCGATGGCCTGGTGCTGAAGGTCGACCGATTTGACCAGCGCGAGCGATTGGGAGCGACGGCGAAGAGTCCGCGGTGGATGGTGGCTTACAAGTTCGAAAAATATGAAAAGACGACCCGGTTGCGAGCGATTCACGTCGGCGTGGGCAAGAGCGGTGCGGTGACGCCGGTGGCCGAATTGGATCCGGTCGAGCTGGCGGGGACCACCGTCAGCAGGGCAAGCCTGCATAACGTCGACGAAATTCAACGCAAGGACATCCGAGTGGGCGACGTCGTGCTCGTCGAAAAAGCCGGAAAAGTGATCCCTCACATTGTACGTGTGGAAAAGCATGAACGGCAGAAGCCGCTGCGGAAGTTCCGGTTTCCGACGAAGTGCCCCCAATGCGGCACAGCGCTCGTGAAGGATGAAGGGGGAGTCATCATCCGGTGCCCGAATCCAAGCTGCCCGGCACAACTCAAGGAGCGCGTCCGCCACTTTGCCAGCCGCGGGGCCATGGATATCGAGGGCCTGGGCGACAAGCTCGTGGAACAACTCGTCGATGCCGGGCTGGTGCGCCGTTTTGGCGATCTGTACCGCTTGGAGCTTGAACAACTTGTCAGCATGGAGCGCATGGGCCGTAAGTCATCGGAGAATGTTCAGAAGGGAGTCAGGGCCAGCCGCCAGCGGGGCCTGGCGCGGCTCCTCCACGCGTTGTCGATTCGCCATGTGGGGGCCCGTGTGGCCGGCGTGCTGGCCGAGCGATTCGGTTCGATTGAGGCGCTGCGGAAGGCGGACATCGATCAGTTGTCCGAAGTCGACGAAATCGGTCCGGTCATTGCCCACAGCGTCTACCAGTTCCTGCACAGCCCGTACGGGAAAGAGACTGTGGAGGATCTCCGTTGCGTGGGGGTATCCATGACGCGCGAGCAATCCCGCGGCGCGCGGGCGGATTCGCCGCTGAAAGGTATGACGTTTGTCATCACCGGCACTCTCCGCGATCGCACTCGAGATGAAGTGCGTGCGTGGATCGAACAGCACGGGGGACGTACCGCTCCCAGCGTTTCTGGAAATACCGACTATCTTGTCGCGGGCGATCACCCCGGCAGCAAGTTCGCGAAGGCCCAATCATTGGGCGTGGCCGTCATCGACGAATCGGCCCTGGCGGACTTAATCGAGGGTCGCCGCCGGCACGAAGTTGCCGGCTCGTGAGCAGGGCTAATTTGAGTTTGCCGCTCGTTTCTACTATTCTGGCTACGTGGGGTCGCCGTCCCGGAGGATCGTACGCATGACCAACGTACTCGTCGTCGATGACTCGGCCGTGGACCGCCGGCTCATCGGTGCGGTGCTGCGCAAAGGTACGAACTGGGACGTCGAATTCGCGGAAGACGGCCAACACGCGCTCGATTCGATGTCCTCCCAGCACTTCGACCTGGTGATCACGGACCTGGTCATGCCGGGCATCGACGGATTGAAGCTCGTCAATTCCATCCGCCAGCAGCACCCGACCGTCCCGGTCATCCTGATGACGTCGCAGGGCAGCGACGATACGGCCGTGCATGCGCTGCGGAGCGGAGCGGCGACGTATGTGCCCAAGCGGTTCCTGGATCGCGACCTGCTCGATTCGGCGCGGAGTGTCTTGGCCAGAAGCGGTGAGCAACAGCGGCACGCCCAGTTGTTTCGATGTTTGCAGAGTTCGCAATATGCGTTCTCGCTGCAAAATGATACGGGGCTGTTTCCGCCGCTGATCGGCTACCTGCAAGATGTCGTGACGCAGACCGGCCTGGCGGACGAATCGGAGCGCGTGCGGATCGGAATCGCGCTGGAGGAAGCGCTGACCAACGCTTACTATCACGGCAACCTGGAACTGGACTCGGGAATGCGCGAGAAGGACCCGTGTGCCTATGATCAACATGTCCGCGTGCGGTCGCAAGAGTCTCCCTACAGTGAGAGAAGGATCCAGGTTCAGGCCCAGATCTCGCGCGATGAGGCACAGTTCACGATCGGCGACGAAGGGCCCGGGTTCGACTTGTCGGCCCTTCCGGATCCGACCAACCCGGCGAACATGGAAAAGATCACCGGCCGCGGCGTGCTGTTGATGCGATCGTTCATGGACGAGGTGCGCTACAACGACCGGGGTAACGAGGTGACGCTGGTCAAGAAACGCACCGAGCGGAAATCCTAG
>CAZNKT010000064.1:0-34752 GCA_964573605.1 uncultured Pirellulales bacterium
GCGAGCATTATGGCCCCAGAACGTAATAAAATCCGCCTCCTCGATGTCTTCGTAGCTCGTCGGCGGCGCGTCGGAGCCATAGCTATGAAAGTACCCGGTCACGGCGGATGTCATGCACATCCGCGCGTTGGCTTCGATAGAGTTGCTGCCGATGACGCCCTTCATCAGCACATTCTCAATCCACTGCGCTTCCATGGTCAGTTGGCCGCTGCCGTTGAGGCCAATCTGATTGCCGCCTTTCTGTTTAATAATCTCGGCGATTTTGTCCGCCACGAGTTCTTCGGCTTCCGCATACGGCATGACGTCGAACACGTCGTCGTCGAAACGACCCTTGGTCGAAGAGACGTGGCCACGGAGCGGATCGCTCATGTCCTTGCGGACCAGTACATCGGTCAGTCGATCCTTGTAGATGGGCTCGTGCGCGTTGAGACCCTTGATGCATTGGATGCCCTTGTTGGTGGGATGCTTCTTGTCGGGTATCATGCCGACGACCTTGCCGTTTTCAACTTTAATCAGCGTGCCGCAACCCACGCCGCAGTACGGGCATGCTGCCTGCAGCAGTTTGATGCCCGGCGCCGACCCGGTCGCCGCGTCCGCTTGCATGAATTCGTGGGGAAAGCAGGACGTGGCGGAAACACCGACGCCAGTCGCGGCCGCCATACGCATGAATTCCCGGCGGTCAAACGGTTCCAGTCCTCGTCGGATACCCATGACGCTTCTCCTCGACGTTGGCAGCACCCGATTCGTCGGGTCCTACTCGTTGGTGTGGGTGAATAGTTCGATTCCGCGAAGGCGGTCGCCTTGTTCTGGTCCTGGAAACGACTCGGTCCGCCGCAGACGTCGCGTATCGGGACTCCACTGGCGGATGAACGCGACGATATCGTTCACCTGTTCTTGGGTCAGGTCTGCCAGTCCGTGGCGTCCCGTGCCAAAGGGCCTCATGGCCGTGCCGCGCCGGCCGCGGATGATCGTGGCCTGCAAATAGCCGTCGGTCGCGAACCGCAGAAAGCCGGGATTGTTCAGCTCCGGCGCAAAGTTTCCCGTGCCATCCGGGCCGTGGCAACCGGCGCAGTAGTGCGCATAAAGCGCCTGGCCGCGCTCGGGATGAGCGCCAATCACGAAGCGATGTTGCGGCTGGTCTTGTGGCAGTGCGCTGCGCAAAAAGGCGATCAGATCGTCGATCTGCTCGGCGCGCAGCTCGGCGATGCCCGAACCGCGATGTCCCATCGATCGCATCTCGGTGCCGTCGCGCCCCAGCACAATGGTGGCGCGCAGGAATCCGTCGGTGGCCGCCGCCAGAAACGCGGGATTCCGGATGGCCGGACCGTTGGCGCCTTCGCCGTGTGGTCCGTGGCAGGAAGCGCACATTTGCCGGAACAGCACTTCGCCGCGGGGAGCGAAGCCAATGCCCACCCGCTGGCCATCGGTCACCTGCCGGCCCGTCTGGTGGCGGAGGAACGTGACGATATCCTCGATCTGATGCCGGAAAAGCTCGGCCGCACCTTGCTGCCCCTTAAGGAACGGCCGCATCTGGGTTCCCATTCGGCCGTAACTGATCCACTCCATCAATGTGGCGTCGCTGATGGTGTCGAGAAACACGGGATTGACGAGCTGCGGCCCAAGGGCGCCTTCGCCGTGTTGCCCGTGACAGCTCGCGCACATGCCGCGGAACAACAGCGCGCCGTTTTGCCAGTCGCCGGTCACGTGGACTTGCGGCAATTCCTTCATGGGCCGGTTCTGCCACGATCGAACGAGCGCGATCACGTCGGCGACGTCCCGCGTGCCGAGTTGCCGCCAGGCCGGCATGGCGGTGCCGGGCCGGCCGCGGACAATCGTGTCGTGCAGGAATTCGTTGGAAACGACGGGCAGTACGGACGGATTGGCCAGCGACGGACCGATTCCGCCTTCACCGTGCTGGCCGTGGCATACGACACAGCGACTGCGATAAAGGGCTCGCCCGGTGCCGACCGAAGGCGTGTCGTCCGCCGCGTTGTCGAAAGAAGCCAGCACGTCTTCGCGGTTGGCTTGCAGTGGCTGCCAGCTTCGGATGGAGGCCAGCAGGTCGCTCACATCGCGGTTGTCGAATTGGCGCCACGACGGCATGGCCGTATTGGCCCGGCCTTGCAGGATGGTGCGTGCCAACATTTCGTCCGACGCGATCGCCAAAAAACTAGCGGCCCGCAACGACACGCCGATTTGTCCTCCTTCGCCGTCGGCGCCATGGCACGCGGCGCAGTTGGCGCGGAACAGGGCCCGTCCGTAGCGCGCGTTGCCGCGCGATGTGGAAATCAGCGTTCGGTCGGCTTGGCGCGGTTCCCAGCGGCGAATGAAATCCACGACACGTTCAATTTCGTCGTTTGTCAGACCGCCCTCCTGCTGCCACACAGGCATACTCGTATTGGGGCGGCCTTGAGCAATGATTTTGCGCAGGTAATCGTCGCTGGCCACACCCAGCGTATCGACGTTGCGGAGCGACGGCGTAATCAGCTCCCGCGGCAGGTCGAGGACGGGTTGCTGCGAACCGGAATCGTGCGACCCGGCCAGGGATACCCGACCGAGTTTCTCCAGTCGGGCAATATCCGGGTCGCGAACAATCGCGCCCACACCGTCCTTTCCGTGGCACGCCGAACAAAACGCGCGATAGAGCGTTTCGCCTCGAATGGGCGTCGGATCCATGGACTGGGGCAGGGGGGTATACGCTGCCGGCGCGTTTTTCTGTTTCAGGCTGACCATGTAGGCGGCCAGGTCGTGCGCCTCGCCATCGGAAAGCCCCATTTCCGGCATCACGGTGGAGGGCACCACGGCGGCGGGAGACTTGAAATGGTTGTACATCCAATTTTCAACGGTCCGCTGTCCATCCACGTGATGGAAGTCGAAATCGTGGGGCGTCTTGTCTCCCACATGCGTGATATCCGGTCCCAGCACGCCGCCGCGGCCGCGGTACTTGTGGCAGCCGAGGCATCCGTGTTCAACCACCAGTTGTTTGCCACGCGCAATGTTCCCAGCGCCGGGCAGGCCCGCGGCAATTTCACCTTGAGTGATGTGCGTCACCGGCTCGATTTGCCCGTACAGGTCGGATTGTCCGCCGTACAAATCATTTTCGTAATGGCAGCGCCCGCACGACGTGTAGACCATCGAACCACGTAACAGCGGCTCGGGCCAATGCGGTACGTCTCCGTGCGCATCGGCGGTCACGGTGGCGCGCCCCTGCCCCAGGTGGCAGACCGTGCATCCGAATTTCTCCGACGGGTGGTGCTCGAGCAGATCGCCCGGGTGGGCGGCCAGCGGCTGCCCGGCGCGTTGGAATGCGGGATGGTTGATCCCCACGTGGCACGTGACGCAGCGGTCGATGCGTCCCAGGTCGCCGAGATAAATCTGGCGGACTTCAATGGGGAAGTCGGGTTCGGGTTTGCCGTCGCGCAAGGCGAACTGCTGCAACAGATCCGCGTATTCAAACTGGTACTGCCGCCAGTCGGCGGAGAAGTTCTCTTCGAAGGCAGCCAGCAGCAGAAACACCAGGCACATCAGGCTGGCCGCAATCATCAGCACTTTCAATCGTGTTACGCGCTTTTCGTGCATGATGGATTTGCACCGCTCAATGAACCGGCCAGTCGCTCGGCGACCAGTAGAAGTCCCAGTTCGGCCCGCGATGCACCGTGGCAAAATAGGTCAACATGGCAAAGGACACCAGAAAACACGTAAACACCGCCAACGCGCCCAGGCGAGTGGAATTCGTCTTCCTGGTGATCGCCAGGGACCACGCGGCGAAAACCAGAAGAAACACCGTGCCCGGATTGAAAAACGTGATCACAATTTGCGGGATGTCGGGATACCAGTTCCGCAGCCAACCCTGCTGCACCGTGAAGGTCAACATCCCGAGCACCACAAGGCAGGAAAAGATCGCGCTGGCCATGCAGACCATGCGACCGCGCGGGCCACCGAACCATAAACCCACATCATCGCGTTCGCGGTCCAGATACGGCACAAACATCAAGCCCAGGACGACGATGATGGGGATTCCCACGCCGCCCATGAATGCGGAGTAACTGACGAGTTCCTGCAAACCGAGAAAATACCACGGCGCCTTGGCGGGATTTTCGGGTACGGCCGGATTGGCTTGCTCTTTCAGCGGCGCGTCGAAGAAATAACCCAGCGCCAGGCAAACGGCCAGCGTCAGCATCGTAAGCGCGCCGATGGCGTACAACGCGTTTGGATAGGTCGGAACCGTGTTGGCCATACTGCGGTCCACGGCCGGTGTCTTGCCGCGAACGACCGCCATCAGGCCGTAGGTCTTCGTGGAACCGGGCGCCGTGCGGGCCGGTGTGCCGTCAAGTGCGCCCTCGGCGGCATCACTCGCGTACGCGGGTCGCGTGAGTCCCCCGTCTTTTCGCACCCGCCAGAAATGGACGGCCAGCAGCAGGGAGGTGAGCAGCGGCAGGACCATAACGTGCAGGACGTAGAAGCGGATCAGCGCCTCCTGGCCGACATGATTGGCGCCGAGTAGCACGCGCTTCTGCATCCCGCCCACATCGAACCACGACGTGATGCCCAGGGCGTCGGTCAATTCGCGCGGAGACTGGGCGATTTCCGATCCGATCGTCACGGCCCAGAATGCCAATTGGTCCCACGGTAGCAGATAGCCGGTGAAACTCAGCGCCAGTGTCAGGACAAACAGAATCATGCCCACCACCCAGTTGAATTGGCGGGGGCGTTTGTAGGCACCGGTGTAGAAAGCGCGTGCCATGTGCAGGATCACGCACAGAACCATTCCGTGTGCGGCCCAGCGGTGGATATTGCGCATGAAACGGCCAGTGGGGACGACATAGCGGATTTCCTTCATCGAGGCATAGGCCTGGTCAGTCGACGGCTTGTAGTAGACCATCAGGGCGATGCCTGTGATGCTCAGCAGGAAGAAAAGCACCAGCGTCACGATGCCGAGCCCGAGCGTTGCGCGGATTCGCAGCGAGTAGCTGTGGATCCGCGTGGGCATGATGTGCAGAAAGAGGTTGGAAAAAACGGCCTGGGATTTTGCCCGATCCGATGTCGGGCGGCCGTGGCGGACGACCGAATCGCGGAAGGCGCGCGGCGTATCAACGAGATTGCGAAAATAACGCCGCATCGCCCCATCGGGCTGTTCGACGCCGCGTTGCTGCTGTTTCCGGGTGTCGGGAGTCGTTTCCGTCGACATTGTTGTCACACCTGTAATCGCGCTTCCGCGGAAACTTCTTTCTGCTTGTCCACCACCAATTGCCCGTCGGGCGAGAGATTCAGGTCGAGGTACATCAACGGTCGCGGGGCGGGGCCCGCAACGACCTTGCCTTCGGCGTCAAATCGGCTGCCATGGCAGGGGCAGAAGAAGCCGCCTTCTTCCTGCGCGGAAACGATGCAGCCGAGATGCGTGCAGACGGCGGAAATGGCGTATAAACCCTCCGGCCGGGAATAAATCCACAGGCGATGCTCCGGGACGGCCGTCACGCTGGAAGCCAAAAACTGCTCGAACGGCCCCAGCTTCACGCGGCTGTTCGATTCGGGAAACACCGACGGCATCGGCAACCGCAACGCGCCGATCAAGGCCACAATGACCGCGGCCGCGGCCGACCAGACGGCCGCCAGCCCCAGGAAGTCGCGCCGCTCCTCCGGTTTCTGGAATCGGGGGCTCGTTTCCAGGTCGGTGCTCACACCACGCTCCTTTCAGAGACGGCCGGACCGAATGGCACCCAACAACTGGCGATGCTCGCGCGTTCCATCGTGATCGCCTCGACCGGGCAGCGCTGGGCGCACAGAGCGCAGCGGATGCAACGGGCTTCGTCTTTGATAATGGCCGAGAAGTCCCCGGATTCGGCTCCTTCCAGGCACTCGCCGAGCACGCGCTCCAGCTGCCCGTTGCCTTCCATGCAGTCCAGCGACACGAGTTCCAGACAGACCTCGGGACAGACGTCCGCGCAACCGCCACAGAGGATGCATTTTTCGGAGTCGAAGATTGTGTTGACGCCGCAGTCCAAACAGCGGCACCCTTCGCAAATGGCCTGCGGCGCGTCGTAGCCGACCTCCACGGCGCTCCGTTGATCGGCAACCCGCTGGCGGGCGTCGAGCGTGGGAATCGCCGTGCGCGGCAGTTTTTCGTAATCGCGCTCGCGGGCATAACCAGGAATGGGCGCGTGGGTCACATCGACATGTTCGACAAGTTTTTCGCGCCGGAGGTACTCGTAGATCTGCCGAGCGACTTTCTTGCCGCTGGCCACGGCATCGATGAGCAGTCGGGGCCCGTACGCGATGTCGCCCGCCAGAAAGACATCCTCCGCCGAGGTACGCTGTGTCTGTTGGTCGCACACGATCAGGCCACGCTCATCGCGGCGGATGTCTCCGGTCGATGTCACAAATGACAACTCGGGCTGCTGTCCGATCGACCAGACGACCGTGTCGGCTTTGATTGTCGTGAGGTCCGTTTCGTCGAAAGCCGGCGCGAAGCGTCCCTGCTCATCAAACACGCGCAGGCACTTCTGAAACACCATTCCTTGAACGCGGCCGTTCTCCAACAGCACTTCCTTGGGTCCCAAACTGTGGTGCCGCACAATGCCTTCCTCGTCGCCTTCGATGATCTCCACGTCATCCGCCGGCAACTCTTCAAGGCTCTCCAGGCTGCAGAGATGGACGGATTTGACGCTGGCCTTTCGCAAGGCCGTTCGCGAAACGTCCATTCCCGTCTGTCGCACAACGGTGCGCGCGACATCGAACGCGACGTTGCCACCTCCAATCACGACGACGTCGCCTTTCACTTTGGTCTCCTCGCCCACAGCTACGTCGCGCAGGAACTCCACGCCGCCAACGACACCGTCTCCGTCAGCGCCGGGGATCGGTAACTCCCGCGATCGCTTTAGCCCGACGGCAATGATCGTGGCGCGGTGTTGCGCGCGAATGTCGCTGAGCGAGATGTCGACGCCGACGCGCGTGCTGCAAACAAACTCAACGCCCAACGCTCGGATAAACTGGACCTCGGCTTCGATCAACGCGCGCGGCAGCCGGTACTCAGGAATGCCGACGGCCAACATGCCGGCCGGAACCGGTTCCATCTCGTAGACGGTGGGACGGAAGCCCATCAGCGCCAAATCGTGCGCTGCGGCAAGTCCCGCCGGCCCCGAACCGATGATCGCTACCTTCTCACCATCGGCGTTGCTGGGAAGCCGCCCCTCGTTCAACAGGCGACGAAAGCTGGTCAGCTCGTCGTGACGCAAACTGGCACGCGTCCGCGCGTGATCGATGAGGCGACGGATCAGACGGGCCGGACCGCTTTCGGTGTCGGCCTGCCCGACAAAACGGTCGGTCACGAAACGTTTCAAGGCGCGGATCGAAACCGACTCGTCGATATCCTGTCGCCGGCAGGCGGCTTCGCACGGCGCACCGCAAACTCGGCCGCAGATCGAAGCCAGCGGGTTTGGCCCGCGGGCGATGAGATACGCGTCTTCAAAACGACCGTCGGCGATCGCCCGAACGTAGCCGCGGGCGTCGGTATGGACGGGGCACGCCTCCTGGCACTTGATCTGACGGCGCCAATAGTCCGGCGTCGGGATTTCGACCGCGTATCGCTGTGCCACCTGGCCGCCTGCTCCCTCAAGTACCCGAATGCGCGGAAGTCCAAATATGACAATTCTATTTGCCGCACGAAAAAAGCAGATGACGTGCCAAAAAGGGCAGCGCGTCGGGCATCAGCCGCACAACGTCCTGAATCGGCACCCCGTGGCGGCGGTTGGGAGTTGGGCCGGCGATCGCCGGCGATGCGGTACGCAAGGCAGTGTGACGCTGGAGCACAGTGTCGCGCGCGAATATGCACAGGGCGGGGCGTGTGTTGTGCGGTTTCAACGCGTCCAGGACACGCCCGCTCCGCCGCCGGATGGGCGGACCCAGAAAGCGTGCTCAAGGCGGACGGTGCGCGCCGCAGAGGCTGCTCCCGCGCGGTACGCCGACTGGCGCGCCCACGATTTGGCCCAGCCCGAACTGCATGGAACGCCCGGTACGCGGCGCGACGGGCGCCGACAGCGTCGTTGGCGGTCGAGTCGCTCGGGCGCGGATCAAGCCGCGGAAAGATGTTCCCGCAGCGCAGCCTTGGCGTCGTCGCTGAGCGACTTGGGCACCGTGATGACGACGCGTGCCAGGTGGTCGCCCGCGCCGTCTTTGGCAGGAATGCCTTGGCCGCGGATGCGAAGCACCTGGTCGGACGACGTGCCGGGCGGGATGCTCAGCATGACGCGGCCCTTCAGCGTGGGCACTTCAACCTTGCCGCCGAGCAGCGCGGTGGCGACCGGCACTGGAACGTCGCTGCGAATGTTCTTTCCGTCGCGGCGGAATGTCGGATGAGGACTGACCTGGGCCTCGATAAGCAGGTCGCCCGGCCGTCCCCCGCCGCGCCCGGCCTGGCCTTGTCCGGCCAATCTCAGCGATTGGCCGTCGGCGATGCCCGCGGGAATGGTGATGGTGATCCGCTTTTGTTTTTCCAGGCGCCCGTCGCCGCCGCACCGGGCACAGGGGGGACCGCTCTCGCGGCCGCTTCCGCCGCAGGACGGGCACGCGGAACTCACCGAAAAGAATCCACCCTGCTGGCGACCCTGCTGGCTGACCTGCCCCGTGCCGTGGCAGGTGGCACAGGGTTTGCGCGGCGCGCCGCTGGCGGTGCCCTCGCCTCGGCAGTCGGGACACGCGTCAAGCACGGGAACTTCGATTTCTCGTTTGCCGCCCTGCGCTGCTTCCGTGAACGACAGTGGCAGGACAAACCGCAGGTCTTGGCCTTGCTGCGGTCCCGTTCGACGACGTTGCCGCACGCGGCTTCCGAACAGGTCGCCGAAGATGTCGCCGAAGTGCGAAAATACCTCCTCGTTGGACTCGAATCCCTGAAATCCGGTGGCATCCATCCCGCCTTGATCATAAGCCTGGCGCTTTTGCGGATCCGATAGAACCTCGAACGCCTCGGCGACCTTTTTGAAGTTCTCGGCCGCCTTGGGATCATCGGGGTTCTTATCGGGATGAAACTTGAGCGCCAGCTTGCGGTAGGCTTTTCGAATTTCCTCCGGGCTGGCTTCCTTGCTTACGCCCAGGACTTCGTACGGATCGGTTGTGTCGAAGTTCGAGGTCACGTTTCAATTCCTTTGGGCCGTTCTATGGCCCGCTACTCCTCGCCTTGTGTCCCTTTTGTCTTCTTTTCCTTTGGCAATACGATGGTCAGCACGCCGGCGTCGTAATCGGCGCGCGCTGCGTCGATGCGGACGGGATGAGCAAACTTGAAGTGGCGCTCAAAATAGCCATAACGCCATTCACTGAGCCGCCGGCGCGAATGCGCGGAATCATAAGGCGGCTGACGTTCGCCGCGGACCGTCAAAGACCGCTCGCCGATGACCAGATCAATGTCCTCTTCCACAAGGCCCGGAACCGACAAGTAAAGTCGGTACTCGCGCACCGTTTCCACGAAGTCAACATCTGGCAGGAAGGCGATCTGCTCGGTGTCGACATGGGCGAGTTTCTCCAGAAACTGATCCCACAACCGGTCCGTTTCCGCCCGCAATCTTTCCCATTCTTTCCACGGGTCCCAAGGGATCAGGTGCATTCTGAAGGTCCTAGTCTCGACGGTTTGCCGATGGTTAATCGCCTCTAACCAAACTGCCGGTTCGTCCGCGAACTCGCGTTTCGGTTGTGCGTTCGAGAGGTTTTGTCGAATACGATAGGGTGATTCTGCGATGGGCTTGGGCCCGGGCGGTGCCCAGGGATCAAAGTCTCCGGCGCCCGATGCTGCAATGCCCCGGCTGCGACGGATCATACCCGCGACACCGACTTGGAAAATGTTATAGCAACTAACGCTGTTTACGCAACGAATGCCGCGTGTCTGTTAGAACAGAGCACGAGCCATGCGGACGATTGTCGCGGTGAATGTCGGTGGATGTTTGATTCCGGCGGGGCTGGCATTCGTTGAATGGGCGCTGGTGCTGGCGGCCCAGCCGGAGGCCAGGTGGGCACTGGTTGGCGCGGTCGTCACGAACGTTGTCGTCTGTTACTTTGTCGCGGAGCCCGTGCCCGGTGTGGGTATCGCGATGCCCGCGTTTACGTCTCCGACTGTTTCGGTTCTCGTGACGTGGGTGTTGTTTGTGCCGCAGGATTATTCCATGATCCGCGCTCCGGTGGCCTTTATCGCCGGCGTGTCGGGGCCCCTCGTTGGCGCTGACCTGCTGCACCTTCGAGATGTCACCAAGCGGGCGGCGCCGCTGGTGTCCATTGGCGGCGCGGGTACGTTCGACGGGATTGTATTGTCGGGTCTTCTGGCGGCCTTTCCGGCGTGACCGTTGGCCGCCTTCGTGTCGGGCGACGCCGTGCCTGATTCTGTACAAGGTGTCCGCCGTGCGACGAATGCCGGGGTTTTTAGCCGTGGATGCGGCGATGCACGGCCCCCGTTGCCCCGGCCCGTATAATTTGTGGCGGACACGATGAACAACCGCCAAGAAATCAACGATTTGGAAACGCAAGCCAATATTAGTACCGCTCCGGAACTGCGGATGGACTGGCCGTACGTGGCGCGTACGAAGTACTGGCACCGCCTTGAGGATGGGCGTGTACAGTGCGACCTTTGTCCGCGTTTCTGCAGGCTGCGCGACGGTCAACGTGGTTTTTGCTTCGTGCGCGCCTGCGTCGACGGCGAGGTGGTGCTGACGACGTATGGGCGGAGTAGCGGGTTTTGCGTCGATCCGATCGAGAAAAAACCGCTCAACCACTTTTTGCCCGGCACGCCGATTCTGTCGTTCGGCACTGCCGGCTGCAACCTGGGGTGCAAGTTCTGCCAAAACTGGGATATCAGCAAATCACGGGAGTACGACACGTTGGCGGACAACGCCGGTGCGACCGTGATTGCGCGGGCAGCCGAACAGTTGCAGTGCCGGGCGATAGCCTTTACTTACAACGATCCCGTGATCTTTCTCGAGTACGCAGTTGATGTGGCCCAAGCTTGCCGCGAGCGCGGGCTCAGGTCGGTTGCCGTCACGGCCGGCGAGATCTGCCCGGAGCCGCGGAAAGAGTTCTACGAGTACATGGACGCCGCCAACGTCGATCTGAAGGCTTTCAGCCAGCGGTTTTACAAACAGATCTGCGCGGGCCATCTGGAAGCGGTCCTTGACACACTGAAGTATCTCAAACACGAAACCGACGTCTGGCTTGAACTGACGACACTCCTTATTCCTGGCGAGAACGATTCGGACTCGGAGCTGGACCAGATGACCCGCTGGGTGGTCGAGGAACTGGGCTCGGAGGTGCCGATGCACTTCACCGCGTTCCATCCGGATTTTCGTATGCTGGATACGCCCGCGACGCCGCCGGCGACGCTCAGCCGCGCCCGACGCATCGCGCGGAACAACGGTATCCGGTACGCCTATACGGGAAACGTTTTAGATCCGGAAGGTCAGAGCACGTACTGTCACGTATGCGATGAACTGCTGATTGGCCGTAGCCATTGCGACATTCGCGAATGGAACCTCAACGCCGACGCCGGTTGCCCGAAGTGCGGCACCCGTTGCGCGGGCGTCTTCGAGCCGCAACCCGGTCGTTGGGGAAGCCGGCGCCTGCCCGTGCGATTGAGAGACTTCGTGACGTCGAATTGAAATGCAGACCGGCACATGAACAGCGATGGCATATATCCGGTGGCCGGGACGGTCACGATCGGCATTGTGTACGCCGCGTCACTTCACCGGGGATGATGCGCCCGGCAGTCGTAAAGCAGGCCGCCGCGTCCACTCGATCTGCAAGTAGGGCGCGACGTGACACGCGATCCTGACCCTGATTGGCGGGCGGTTGCGGCGTTTGAGCGGGTCCTTCTCAATCTCTATTACTTTGCTACAACAGTACCTGCGTCCAACCCCGTGATGTCGCGCAGGCCAACGGGGATTGTCGCTTGGGGATTGTCGCACGCAGCGCACGCCGTTTGAGAAACCGCCCAAAGGCAAGCAACGATGGCTTATGACCCGTCAACCGACCGTCCACACCGCACGATAATCAACCCGTGGGCCGCCGTGGTGTTGCTGATCTTCGCCGTCTTTCTGGTTGTGCGCGGATTCTTCAATGTTGGCGGCCGGGCGATGTACGATCCCGATTACGAACCGCGCCCGGTGACCGCCCGCGGTGACCTGGCCAAGGATGAATCGGCAACGATCGATTTGTTTCGTGAAGTTTCACCGTCGGTGGTCTATATCACGACCGCGTCCGTTCGCCGCGATTTCAGTTTCAACTTGCTGGAGATTCCGCGCGGCACCGGATCTGGTTTTATCTACGACAAGCGAGGTCATGTGGTTACGAATTTTCACGTCATCCAGAATGCAGACACGGCCAACGTGACATTGTCCGATCAATCGACATGGCCCGCCCGGCTGGTGGGAGCGGAGCCCAATCAAGACTTGGCCGTGCTGCGCATCGACACTCCCGGCGAACGTTTGCAGCCCATCATGATCGGTACGGCTAGCGACCTGCAGGTGGGGCAGAAAGTGTTTGCGATTGGTAACCCTTTCGGGTTCGATCAGACATTGACGACGGGGGTTATCAGCGGTCTGGGGCGCGAGATCACATCCGTCACGCGGCGCAAGATCACCGGTGTGATTCAAACCGACGCCGCCATTAATCCCGGCAATTCCGGGGGACCGCTGCTGGACAGCGCCGGCCGGCTGGTGGGCGTGAACACAGCGATCTACAGCCCGTCGGGTGCTTACGCGGGAATCGGGTTTGCCGTTCCGGTGGACACCGCCAATCGGGTCGTCCCGGAGCTGATTCGGCACGGCCGGATCGCCCGGCCGGTCCTGGGAATTGTCCCGGACGATCGTGTCACGAAGCGATTGGGCATCGACGGTGTGTTGATCATGGGAGTTTTCCCGAACAGCGGTGCGGAAAAGGCAGGGTTGATCGCCACCCAGTACGACGACGCCGGCAATGTGCGCCTCGGTGACATCATCATCGCCGTGAACGGCGATCCGACGCCAACGACCGAAAGCCTGCTCGACGCCCTAGATGCATTGGGCGTCGGCGAGACCGCCACGCTGACCGTGCGGCGCAACAATCAGCAGCTGTCCGTCGACGTGACGCTGCAAGCTGGATAGCCTGGACAGATGAGTGCACTCAACGATTTGCGCGCCCACCTTACCGCCATGCGGACACTCGTCAAGGGAGTCACGCGTGGACTCGCGGAGTTGTCCCCCAGAGACGACCCGCTCGAGTTGTTCAATCAATGGTACGCGGATGCGGAAAAGTCGGGTCTTCTCCTGCCCGAGTCGATGGCGCTGGCCACGGCCACGTCGGACGGCGTCCCTTCGGTACGAATGGTGCTGTTGAAACGTGTGGACGCGCGCGGTTTCCGGTTTTTCACCAATTTCGGCAGTCGAAAGGCGTTGGAACTGGACGCAAACCCCAGGGGAGCCCTCTGCTTCTATTGGTCCGTGCTGGAACGCCAGGTACGTGTAGAAGGATCGGTAGCGCGCCTTTCGACACAGGAGTCGGACGCCTATTTTCGCTCACGACAACGTGGCAGCCAGATCGGCGCCTGGGCTTCGCGGCAGAGCCGTTCCATCGCAGATCGGCAAGCGCTGGAAGCCCGGGTTCGCGAGATGGAACAGCGGTTCGCTGACGGACCCGTCCCACTTCCGGAGCATTGGGGTGGTTATATATTGAAGCCCACGCGGTTCGAATTCTGGCAGGGCAGGTCCAATCGTTTGCACGATCGGTTCGCCTACACGTTGTCGCCCGGGGGCCAATGGATCGTCTCGCGGCTTCAACCCTGAGCCGTTTCTGGAAATCCCGGGTAGCTTAAGTTAGACTCTCACTGGGACCGCTCCGGGGAGATGTCACCTCTCCAAACCCCAAACGGATCGACGCTATTTCCGTCAATCGATAAACGGAAGCCGGATGTAAAAACAACGGGCGGCAGTCAGATTAGTTTGGAACGGTTGTTCCGGCGCGCACGCGCTGTGTTGAAATGGAACTGACATGAGCTTGACCAGATGGGTGAAGAGCTGGCTTACGCACCGCGGAAAGGCTCTTTCACTGTACCGAGCCGGAATGGCGAAGGCGAACAGACACGACTACCACGGCGCGATCGCGGATTACTCAGCCGCGATTCGGGCGTCGGACACGCCGACCGATGTGAAGGCCATGGCGATCTACAATCGGTCGCTCGCGTATCGCGCGATTCATGAAAATGCAAAAGCGGCCGAGGACCTTACAGCGTTGCTGGAAATGCCTGGATTGTCCCAAAGAATCAGAACCGAGGCCCACCAACGGCGCGAACTGATCCGAAGGCGCGACGACAAAACGGACGACCCGTGACGAGCCCATGATACATCCGCCTCGTTGGCCGGGCTTCCACCGGTCCAGGATGCCCAATGGCAGCGCCTAGGCCACGCTCAGAGCGGATCGTTTTTTGGGGGGGCGTTGCCTTTCTGCGCGTGTGAGTGTACAATCCGCTTGTCACGACGATTCGTGATGAGCACATTCAGGTTGCAGATACAGACGCTTTCAGGTTGTACTTTCGGCACGATGCACTCTGCGTCGTGCTCTTCCCGCAAGTGCCCGGCTCAGTTTCGTGATTGGCTGCTCTGATGTGGTTCGGGCCGTTCATCTGCTTAATCATAGGCATTTGGTCCGCCCAGGTCTTTACGTTTTGAGGAGGGCAGAGATGCCACAAGGGACGATCAAGAAGTTGGTTTCGGAGCGAGGATTCGGGTTTATCAAGGGGGAGAGGGACGAATTGTTCTTCCATAATTCCGAGGTTAAAGGCGGCGCCTTTGACAGTCTCCGGGAAGGTCAGACCGTGGATTACCAGGTTGGACAGGGCAAAAAAGGCCCGTGCGCCACAGCCGTAAGTCCGGTTTAGCCGAGTTGCCGGATCGCGAACGACAGACGCGCCCCTGGATCGAAGTGGTCCAGGGGCGTTTCTTTATCATCGACGACGCCATCTCCGCGCAAAGCCAAGAAACGACCATCCAGGATAGTTTTGTCCCGCTGGCATTTACACCGGACGGTCGCGATCTGGTCTATCGCGAATATAAAGATTGTCTCTGGCGCATGTGCGTCGTTTCGTGGCGGACATCGTCAATTTGCGAGTCCCGAATTTTCGTTTGAGTTCGCCAACCTCAGCATCATGGCCGCGCGGCCTAGGATGCCAGTCGCCGCCAAACCGACGAACCAGGAACCCAGGCTGACCGTACGCGACCGACGATAAGTTGACGACTCTTCATGGCACGACGCAACTCGAGATTCCCGTGATCGCTCCGCCAAGCCAAGTGGCGGATTGCGGCCTATCCCTCCGAGGCCGACGATCGCGATATCATCCTTGGGCAGTTCGCAAGACTGCGAAAATAGGAAGCCATGAAGCTCTTTTCGAGAAAACGATCGTTGCTCGTAAAGGACAACCCAATCCAAATCATCGTCCAGGCTGAGCTCTCCCACTTCGTCGGTGTCGAACGTGAGACGATGCCGTTCATTCACGGCTTCCAGGTTGAGGTTGAGCGGGCACGGCACGGTCAGTGGCGATACACACGGTGCTGTGGACGGTCGGCGAGGATAGTTTGTTTACCCCAATCGGTGACGTCCTTAAACGCCTGGCTGTGGATGAAATCAGTAAAGGCCGTTTCGTCCGACCATTCGCTAGTGATCAGATACGAGGTCCGGTCGTGTACATCTTGAAACAGATTGGACCGGTCGTGACCCGCGGCGGCTCGCAGCGCGTCGAGCACGGCCTCGAACTTTTCCTCGAACTCGGACTGCTTGCCCTCGATGACGCGGTAGTTCATTCCAATGGTAATCATGTGAATACTCCTTAATTCCCACCCGCGACGGGGGATCAGGATGCCGACTCGGCGTCGGCCGACGGGGGATCAGGATGCCGACTCGGCGTCGGCAGAGTCCACCTTGGTCCGCCGCCCCTGCATCGACACGTCGGTTTGCCGTCACTCCATTCCGCGGCTCCACAATCCACGATGCCATGTCCGACGTGCTCGACAGAGTCGCTCAGTCGTTGCTTCAACGAGAATCCACCGTGGTCGGCGGCCAGTCCAATTGCATAGCGCAGTCTCCTTTTCGATGGTATACCAACGTTGGTGCATTCGCCACCCAACGAAATACCGATCTGGCCTAACGGGCCATAATCGCGCGGGCTTTGTCGAGCAATACGGCCATCTGGAAGGGCTTGTCCAAAACGGCTGTCACGCCGATTTGTTTGGCCGTTCGATGCGTTTCGGCATCGCCGAACGCCGTGATTAGGATCATCGGTGGAAACTCCGCGTAATCCGTTGCCCCCTCTGCGATCGCCAGACCGAAGACGCCTGGCATGCGGATGTCGGAGATGATCAGATCATAGTGTTCTGCTCCGCGGACGCGTTCCACGTATCCGTTCAGGTGGTCCAGCAGTTCCATCCCGTCGCGGCACTCGGTCACCTCGTAGCCCGCGCGTCGCAAATGGAGTGCAATAACGGATCGCATTTCACCGTCGTCTTCGGCCAGCAGCACTCGAGCTGAATCGACAATCGGTGAACGATGTGCTGTTTTATTATCTGGACCCGTGATGTCTGCCTCCTGTTTGCCCATCGCCAACTCAGCGGGGTCTAATTGTTCCGTGGATTTTTCCAGCATCGGCATTGCCTTTCTTGTTTGTGGTTGCCGTAGCGTGACTTCTCATCGGTGCTTGCGAACCAGATTTTCCGGGTGACGGGTGGACTTCGACAATCTCCATGCGGGCGATGTGGACTGTTGGCGGAGCGGTGATTCCCAGCCGCACACGACCGCCATGCTGCCGCAACACACGAATACGGATGTTGTCTCCGATGACGATTTCTTCACCGTGCTTTCTGCTTAATACAAGCACAACTTCTCCTCCTTGATGGAAAGTGTTTCGGTCCTCCCGGGATGGGCTGCAATCTGCGTGCCAAACAGACAACTCGCCCCGACCGGCACAATGACGCCATTCTGGGGAGGCAAAAGCGCCTCCTTTTGACGCGCCGGTACAATGCGACGCGCGTGTCGCGACGAAAGCTGGTCAATGGCTGTCACGGCTAGCCGGCGGTTGGTTGCACCAACCGTAGCTTTCGAGCTTGCGGTACAGCGTGCGGCGAGCGACGCGCAGAACACGGGCCGCCATCGCGCGGTTTCCACCGACGGAGCTGAGCACGTGCAGGATGTACCTCCGCTCCATTTCTTCCAGGGGCGGCAAGTCGGAGGGATCGCTGCCTGCGATGAACGGTTGGGAGCCACGGTAGTCGCGTACTTTCTGGGGCACATCTTCCACTGTAATCTTGTCGAATTCCGTCAGCGCCACGGCCCGTTCGATCGCGTTTCGCAGTTCGCGGACGTTGCCCGGCCAGTCGTAGGCCAGCAACAGTTTCGCCGCGGCATCCGTGATTCCCGTAACGCATTTCTCAAACCGCTCGGCGAACCGGACGACAAAGTGTCGGGCAATCAACAACACATCCGTTCCCCGCGATCGCAACGGCGGAATTTCCACGGGGATGACGTTTAGCCGATAAAACAGATCGTCGCGGAAACGGCCTTCGTCCCTGGCAGCCTCCAGGTCCTGATTAGTGGCCGCAATCACGCGGACATCGAATGCGCGTTCGTGGTTGCCGCCGATTGGGCGAATCCGGCGTTCCTCCAAAGCCCGCAGCAACTTCGGTTGCAGGCTCAACGGTAAATCACCGATTTCGTCCAGCAGCAAGGTACCGCGGTCGGCCTGAACGAACAGGCCCTCGCGAGCGGTACGCGCGTCGGTGAAGGCGCCTTTTTCGTGCCCAAACAGCTCGCTTTCCAACAGCGCTTCGGGAAATGCCGAACAATTCACCGCCAGAAAGGGCAAGGTTTTGCGAGAGCTGTGTTCGTGCAGCGCGCGGGCGACTAGTTCCTTGCCGGTTCCGCTCTCGCCGGTGATCAGCACCGTCGTGTCGGTGTCGGCGATCCGACGCAACTGATCAAACAACTCAGCCATGACCGCGCTTTCGCCGATGAACATTTCGAACGGTTGTGAGTGCTCGACACGGTCGTTCAGGCGCTTGATCTGTTGTTCCAGATCTCGGTGTTCGAGCGCCCGTTTCAACGCCACGACCAGCAGATCCATTTCGACCGGCTTGGTCACGAAGTCATAAGCGCCGGCGCGGATGGCCGCGATGGCTGTCTCCAGATTGCCGAAGGCGGTCATCACAATGACGGGAATGTCCGGGCGGTTTCGGACAACTTGTTGGCACAATTCGATGCCGGTCACGCGCGGCATCTGGAGGTCGGTTATCACGGTGTCATAAGATCCGGTCTGCAGCGCCGCCAGTGCGTCGCCGCCAGCCGTGACCCACCGCGAATTCAGCTTTTCGCGCCGGAGTCGGGCTGCGATCACTTCGCACATTTCGGGATCGTCGTCAACGATAAGGATTTGGTGCGTCACGGTCGGCTTTCAGGCAGGAAGATGGAGAAACATGTTCCGTTGCCCGGCTGGCTCTCGACTTCGATCCATCCCCCGTGGTCTCGGACAATACCGTACGCGATCGAAAGCCCCAGACCGGTTCCCTCGCCGATGTCTTTCGTCGTAAAAAAGGGGTCAAATATTTGATCGAGGTGTTTCGCGGAAATTCCGGTTCCTTCATCCTGGATGTCGATGCGCGCACAAGCCATGTCCGTTGCACTCGATGTATCAGATGGTCGTGCCCTTGCGCGCTGGATTCGAACGCATATCGTGCCTGCTTTTGGCATCGACTGAACGGCGTTGACCATCAGGTTGGTCAGCACCTGTTGAATCTGACCGCTATCCACTTCCATGACAAGAGGATCTCCCAACGTCTCGACGCAAATCTCAACGTGTTGCTTCTTCGACAGCGACGCGACCACCTCTACGGTGCGCATCGCCAACGCCGAAAGGTTTTCTTTGGATTTGTGCGGGCCCTGCTGGCGGGCAAAGTCCAGTAGCTGCCGCACGATCTTGGTAATCTTACCAATTTGGGTTTTGACGATCCGCGCACTGTCGGCTACGGTGCTGAGGCTGGTTTCTTCGCAGATCATGTCGGTGCGGGCCGAGGCAACGTTGAGCGGCGTGCCGAGTTCGTGGGCCATTCCCGCCGCCAGGCGACCGACAGTGGTCAAGCGATCCGCATGCCGCAGTTGCTGTACTGCCGTGATGCGGGCCTCCGTCTCCGCTAACAGACGCTCGCGAGCCTCGCCGAGATGTTCGCACATTTCATTCAACGCCCGCGCGAGTTCTCCCATTTCGTCGTGTCGCTTCAAAACAACGGGTCCCGACAGATCGCCGGTTCCTACCCGGCGCGTCTTCTGGACCAAACGGTTAAGGGGTCGCCCGATGAAGGCCATCCCCAGAACTACCACGGCGACGCCACTGACCATGGTCAGCGTGATTGCGACCACACACGCCCGAAAGATCGTTTCGTGACGAAACGTATCGGAAGCGGCCAGTGGACGAGATATCTCCAGGGCGACCGGCCGCGGAGAATCGACCACCAAAGGAGCATAGGTAAACAGAAAACCGCGTCCCGCTGCATCCCTTTCACGGATCGACATCGGTTTGCCAGCACGGACCCCGCGAAGCGCGTCAGCCGACGCCCGCGGAGCATCCAGATGATCCTGATCAACGTCCAGCCACACCACGCGCACATCTACCAGCGGCTCTTCGCGATTGGCGTCCGCAACCAATTCCAAGGCCCTTTGTTGGCCGATCTGGTTCCAGATGTCTTCGACAAGTTCTTTCAGCGTTCGTCCGAGTTGATTGGCGGCTTGCTGCATTTCTTCTTGAAAAACCTCAATGTCGCGCCTGGTCGAGACGAACGCTTCGACGGCCACGATCACAATCACGCCCAAAACCAACGCCGAAACAAGTTTTGCAGCAAGTCTCATGATACGCGCGTCCCCGAAGCCGGCCCCTAGTGACCCCAACGAGACATGCTCAGTCCATGCCGGCTGACCCAGTGCCGGCGATGACGACATCTCACGAAAATGAAAAAGAAGGAACTAAATGATTGACCGATCGGATTTTCCGTATATATCGCGAAAGGCACATGCGTAGGAGGCTTACGCGTTTCAGGATATCGCTCGTGAAGCCCATCTTGTCTATCTGCCGGTCGTTCTCTCTTGGCGCGTGATGGCGGCGCATCGTGGCATGCTGCTGCGTTTCTCCGTCTTCTGACCTTGGCAAAGTCTGGTTTTTTGGTTCCGTGGCAGTGGTGTGCGCCGGCGCGACGCACCGTGCCATGCTGGACCGTCCTTTAAATTCACTTCCTAGTTGAGGTAAGCATTTAATGAACGCCATTTCAAGTCGTCCCCGTCTGTTGATCGCCCTCGCCCTCCTTACCGCCTTGTCGCTAGCATGCACTTCACACGCGACGATCGTGGGAGCCAAATCGTTTGGCGACGAATTGGCCGGTGGACGGATCCTCGTCACGTTTGCCCAACAGGGGCTTCAGGCGGCACCGATCGTCGCAGGCGGGGCCGATCAGGGCGTTGCCAGTTTGCCGAATTTGTTCGACTTCTCCGTCACAGGCGACACATTCCTGGCCGACTGAAGGCTCACCAACACGACCACGTTGGACGACATTCTCGTGGTCGAGTTCGATCTGACGGGAACCACCAGTCCGGGCAGTCCGGCATTCCCGGGTCCCCACTCGCCGGGGGTGTTGTTCGACGACGGAAAACCGATTCCCAATGACACGCCAAACGGCTTTGCCGGCCGAGCCGGCGCCGTGCAAGTGAATCCGAGTCCGCCATTCATCTTCAATAGTTTCGAAGTGACCCCGTGGGGCGACCCGATAAACGCCGGAGATGAATTCGTGGGGGAGGTCATCGAGTACGAAGGATTTGGCCCGGGATTGACATCGGTTTGGCGCGACGACACGGATACCGTCGGCATCGACACGGGACCGGAAGTGCCGGAACCCACGTCCGCCGCATTGCTGCTGGTGGCGGGCCTTTGCATCTCGTGCCTTTTCTTGCGAAACAAATGACCAAGGAGGAATTGTGACGAGGAACGGGCTCATGCGTCTGCGGACGCGTCGCTCAAGGCCACCAGCGCCTGATAGGCGGCCGGGGGGCGGCAGCCGGCCTGGTGTGCCGTCTTCGGTAGCGAACATCGCATCCGGATCATCGGTTGATGAGCCTGGCTGGCGTCGGTCCGACACACGCTTATTGGCCCTCGCGCCCGGATCGCTCTCGACTCAGCCGACCATGGTAGGATCCGGGCGTGAGATCGCGGCCTCGGCGTGTTGCTGTTGCGCGTCGAGCGGCAGCTCGACGATGAAACGAGACCCCTCGCCCGGCACGCTCTCACAACGTATTTCGCCCTGATGGGCCGTTGCGGCGGCCTGGCAAATGCTGAGCCCCAACCCAGTGCCGGCCGGCTGCGACATTCGCGTACGTGATTTGTCAACGCGGAAGAAACGATTAAAGACTTTGGGAAGGTCGTCCGCCGCGATCCCGATGCCGGTGTCGGAGACTGTCAATACGGCCTTACGACGCTGCCCGTCCACGGTCAGTGTCACCACCACGCGTCCACCGGGGGGTGTGTACTTGATTGCGTTGTCAATGAGATTGTTGGCGAGTTGGCGCAGCAAGTGACGGTTTCCACGAATCGTAACGGGTTGCGGGATTTCAACTTGGAGCGTAACGTCGCCTGACTCGGCGATTCCCACGAACATGTCGACCGAGCGTCGAACCGTTTCGTCCAGCGGTGCGGGATCGAGGTCCATTTTGAGCCGTTCGGCTTCGGATTCGGAGATCAGCAGCAGTTGATTCACGAGCGTCTCCAGGGCAATTCCTTCATCGATAATTTCGACGAGCAACTCCTGATATTCCTCGTTGCTGCGATCGCTGCTGAGAGCGACTTCGACCGAGCTGCGAATGGCGGCCAGTGGTGTGCGCAGTTCGTGAGCGGCATTGGCAAGAAAGTCTCGTTTCTGCTCCAGGTAGACATGGATGCGATCGAGCAATCCGTTGATTGTGTGGGCCAGTCGGTCGAGTTCGTCCCGGGTGCCGCGAATGGGCAGGCGTTCTTCCAGGTGGCTCGGTCGCAGGCGCTCGGCGGTACGAATAATATCACCGACAGCGCGGGACGCTCGACCGGCTAACCAATAGCCGACGATTGGCGCGGTCACCAGCACGAAGCCCACGAGCAGCATCACCAGCCGGTCGATTCTGGCCATGTCCTCGCGGAGGAAATCCAGCCTTGCTCCGATGCGGGCGCTGGTCACGTCGCGCGCATTATTCGTCACCGGGCGCTCAAGGAGTCGATAGTCGTCGAGCGTCGCGGG
The DNA here is from genome assembly GCA_964573605.1 of uncultured Pirellulales bacterium. Taxonomy (GTDB): domain Bacteria; phylum Planctomycetota; class Planctomycetia; order Pirellulales; family JBBDJB01; genus CAZNKT01. The sequence continues at coordinate 22,290 of CAZNKT010000064.1, forward strand.
ATTCGATGGTGGCACGCCGGAAGCGATGGTCAGTTCGTCGGGGGCATCGAAACTCGACCAGGCAACACGGCCGTCGGCGAACAACAGCTGCACAAACCAGCCGTGGTGCTTGTGCCCGATCGCCTTGCGATCGAGGGCTTCGGTCAGCGCTTCGAAGTCATCCTGTGAAAACTGCCGAAGCGCCAGCGTGATCTCGTCGAAGTCCTCGATCAGAATGCGGTCTATCTCGTGGAGGATCGCCCACTGCACGCCTTGCCGCAGGCCAATCAGCGTGACCAGCGCGGTGAGCAGCACGACGACGGCATTCCACACTGCCAGGCGAAATCTGAGAGTCGTCCAGAGATGGCTGAGCAAGGCGGAAGCCTCCGAGAACGCTTGGGGCGGCGAGTGTGCGGCGGGCCTGCCCGCACAAGTGAATTGTCGCTGCTTCGTCGCGTGCTGCCAAGCGAGGCGCGCTGCCGAACGGTTCAAACCGGACGAATGACGTATCCGCGACCGCGTACGGTGTGTAGCAGGGGCACATCGAAATCGCGATCGATTTTTGCGCGGAGGCGATTGATGTGTACCTCAATCACGTTCGTCACGCCCTCCCATTCCGCGTCCCACAGGTGCTCGCACAGCATGCGGCGCGTGACGACCTGGCCGGCGTTGCGCATGAGGAATTCCAACAAGCTGAATTCCGTCGGCGTGAGGTCGATTTCACGCCCCGCGCGCGTGACGCGGCGGATCGACAAGTCGAGTGACAAGGGGCCCGCGGAGAATTGCTGTGAAGCGGTTTGGAGCGACCGGCGCGTGATGGCGGCCAGGCGAGCTAGCAACTCGGGAAAGGCGAAGGGCTTGATCAGATAGTCGTCGGCCCCCGCCTGCAATCCCGCCACACGCTCGTCAACCGACCCGAGCGCGGTCAGGATGAGCACAGGCGTTTCAATGCCTCGCTCGCGCAGTTGTCGAAGCAGTTCCAAGCCGGGGATATCGGGCAGCATCAGATCGAGAACAATCGCGTCGGCTTTCTGTCCGAGCGCCTGTTCGAGTCCTCGCTGGCCGGTCGTGGCCCAGGCGCAGATATGGCCGGCTTCTTCCAATCCCTTCCGCAGCGCCTTGCCGAGCACCCGATCGTCTTCGACGATCAAAACGCCCAGCGCGTTGTGGCGCGGCAGGGGAAAAGACTTGCCGTCGGGGGTCAGTGATGTCTTGCCGCCCGTCATCAGGCCACTCGACGTCGCTCCGTTCGAACACCGCGGTCGATGATCCGCGCCGGCACTTTGGGTGTGCCTGCGTCACCTGCGTCAATCAGGCACTGCCAGCTGCTGTCCCTTGATTGTAAGGGAAACAGGGCGTTTCTGCCCGAGGTGCCTCGATATTACAAAAATGTAATCTCTCGCCACTTGTGGTCGTTTCCGGCGGGGCGTTATAAGCAAGACATCCTACCTGGCCTACTGCCCTTATTACTGCAACCAAGATTTCACCCGCAAAGTGTACGAAGCGGCAACCCTCTCTCCCAGTCAGTCGACGCACGAAGATTTGGCGGAACGACTGAATCGTCTGGGGGACATTATCGAACATGCGACCCACCTGCTGCCTTCGCAGGGGCCGATCACGGTCTTCGTGCATCACAACACGCTGCACGCCTTCGAAGATATGCCCTTCGACGACGCGGTCCGCCGCGGCATGGCGGTGTACGATTGCCATCCTTATCTTCCGGAGGAGCACTATCGGTCAATGCTGTCTACGGGGCGGATCCGTGCCGAAGACATAGCCGCCGTGTTGATGGACGATCTGGGCGATGAGGCCGACGAGCTCATCGGTTTCATGGGGACGCGATTTAACCTTCATTTGGCGATGCTCGAGCATCCGCTGCGAACCGGCTCCGACGCCGAGATCCGGTGGCTCATTGCCGAGAGCGGGGCGTTGAGTCGTATTCGCCCCGAGACCGCAGGGCCGCTGCGTCGCCACCTGATCGACAATACGCGCACGTGGGTGATGCGCGACTTGCGCAACGGGTGCAATGGAGGTGATGGCCGCATTCGTGACACCGTCGAAGATCTGCTCCAGGTCTTCGGCAAGCGGTCGATCGAATTCTGGAGTGACGCGACCTGGGAAACGCTTACCCTGCAACTGATGTGGCGGATCTGCCAGCACGGAGTCCATGGCGTGCCTCGATTCACCGATACGGCACGTCCCGTCGCACGCCACGGCGAACTTTTGCGGCAGTCTACAGGCCATGATATCGACCACGTGGTCAACGAAATACTGATTCGCTTCTGCTCGGCCTTTCTCGATCAGGGTTACGCGAACTGGCGACTACCGGGACGTGACGACGGTTTCTTTCGCAGTTTCATCCGCAACTACCGCCACAGCCGACCCGTCGATGCCTGGCTGCGGACGCTGCCCGAAGAGCTGCAACGGATTGAGCAGCAAGGACTCAGTCCGCTCGAATCAATCGACGAGTCCCTTTGGCGTTTGGGCGTCGCAGCAAGAGAGCGTGAAGAATTCATCACGCAGACGCTGCTGGCCTTGCGCGGCTGGGCCGGGATTCTCTGGCAGATGGAAACCAACGCCCAGTGGACGGTCCATCCCGCCCCGGCCGGGACGCTGGTCGAGTACCTTGCCGTACGCTTGATTCTCGAACAACTTGCCTTGCGGTACTGGGGAGCGGCTTACCTGGAGCACGACGGCGACCTGGCGGACCTCCGCGGCCGGTTGACCAAGGGGATGCCCCATCTGCCTCGGGTGAGCGTCGATCAGCGCGCGTATCTGGTGTTCCAGTTGGCGCAGGTGCGCGGTTGGAGTCCCATGGAACTCCATGGCTTGCCGAAGCAGCAATGGGCGCATCTCGTCCGGCAGATCGAAACGTTCGGCAGCGTCCAGCGCCGACAGGTCTTTCATCGGGCCTTTGAGTGGCGATACCGGAACCAAACGCTGGACGCGGTCCTGGCTCACTGCCGGCGGCGAGAGGCACGTCTCACGGGCGGCGTTGGCAGCGACGGCGGATCCGGCCTCGAGCCGGCGTACCAGGTTGTGTGCTGTATTGACGAGCGCGAAGAATCGTTTCGCCGCCACTTGGAGGAAATTGATCCCCAAGTCGAAACGTTCGGCGTCGCCGGCTTCTTCGGCGTGGCCATGTACTACCGCGGGGCGACGGAGGCCCACTATCGTCCGCTTTGTCCGGTGGTTATCAAGCCGCGGCACTACGTACAGGAGGAGCCGGTCTATTCGCTCGAGGAGTCCAACCGGCGCCGGGCGCAGGCGCGGCGGGCACTAGGCCAGGCGGCGCATCAGGTCCATGTCCGCACGCGTACGTTTACGGGCGGCCTGCTCGCCGGACTGTTCGGTTCGTTGGCCACTTTTCCCTTGATCTTGCGTGTGCTCTTTCCACGAGCCACGGCTCAAATGCGCCGCCTCTTCGGTCACTTGGTCACCCCTCCGGTGACCCAACTGCACCTCGAGCGGCATCAAGGCGAACCGGGACCCGGCGAAGGACAGCTCGGTTTTACTGTCGAGGAAATGGCCGGCATCGTCGAGGGCATTCTTCGCGCGATGGGGCTGACGCGAAATTTCGCGCGGCTGGTGGTGATTACCGGTCACGGTTCGTCGAGTCTTAACAATCCGCACGAAGCGGCACACGATTGCGGCGCCTGCGGAGGTGGTCGCGGCGGTCCCAATGCGCGTGCTTTCGCGCAGATGGCCAACGATCCGCGCGTCCGCAAGTTGCTCGGCGAGCAGAGACTTTCGATCCCGGAGCACGTCCGCTTTGTGGGAGCGTACCACAACACGTGCGATGATGCGGTCGAGTACTACGATCTGGATCATCTGCCGCCGTCGCACCGCGCGTTGTTCGAGCGGGCCCGATTCTCGCTTAGCGAAGCGCGACGGCGGAACGCACACGAGCGATGCCGACGCTTCGAATCCGCTGAGTTGTCTTTGTCGGCCGACGACGCGCTGCGGCACGTGGAAGGACGCGCGGAGGACCTGTCGCAGACTCGGCCGGAATACGGACACGCCACCAACGCGCTGTGCTTTGTCGGACGACGTTCGTGGAGCCGCGAACTGTTTCTTGATCGCCGCGCGTTTCTCACATCGTACGATCCGAAGCAGGACGACGATGAGTGTTCGATTCTCGCCGGACTTCTGGCCGCGGTGATCCCGGTCTGCGCCGGCATCAATTTGGAATACTACTTCTCCTACGTTGACGAGACCGGCTACGGTTGCGGGACGAAGCTGCCGCACAACATCACGTCGCTGTTAGGCGTGATGGACGGGGCAGCGAGCGATCTGCGTCCCGGGCTGCCGTGGCAGATGGTCGAAATCCACGAACCGGTGCGGATCCTGTTCGTCATAGAAACATCGCCGGAAGCCATGATGCGGATCATTGACCGCAATCCGGCGATTCGGCAGCTGGTTTGCAACCAGTGGATCCAGCTGGCGACACTCGATCCGGATTCGGCCACCGTCCACATTTACCGCGGCGAGAATTTCGAGTTGTACCGGCAAGAGAACGGGGATCTCCCTTCGGCACCGACGTCTTTGGCTTGGTATCGCGGTCAGCGGGACCACTTGGGATTTGCATCCATCACGAGCGACGATGTTTCGCCCGTTCACCGGCGCCGGGAGACGGCATGATGCCACTTGACACTGTATTCCACTGGCTGGGGACGTGCGTTGTCGCCGCGCCGGCGCTGCTGCTGGGAGTGATTGGCCTCAGCTTTTTGGTCAATCAGCAGCTTGGCGAACGCGCATTGGCGCGCTGCACGGAAGTGTGCGTCCTTGCCGGCTTGACGGCGGCAGTGGCAATTCTCGGCCTGATGCTTTTCAACGGGAAGCGGCACGTGCCAATTGAGTTCGGCAACTGGGTCGTGATCTCCCCGGAACATTTTCACTTCCATCTTAAATTCGTGTTCGATCGCCTCTCGGTCCCCTTCTGTGTTCTGACGTTCGTGTTGGTCGGGACGACTGGTGCATTCGCCAGTCGTTACCTCCATCGAGAGCCTGGCTACGGACGCTTCTTCGTGTTGTATGCGGTCTTTTTGTTGGGGATGGTGGTCGCGACGCTGGCGGGAACGATCGAAACGCTGTTTCTGGGATGGGAGTTCGTCGGCCTCTCGTCGGCGTTGCTTGTGGCCTTCTTCCAGGAGCGCCGCGACCCCGTCATCAACGGACAGCGCGTATGGTCCGTGTATCGGGTCGCGGACGCCGCGTTTCTGGTGGCGGCCGTGGCGCTGCACCACCTCAGCGGAGCGGGTGATTTCACCGGTCTGATGGGAAACGGACCGTGGCCGGAAGGCGAGGCCGCGCTGTCGCCCGAACACGCGCTGATCGTAGGCCTGCTGCTGCTGGTCGCCGCGGCAGGCAAATCGGCGCTCGTGCCCTTCTCCGGATGGCTGCCGCGTGCGATGGAAGGCCCTACGCCATCCAGCGCAATCTTCTACGGCGCGCTGTCGGTCCATCTGGGAGTGTTCTTGCTGCTGCGTGTCAGCCCTATACTGGAACTCTCCCTCTGGCTGTGCGTGGCGGTCGTGATGCTTGGTCTGGTCTCAGCCGTGTTCGGAGCACTCGCCTCCAGCGTCCAGACGGACATCAAGAGCGGGCTCGCCTTCGCCTCACTGACACAGGTGGGCATCATCACGGTCGAAATCGGTCTGGGCCTGCGTTATCTGGCTTTAGTGCACATCATCGGTCACGCGTGCCTGCGAACCCTGCAACTGCTTCGCGCTCCAACGGTGCTGCACGACTACCACACGCTGGAGAATGCAATCGGCGGGCATCTTCACTATCAGCCGGCTGCGTGGCACCGCTGGTTACCGCGAGGCTTCGAACAGCGGCTGTATCGCCTGGCAATCGACCGGGGCGGATTCGATGCGGTGCTTAACGAATATGTCGTGCGGCCATTCTTCGCACTTTTCAGCTGGTGCGATGCGATGGAGCGGCGGTGGACCGACTTGTTGGTCGGCACCACGTCGCGGGAGTCGGACCGCGTTCCGGCGGCAACTCCACCGGCTGAGGAACACTGATGATCGAACTCCATTTGCCCTGGCTAGAGCTAACGATCCTGGCTCCGATCATCGGTGCGATCTGGGTGGCCACCATGCGCGATCCGGATCGAGCCCGCCGATACAGTCTGGTCGTCTCGGGGCTATCTCTTTTGTGTGCGATGGGAGCCTGGCAGGACTTCACTTCGTTGCACGCGTTTGAGGCGCATGACCGGTGGGACCTGGTGGAACGAGTGTTTCACGAAGACTTGTTCGTCATCGACGAACTTAGCGCGCCGCTGCTGCCATTGACCGCCTTGCTGTACTGCCTGACCGAACTGGCGACGCTGCGCACGAAAGTTCGTCGCTTCTCGTTCGCTTCGACACTCGCATCCGAGGCGATTCTGCTGGCCACGTTGACCTGCCGGCATCCGTGGGCCGTGGTGCTGCTGATGTCAGTGGGGACGGTGCCGCCCTACATCGAACTCCGGCGGCGCGAGAAGCCTGCACGCCTGTATGTCATGCATATGGCGGCCTTTGTCGGTCTGCTCGTCATCGGTCAGACGCTTGTCGAAACGTCCGGCGATTCATCGCATCCACCCGTCGTGGCGGCCGTGCTGCTGACACTCGCCGTACTGCTCCGCAATGGAGTGGTTCCGGTGCACTGCTGGATGACGGACCTGTTCGAGCATGCGAGCTTTGGAACGGCGCTGTTGTTCGTGACTCCGCTGATCGGCGCCTACGGCGCCATGCGGCTCGTGCTGCCGATTGCCCCGGGCTGGGTGCTCGAAACCATTGCCATGCTCTCGCTGACCACAGCCATCTATGCCGCCGGCATGGCGCTCGTGCAACGCGAAGCGCGGCGGTTCTTCACCTATCTGTTGCTCAGCCACTCCTCACTCGTGCTGGTCGGGCTGGAAATTGCCACGCCGGTCGGGCTCACCGGCGCACTTTGCGTCTGGCTGTCCGTCGGGCTCTCACTGACCGGATTCGGACTCACGCTCCGATCGGTTGAAGCCCGGACCGGCCGGCTCTCGCTCGCCGAATTCCACGGACTCTACGCACACGTCCCGATGCTGGCGGCATTCTTCCTACTCACGGGATTGGCGAGCATCGGCTTTCCGGGAACGATCGGTTTTGTCGGTACGGAGCTGCTGGTCGAGGGCGCGGTGCAAGTGTCGCCATGGATCGGCTCGCTGGTTGTCATCGCGGCGGCCCTCAACAGCCTGGCCGTGCTGCATGCCTATTTTCGCGTGTTCACCGGCGCGAAGCATCCGGCAACAGTCGACTTGCGGAGCCGCGCCGCCGAGCGGATTGCCGTGCTCGTCCTGACGCTGCTGATCATCGGCGGAGGAATATGGCCGCAGCCGGGCGTCGCTTCCCGCTATCATGCCGCGGTCGAACTCTCTGCCGCGCGACGGCGACTCGCGTCGCCCGATGCTTCCCCCACGGTTCGCACCGACCGGCATCCTCCAGCACAGCATCTGACTACGGCAGCCTCCGTGCGGCGGATCGCCGCGAACCAGGAGCCGGATCAGCAATCAATGGTAAAGGATTAAATCAGTATCATGTCCGAGGCAGCACGCGACGTCCCTCGCGGGAATTTCAACGGATTCACGACGTATTTCAAGCACGACCTGGTATCCGGGTTCCTTGTGTTTTTGATCGCCCTGCCGTTGTGCCTGGGGATTTCCCTGGCCTGCGGCTATCCGCCGATTGCGGGTATCTTCACGGCCATCATCGGATCCGTGCTGACCACCTTTATCAGCAACTCCGAGCTGACAATCAAAGGGCCGGCGGCCGGTCTGATCGTGATCGCGATCGGCTGCGTGTCCGACTTCGGCGGTGACGGGGCATTGGGCGGTTTCTCTCAGGCGGATCTGACGGCCTACAAAGCGGCCCTGGCCGTCGGAGTCGCGGCGGCCGTGCTCCAGATCCTGTTCGGACTGTTTCGCGGCGGGATCCTCGGAGAATTCTTCCCCTTGACGCCGGTGCACGGAATGCTCGCGGCAATCGGTGTGATCATCATCCTCAAGCAGTTTCCCGTGGCGTTAGGCGTTGAGGCCAAAGGCGAACCGCTGGAACTTCTCCGGGAGATTCCGCATTTTTTCGCCGAAGCGAATCCGGCAATTGCCGCTATCGGCATTGTGAGTCTATTGATCATGTTTGGCTGGCCGATCGCCGGGAAAGCTCTCGGGTATCTCAAGGCGATCCCGTCGCCGATGGTCGTGCTGTTGGTCGCCGTGCCGATGGGAATGACCTTCGATCTTCTGCACGAACACTCGTACGCCATGCAGGGACACAAGTATCAGCTTGGCGAACAGTATCTGGTGGCCATGCCGGATCGCGTGTTCGGGATGTTCGATGAGATCACAGCCCCCGACTTCGCTGCGTTGTCCCAGCCGAAGGCCTGGAAATGGGTCTTCATGTTCTTCATCATCGGTTCGCTCGAATCGATCCTCAGCGCCAAGGCGGTCGACCTGATCGATCCGTGGAAACGCAAAACAAGCCTTGACCGCGATGTGCTGGCCGTCGGTATGGGCAACCTCTGTTCGGCGCTCGTCGGTGGGCTGCCGATGATCTCCGAGATCGTTCGTAGCCGGGCCAACATCGACAACGGCGCCCGCACCCGATTCGCCGACTTGTGGCACGGCGTGTTCCTGCTGGCTTGCGTGGCGATGATTCCGATGGTGCTGCACCGGATTCCGCTGGCCGCATTGGCGGCGATGCTTGTCTACACCGGCTATCGGCTGGCCCATCCCACCGAATTCGTGAACGTCTATCGCATCGGTCGTGAACAGCTGGTCATCTTCGTCACGACGCTGGTTGCCGTTCTGGCGACGGACTTGTTGATCGGCATCGGCATCGGCATCCTCGTCAAGGTCGTGATTCACTTGATGAACGGGGTGCCGCTCAAGTCGCTGTTCAAGCCGTATCTCGAAATCGAACCGCAGGGTGATGACACGTGCTTGATTCGCGCACACCAATCGGCCGTGTTCAGCAACTGGATCCCGTTCCGGCGGCAATTGGAAGACATCGGCTTCTTGCGGCGGCAAAACATCACGCTCGACCTATCCAATACCAAGCTGGTCGACCATAGCGTGATGGAAAAACTCCACGAGATGCAGGGCGACTTCGCACAGCAGGGACTCTCGCTCATCATTGTCGGCCTGGAATCGCACGAACCGGCAGCCGACCACCAGCTTGCCGCTCGCCGAGGCCGACTGCCCAGGATGCGACGCCTGACCATCGTGGCCGACGAGTACCTGGCGGAGTCGCTGGAGATCGCTATTCTCGAGCGCGGCGCCACGGGGTACACGGCCATGCCGTGTCGCGGCGTCGGCCGCCACTCGCCGATCAGCTCCGAGGGGGCCGCGATCGGTGATCGTGTTCGCATCGAAATTGTCGCGCCACCGGAGGTGTGCGATCGCTTGCTGACCTACCTGCGGCAAGACGTGATGCCACAGCAGCATGTCATCGTGTGCGTCGAAACGGTCGAGGTGATTCGTAGAGATCATTTCGAGATCGCTCCCCCAAGCGATCAAGTTGTCCAGGCAGATGCCAAATGACGACTAGCTACCCAAGCCCAGTAGTACGAGAGACCCCGCGATCGGCTACCAAGAGGGCCGTTGAGCCATCCCAGCCACGGGCGGCCGATAGCATGCCGCACCCGCGTCGGGCCGATGTCTAAAGCCTTACGAAAAGGTATAGAACCAACCTTTGCTGATTGGGGTGACTTTGCCGATACACATGTTCATCGTGCCACGGCTGCGATACGTGCGTGGACGAGGTAGATCACTGCTTGACGAGAGAGTGTGTCATGTCCGCCGCGGCGAAATCGCCTTGCAGACAGCGAAATGCCGGCATCCGGAGACCGGAACCCAGCTTGAAAGTGATGCTTGCGCTATCGCCGGTGCTGGCTGCTTGCACGCTCACCGTGCTGCCACACGGCGCGTCGCACACCCTGTATGCACAGGGATTCTTGCCGGAGCCCCTGCCGCCGGTTGCGGCAGAGCGTGACCGTTGCGTCGCCGCCGACGGTATCGCGGGCTGCGGTTGCGGTACCGGTTGTGGACGCGTCTGTCCGCACTGCGGGCGTGACCATGGTGCCACGGAGGAGGCGTCATTTCCTTCGATCAAGGTGACCGGCTTGGGCCAGATCGATGCCGTGTGGTTTAACCAGGACGCGGTGAACCGCGCGTTGCTGGGGGACATCCAGGACGGCGCCGATATACGCCGGGCACGTCTCGGCGCCAGTGGCGACCTGGCAGCCAACGTAGGCTATTTTGCCGAACTCGACTTTGCATTTATGCAGCGGCTGAACGTCACCGACGTTTACGTCGATATCCGCGACGTGCCGCTGTTGCAAACGGTGCGGGTGGGCCGCTGGCGGTTGCCTTTCAACATGGATGCGCTGACGAGCGTCAAGGAACTGCAGTTTCTCGAGCGATCGCTGCCGTTCACGTTCGCACCATTCCGTCAGATTGGAGCAGGCTTTCAGGGTATCACCCAGGACGAGACGACCACGTGGGCGGCCGCGGTGTTTCGTTTCCCGACGGACGAATTCGGTGGAAACGTGGGAGACAACGGGGGCTATTCGATGGCCGGTCGGCTCACGCACGCCATCCCGCTGGGACCGCGTAGCACCAACACGGCGCTGCATTTCGGCGGAGCTTACAGCTTCCTCGATCCGGCAAACGACGGACTGAATTACGCCACGCCCCCGGAGATCGGTATCGGCGAGACAGGTGGGGGCGTGCCGCCGGGCGTGCCGACATCGGTCCCCCCGTTTGTCAATACGGGCTTTCTCGACGTCAGCACGGCCAACCTGTTCGATGCCGAGCTTGCCTGGACGAGTGGCGCATGGCAGTTTCAATCCGAGATCGTCTACGCACTGGTCAATCAGATCGGCGGGCCGGCCCTCGCCTTTCCGGGCGCGTACGCGCAGATCGGTTATCTGCTCACCGGCGAAACGCGTCCCTACAACTGGAAGCGTGCCGTGCTGGGACGCGTAATACCTCGGCGGAATTTCGGCGGGGGCGGCATGGGGGCATGGGAGATCGCCTTCCGCTGGTCAAGAATCGACTTGAGCGACGCCAACATCGACGGAGGTGTACTCAACGATTTAACTGCCGGGGTGAATTGGTATTTGAATGCCCGCGCGAAATTCCAATTGAATTATATTCACGCCTTTCTCGAGCGGCCTGATACGGTCAACAGCGACGCGAATATCGTGGCAGTTCGAACACAATTCGACTTCTGATTCCATCGAGCGGGAACAGCCAGGCGCCACAATCCGCCACGTCTTGAGCAATCCCGTGTGGCCCCTGCCGTGTCGTGCTGTCCGGCGACCGCCTGGCTGCGATCTCTCCCGCCTGGCGCGCCGCCATCCGGCGAACGCAACAGCATGGGACGAGTGGACCCGACACGACCAGCATTCGGCCAATTCGCGCAACCGGCCGCCCTGCTCGAGCGCCTCTCGGTTGACCTCGACATCGTGCTCATCAAGGTCTCCCCAGTCGCCTATTTGGTGACGGCGAGGTCAACGAGAACATCGGCGAGTCCGAGCGTCTTGGCTGCATTGGTGGTGATGATAAGCTCTCCGAGCGGGAACTTTGCTCTGCGGTCGGTCATGAAATCGTCAAGGTCCCAACCGGGAAGCTGACGCTCGACAACCTCGGGCTATCTTTGCAGGATGCCGTCTTCGATAGCTTGTTCTCGAGTGTAGGTGAATACGACGTTCATCGGTATTGGCTCCATGAAAGAGCCGACCGGCTGCACCGGTCGGCTGAGTGGTTTCTCGGCGTTGTCACGCTCTCGTTTCGCAGTCCGACGTGGTAGTCGTAGGCGAGTTTATAGGCGTGGGCGACGGCGAGCAGCTCCTGCGGCTTGAAGCTCGAGGTATCGGCCCAGTTGCCGTTTGCGTCCGTGTACACGCGGCGAACGACGGTGTTGGGAGAGCTCCCGTTCTGGCCCGGCCACACGGTGACCTTGAGTCCTCCAGGAAGCTTGATGGTGTGTTATGGTTTGATTTTTCGCTCATAAGAAATTCCCCTTTCGGTTTGGGTTAGTCACTTGCGTCGCGAGGCCAGCGGACGCGGCAGGGTCAAGCCGTGTCTGGGTACCGCGAGGGGGACCAGTGGAAGCAAACGCAATCGTTCGGGCGCGACGAGCTCCCGCTGGTGGCGAAGGTCGCGGACCTGGCCCACAGCTGGTGCTTCCAGGACGGGCAAAACGCCGAGTAGCTCCTAGTCGCCCCGCCGGCAGGGACGCCGGCGGGGTCTTTCTCATAGCGGTCCTATTTCCGACGGTCTCGCCACGAGATGCTTTCCCCGAGGCCTAGGACCGCCGGACCAGAGGGTTTGGTAGAGTTAAGGAGCAGAAAAGGTGTCAGGAACCTTTTCGTTGCCGTATCGGCCTTCGGCGCTTACATTCTGGAGCAAAAAAGGTTCCTGACACGAATGGCACTGTCGTGATGAAGCGAGTGCGCAGTTTGT
>CAZNKT010000065.1:0-14358 GCA_964573605.1 uncultured Pirellulales bacterium
TCGTATTGACTCTACAAGCCCGGGAACAGCACATCCGTCGCGACAAGGCAACCAGTAATATCTGTACGAACCAAGGATTGTTTGCCCTGCGCGCGAGCGTGTACTTGTCGGCGATGGGCCCCCAAGGCATGCGCGACGTGGCGCAGTTGTGCCTGAACAAGGCCCGGTACGCCGCCTCCAAAATCACCGAGAACCCGCGGTTCAGACTGGAGTTCTCCTATCCCACCTTCAAGGAATTCGTGGTCCGCGATACCGCGGGCAATGTGGGGGACGCGTTGCAGTCGGCCCGCGACGCCGGATTTCTAGCCGGCGTGCCGTTGGCGCGATGGTACCCGGAACGGTCCGATTGTTTCCTCGTGGCAGTGACCGAGAAACGCACCCGCCGGGAAATAGACGCACTCGCTTTGGCACTGGCCGCCTCCTCCGAACCGGCTCCTTCCCATGCGTAATCGCCAAGCTGTCCAATTGCTGTTCGAGTTATCGCGCCGCGGTCGCCGTGGGAGCCGAATGCCCGCGTGCGACGTGCCCGCGGAACACCCCGAAAACGCACTTCCCGCGGACACCGTGGCCGAGGAGCCACCGGCCTTGCCCGAACTTTCCGAACCCGATGTCGTGCGGCATTTCGTGAACCTGTCGACTCTGAACATGTCGGTCGACACGCATTTCTATCCGCTTGGATCGTGCACGATGAAGTACAATTCCAAACGGAACGAGCGTTTGGCGAGCCTGCCGGGCATGATCGACGTGCATCCCTATCAACCCGAGTCAACCGTCCAGGGCCTGCTGCAGCTGCTCGGCGAACTTCAGGAGATGCTCGCCGAGATCGCGGGACTGGAGGCCGTTTCGTTGCAACCGGCCGCCGGTGCGCAGGGCGAACTCACCGCCTTGATGGTTGCCGCCGCTTACTTCCGCGACGTGGCGGAACAGCGGACCAAGGTGCTGTCGCCCGATAGCGCCCACGGAACGAACCCGGCCAGTGCCACCATGGCCGGATTCGATACGGTCACCGTGCGCAGCACTTCCGAAGGATTGGTCGACTTGGACGATTTCCGGCAGAAGCTGGATGACAAGATTGCCGTATTTATGATCACCAATCCCAACACGCTGGGACTGTTCGACGGTCACATGCGGGAAATCGCCGATGAGGTTCACCGGCGTGGAGGTCTTATCTACCTGGACGGGGCCAACATGAACGCCATTCTGGGAATCGCCCGGCCGGGCGATTTCGGGGCCGACATGATGCACTTCAACCCCCACAAGACGTTTAGCGGTCCGCACGGAGGCGGAGGCCCCGGCGCGGGACCGATCTGCGTGTCGGACAAGCTGGCGGGCTACTTGCCCACGCCCGTTCTGCGCCGCGACGGCGATCGATTTTCGCTGGATTTCGATCGTCCCAAATCGATCGGCCGCGTGCGAAGTTTTGTGGGCAATGTGGGAGTGCTCGTTCGTGCCTACGCATACCTCCGCACACACGGACCGGATGGGCTGCGCCGTGTCTCCGAAACCGCGGTGCTGAACGCCAACTATCTGCTCTCCCGAATCAAGAGCGCGCTGCCCGTCCCGCAAGGTGATCGCTGCATGCACGAGTTTGTCGCCACGGCCCAACCGGCCAAGTCAGAGCACGGCATTACGGCCATGGATATTGCCAAGCGGCTGCTCGATTACGGCTTTCATGCCCCGACGGTGTATTTTCCACTGACGGTGCGCGAGGCCATCATGATCGAACCGACCGAAACCGAAAGCAAACAGACGCTCGACGCATTCGCGGATGCCGTCGAATCGATTCTGCGGGAACCGCAGGAGCTGCTGCAGGAGGCCCCGCTATCCACGCCTGTCAGCCGCCCAGACGAAGTGCGGGCCGCGCGAAATCCGGTGTTGGTCTGGGACGCAGACGCGGCACCGTGACCCTTGCCCGCCGCAGACGTGTCGTGTTCAGGGGTGCACGCCTCGGAGCCTCCCCCTTCCGCGGGATTCACGCGCTTTCTGGGCGTGAAAATCTGCCACCCGCGTGCTCTCCGTCGCCTCGGTCGTCTGCTGCCGGGCGGCAAAACCTTCGGCCTTCGTGCGATAGACGGACTCGAGCAATCGGTGTGCGAACGGATGGCTGGCCGACCTGCTGTCGTCCGAATTCAACGCGCGTTCTACGGCGTCCGCCGATGCGTCGAGAAGCTGTTGCGCTTCCTCCCATGCGTGCCTGTCCCGCAGCAATATGGCCAGGCCAATGTGAGACCAGCAGCGACCGAACACATACGCGGGCGTGTGTGGATAACGTTCGACGAGAAACGCGTACGCTTCCGACGCGCGGCGAAAGTTCCTTTCGGCGTCGTCGACGCGCCCGCACCGAACAAGTTCACGGGCCAGAAGATGGTAGGTGTAAGCCACTGTCGTACGATAATCCGTCACCTGAGGGTGCTCCGCCACCAACCGGGTCATCATGTCCAGCGCGGCCCGCAACTGGCGTTCGCCCGCCTCCCGCTCTTCGGCCTGCTGCGAACGCATGGAATGGCGTCCCAGACGCAAATAAGTCTGGCACAGCCCAAAACGGTAATCGGCAACATCCGGAAACTCCTCGACAAGCGACTCCAGCAGCGCGGTGGCCATGCGTTGTGCAGCGAGTCGCTCGCTGCGATCGAGCTGATACGCCATATCACGGTAGCACCTCGCCAACAGGTGCCGGCCGTCGGGAGCCAGGGCGGAATCTTCGTCCAGCGACTCGAGGATCGTGATGGCCGTTTCGTAGTGCCGCATGCCGTTGTGGCGTGCAGATTTCTCCTGCACGGTCGGGGCGCGTTCGGTATCTGCGGCGTCACGAGATGACGCGGATTCCCGCGATTTCGATCCGTGCGCCGCGGACTCAACGCGGCTCCGCTGCGACGGCGAAGAGGAACTCCGCGGTGTCCTTGCGGAGGGTCCGCGCCAGGACGGGCCACCGGGCGGGACGCGCGGTCCCTGCCGTCCCAGAAGGTAGTGCGTGCGGGCCAATTCGAATTGCAGCGCGGGAACGGCCGAACGCGCCTGGGCCAGCGGCTCCAAAATCCGCAGCGCATCGGTGTGCGCTTCGTAGGCCGCTCGCCAACGACGCGCTCGGCGATACACGTTGCCCAGCTCGTTGTGAATCCGTGCCATTTCCCGAGGGACCGCCACCTGGGTGACGTCGCTTTCCAATCGCCGATAGATGTCCAACGCCCGCCGGTAAGCATCCGCCGCCCGGTCGAAGTCTCCCAGCCGTTGCCGGATGTCACCCACGCGGCCATGGGCCTCGGCAATCCGCATGCGAAACGTGACTTCGTCAATTCCCTGCTGCTCCGCCAATCGCCCGTAGAAACCCAGCATGTTTTCCAATAGCGTGGCGACGTCGTTGGAGAGCACCGGTTGGACGGGGGCCGTGAACGAGGCTTCCTGCTCATCGTCGTTCAGATCCAGATCGGCTACGGTCGTCATACGGTGCGGCGCGAACTGATCGTAGATTCTGTCGATGGCCTCCAAGGCCAGCTCCGCCGTCGCCTCGGCGCGATGGCGCTGACTCTTTTCAGCCGTCAATGCCTGACGGGTTCGTACGTAGCTCCAGGCCGAAACAACGGCCACGAGCGCCAGCAGCAATACGGCGGTCATCCCCAACCCCGCCACGGCCCGGTTGCGACGGCACCACCGCCAGACGCGTTCCGCGGGGCTGATGCGCCGCGCCTGGATCGGCCGATCGTCGGCAAAGTTCTTCAGGTCTTCAGCCAGCGCGCCGGCCGTGGCATACCGGTGCTCCGGCTCGCAGCTCGTCGCCTTCAAAATGATCGTTTCCAAATCGCGCGGTACGCGGCTGTCTATCGACCGCGGCGGGGCGAGCTGGCCGGTCGTGATGTCCTGGATAAGCTTGTTCCTGTCCGCGTCGGCAAATCCGGGGCGGAACGTCACGAGTTCGTATAGCGTCAATCCCAGCCCGTAGATGTCACTCCTCGCATCGACGCGTCCAGCGAATCGTTCCGGCGCCATGTAATGCAGGGTACCTACCAGGTCGCTCGTATGGCTGATGTCCGAATGCTCCATCGCGCGGGCCAGTCCAAAGTCGGTGACCCAGACCACGCCGCGCTGGTCGATCATCAGGTTTGCCGGCTTGATATCCCGATGCAGCGTTCCCTGCTGATGAGCGTAGTGCAGCGCCTCGGCAACTTGCATCCCAATTTCGGCGACCCGCTTCCAATAGGGTCGGCCGGGTTGCACGGCCGCGGGGCGATGCGCCGGCGACTCGGCGTCACTCGCCGTTGCTGACTGTCGGTTTGATGTGTCATCCTTGATGGGCGGTGCATGGATGGTGCTGGGCGTGGATGCAGCGGTCGCAGCATCCGATTCCGATGCCGCACGCCGGTCGGCCGACGGTTCCGTCCCGGAATCGGTAGCGCCGGATGCTGACGACGAAGCCGTGGCAAAAAGAAGCGCAACCGAGTCCGGCTGGTCGTCCCGCGCATCGCCGGCGCACCCGTCGGCGGTCGAACCCGGCTCGCCACTCGCGGGGGACACCGCCGCCCGCGCGCGGGCAATGACTTTTTCCAGTCCCATACCGTCGATGAACTGCATGACGAAGAAATGGTGCCCCTCGTGATGTCCGACGCCAAAGATGGGAACTATGTTGGTATGGTGCAGCCTCGCTGCCGTCTGCGCTTCCCGTTGAAATCGGCGCAAGCGCCTGGCATCGCACAGAACATGACGCGGCAGGATTTTCAACGCCACGCGTCGCTGGAGAGAAATCTGCTCCGCCTCGTAGACAATGCCCATCCCCCCGCGGCCGACTTCCCGGAGGACGCGGAAGTCGCCCAGGACGGTGGGATGATCGCCAGACGTATCGAGTGGTTTCTCCCCTTGCTCCAATCGACCGCTGCGGAACTGCTCCATCGCCACGACCGCAGGAAACAGATTGCGGATCTCGTCGGCCAACCCCGGATGCTCGGCGGCATACGTATCGACGGCCGGCTGCTCGTGACGTCGGATCCGGCTGATGAAATCGTCAGCCAGCAGTTCCAGAGGATCGCGGTCGGGATTCTTCGACACGTGGTGGCTCCTCGAAGCCCGGCTGCTGGGTCAAGGCGTCCTTCAATCGGTGCAGCGCGCGTATATAACGAATGCTGGCCGCCTTGTGTGTCAGTGCCAACAGCTCGGCAACTTCGCCATTGGAAAGTTCTTCAAAATGACGCAAGATCAAGATTTCCCGGTCGCCGCTGCGTAAGCGCCTCAACGCGTTCTGCAACGCAGACGAAGCTTCCTTGCGCATCATCGCCTGACTGGGAGACGTCAGTTGGCCCTGCACGTCGTCGACCCACGCGGCGGAACTCGACGGCCCTGCACGTCGATCGAGTGAAACATCGAGGCGCGCGTCCCGCATGCGCGTCCCCAGGTGGCGGCGGTGCACGTCCGCTAGTGTCTGGCCAACAATCCACCGCAACCAAAGAAACAACGATGGCTGAGGGTCGCTGCACTGGTAGTGATGGTATCGCTGCGCCGCGGCGATGTAGGCCTCTTGCAACACGTCGTCCACGTCCGCCCGGCCCCGCAAACGGGCGTCCAGACGCCAGACCACGATCCGCGCCAGTCGAGGTCCGTACCGCGCGAACGCATCGGCCAACAGCCGCTCGTTGCCGGAACTCCGCGGCCTGAATTGCCGCAAACCGTCGGTCGATAAGGCCATGGCGTCGCTCGATAAATATCGTGTCGCCCGGTGATCTTGCCACGGCCGTTGAACGGTCCACCGGCCCTTACGCGGACACGGTGGCCCAACATGACCGGGTCACCCCCCTTCTACTGTCGCCGCCGACGGTCGGTTCGTCAAACGGCCGGCGCATGGCAAGATCGTTCTATCGGTAGACGCACGCATTCATTCCGGGCAGCCGATGGCCAACCCCCGCCTGCCGCCACACAGGTGTTCCCGGGCCCATTCGTCGGCGGACCCAGATACTGTTCGCGACTTGAAGAAACAGAATGGATAGTCAAGAATAAGCGCGATAATTAACTGTTTTTGCTGCATTTGACATGACATCGCGGCAACGATCTGAAATTCTCCGTGTAGACAATCGGCCGTGGCCCGCGTTTATATCTACGGGCCGGTGCACTGCTGCGGCGGCCGCAGTTATCCTCGTATGCCTCAATGGCTCGTGAAAGGAAGTTTCATGTCATCTTTTTATGCCAAGCTATTCGCCGTCGCGACGGCGTGTGCCATGGCGTCTGTCGCCGGTACCGCACGCGCTTCGGAGAACGACGATCGGGCTGAGCGTTCCGAGAGTCGCCCTGAGTCGGGCCAGGCGCGTGGACAGCGGATGATCGATGCGGTGTTCGCCCGAATCGACAAAGACGGGGACGGAAGCCTTAGTAAAGAAGAGTTCGGGGGCGCGATGAAACGGTTTCATGCCATGGCACGTGGTCGCGGCCGCACGGCCCCCGGGTGG
This sequence comes from uncultured Pirellulales bacterium, assembly GCA_964573605.1. GTDB lineage: Bacteria > Planctomycetota > Planctomycetia > Pirellulales > JBBDJB01 > CAZNKT01. The sequence continues at coordinate 6,426 of CAZNKT010000065.1, forward strand.
GCCGACCGCGGATCGGATCGCCCGGCCCGCGCAAGACACGGAGAGAAGCGTCGCTCAGCCATGCGATGGCATCAACGACGCGGCGATGACGACCATCCGCGCCGCGACGGTTGTCGCGGCAGACGACACCCAGGCTGGGGGCACCATTGCTGTTGCTGCTGTCCCCACGCGCACCATGCCCGGCACACGGGGCCTGAAAGCAGACATGGCAAATATGGCGGACCCGGCAAGGGCTGGGGACCGGCAGGTATCCGAGGGGGTCCCGGGCGCCACCACGCGGCCAGACGCCGACCAGGCGTGACCGCAATCCTGGCCCGCTTTGACAAGAACGAAGATGGTAAACTCGAGCAAAGCGAGGTGCCCGACAAAGTCTGGACGCGAATAAGCAAGGCGGATAAGGACGATGACGGTCATGTCAGCAAGCCCGAACTCCAGGCGACCATGAAGAAAAATCGAAAACATAAGCCTCCACACGCACGGCGCAGCGAACAGAAAGACAGCGGTGCTGGCTCGTCTCCGCCGCCGGCACGACGGGGCCCAAGCGACAACGAGCGGTCCCGGGGACGCGTGGGCCGAGGTGGATCGCCGCCCGATGCCGATCGTATCTTCCAACGTTTTGACGACGATGAGAACGAACGGCTCTCGGAAGACGAACTGCCCGGCTTCCTGTGGCGCCGCCTTGCCGATGCCGATCAAGACGGCGACAAACAGATCAGCAAGGAGGAACTCCAGCAGGCCCATATCCGAATGCCGCGACGGGGCCCTCGCCCAGATCAGAACCGTGGGAATCGGCACCAGCGGCGAGGTGGGGATTCCAACGCCGGCAAGCAGTCCCGGGCCGATGCGCACGCCCACCAGCCCAGCGGCGAAAGCGGAGAAAAGGCCTCGGAAAGTACCAACGAAACCGAGTCCCCGACTACCGAGCCCTCGGGATGAGGTGTTTTTGAAAGCGTCCGCTGACGAAAACCAACCTGTTGAAAACCGTCCCCAAGCGCTTGAGTTGATGTTCGACGGACCGGCTAGCGGCCCGCTGAACATGGCTCGCGACGAAGCGCTGCTCGAAGCGGCCTGCGCGGACGGGACCGCGCTGCTGCGCTTCTACACCTGGGCACAACCTACTCTTTCGCTGGGATACTTCCAGCCTTACGCGGAGCGACACGACCATCGCGCCAGTGCGGAATGTGCGGTCGTGCGGCGTCCAAGCGGCGGCGGTGCCATCGTCCATGACCAGGAGTTGACCTACTGCCTGGTGCTGCCGCCATGGCACGCCTTAAGCGATCGGCCGATACTCCTTTACCGATCGGTGCACCAGGCGCTGGTCGACACGTTGCGCGCGTCGGGCATCCAGGCGGGTCTTCGCGGCGATCAAGGCAGCGAATCCCGACCCAACGATCCGTTGCTGTGCTTCCTTCGCCACGCGGAAGCGGATGTGACGGTGGACGGTCGAAAGGTCGCTGGAAGCGCCCAGCGTCGCCGCCGAGGAGCAGTGCTCCAACACGGCAGCGTGTTGTTGGCCCGTTCACCGGCGGCCCCGGAGTTGCCCGGTCTTTGCGAATTGACCGGCAAAACCGTGGATCGAAGCGAACTGGCCTCCGGCTGGGCGGACCGCCTGCAACAGCCCTTGGGGCTCACCGCGCGTAGCCGGTCGCCGTCGCGATACGACACCTCGGTTTCGGGCGATCTCCTGGTAAGAAAATACGCATCCGCAAATTGGACCCGCCGCCGTTGACTTTAACGGTCGCCGACGACGTGGTACCGTCGGGGGGGACGGCAGCACAAAAACTAGCCGTGTCCAGGAAAGGCAATTACGTTAGAATAGAAGTGACGATATTCTTGATGGTTGCCGGCAAAAGGGTTGCCGGCCCATTGGACAAAGTGGTCGGGAAAAATTACTCTCGAAAGATCCGGTCTCGCATTGCCCGTGGATCGGATTGATGCTTTCGCACTTATCTTGTTTCGTTTCCCCTCCTCGCTTCCAAGTCAAGAATATGAATCTGACACTACGCCTCATTCAACGTCCGGGCCAGGGCCGCGAGATACAACTGAAAGAAGGTACTTTCGCCATTGGAAGAAGTGGTGAATGCTATCTCCGCGTGCGCAGTGATCTGGTTAGTCGCAGGCATTGTGAGATCCGCGTGACCGACACGTCGGTCGTCGTCCAGGATCTGGGCAGCAAGAACGGCACGTTCGTCAACCAGCAGCGGATCGACGGTGTCCGCGAATTAAACAAGGGAGATGTGCTGGAAGTCGGACCGCTTAAGATGGAGATTCATTATGTGCCCGTTGCCGCTCCGCCGGTCGATGCGCCTCAAACCGCGGGGCCGCCGCCAACGCCGCCGTCCTCCGAAGAAGACGACATCAGCACCTGGCTGGATGATGTCTCGGTGGTGAATGTCGCGTCACGCGACACCGATGCGGTGACGGACGACGAGACGCGTCAGGTCAAATTCCACCGACCGGCGGATGACGATACGGCGACGGGAGACAGCACGTTGGCCAGCGCCGGCGGACAACCTGCTGACCAACGTCGCGAAACGGAGCGAAAGCAACAGCCGGGTAAGCTGCCTCCGATTCCAAAGGAGATATCCAAAGACAGCAGCGAGGCGGCACAAGACATACTTCGCCAGATGCAGCAACGACGGTAACCGCCGACGCCAGCCATTCGCGGCGTTGCATCCTGCTCGTTGCCGCGGGTTGGGCCGCGCCTCACGCGCCAGGCGCCTGGTCGTGCTCGAATTGGTCGTTCCCGGCGCGTGGCGACTCCAGCGAAGCGGATTTGACATAGCCCAGGTCCTTGATCACTTCGAGGACCTCGCTGCACGTGGGGAACATGCGGCCGCTTTTCCGCTTGTACACTTCCAACGCGTTCATGAATTCGATCTCTTCTTCCGTGTAATCTCGCTCGCACGTTGTGGGGTCAATCTGGCGACGGCGGTTCACGGGCTTGCGCCGTTCGGGTTTTTCAACGGTGCCGCTCCCGCTGGCCCGTGCGCTTCCACCTGCCGCGCTCTTCCGCCGGTCCTTGGTCTGGCGGCGATCCACGGTCACCGTCGCGGACGCTGCTTTCTTGCCCGTCGAGCGGCCGCTTTTCGATGAAGAAGCACGCTTTCTCGCCGAACTTGTCGTCCTGCCGGGTGAATTGCGTTTGGCAGGTTTCTTCTTGGTCTGGGAAGCAGCCACCGGCACAACCCTCCTCGATAGATTTTCCGTGATCGTTAACAAGGCCGCCAATCGTCAAGGCACCCCAATTCCGTAAGGTCATCGGACACCGCGGCTGTAAAGATCCACACTGTAGGTCAATTGGGCAATTATTACGGTTTGTCCGTATAAATCGGGTGTTCGCGACTGCCCAAATCTAACAAGGGCACCGCGCCGGGCAGCCCGAGCGCGAACGCGCGGCGTTTGGGCTATACCGATGGTGCCTTGTGTCGGGTTGGTCGGGGCGGATCCGGTGGGCGGACACGCTGCCGGTGGGAAACACGCTCTGCGGGGGTTCGCGTGCGAGGTTCCGCGTCGACGCCCGGATGTGTGAAACAGCCAACGGGCTCATGCAGGGCCATCCTCGGACGCCCGGAATTTCGGATTTCCTGCCTTCACGGCCGGTGAATCACCATGAAAACTCCTCTTGCGTCAACCGGGCACTCGCATTAAGGTTCCGCTCCCTTTCGCCGGCGGGACCCATCGAGACCCTGCGTGTCCGAGGTCCGCTCCTTAAATAGCTGGACGAGACGCATGATCATGGCGCGGGTGCTGTGTCGTTGGTTACCAAAGAACAGGCTCACGTGGGCCCTGGGTTTGGCCTGGGCGTGGATGCCCTGGACGCTGGGCTGCCAGCAGATGGCATCGACGGCCATTAACACCGATGGCGTGCGGCTCTACCAGCAAGGTGATTACCAGGCGGCCAGCCAGCGGTTCATGCACGCCATGGCCACCGATCCGACCGACCCCGATTCGTACTACAACCTGGCGGCCACACACCATCGCCTGGGGAAGTTGCTGGGCCGAGACGACGACCTGAAACAGGCGGAAAATCTTTACAATCAGTGTCTCGATCGCAATCCGGACAGCGTCGAATGCCACCGGGCGCTGGCCGTGTTGCTCAACGAAACAAGCCGACCCGACGCGGCCATGCGGTTACTGGAGGGATGGTCAGCCCGCAATCCGCAACAGGCCGACCCGAAGATAGAACTGGCCAGGCTGCATGAAGAGTTGGGCGAATCCGAGAAGGCCAGGCAGCGCTTGCAGGAGGCCCTGGCATTTGAGCCCAACAATCCCCGGGCGTTGACGGCACTGGGGAAACTACGCGAGGCCAGCGGGGAATTCCAACAGGCGCTGGCCGTTTATCAACGCTCCCTGCAGATCAACCGGTTCCAACCCGAAGTGCTCGCCCGGGTCGCCGTTCTTCAAACGACGGTGGGCAACGGGGTCACACCTCCACCGCCGATCAACAACCGCATGGTCACGCAGCCCGACCGTCCATCCCGGTACTGACGCTGCCCGGAAAGCGACGCAAACTTGGCGTCAGAACCGGCGAAAATCGTGGCCAATACCGCGGACAAAGAGCCCGCATCGCCCTGCGCGACGAAGTCTCAGGCGGCGTGGTCGCCGGCGCGGGCAGGTGGCCGATCGCCGTGGGGCGTGGACGGGGGCGACGATGGGGTTGCGCGTGCTGCCGCGAGGCGTCTTCTTATTTTTCTCCGCCGACCTATGCGATGGACGCGGTCGACGAGTCCCGGAGCAAATCGTTTGGTGTAATACAGCACCCGGGCCAGCGGAGAAACGAGGACCAGGCCTTTGTCTCGGCGGATAGCCCGGAGTGTGCTCGCAGCCACCCGTTCCGGCGTGGTGCAGATGAAGCGGGGAGGCGTTGGCGTCGACTTGTGCTCGTGGCCACACGGTGCCGACCGGTACAGTTGCGTCAGCACGGGACCGGGGCAGATGGCGGACACCCCCAGGCCGGACCTTCCGAATTCGGCCCGCAACGCTTCGGTAAAGCCGACCAGCCCAAACTTGCTGACATGGTAGGCGCAGAAACGGCCTCCCGCCACGAGACCCGCGACGCTGGCGATATTCACGACGTGGGCCGAATCTCTTTGCAGCAGCGTCGGCAGCAATTCACGCGTGAACTGGATCGGCGCGTGCAGGTTAATTGCCAGCAGCCACTGCCACTGCGATTCCGACATCTTCAACGTGGGTCCGTAGTAGGCGACTCCGGCGTTGTTGACGAGGATATCGATGGCTTGCCAGGTTTCCAGCAAATGCTGCACGGCTCCGCGGATCTCGTCCGACTGCGTTACGTCGCATCCAATTTCCAGCGTCCGCACGTGCAAGGCGGCGGCCTGCTCGGCGACGGCCGACATACCGGTCCGATCGATGTCCAACAGGCAGACGTCCGCACCCTCTCGGGCCAGGCGCAGGCTGATTGCTCGGCCAATGCCCGAGGCAGCACCGGTGATCAGCGCTCGTTTTCCTCGCAAATCTCGCATGGGTTTCAGATTAGCAGAATCGGGCTGGGCTACAAACGCCGATCTTAGAGCCTCTCACAAAACCGCCGGTTCGTCTGCAAACTCGCGTTTTTGGTAGTGCATCCATGATGTTTTGTTAGACGCAATGAGTCTCCATTAGTCTCCACCGGGCTTGCCCGTCCGAAGGCCCCGCGTTCTGACCGTCAGTGCGGCCAGCCCCGACGTGAACCGCCGCGGCAGGCACCGGCCGCCGATGTCGATTAGTTTGTAGCCCAGTCCGGGGGTGATGACCGTCTTTCCGCCCAGCACGCCTCGCAGACCCGCCGAGACGATATGCGACACTTCCAGCGTCATCCACCGCATCAAACGAGTACGCGGGTGCCGAGCAACCCTGTGGAACTCGGTGTCGGCGAACCCCGGCACCAGCACGCTGAGCTGGACGCCATGGCGTAGAAGTTCGTGGTGCATGGCCACGCTGAGCGCCACGACGTAGGCCTTGGTGGCCGAGTAGACCGCATAGCGCGGAATGGGCTGCAAGGCTGCGAAGGAGGCCACATTCAACACGTACCCCTGCCCCTGAGCAGCCATGTCCGCGGCAGCAAGGCGTGCCAAGGTCGTGAGGGACGTTGCGTTGACCTGGATCATACCGTGGATGTCCGACACGTTTTGCTGTGCCGTGACCCCATATATCCCGAAGCCGGCGTTATTGATCAGCATCGAAATGGGCGTCCCGAGCTGACCCACGTCGTCGTAGAGCTGTTCCGCTCCGCCGGGGCTTGCCAAGTCGGCTTCCACGACCGAGACGCGGACGTTGTGCGCCGCGACCAACGCATCGCGCAGAGCCTCCAGGCGATCGCGTCGGCGGGCCGTGAGGACCAGATCGACTTGCCGCCGGGCGAGCTGCCGCGCGAATTCCGCGCCGAGTCCGCTGCTGGCCCCTGTAATCAAAGCAACGTTGGGCACGTCTTTCATGGCTGGCCGCTCACCGAAAGGGTATCTGGCCCATGCGCGGCGGCGTCAACCGGCCGTGCGTGCGGGCCGTCCGGTTGCCGCAAGACGCTCCAGACGTTGTTGCGGAGAACCGTTAAATGCTGCAAGATGCAAGCCTGCCGCCCCAGGGCTCCGCGCGCGCCCTTCACGCGCCGGCTCGAAATTACGGACGGGAACGGACCTGATGAAGACCGACGAGTTACGAGAAAAATATCTCTCATTCTTTGAAAGCCACGATCACGTACGCCGCCCCAGCGACGTGTTGGTGCCCACATGGGATCCCTCCGTGCTGTTCACTCCGGCCGGAATGAACCAGTTTAAAGATCACTTCCTGGGCAAAGTCAAGCTGGATTTCGCGCGGGCGACCACCTGCCAAAAATGCCTCAGGACGGGGGACATCGGCAACGTGGGGCGCACTGCGTACCACCATACCTTCTTCGAGATGCTGGGCAACTTCAGCTTCGGCGACTATTTCAAACGAGAAGCCATTCGCTGGGCGTGGGAGTTTCTCACGCACCCGAAGTGGCTCGGAATGGAACGAGACAGGCTGAGCGTGTCGGTATATGTCGACGACGAACAGGCGGCGCGCATCTGGGCTGAGGACATAGGACTCGAGGCGTCGCGCATCGAACGGATGGGCGAGGACGAGAATTTCTGGCCTGCCAATGCTCCCAGCCAGGGGCCGGACGGCGTGTGCGGCCCGTGCAGCGAGATCTTCTTTCATCCTCCACAAGGAACGCCCGTGGAGATCTGGAATCTGGTGTTTACGCAGTACAACCGCGTCGGTGAACCTCCCGATAACCTGCGGCCGCTGCCCAGCAAGAACATCGACACCGGCATGGGTCTGGAGCGCACGGCGTCCGTGTTGCAGGGCGTCGACACGAATTTCCACATCGACATTCTCAAACCAATCGTCCAAGCCGCGGCGGAGGTGTGCGGTGTTTCTTATGACGCCAAGACGGAAAACGGCCGCCGGCTGCGGAGAATTACGGACCACATTCGGGCCTGTTGCTTCGCCGTTCACGAGAACGTTTATCCCGGACCGAACAAAGAAAAATACGTTGTCCGCCGTCTCCTGCGCCGCGCGGTGCTGGACGGTCACCACTTGGGTCGCCGGCAACCCTTCCTGTTCCATCTCGTTCCGGTAGTCGTGGAGACGATGCGGCTCGCGTATCCCGAATTGTCCGACACGGCCCAACGCGTTCAGTCGGTGGTCCATCAGGAAGAGGAACGTTTCCTTTCCACACTCGACGACGGTCTGGAGAGAATCGAGAAGATCTTCCAGCGCGTGCGGGAATCGGCGGGTATGATCGTCGACGGCAGCCAAGCCGCTGAACTATATCAAACGTACGGCGTGCCCCCGGAACTCGTCGAAGCCATGGCGGCCGAACACGGACTGGCCTTCGATTGGGACGGATTCACGCGGGCCATGGAGTCGCACGGGGATGCGTCGGGCAAACAGCAATTCGAACTGTTCA
>CAZNKT010000065.1:14368-34334 GCA_964573605.1 uncultured Pirellulales bacterium
CTGTTCAAAACGGGGCCCGTCGAAGCCATCAAGAAAGCCGTGCACGCCACGAAGTTTTTGGGATATGAGACGACCGCATCCGAGGCCGAGGTCAAGGCCATCATTGTCGCGGACCAACTGTGCGATCAGCTGATCGATGTCCCGGAAGGCGCGCGGATCATTGTCGTGCTCGACCAGTCGCCGTTCTACGGCGAAGCAGGCGGGCAAGTGGGCGACACGGGCCGCATCCAGTCCGAAGACGCCGTGTTCGAAGTAACCGACACGCAGCGCGACGGCGACCTGATTCTCCATCACGGGCGGCTCGCAGAAGGTTCGCTGGCCGCGGGCGACCGGGTCGAGGCCCGCGTCGATCGCGATCGCCGCGCCGCCATCCGCCGCGCCCATACCGCCACGCACATCCTGCACTACGCCCTGCAAAAGCACCTGGGAACGCACGCGCAACAACAAGGCTCCAAAGTCGACCGGGACTGGCTCCGCTTCGATTTTACAAACCTGGCGCCCATCAACGCGGAACAACTGGCCGCCGTCGAAGCCGAAGTCCACCAGCGAATCGCGGACCGCGACAACGTTGAGTGTCGGGTCGTGCCGCTGGCCCATGCGCGCGATCAGGGAGCCATGATGCTGTTCGGCGAAAAATACCCCGATCCGGTACGTATGGTCTGCATGGGCTCCTTCAGCCGGGAATTGTGCGGAGGCACCCATCTGGGCAATACACGCGATGTGGGGTCCTTCGAAATTGTCGCCGAGGAAGCCGTTGCTGCCGGCACACGACGTGTAACCGCCCTCACCGGGAACCGCGCCGACGCCCATCAGCAAGAAATCCGATCGTCTCTGATCGACGTCGCCCGCCGCCTCGGCGTCGATCCGCTGGCCGTGCCCGACGATGTCCAACGCCTCACGCAACATCTGCGGAACCTGAGAAAATGCCTGGCCGGCGGCGGGCAGCCCCCGGAACCTTTCCCTCAACGCGACCAGGCCCACGCGAATCTCCACGACCAGCCATTTGCTCAACTCAGGGAAGCACTCAAGGAAGCCGCGCGGATGCTCAACGTGGGGACCAAGGATGTCGCGCAACGCGTGACGCGATTGTTGCAGGAAGTACGCCAGAGCGAGCAACAACTTCAAACTCGCGATGCACACGCAATGCTGTCCGCCGACCAATTGCTGGACTCCGCCGAAACGGTGCGCGGAGCCACCGTCGTCGTGGCGGAAACTCCCGGAATCACGCCCGCGCTAATGCGACGATTGATCGATGAAATGCGCCGCAAAGGGCGGCCCGTTGCCGCGCTGCTGGCCAGCGCCCAGGAAGACGACAAGATTTCCTTCGTGGCCGGGATCAGCGATGAACTTCAGGATCGAGGGGCCCGCGCGGACCGGTGGGTCCGGGAAGTTGCCCAGACCGTCGGTGGTGGTGGTGGTGGACGACCCGACATGGCCCAGGCTGGAGGCAAATCGGTCAAAGATCTGCCGGAAGCCTTGAAGACCGCGCGGCAGTCGATCGCGTCCATGCTGGATGCGGACTGATAGCACGTCGATCGCGTAGCACGTCGATCGCGCTAGGCAAATCTCCCATCAGGTGTTATGGTCACGTGCATAGATGGCTCTCAGACGCGCGTCGGAGAAGGGACGTTTCGCTTGCGGATAGAGGGAGCACGAACCATGGTCCACCTTGCGAGGAACTGGCATCTGGACATTGACCGCGGGCCCGAGTGCCTGTTCGTCAAACTATCGCCGCCGAAGAATCTTGCCGGCAGGGACGCCGATCTGGCCGATCGGCTCTGGGACATTCTTTCTCGCCATTTCACCTATCGCGTCGTGCTGGAAATGGATGACGTTGAGCGGCTTCCCAGCCGCCTGATCGGCGAACTGGTCCAGTTGCACCGGTGGATCCAGGCTCACGGCGGAATGCTGCGGCTGTGCGGCTTGTCCGATGCCTGCCGACAGGCGCTGGACGCGTGCCATTTGGCCGGCGCGCTGCCCAACTACGACTCACGAGTCGACGCGGTGCACGGTCACAGCCAGGCGCCGCGCTGACGCCCAGGTGTCGATTGTCTGGCGGCAAGCAGGGCTCAGCCTACTTCCAGACAATTCTCAATGGTTTGCACGCCGTCCACGCCGCGGACCGCTTCCTGGGCCATTTGCTTCTGAAAGTACGAGCCCACCTTGCCCCGCAACACCACCCGCCCCTCTTGGGTTTCAAATCGAAGCTGACGGTGCCGTACGAACGGGCTCGTTAGAATGGCGGTCTCGACGCGGTCGTCCAACGCATTGGGTTCTACAGTTGCTCCGGACATGGTTTTGTTCCTTACGTTCATCTCATCGGGAATCTCGAATCTCGCCGTTGAGGTGACTCCAGGCAGGCGCCGCCCCATAAAGGTAGGCCATGCCACGGCGCTACGCGCCATCACCGACAGGCTTCATCGTAAAAATAAGAGGCTTGGTTAAAGAAAACCGAACACACGACGTCCGCATTCTGGAAAAACACCGCAGATTGTGGCGATTTTGCCGAACACGTCCGGGTCCCCCCCCGTGCGAGCCCGCATCGATCAAGAAGCCTGAGACGCCGGCGAGGGACATTTGAGTACGGGCAGTCTTGAAACTGCATGTCGCCCGCCGCACCGCATCATGTCACGGTGTCCAGGCGTCCAAGGCTGCCCATGCGACGGAGGCCAGCAGCAAGGTCGCCAGCAGCCCGTTGAGCAGGCGCATTTGGCTAGTGAATCTGTCGAAGCGCCCCGGATGGCAGGCCGTTCGCTGCAGGAAGACGCGGCGTTGCGCCAGGTCCGGATGAAACAGACTTTGCCACGATCGGAATTTGGAGGTTGACGGCCCCAGTTTTTCCAAGGCAGCGAGATAGACCGACAACTCCTGCCCGATCTTCTTGTCACCGCAATCCACAGCGGCGCCCGCCACCGGGCCGCGCCACAGTGCAAAACTGTCTGCCTGATGCTCCAATAATCGCCAGTAGGGTCGCACCACTCCGACGATATAGCCGGCACAGACCGCAAGGACGAGCGGTAACACTTTCATTGACAGAGTCGATTGGCCGCCAGTCGTGCCGGGCAGATACTCGGCGGACAACGGTCCGGCGAGCACGGCCAGCGGCGCGGCGACGACTCCCAAACGCAACAGCACGTGGCCATGATGCACGTGCCCCAGCTCATGCGCGACGATGGCTTCAACCTCTTCATCCGAGCAACGATGCACGAGCCGATTGCTCAGCAGCACGTACCGCAGACCGGGCACGATCCCGGTCACCGCGGCATACGGCGTTTGCGGGGCAGTCCAGATCAGATAGTCGCCGATGCCGTAGCGCCGGCCGGCTTGAATCAGTTTGCCCCGGAGGGGCTGCCGGCCAAGCGGTGAAGTGCCACACGCGTACCGGATCCAAAGGGGAAAACCGAAGGCTGCCATTGCCAGCACAGCAGCAACGGCGACCCATTCGAACCACGGTGCGAGTTGGGTGACGCCCGACATCGCGCAGACGTCCCGAGCTGCGATCACGGCGACCACGGGCATGACCACAGGCAACCCTGCGGACCGCAAATCGTGCCACTCCCGGCGCGGCAACTCCGGCGGTGCGGCATGCCCCAGCCAGTCGGACACGGCCGTTTCGATTCGCCGCTGGCTGCACCACCAGACCAACAGCGGTACCGCGACGGGCAACACTACGGCGATTTCGTCAATGAGCAGTGTCCGCGCCAGTCCGAAGCTGTCGCGGGCGACCTGCGGCCACTGCAGGGGTCCGAGGACGAGGCCAGTTCCCGCCGACCAGAGCCCCATGAAAACCAGGCGCCGTCGCCGGAGCCGGTCACCGAGATCGCTCTTACGGACATCGAGCAACCTCAGACGGCGGCACAAGCGCCGGGATGTTCCCACCGCCCACAGGCAGAGCCCGGCGGCCAGCATGATTGAGATGGCGGCCTGACCAAAGGGCCGGACGACACCGCCTCGTGGAGCGAATTCACTGGAAGCCAGCGCGGCCAGCAGACCCAGCCAGAAGATGACGTGCATGGAGGAGAACCACGGAGAAGGAAATCGGCAGGTCCCGCCGCGCGCTGGTGGGCGACTGTGGCGGGCTGCCCTGTTCCATCGTAGTCAGGCGAGAAAATGCAATTCAACCTGCCCTCAGCCAATTCGGCAGTTGGCCGGCCTGGGGCATTTGGATGACCGTAGCGCTGGAAATGAATGGAAGTTGGCGGACTTCGGCCAGGGCCTCGGCGGACGGCACCTGGTCCAGATTCAGCACGCCAATCGCTTCGCCGCCCGGCGCGTCCCCGGCGCGTCCCACCGCCATCTGAGCGATATTCACGTGATGGCTGCCGAAGATCGTTCCGACCGAACCAATAATCCCGGGCACGTCCTGATGGGTGAAAATCAGCAGGCATCCATCCAGATAGGCTTCCAGGCGGTAGGATTGCAGCTGCACGAGTCGGGGCATCCGCTGGCCAAACAGCGTACCGGTCGCCAGGTACGTGGCCTGATCGGTCGTAATTTCCGCGGTGATCGTGGAACTGAACGCGCCCTTGTCGACTCGGCTTTGCTCAACTACCTCGATGCCGCGTTCCCGCATGAGGACTTCGGCGTTGACCAGATTGATCTCGTCGTCCAGCACGTTCTGCAGCAAGCCGGCGGCCAGGCAGGCCGTGAGCACCCGCGTCTCCTTGGATGCTACTTCACCTCGATAGGTCACCTGGCAGGCTTGCACGCCCCCCTGTTGCCAACCGGCCATCAGCAGGCCAAGACGGTACGCCATATCGAGGAAGCCGTGCAGCTTTTGCAGGGTGCGCCCTTCGATGGGCGCCATATTCACCGCGTGGCGGATGGTCCCGGTTCGCAGGAAATCCACCAGCAGCCCGACGGCTTCGGTGGCGACTTGCGTCTGGGCTTCTTCGGTGCTTGCTCCGAGATGCGGCGTGCAAACCACTCCCGGCATGCCGAAAAGCGGGCTGTCGGAACACGGTTCATGCGAGAAAACATCCAGCGCGACGCCTCCCAGTTTGCCGTTCGTGAGGCCTTCCACGAGGGCGGCTTCGTTGTAAATCCCACCTCGCGCGCAGTTGATCAGGCGCGAGCCGGGACGAAGAAGCTCAATCTGTTCCGGGCCGATCAGGTCTCGAGTTTCGTCGCTCAACGGCGTGTGCACCGTAAGGTAGTCCGCCTGTGGCAGGAGCTGCTCGACGCTTTCGCAAGGCTCGATTCCCAATTCCTGCATGCGCTCGCGGGACAGGAACGGATCGTAGGCCACGATGCGCATCTGAAAGGCCCTCGCGCGGGCCGCGACGGCCTGGCCGATCCGCCCCACGCCGATAATGCCCAGCGTTTTTCCAGCCAGTTGCGTTCCCATGAACCGTTTGCGATCCCATTTGCCCTCGGTCAAACTCTGATACGCAGGCGGAATGTTGCGCGACAGCGCCAGCATCAACGCCATGGTATGTTCGGCGGTGCTCACCGTATTGCCGGCCGGCGTGTTCATCACGACGATGCCCGAACGTGTCGCCGCATCCTTGTCAATGTTGTCGGTGCCCACACCGGCCCGCACGATCGCCCTGAGACGGCGATTGCCTTCCAGCACATCCGCGGTGAGCTTCACGCCGCTGCGACAGATGGCCCCGTCGAAGCGTTCCAAGGCATCGCGCAGCGCGCTTCCCTTCAGGCCCGTCTGGACCTGGTAGGTCATGCCCGGCGTGGCTTCGAGCAGGTCGAGGCCGTCCCGGGCCAACTCGTCAAGAATCAAGACGTCCGGCATGGTTCCCAAAATCCGGTTAGAGATAAGTGGCCATCCGTTTTCCAACGCCAAGCGCCAGGGCGAACGTGGACTCACGCATGGCGACGGCAAAAATCGCGCATGAACTGCCCCAGCGTCTCGACGCCCTCGACTGGCATGGCGTTATAAATCGACGCGCGGATCCCGCCCACGGAGCGATGCCCGGCCAGCGCGACCATACCTTGCTCGGCCGCCTGTTGGACGAATGCCTTCTCGAGTTCCGGCGTGGATAAACGGAACGTGACGTTCATCAGCGATCGGCATGACGGGTCGGCATGTCCCCGGAAGAAGCCCTCGCTCTGGTCGATGGCATCGTAGAGGATTTTGGCCTTGCTGCGGTTCCGCTGATCCATGACCGCCAGACCCCCGACATCGTCCAACAGCCATCGCGCGACGAGCCCTACCATGTAGATCGCGAATGTGGGCGGCGTGTTGAACAGCGATTCATGATCGGCATGTACCTGGTAACTGAGCATGCGGGGCACGGTCCGGGGGGACCGCTGCACGAGGTCGTCGCGAATAAGGACAATGGTCACGCCGGCCGGGCCGGCATTCTTCTGGGCGCAGGCATAGATCAGCCCGTAGCGGGTGGTGTCTATCGGGCGGGAAAGAAAATCGGACGAGGCGTCGCACACGAGCGGAGCGCTTCCCGGATCCGGTTCCCGCGCGAATTGCACGCCTTCGATCGTTTCGTTGGATGTGAAATGGACGTAGGCCGCCCCAGGATCGAGGTCGAGCTGCGCTGGCGTCGGAATCCGGCGGTAGCCGTCGCCGCTGCCGTCCCAGGCGACCCGCGCGGCACCCTGCAGTCTGGCCTCGTCGATGGCCTTCTGCCCCCACGAACCGGTGAGCACGTAATCGGCGGGCTGATCCGCCGCCGCTCGCAAATTCATGGGCACCATGGCAAACTGTAACCGGCTGCCTCCCTGAAGAAAAAGTATGTGGTATTCGTCAGGCAGTTCCAAGAGTTCCCGCAACGCGCCGCGGGTCCCGTCCAGAATGTCCTTAAAGGCAGCTGATCGGTGGCTGATCTCCATCACCGAAGCGCCCACGTCGGGCAACTCCAGCAACTGGTCCTTGGCAATACGCAGGACCGGTTCCGGAAGTACGGCCGGCCCCGCAGAGAAGTTGTACGCGCGGTGGGTCATCTTGGCGGGAACATGCGTCGGGAGGGAGCCATGCGGAGCGGTCCGCCATCAGGATCCGCAACGGGTCGCGAAAAGTCGTATTCTATCGGGCAGTACGCGATTTGGGGAGCCACCACGTCGGCCATATGCGGGCTGCGAGCGAGCGGTCCATCGGGTAGCATATTGGCAAGATGGGCGGGCGAGGAAACAGAGGCGGCGGGGTGCGCATCCCGGCGTGCTTGTGCTGGCCCGACTGATATTGTTGCGTGCTGAGTCCATCCCTTCATTTTGGAGAACCAGCCATGATTCTGGGGAGCCTGCGAAGACGCCGTCGCCACCGCCGCTCGTTTCTCGGCGCCAGCCTGACCGGCGTTGCCGGTGGCCTGCTTGCCGCGCCGGCCCTTCCATCGGCGCACGCCGGACAAGCCGATGCCGTTGCCGCCAAGCGAAGCGCGTTGCACCCGCCGGGCGCACCGGCGTCGGACGTTGGTTATTCGCCGGGGATCCTCAGCGAAGGCCAGCGCGTGTTGTTCATCTCGGGACAGGGGCCGGCTGATTTGAATGCGGAAATGGAAACCCAGATACGGCAAACATTTGATCGTATCGGTCTGATTCTCGATGCGGCCGGAGCATCGTTCGACAACGTGGTGATCATTCGCTCGTATTGGGTGCATCTGCTGCGTGATCTGCCCACCTTTCGAAAAGTGCGCAAGGATTACCTGGTGGAACCCTATCCGGCATCGACTGCGGTAGGGACGCCCGAGCTTGCCATCCCGGGACTCGAACTCGAGATAGAGGCTGTGGCGGTTGTCTGAGTGTCGAACGAGCCACCGCCGTCGTTTTCTTTCCAGTCTGGCAGGATTCGGCCTTTGCGGACTGCGGGCAGTTCGGGCTGGATCCGAAGCGACTCGGTCTCGTTACGCGTTGTTCGACGTGCACATTCATCTGACCCAGTCGTGGTACGGGTCCCAACGCGGACCGGTCACCGCGGAGTACGCGCTGCGTTGGATGGACGCGCACGGGATCGAACAGGCTGCCGTGCTCCCGCTCGTCTCTCCCGAGTCCTTCTGGTATCCCGTCACGACCGAGTTCGTACTGCGCGAAACGCGGCCCTTTCGTGACCGCTTATTCCCGTTTTGCGCCGTGGATCCGCGGACCCTGGCCACGCACCTGACGGCCGACCGCGATCTGGTCGACATGTTGCGGCGCTTCCGCGATGCGGGCGCCGTCGGCTTCGGCGAGCACAAACCGATGTTGCCGATCGACGATCCGCTATGTCTTCGACTTTACAACGCCTGCCGCCAGGTGAAGCTGCCGGTACTGTTCCATTTGGACAACCGAGCCAACATGGACCGGCCGGGACTGCCCGGCCTGGCGAAGGTTTTGGCCGCGCTTCCCGATCTGGTCATGATCGGACATGGCAAGGGATGGTGGGCATCGATTTCCGGCAACCTGACGCAGGCAGACCTGCACGTGGGCTTTCCGCGTGGTCCCGTCGCGCCGGGCGGTGCCATTGATGCCTTGATGGACCGCTTCGCCAACTTGTACGGCGATCTGTCGTCCAGCGGTGCGCATGCCGTGCTGCGCGATCCGCAGTTCGGTGATGCTTTCTTGAGGCGGCGAGCGGATCGCCTGCTGTTCGGAACCGATCTGTACGATTTGACGCAGAAAGAATTCACGCAGTTTACGTTGTTCGACCGATTTCGCATTCCGGCGGAACAGGCAGATCTTATTCGGGGCGAAAACGCCCGGCGACTGCTCCTTCCAGTCTGACGGCGGCCGGCGAAACGCTCAGCCTTGCCCCTCGCCCCAGTTGTGTTGCGGATGCGGTCCGTCGGCGCGCCGGCGAGTCTGATGTGCGTGGGGTCGCCAAACCACGTATACTGATGCTTCAGGCGCACGACTCTTGCGCCCACCGTGATCTCCACCGTAAATTCCATCCTGGGACGGAGCGGACGCAGTGCTTCATGATTTGGATCGCGTGTCGCGGCGAACCGTGCTGGCGGGCGCGGCGGCGTCAGGAGCCGCGTGGTGGTCGCGTCGCAGCTCCGCGGAAGATGTGTCGCCGGAACAGGCCTCCGACTCCCACGATGCAAAAGCACTCGTGGCCATCACGCTCGATCTGGAAATGTCGCGCAACTTTCCCACATGGGACGCCACGCACTGGGATTATGAGAAAGGCAATCTCACGGACGAGGCCAAGCAGTACACCGTGGAAGCGTGCCGGCGCGTCCACGCACGTGGAGGACGCGTACACAATTTTGTTGTGGGCCAGGTGTTCGAACAGGAAGACGTCGATTGGTTGAAGGAAATCGCGCGTCAGGGTCATCCCATCGGCAATCACACCTACGACCACGTCTACCTACTGGCCCAAGACGTGGATCAATTACAATACCGCTTCCAGCGGGCACCGTGGCTGATTCAAGGCCAGACGACGGAGGAAGTCATTCGGCAGAATATCGTCATGACGAACAAGGCCCTTCAGCAGCGCGTCGGTGTTGAAGCACGCGGGTTTCGGACGCCCGGAGGTTTCGCGACCGGGCTCACAGGCCGTGAAGACATCCAGCGCATGTTGCTCGATCTGGGATTCAGCTGGACCAGCAGCCGTTATGTTTCCCATGGTGGCGTGCGCGACCTGCATGCCACTGGCGAAGCACCGTCTCGGGAAGTCTTTCTGAACATTGTCGCGGCACAGCAGCGTTCCCAGCCCGATGTGTACCCGACCGGTTTGATCGAAATTCCGATGAGTCCCATTAGCGACATTGGTGCTTTCCGGAACGGTCGATGGAGACTGAAGCATTTCTTGAAGGCCATCCGCATGGCGCTCGAGTGGGTCATTGAACATCAAGCGGTCTTCGACTTCCTGGCACATCCGTCGTGCCTCGGTGTTGTCGATCCAAAATTTCACACGATCGACATGATCTGCTCACTGGTCGAACGGTCCCAAGGCCGGGCGGCGCTGGTCGATCTCGACGTCATCGCCCGCCGCGCCCCGCGTCCATGAAGGCTTGCGTCAGGAATCACGCAATGGGAATAGACTCTTGCCACTTTCTTGGATCTCGTGCCATCCACACCTCGCCCTTCGAGTGACCACGCCCCAAAATGAGACCGGCTTCGATTGAGGATCTGCGACCATGAGGACTTCTCGTTGCGTCCCGCGACTGACTGCTGCCAGCCTTATTCGGGCGTCCGTCCGGACTCGTGGCACGCGGGCTATCGCGCCCGCCCCTGCTCGCGCATTCCGTCATCTTCTGCTGGCAGCCGCCGTGTGCGGCGCGAACGGCGATGCGGTGTGGGCTCAGCTATCGCCGTCCGAAACGGTCGAGCAGATGGAGGTGATGGTGGACTTGCCGTGCTCGGTTTGGGCCACCGATCCGATGGTCCAGAACCCGACTGCCGTCGACATTGACTCTCGAGGCCGAATTTGGATCACGCAGGGAAAGAATTACCGACTGTTCCGCAACAAGCAATTCCAGCGGATCGAAGGTGCCGATGAGATCCGGATTCTGGAAGATACCGACCAGGATGGGCAGGCGGACCACTTCACCGTCTTTGCCGACAACATCTATCCCGTACCCATGGGCCTTGCGGTGCAGGAAACGTATGTCGACGGCGTGTACCGCGGCGCGCGGGTATTTGTCGGAAACTCGCCGGATCTGCTCGTACTGGAAGACACCGACGGCGACGATCGGGCCGACAAGCGTTACGCACTGTTGACGGGCTTTGGTGGAATTGACAGCGACCACGGCGTGCACGGCATGACGCTGGCACTTGACGGAAAACTTTATTTCACTCAAGGCGATGGGATGCACGGCGATCCCGAGAAATACCGCACCCGGATGACCATGGACGTCACGGATCGCGGGGGCCGCAGGGTCCGTTCCGACCGGCGTGGCGCCACGTTGCGGGTCAATCCCGACGGCACTGGGCTGGAGGTGCTGGGCGTCCGGTTCCGAAACAACTACGAAGTCGCCGTGGATTCTTTCGGCCGCGTTTTTGTTTCGGACAACGATGATGACGGCAACCGCGGCTGCCGCACCGTGTGGCTGATGGAAGGAGGCAATTACGGATATCGCGCGCCGGGCAGTGATCACCATTGGAGCGAGGACCTGCCCGGCGTGATTCCAAAGATCGTTGGTACGGGCAACGGTTCGCCGGGAGGCATTCTGGCTTATGAAGGCGGCCTGCTGGGTGACGCCGGGCGCGGCGCGGTGCTCCAGATCGATGCCGGGACACACGCCATTTACACTAACCAGCTCGTGCGTCGCGGAGCCGCCTATCGGCCGCGAACATCGGTTCTTGCCCACGGAACCGACGCCTGGTTCCGCCCCATCGACGCGGCGGTGGCGCCCGACGGAGCGATCTACATCGTCGACTGGTACGACGCCGGAGTCGGTGGCCACCGCTTTGTTGACCAGTCCTCGGGCCGCGTTTACCGCCTCGATTCGTCTGCAGCATCACGGAAACCGCCAACGGCGGACTTCCGCTCGGTTAAGGGGCTGATCGAGGCATTGATGAACCCCAATGGCTGCACGCGCGTTACCGCGCGCCATCTGCTGATTGCGAAAGCCGACGAAGCAGCAAGCAGCTTGTTCGATCTCCTGCAAAGCGGCTCGCCACTGATGCGCGCCCGGGCGCTGCATGTCCTGGCCGGCATGGAAGATCACGCTGCTCGCGCCACTGCCGTGGCCCTGGCCGACCAGGATCCCCGCATACGTGAATGTGCCATCCGGTTGCTCGCGCGACCGCGCTGCCGCCTGGAACTGGTCGAGACGAACGATCGAGGCGAGTCGGACCGATTGTCCGACGACGTCCTTCACAAAATCCTTCCGCTACAAGACGACGCGGACGCCGGCGTGCGGCGAGAACTGCTGCTGTGTCTCCGGTACGAACCAACCGATCGCGTCGCTGACGCGCTGGCGAATCTCGCCCGGCAGTGGGACGGGCGCGATCGTTTTTACCTCGAAGCGCTCCACCTGGCTTTGGTCGATCGCGAACCACAATTCCTCGCGCGGCTGTTCGCCGACGCCACGCAAACGGCCCTGCGGCACGTCGATCGCCTGTATAAGAATTTCACGCTCCCGCCGTACTGGCCCGTGGCTACCAACGACGCCTATCTGCGCCCTTCCGACCAACTCCCGTCGGAAAATCCGGCGTCCCATCTGATCGGTATCGTCTGGAGCGTGGGGAATCCAACGGCTACGCAATACCTCGACCAGCTACTGGACGCCACGGATGCGCCGCGGGTGATCCGGGGCGTCCAAATCGCCGTGGCGCAGCTTGCACCCGACGTGGCCGGCACCTTTGCGGCCAAACGTTTTTTCCAAGCGGCCGGCGCCGAGACGAAAAAATCCTGGCTGGAATCGATCGGCCAATGTTCGCGCCGGGACGCTGGCCACGTCGCCGACGACCCCATCGTGCGCTCGGCGCTGGACGGCGCGCTCGATGATCCGCCATTGCAAGTCAGCGCCGTCCGTCTCATCGGCCAGCTTAAAGTCGAATCGTACGTGGACCGGCTGTTGGCCATTGCCCAAGACACGAACGCCGGCATCGAGGTGCGCGCCGCCGCCATCGAGTCGCTGGGGCAACTGCAGCAACAGCATCTGGCGGAAGATTTCATCCGCATGATCGATGACGCCCAGGCATCCCGCGACGCGTCGCCGTTGGCCCGGGCCGCGCTGCGCGCCTTGGCCAGCCTTTCTCCAAAGCACGCACGCGAGCAACTCACCGAAGTCCTGCTGGACGACCGTCACGCGGCGCCGCTGAGACGCGAAGCTATCCGGCAACTGGCGATGCTGCCCGGAGGTGGCACGCAGCTCGTCGAAATGGCGAAACAGAACGACGTACCGGACCAGCTTCGCAGCGAATGGACCACGGCCGTCCACCGTCATCCCGACCGGCAGGTCCGTCGCATGGCTGCCGAGCTTTTGCCGCTGCCGAGCACTCACGGCGGCCGACCGCTGCCCCCCATCCGGGAACTGCTCAGCCGACGCGGCGCCCCAGAACGCGGCGAGGCCGTTTTCTTTCGCGACGGCAAGGATGGCACGGCGTGCTGGTCATGCCATCGCGTTCAAGGCCGCGGGCGACACGTCGGTCCGGACCTGTCTACCGTGGGAGTCAAATTGGGACGTGACGGATTGCTCGAGTCAATTTTGAATCCCAGCGGAGCCGTCTCGCACGGCTTTCAATCGGTGTTATTGTTCCTGGAAGACGGTCGAACGCTGGAAGGAATTTTGACGAGAGAGACGTCCGATACGACGATCCTGACCACCGCGACGGGACAGCAACTGCGCGTGCCGAAGGCACACATCGCGGCCCGCCGTGTTGCGGACAATTCCTTAATGCCCGAAGGACTGGCGCAGAGCATGACCACACGCGATCTCGTCGATCTTCTCGCCTACCTGGAAAGCCTGAAACAGCCCGTGGCCACCGCGTCGCTCTATTTTCTGCTGGGTCCTTTTGATGGCGATGCACCGCGCCTACCGTCGGATCGAGACGGATTGATCGACGTTACACAACCAGTGCGACAGAAAGACCGCGCGAGCGCCGACTGGCAGCGTCGGGAGTCCGACGCACGCGGAGTGCTGTACCTCGATGACCTTTTTGCCGCCAGTTCCGGGCCGGCGAAACCCAGCAACCGCAAGATCTACTGCTATGTACCGATCCAGTCGCCCGTGGCGCAAACGGGACGTGCGATTGTCAGTACGCAACTGCACGCCGCAGTGTCGTGCAACGGTCATCTCGTTTCCGATTCCCCGACAGATTCGCCTGCGCCGCACGACATCGACGTCATGCTGGCCAAAGGCGGCAACCATCTGCTCATCGAACTGTCGGGCCACGCTGTACCGGCCGAGCTGTCGACGGCGATCGTCACGGAAGCAGCCGTGCGGCTCGATCCGCTGGGAATGGAAAATCCATCCGGACAACATCGACCACCCGCAGCGCCGTGACACTTTGCCCGCCCCCTTACACCGTAGCAACTCCACAACGGCCGCACTCGTGAAAGACCGATTCCCAAAGTCCATAACGTCCGGTGGTCACGCTCCGCGAATCGACAAGGGGGCGTTGGCCGGCCACCGAACGCAGCGCGAACCGCGACCGTATCCTCCGGTCACGGGCCGCCGAGGGGCGCGGAGCGTCTTGATGGTCTTGGCGTCGGCTCTGCTGGCCCTGCCGGCAACGCGCGCATCCGCTTCCGGCCCCGAGGCGGGTCGGGCAAATGCGGAAGAAGAAGGCTCGCCTGTCGCCACCGAGCCCGTGCACGCGGTGGAGGCACCGAAGAGTGTGGACGAGCGGCTGACGATAGAACTTTTTGCGGAGCATCCCGACATTGTCACGCCGGTGGGCATCGGGGCCGATGCCGACGGCCGGATCCTGGTCGTAGAAAGCAATACCCATTTTCCTCCCGAGAATTACACGCGGCACGCGTCGGACCGCATCCTGGCGATGCAGGACACGGACAAGGACGGCCGAGCGGACCAGATCACGACGTTCCACGACGGGCTGCGCCATGCCATGCACCTGACCATACATCCCAGCGGTGAGGTGTATGTCGTGACGCGGAATTCCGTGATCCGTCTGCGGGATACGAACGCCGACGGCCGAGCCGATGTGTCGACGACACTCATGCACCTGGAGACAAAAGGAGATTACCCGCACAACGGATTGTTCAGTTGCGCGTTTGATGCCACCGGCGATCTGTTCGTCAGCATGGGGGAGAATCTGGGGGAAGCCTATCGGCTGGTAGGCGCGGACGGGACGACCGTGAGCGGCGGTGGAGAAGGTGGAAACATTTTTCAAGCCCGAGAAGACGGCAGTGGCGTGCGTAAAATCGCCACGGGCTTCTGGAATCCCGTGCAGCTGGAGTTCGATGTTTTCGGGCGGCTCTTTACCGTCGACAACGACCCCGACTCGCGTCCCCCCTGCCGTTTGCTGCATATCGTCTCGGGCGGCGATTACGGCTATCGCTATCGCAATGGTCGGGCCGGACTGCATCCATTCACTGCGTGGAATGGAGAATTGCCCGGCACGCTGCCGATGGTTGCCGGAACCGGTGAAGCGCCCTCCGGACTTCTGTTCTGTGAGTACGATATTCTTCCCGCGGACTATCGAGGCGACCTGCTTGTCACGTCGTGGGGACATCATCGTGTGGAACGGTTTCGGCTCAAACCCCACGGTGCAACCTATCGGGCCTCGATGCAACCGGTGGTCGTGGGGCCCGAAGACTTTCGGCCGGTAGGCATGGCGGCGTCGCCGGACGGTTCGCTATATATCACCGACTGGGTGGACCGGTCGTATGAGTTGCACGGTAAGGGCCGCATTTGGAGACTGCGAACGCGCGCGGCCGACGAACATTCACGCGGTGATGGGCCGCCTGATGAACCGGCGCGGGGGTTGGCGTCCCGGAATCGAGCCGTCCGACGGCGCGCGCTTTTCCGCGTGAGCCGGTTGCCACGCGCCGAACGGAACTCGGCCATAGATGTTGCCGCGCGGAGCGCGGATCCGCGTGCGCGGGCCGTGGCGCTTTCAGCGTTCGTGGCGGCCGGTTCCGTCAATCCGGAACACGCCGGCCGCTTCCTGTCCGACGCGTGTCCCGACGTGCGCCAGTTCGCCGTGCGCATCGTGCCCGCGAAGTTGCTGGATGCCGCACGGCTGCTGGACCATGACGAAGCTGCCCAGGTTCGGGCCGCCGCCCTGCGACGACTGACGCTCAATTCGCAAGATTGCGAGACGTTCGCTCGAGTGCTGGATTTCCTGGATACCGGCGATCCTTTTCTGCGTGTCGCGGCCCGGGACGTCCTCATACGCCATCCCGACGTGCTGGCCGGTTGCGATGCCCGCGGACTGACCGACGCGCGGCAACAATTGGGCGTGTTGCTTTGCCAGCGCGCGGCGGGCATTCGGCACGTGACCGATACGTTATCCCAGTATCTGAGCAGTCCGGACGCGGATATTCGCTTCCTGGCCACGCAATGGATCGGCGAAGACAACCTGCCGCAGTATCGCGAAGCGCTGGAGAGCCAACTGCGGCGGGCGGACATTTCCTATCGTTTGTTCGCTGCCACGCTGGCATCCCTGGCGCTGCTCGACGGTGTTTCACCGCATCTGGCCGACAAACAGCGGGGCCGTCATTACCTCGCCGAGATCGTTGAAGATCCGCGCGCCCCCCCGATGCTCGCGCGTCAAGCGCTGCGGGGACTGGCGCCGAATGATCCCGTGCTGACGGTGGACCGCCTCCGGGAACTGCTCGATTCGCGAGATGTTGCGGTGCGGGTCGAGGTCGCGCGCAGCATCCGTGACTGGCCGCACCCGGAGCGATTTGCCCTGCTGAGAGATTGCGTCGAGGACGCATCCCTGCCGTTTGCCGTGCGGGCGGAGGCCGTTCTGGGTCTGTCTCCGGCGTCATCACCGCAGCGCGATTTGCTCTGCCAGGTGGCCACCGGCCCCGATGAGCAACTTCAGGTGGAAGCGCTGCGGGCGCTACGCGGGCAATCGTTGACTGACGATCGGTTGGAGACACTTCGCGCGTCGCCGCCAAAGGGGAAGGCCGCACGTGCAGTATGGCAGCGCGTCGTGCGTCCCGGGCACAGGCCGGAGCGTCCCGCGGTGACGGCCCTGGATGCTTGGCTGCAGCAACTCCAAGGCCCGGCAAATGGGGCGGCGGGAGAACGCATCTTCTTCCACACCGGTTCCGGCGGGTGTTCCCGCTGCCACCGCTTTCAGGGTCGCGGCGGCGACGTCGGTCCGGACTTGAGCCGCGTGGGCAGCAGCACCGGCCGGCGGCGTCTGCTGCAATCCATCCTCGAGCCCAGCCGGGAAGTCGCGCCGCAATTCTATGCGTGGACCATCATCCTGACGGATGGACGTCTCCTTGTCGGCACGCTGGTGCAAGAATCCGGCGATGGCACGCAAGTCTACGCCGACGCCCAAGGCCAGCGCACGTCGCTGCGCGCCGCGCAGATCGCGCGCCGCCAGGCATCGCCCCGGTCCATCATGCCGGATCAACTGGTCGACCTGCTTACCGATCAGGAGTTGCGCGACCTGCTCGCGTTTCTGACCGCCCCGGCACGTTGACAGCTCGTGAATCGTCAAATTCGCGGCCCCATCAGCCTGATCGGCTGCTGCTTCCTGGTACCGAGGTCTTCTGGGATGAGAAAGTGCTGCAATATTGGTCTGACGTTTCCACCGGATATCTGTCGTCCAAATTCACATCGTTGGCGCTTTGGTGCACGCCCCACGAAAACAGCTTTTCAAAAATCGGTAGCCATCTGGCGCTGCTGATCTTCCCCAAGAAGTACACTTCATGCTCCTTTTCCCGAATGCCCATTTCATACAAATCTTCATCGTGTTCTGTGATGTCGAGTGCATGGAAGTATTTGATCATGACGAAGTATTCGCAAACATTGCCGCTTTCGAGCTTGCCCGCGAAGAAGTAAGGCATGAATCTGCCGATAACGTGACACGCCAGGCCGATGACTTTGCCAATAAGGTGGTATTTGAATTCGTAGTATTTGGATATGGGGATATGGTACTTCCGCATGATCTTCAGAACATTGGCACGATGGTCCCACTCGTCTTGCTCGATTTGCCTGACGGCCGCCTTTTCCGCCGGATCCTTTAAGGACGCCGCATGGCCGATGTATGCCAGCGATGCCGCCTTCTCGGCGGAATAAGCCCGTTGGAGAGATTTTTCGAGAGCCGGGTGATGGAGCGCCATTTCATTCCTATCGGGAATTGCACGTGCCCAAGAAAAATGTCCCGCTTAAAGGGCATGCATCGTCCGCCTGCAGGTCGGCAACCAGCGGCCGACAATGACACCCCCGGACGATCTGGACCGCCTCCGGCACGCGGGCGTCAGGCAGGATCATTATCGTGGACGTCGGCCGGAGTGAATTGCGGTGGATCGCGCGGTGGCGGTCCCTGGCAGCCCTCGGCGTGGCCGGTCACGCCCGGCCGTTGTCCGCCGTCTCCGGGCCCGCGTCCTCGGCCAGAACTTCCTGGCGAATCTGCTGGGCGACCTGGGGATTCTGGCGGAGGAACTGGCGGGCTTTTTCCCGGCCCTGTCCGAGATGCACGTCCCCGTAACGGAACCAGGTGCCGCTTCGAGTCACCCGCTTTTGCGCCAAGGCCATATCGAGCAAATCGCCCTCGTAGCTGATTCCTTCCGTGTGCATCATGTCGAATTCTGCGACCTTAAACGGCGGCGCGACCTTGTTCTTGACGATCTTACAGCGCACACGCTGCCCGACCACATCTTCACCTTCCTTGATTTGCCCGATCCGCCGCACGTCAATCCGGCACGAGCTGTAGAATTTCAACGCCCGCCCGCCCGGCGTGGTTTCCGGACTGCCGAACATGACGCCGATCTTTTCCCGGATCTGGTTGATAAAGATTACCGCCGTCTTGCTCTTCGAGATGGCGCCGGTCAGTTTACGCAGTGCCTGGCTCATGAGCCGGGCCTGGAGCCCCACATGCGAATCGCCGATCTCTCCTTCCAACTCCTTGGTCGGCACGAGCGCGGCAACCGAATCGATGACGATCACGTCCACGGCATTGGACCGGATGAGCATCTCGGTGATTTGCATGGCCTCTTCGCCGTTACCGGGCTGACTGACAAGCAGCGTTTCGAGCTGCACGCCCAGCTTTTTCGCCCAGGTCGGGTCCAGCGCATGTTCGGCGTCGATGAACGCGGCAATGCCGCCGGCGCGCTGGGCTTCGGCGACGACGTGCAGCGCGAGCGTCGTCTTGCCGCTCGACTCGGGCCCGAAGATCTCCACGATCCGGCCCCGCGGAATCCCCTGGCCTCCCAGCGACATATCCAGCGAAAGACTGCCCGTCGAAATCCCGGCAATCGCCGAACCGTGATCGATGCCCAGCGGCATGATCGCGCCCTGGCCGAACTGTTTTTCGATCTGGGCCACGGCATGGCGCAGGTCCGTGTTGCCGTCCAGCATCGACTCCGATTCGCCCTTCGCACGCCCTTTGCGGCTGGTCGTTTTTTCTTTTTTGGCCATCCTGCTGTTCGCTTTGGTCGCCGTAACCATGGCTGGGATCCCTTTATCTAAAACAATGCGAACGGTTGCAAGCAGGTGCGGTGCCCGCCGCTCGGAATAGTGAACGCATGAATAGTATATCGGCTTCACGGCCGCCGGCCAAGAGCATATCGGCAAAAATGGCCCCGGAAGCGACACGCGGCCGACGTCGATCCGGAGTGCACGGCGGGAGGGTCCACTCAGGCTTCACCCAGCCGTGCGCTGCCTATCCGCTGGTACGTGGGCCCCTGCGGCTCGAGGTAGCTGGCCATAACCACCAGCTCGGCTATGTCCATCGCGCCGGCATCGAAACCGGCGTGCCGCTGGATCAACTCCCGCAACCCGGGATCGACGCCCGTACGGCCGCGAACTCGGCCCAGCGTCAGGTGCGGGACGAACTGACGTCCCTCGCGTCGAAAACCGACCTTGTGCAACTCCGCTTCCAGCGCGGCATGCAAAGCCACCATCGGCTGGCTGCCCCGCGACATCCCCAACCAGATCGTCCGCGGACGTTCCGGGCTCGGAAACGCGCCGGTGCCCGCCACCTGAACCGGAAACGGATCATGGGCCCGGGCAACCCGGGTCACGCAGCGGCACACGCCGGCCAGACCCTCGTCGGTCACGTCGCCCAGGAATTTCAGCGTCCAGTGGAGATTCGAAGGTGCGACCCACTTCACCTGCGCCGAGCCGGATTGCAAGCGGTCGACCAGCGATGCGGCCCGGCCGCGGATGTCGTCCGGCAGCTCGATGGCGATAAATGTCCGCGTCGTGGCCATGAAAGTTCCGTGCCGCAACGCCGCGCTCCGGGCGGCGGGCCGGCCCCCCCGCAACAGGCTGCACCGACCGGAAGCTCAGAAAAAGAGCATGTCCCGATACTGCTTCATGCGGTCCTCGATGTCCTCGCGCGAAGCCGCCTTCAGCCGATCCAGGCCAAACCCTTCCACGTTGACACTGGCCACCAGAATGCCGTACGCCATCGCCTCCTTGAGCGTACCGGCGCTATAATCGCCGCGTTCGGCGAGGTAGCCCATCATGCCGCC
>CAZNKT010000066.1:0-31436 GCA_964573605.1 uncultured Pirellulales bacterium
CCAGTCATGGGACAGCGGAAGTAGAGGGCCTTGATGTTAGAAATCAATGAAGGCACCGTGATGATTTTGTGAAGAACTGCCGATCGGCAATTTATGTGTTCTTAACGGGGGACACAAATGCGCTTAACACGCGTGCACTATTCTTATGGATGAAAATATCAGTAAAGAAACACGCGGACGTATGGCAACCCTGGAGCGAAGTTGATGACCCGATTGGTTCACTTATCGGACCTGCATGTTGCCTCCGACGGATTCGTTCCGGAGTGGGGCCAGCGGGTGCTGGAGACCGTCAATGCATCTCCTCCGGACGTGATGCTGGTGACCGGCGATTTGGTGGATGACGGATTCGAACATCAGTACGAACGGTTGGCACAGTATCTGGGAGATTTCGAGGCCGAGAAGAAGATCGTGCTGCCTGGCAATCACGATGTCCGCAACAACGGCGGCGCGTTGTTCGAACAAATGTTCGGCGGTCATACGACATGTTGGGAGGGTGCGGCGTCGGTGATTGTTGGCCTCGATTCGACGCAACCTGATCTCGATGCGGGATGCGTAGGGCGCGAGCAATACGGCCATCTGCAGGATCATTTTTTGCGGTCGGATGACAAGGCCAAGATTCTGGCGTTGCATCACCACTTGCTGCCCATCCCCGGTGCCGGCCGCGACGGCGATCTGACGAGCGACGCCGGCGACATCCTGCACTTGTGCGTGGACTACGGCGTGGACATCGTCCTGTGCGGCCACATGCACCGGCCGTGGACCTGGAACCTGGAAGGTACCTGGTTTGTCGCCGCCGGAACGGCAACGACGCACCGCTTCAAGTGTGGTTCGCGCCCGTCTTTTTACGACATCGTGCTGGACGACCGCGCGGTGCTTACGGAATACGATGTTCGTCACGAGACCAAGCGTTCGCAGTCACTTCCACTGAGACTTCGGGGACGTCGAGAGGCGTCCCGCGCCGTGGCGTGAGCTTCGGCGAATCGTGGCAAATGAGCAAGCAGAGTGGGTGTGGTACGCCCAGGCGCTCTTGGGGCAAAGGGCCGACCGGTGTGCGGCCCTGGATGCGGGCGTCCATAGGAACAAGGGAGTGCAGAGGGTACTGAAGGATAGCACCCGAGATTTTGAGGGGGACCCCCATGTTGGTATTGAATCGAAAGCCCGACCAAACCGTCGTCATCAACGACAACATCCGAATTACGATCGTTCGCGTCCGAGGCAACCAGGTGCGGTTGGGATTTTCAGCACCCGAGCACGTGACGATTCATCGGGGCGAAATTTACGCCCAGATCCAGTCGAGTGGCACAGAGAACAAGACGGATCTGGTGACGACTTGAGATGCCTGACCCGGAGGCGCCTCGCCGGTCCGTCAAACCGCCGATCGCCCCGTTTAGAACATGGCCTGAAACTGAGTGCGGAACAGCGTCCCGTCGTCGCCGACGAGAATGTCGCTGGCTGTGTTGTTCAGCGGGCTTCCGTCCAGTGAAGTAACGTCGAACGTGAGTTTCAGGTTTCGGTTGCCGTAGACGTACCAGTTGACGCCGCCCGCGTATTCGTAGTGGTCGCCGAACAGCCCGTTGACGCGTGACACCCGCGCGGCGACGTACACCGTCCGGGGAATCAGGTAGTAGGATCCCTGGACAAAGTAGCCGCTTTGATACAGCTTGGTCAGCGGTAACGGGCCGTCCCCCCGCAGGCGTTGCAGCCAGCGATTGTAGATTTCAGCGTTGATGCTCAGGCCACGATACTTCATGGCCAGGTCGATCGTGTACAAGGTCACGTTGAATTCGTTGACGGTGACCCCCGGCGCCAGGGCGCCTTCGGAGTCGAGAACGGTTCCGTCTGTCAATCGCACGAAATCGGCCTCCTGCAGAGGCTCGCCGTTCAGTAAACCATCTTGCCGGGCATAAACAAAGCTGTGACCGAACTGGATCACGGCCCGCCGGTGGCATTCATAATCGGAATAGCCTGTGCCAAAATCGCCCCACGGTTCCCACCACTGCGTGCCGGCGAACGCAAAACGGTTGTTCTGGTTGCTGATCGTGGTGTTTTCCGTGCGGTAACCGTTGCCGACCATGGCTTCGTAGTGGCCGCTTTCTCCGAACTGGCCCACCGCCCAGATGCCTTGCGTCCGGCTGGGTCGGAAAAAATCGTTGGCCAGAGGGCGGTCGACCAGAAGCGTGTCCCAGGCCGGCAGAAGCCAGTTGCGTACCGCCGCCACTTTCCGCTTTCCCAACTGGACCTGCAGGGCATCGCTGAATTTCCAGGCCCACCAGTAGTCAAAGAAGTCGACGAACTCGCGCCCGTCCGTGTCGCCGTCCAAATGGAGAAAGTAAGTCAGCCTGGGATCGAAGGCCGTGCCCTTGAAGTACAGACGTGCCCGTTCGGTATCGAAATAGTTTCGGCTGCGGACCGGTCGCGTGGTCCCCCCGTTGTCCGTCCAGAAATCGACATCCCGATCAAAGCCGACATGGCGGAACTGGATGCGTCCGTTAATCACCAGTTCGTGCGGCGTATCCTGGGGGTTGAACGGGCGGATGAAGAAACCTTCATCATAGCCGGAGTAGTGCGAAAGGATGTGGCGTTTCTTCGGCTCTTTCTTCCCACCACACTTGGCGCAGTGCCCGTCATCGGCATCCGCCACGAGCGGCGCGTACACTTTCGGCAGCGGCTCGCATCCGCACCGCGGTGACTCCGCGGATCGCGATTGGGAAATCATCTGCCCCGTGCCACTCCATGGTCCGGATGAGTCTGCATCCCGCGCTGCGGCGTGATCCCGGCTCGTTTCAGAGAGTCGCGCGCTTTCCAGCCGCGCTTCGAGTTGCCGCAATCTGGCCTGGGTGGCCTCCAGGGAACGACGCAACTGCTGCAGATCGCTGAACGTTCCGCCCTGCACGCCATCGACCGCGCCCGTCCCACCGTCCGCAAGCGTCCCCCTGGCCGTCCATGCACACACACACAGCGTTACCACCAGGCCGGGCAGAATTTTCGTGAACGGGAATCCTTTCGTCATCGTGCCTTCCGGAATCCAAGAGCTCTCGTTCCAAGACGGTACAGCGTGACGAGATGCGCCGGTGGTTTCACGAGTGTCGTAACAGCGATATCGGATCTACATGTTTTGTCGGAACTATCGATGCGAGCGATTAATAGCGACCGTAACGACGCACCGGTTCGTACCGCGCCTGGCTGATATTTTCGGCACGGCCGTTGCGAGCGTATTCGTGGGAAAGGTCGCTGTCACCGATACGGTTTCCCTGCCTTGCCCAGACGGGTCCCGCATCGTGGTGCCGCGCGGGCCTTCCACGGCGGACCAGGGCCCTGGCGTCGCCGAAGTCGCTTAACGTTGGCCGAATCCACGCGCGCCCAACTCTTGGCGAGTCCGGCTGGTGCGGGAATGCGCGTTTGGATGTACCGAGCCTTCGGCTCGAACGTGCCGTGCCGGGCTTGGCCTGGAAACGGCGGGCGCGGCTCCCGCCGAGCCTGAAAGCGGGCTCCCGATCAAGGCTCAGCAGGCCTTTCGCCCTCCCACCTTCGAACGCAATTTGACGCCGGGGAAAAAGCTTAACGTGATGGCAGTCCGTTATTTGCGGGCCGCCATATTTTGACCTACTTTTCAGACGAAGCGGCACACGGCCGGGACCGGATCGCACCGCCGCGCGGTCCGCAGCTGGGCTCGGCGAACCCACCCACGCCGGCCGGAGAAATTGACCCTGGGAACGGCACCATGCGGGCACTTGTTTCTGATCGATCGGACGTCACCGCCGCCACGATTCAACCGGGTTGGCTGCGCCGCCCCGCGTTTGACATGAACTTCATCGGTGGCGTCACGGTGCTGGCCCTGGCAGCGGGACTGGCCGGCATGGTCGAGCCGCGGTTGTTTGCCTGGGTGCTCTTTTTCGATGTGTGGCTGCTGGGTTACCACCACGTCGTCTCGACATTCACTCGACTGGCCTTCGATTCGGACAGCTTTCGTCAACACCGCTTCCTGGTCATTCACCTGCCGGTGGTCGTGGTCGTGGCCACGCTCGGCGCGATCTGGGCATTCGGTATATGGGTGTTGCCCACGGCGTATCTGTACTGGCAGTGGTTCCACTACACGCGGCAAAGCTACGGGATTGAGCGGATATATCGCCGGGCCGCCGACAAGCAGGCGTTGATCAACGACTATGTGACGACCCGCGCGCTCTATCTGCTGCCGCTGTTTGGCATCTTGTTCCGGTCCTACCAGCAGCAGCCTGAGTTTCTGGGCATGCGCGTCCGCTATCTTCCCATCACGGAGCCCGTGCTGTGGATCTCCGGCGGGTTGGCCGCCGCGGCGGTCGGCGCATGGTTCGTGCACCAGTGCGTGGCGCTGGCACGCGGCCGTTGGGCGCCGGCGCATTCCATGTACGTGCTCACGCATCATACGGTCTTCTTCGCCGGTTATCTGCTCATCGAAGATATCACGATCGGCTGGCTGGTACTGAACGTGTGGCACAATGCCCAATACATTCTGCTGGTGTGGTCCTTCAACAACAATCGTTTCAAGCAAGGTGTTGATCCGAGCCACCGGTTTCTGTCCACGATCAGCCAGACGAGAAACGTGGTCGTGTACTTTGCCGTATGCCTGGCTATTTCCACGGCCGCTTACCTGATGCTGGGCGAAGCCACCGACCAGCTCGATTCGGCCACGGCCGTCCCGGTGACGCTGGTGGTATACATGATCATCAATTTCCACCACTACGTCGTGGATGGCAAGATCTGGAAAGTCCGCAAGCCGGCGCTCCGCAAGAACCTCGGTGTTGATAGCTGACGAATAGGAGCAGCAATGAGCATGACACAAGAACAACTGGTCGACTTTATGCAGTCCCGGCTGGGGCTGGATCCAACCGACATCGCCGCCGACACGCCGCTGTTTTCCAGCGGGCATCTTGATTCCTTTTCGATGGTCGATCTGGTCCTGTTCCTGGAACAGGGGTTGGACTCACCACTCACGCCAGGCGAAGTCAACCTGGACAATCTGGACACCATCCAGCGCATCCTCAATTTCGTTGACGGGAAGCGAACCGCATCTTCTACCTGAATCGGCAGCAGCGAGCGATCGGGTCGGCCAATCGATGGTCCAAGTCGAACCTGGTTACCACGACGATCGTGCGCTGATTCGGCCGCCAGCGGCTACCGCCCATGACCGCCCATCTGGAACTGCCTGCTCCGACACAAACAACCTGCCCGCAGGGCGTCCGCGACGCGGTGCGGAACGACCAGTGGCGAGAGGCCGGCATCGCGCTGTGGGAGGGACTGACGTGCGTAACGCTGCCGGGCCTGTTGGCGGCGGCGGCCGTGGCCGTCGCGCAATTTGCGATCCTCGCCTGCTGGGTCACGCCCGACTTCGTGTCCCGCGTCGACGAAGGCTATCTGGTCTACAGTCCCATCGATGATTTCGCCATGGTCACCAAGTTGTCATTGCAGATCCAGCGCAGCGACCCCGACTCGTTGCAGGTCGTATTCGCGGGGCCGTCGACCACGCGCGAGTCGGTGTTGGACGATCGGCGCATGGAGGCCGACTTGGAATCGCTCGTGGGCGAGCCCGTGCGGTTCTGGCTGGCCGCCAGTTCATGGCAGTCGTTCTGGGAAACGGCGGCCATCGTCGATCATTTGCCGGCAGGCTACCGCGGCGCGGTGCTGATCGGGATCACGCCAGGACGGTTGTCGCGCAATGTCGATTTTCTGGCGCGCCTGCTCGACAAACCTCAAGTAGCCCTCGACTCACCGTCTTTCGACCGTGAAATCAAGATCGCCGGTCTCGCGGTTCCCCGAAAAACAGGCATCTACCTGTGGGACCACGCGCGCTTCTTTGCGGCACGGAGGGCCGCCGTGTGGCGATTATTGTGGGGACCCATGCCGTACCACAGGAACCGTTACGCCGACAAACCCCGTTGGACAGAAGCCCATTGGCAGCAATGGGAATCCAAAGTCGCCGCACGCTGGGGCGCGAACATGGAGCAATGCAAAGACGCCAACCTGGCGGTATTGGACCGTATTCTCGACACACTCGACGCGCAAGGCATTCGATCGGCCCTGGTGCACACGCCCATGGATGAACAGCGTTTGAGAGCCGTGGGCCCCGACTGGTACCCGCTCTATATCGACGCGGTGCATCAATACGCCGCGCAGCGCGGCGTGCCATTTTGGGACCTTAACGAGGAAGTAGGCGTGACGACGGACGATTTCTTCGACTGGGGGCATTTCCGAAGGCCGAAAACACAATTGCGTTATCAAGCGAAACTGGCCCAAAAGGTCGGGCCACTCATTCAGAAGTACGCGAGGCCAACACCATGATCTCTGCGTGTCGCAAGATCGGATGGACGATCCAGGTTGTCATCATGGGCGAGGCACTGCTGCTGGCGCTGGTCAGCCTGTACGCCTTACAGTCCGATGCCCGTGTGTTCCGGTACGCAGGATTTTGATCCGGCGCACGGAAGCCGCGCTGGCAACAATAAACTGGAATCGTTCGGTGCCACGTACGCGTCCATGTCGCCCACACCGTAACAGACCGTCATGGTGACCAGCCTCACATTCTGGCTGCTGCTCGGTGCCCTGGCAGTGGTGTACTGGCTGCTGCCGCGGGGCCGCTCCTGGCTGCTCGCGGCAGTTTCCTTCGCGTATCTCCTGGCTGCCGATCCGGGTTCGCTCATCGCCCTGGCTGGATGGGGCACGGCCTTCTACTTGCTCGCGCCGCGGCTGAGTCAAAGCGACACCACGGCCAAGGCATTGTTTGCCGCGCTGCTGACCAGCATTGTGAGCTACCTGGCGTGGTTCAAGTATCTGAGCCCGTACCTGCATCCCGCACCGAGCCCCCCACTGATTCCGCTGTTTTTCCACGATCCGGGCGCGGGGCAGTACGTCATTCCGCTGGGTATTTCCTACTTCACGTTCAAGCTGATTCATTACGCCATCGAGATGGCGCGCGGCAACATTGATCAGCACCGTCCGAGCACGTTTTTTACGTACCTGACCTTATTTCCCATCTTTCCCGCCGGCCCCATCGAACGATTCGACCATTTCCTAGAACACCGCAGCAGCACCTGGTCGCTGGCCATGACCGTGGAAGGCCTGGGCCGCATCCAACGGGGATTGATCAAGAAATTCTTCATCGCTGAAATCGTGCTGCTGCCCCTCATTCAACAGCCATCGGCTGGCCAAATCCTCGCTTCGCTGGATGATGTGCCGCGGATGCTGCTGTGGTGGCACGTGATGGGCACGTTCCTGTACGCATACATGGACTTCGCTGGATATTCAGATATTGCCATCGGTGCGGCACGCCTGTTTGGATACCGGATAGGAGAAAACTTCAACCATCCGCTGCTGGCGACCAATATCGGCGATTTCTGGAAGCGCTGGCATATGTCACTGTCCGGCTGGTGTCAGGCCTACGTGTATATGCCGATGCTTGGCTGGACACGCAATCCCTACCTGGCAACGTATTCGGCCATGGCCGCCATTGGGCTCTGGCACGCAGGGACGTCCAACTGGATCTTCTGGGGCTTCTATCACGCGACCGGCCTGGTCGTATACCTGACGTGGGCCCGCATGAAACGCCGGCGCGGCTGGCGCTGGGAGACCAATGCGCTGTATCGCGTCGGATCGCGCGTGCTGACGCTGATGTTCGTGTCCGGCAGTTATGCCTTTGTGGTCACCAGCCACCAGGGTGGACTTCCAGCCGCGATGGCGCTGCTGGCCCGGCTCGTAGGTGTGCGGTAATCCGCTTTTCGCTGATCGATCCCGCTGCGGACACAGGCCGGCAACTCGGCCGTATAACGGCGGCGACCAGGGATCGACGCGACGTTCCGCCACACGGACGGCCCTCTACCACAGACACTCCAGTCCTGCGGTGAATCCATGGTAGAACGCGTCTCCGTTATCGTTCAAAAAGACGGTTCGGTTCGATGAAAAGGGAGGGAAGGGTGCCACAGTATTGAAGTTCTCGGGAGCCAGCGCTATCCCATCGAGATACAACAGCTGATAGCCTCCTCGCAACGACAACCAGGGAAAAAGTTGATAGATGGCCATCACACCCGCTTCGCCGACAAAGGCGACGTCCTGGTCCGCCAGCGCTTCAGCAACCGGTGGATTCAGATTGGTGGCCGTGATCGCCGTGTCCTGGTCCGCCATATTCCCGTAGACGCCGGCCTTCAACTCGGCACCGACAACCAGGCCCGGTAACATGCACATGAAGATGTCGCTCCCCAGCTGAAATCCAACCAGATCGTTCGTGGTGGCCA
This sequence comes from uncultured Pirellulales bacterium, assembly GCA_964573605.1. Classification (GTDB taxonomy): domain Bacteria; phylum Planctomycetota; class Planctomycetia; order Pirellulales; family JBBDJB01; genus CAZNKT01. The sequence continues at coordinate 8,259 of CAZNKT010000066.1, forward strand.
CCCGATAATTCATGTCGGCCGGACCGCGTTCGTTGGGGTCAACAGGCGGTGTCAGCGGGTCGTCATGCGCGTTGACGACCGTCATGTACCTGAACTCTTCCTCCAGTCTGACGTACCGCGCGCCGGCCAGCCACGAGCCGTGGAACCAATAGTTGGACGACATCCAGTGATGGCGCCAGTTGAGCTCCACGCTGTTCAGCTCGGACTGGTAATCGATCGATTGCAGTGCGGCTTGGTCTGTCTGCAGAAATCCGCCCGGGGGTTGCGTGCCGAAATTGCTCAACACGGAATACAGGTTGTTGCTCGCGCTTGGGGCCTCGGCCGCCGAAGACCAAAAGAAGGTGCCAAAATAACTGGCCTCCAGGTGCGCGTTGGCCGCAACCTGATAGGTTCCCGTCACGCGGAAGCCCGATTCTTCATCGAACTGCAGATCGTCCGTGCTCAAGACTATGGGTCCGGAGATATCGTCCGACGCAAAGGGCACGAAGCGGGAAATCTCTTCACGCTTCATGTACATATACTCGGCATACACATCGAACCAGTGCGGCGCGCAGGTACCGTCGCCGTAGGGGCCGCCCACGAGCGGACAGGCCCCCGACGCATCGCACGGCCCGACGTCCATGGGTCCGCACGATGAACAGCCCGCCGAGTCGCCGCAATCGGCTTCGGACCCGTACCCGCCCGTGGCGTCGGCGAGCCCGCCGTAGACGTGACCGTACGCCGCTGGATCGCCTGACAGCACGCTCTGCGTCATCATGTCCGGGACGGTGTACCCGGCTGGTGCGACGGCCTGCTCCATAGGAACTTTGCCGCTTTGCGAAAAATAGGGAAACTGTGCTGATGCGTCAGTCGGCAGCATCAGGCCGCCAACGACCACCATCGCGGCGGTGCGTAACGTCATGGATGGGTTTGCCATTGGTGAAATCCCCGGGTAGTTCTGCTGAGGAGCGGGGACCCACCATCGTTTCCCTGTGGCCGAAATTCTGTGGGCGCGGTCTTCCGCTCGGCTTGCAGGGCTTGCTTATCCGGTAAGCGTCCTGTGACCGGAACGGTCCCCTATCCTCGACAGAATCCATCGGCGCGGCACAACGCATAAAACCAACACTTTCTGAACAGCCGGTAGACTCTTCGTACTCTTCCAATATCACGAAAACTGCCCAGACTGTTGGACCAAACGATGGCGCCCGGTGGATCAACAGCCGCCGTCGGTCGCCTCGAATCATCATTTCGTTCTGGGCCCGGGTTCATCGTGCCGCCAGCCGATCATCCATGGAGGGGAAACGCAGTTCGTTTTCGACGCGACGCAGAAAGTTGAACGCTTCTATCACGTCGTCGGTGATGACGCGATAGTTGTCCTTGATCTTGGCCCGGCACCGCGCGACGCACTGACGGATATGCCTGCGACTCCGGGCGGCCTTGGACGGGCCGACGTCGGTGCGCTCCGAGATCAGACGCTCGAGCGTGGTCCGTTCCCCGGCAAAATGGTCGTCATAGAGCAAGGGGGGCCAGACGAGCGTTTTCGCAACCGGGTCGAAGTGGGACGAAGTGAGCCGCTTCGCCGGCTGGCGTGCGCGGGCGGCGCGCAGGGTCACGGGAGACGCGACGTTCTGATTTTGGCTGTCGCTTCGCCGGCGCGAGCCAAAGCGATATTGCCGCGAAAGCTCGCGTCTTTCATAACGGGTGTTGACCCGCGCCACCGAGTTTTCCAACTCCCGCCGCTCGGCTTCTTCGTTGTTGATCGAAGCCAGGGAGGTTTCGTAGTTGTAGTCTCCCCATCCCCGCCACAGGTCGGCCAGGCCGCGGAAGTAGCCTTCCGCTGCCGTGGAGGCATGATCGTGGATGACGGGTGTTCCGTTGTTGGTGTTGCGATAGGCATAATCCTGGCTTTGAGCCGGGGCAGCAACGACGACCACGTTGACCACGATGACCACGATGACCACGACGACGGCGGCGAATGGCGGGAAGGCTTTCATCGGTAGATCCTCGTGCAGAACGGTGTAACGGAGGCGGCCTTGCTTGTGACGTCGACCGGCGGCCACCCGTCCGGGGCTTGTATGCGGACGCTGGTCCACTGCTACCTTGTACAACGCCCTTGCGGGGCCGATCCTGCGCGCGGGCCCCAGAAAAAACCGCGTCGTTCTGACCGCAGCCCTCCGCGCCTGTTGCCGGTTTCGAAGAGCACGCGCGGCGCAAGATGCCACCAAAACAGCGTTTAGCGGGACGAAGCCCCGCGGCTTGGGCCTGCGGCCCGAAGCACCGGATCGGGCAGACGGATGGGCATCGTGCCAGTTCGCCGCGGCAACCAGTGGCTAGCTGTGACCAAGCATTAGATTCGGAATCTCAATTCTGTTGCCCGCGCCGGCACGGACGGTATAGCGTCGGCGATATCGTCCTGCAGATCCGTCGGTGTCGCAACGAAATGAAGCTCGTGCAGTGACAGCGCGTTGCAAAGGAAAGCGTCCCGTTGGTTGGCAACGCAACAAGGTTCGCGTCCCGAGCTGCCCTCGGATTCCGGAAGCAAGAAATCGAACTGGGGATCGGCGAATGCCGCCTCGGCGACGCGGGCATCTTCCGCAACGCGAGCGTCGGCGCCGCCGTTGGAGACCGCGCAAGACGCCGGATGGAGCGAGACGGCCGCTACAGGCCAGAGCATGTCCGCGCCGGCGGTCTCTGTTTGTTGTCCCGCCTTGCTGAAGGCCGCCGTCTGCCGGTTGATGTCATTGATCACCAACAGCGCGTCCAGCGGTGTCAGTTGACCGTCGCCTGAACAGTCATAAAACCGCTCCGGCGCCGGCCCGCCCGCGCCTCGATACGGCAGCGGCTGGGATCCCACTTTGTTCAGCGTATTGACCAGCAGCAAGGCATCGAGCGGCACGACTTCCCCGTCGTCGTCCACGTCGGTATGGATGTTGGGATTCCGCCAGGCCAGACCGGGGTCCTGCAGCGACGCATCGATAAACATCTGGCGGAGGGTCGCGTAATTATCAGGCTCGCTGAGGCTGTGTTCGGTCAAGTTATAAATTCCAAAGGGCACGTTATCCGCATCCAACACGACAACGTCGCGATAGGTAATCTCCCACGAATCGTACCACACGTCGGAAAGGTTGTTTCCATCGCCGTCGACGTCCTGGAGCCAGGCAATGTCGCCCAACGCCGTGATCGTACCGTTGCCCCTCTCCTGGCCCACTTCGTTTATGCCATTCAATTGGATCTCCAGCAGCGGGTAGGACGAGTCGAGGTCCTGCTGCATATCGTCGAGGTAGCCATACTGGCTACGGCAGTAGCTTCACGTGGCGTGCCCGAAGTACCAACCCGACGTCTGGTAGAGGAAGTCGCGCGGGGAAACTTCTTCACCATATGTCGCAGATGTGGCGTTGACGTCTTCCAGAGAGAACGTCGGCGCGGGATCCGGTGCAGCAATCGCCGCGGCGACGACTTCGCCCGCCGCAGCGAGCATTTGCCGCGGTTCAAGCAGTTCGGCGCCTCGTAGAATTCGTCTCACGCCAGCCATTCGCATCGCGCTCTATCCCAATGAAAAGCATTGCAGAAAAGCGATCGTCCCCTTTTGCTCGCCTGGCCAACAGCGCGTGCTGCCCATCTGGTTACAGCTTACCATCAAGCTCCTGAAGAGTCGTCAGTAGGGAGTGACCGGGACGCTAATCCGTTTTCAGCTTGTCGGCGAACGCCTTGCGGAACTTTTCCATTTTGGGCCGGATTATAAACGCGCAGTAAGGCTGGGAACCGTTCAAACGGTAGAAGTCCTGATGGTAATTTTCCGCGGCAAAGAAGTTTCGCAATGGGCTGATCTCGGTAACGATCGGACGCTCGAAAGCGCCGGAAGCATCCAGCTTCTGTTTGACTTCTTCAGCCGCTTGCCGCTGATCTTCGTCGTGGTAGAAGATCACCGATCGGTACTGGGGGCCGACGTCGTTGCCCTGTCGATTGGGCGTGGTCGGATCGTGCGTTTGCCAGAACACTTTCAGCAGGTCTCCGTAGGATACCACTTCCGGATCGTAGGTCACTTGTACGACTTCGGCGTGGCCGGTGGTGCCCGAGCAGACTTGTTTGTACGACGGATCCTCGACATCCCCTCCCGAATATCCCGACACGACGGATTCAATCCCTTTCATTTCCTGGAACACGGCTTCGGTACACCAGAAACACCCCGAACCAAAGGTTGCTTTTCGCAGCCGACCTGCGGATTCATCAGAGACCATATGCACTTCCTTCGCGCTGGCCGCGCGCGGGGACGCATCGTTGCCGTCGCGCGACGCTGGGGCTCGCACACAGCCGGCCACCAGAATGAACCAGGGCAGCCAACGACCGAGGAAAACAACAGAGGATGGCATCGGATGCTGCTCGACGGCGGGATGACTCGTGACAACCGTGCGGCCGGCGGGGAACCGTGGCCCGTTCGCCGATCACCGCAACATTATGCTATCCTATGCGACGCACTGCGTTTTCGGCAATCCGCCCACGGTCTTTAGGGAGACCATGCGTGTTTCTCACGAAGTTTGTGGAAAAAGTTCTTTGCATCACGCGCACGCGCCATGGATGGTCCGTGATGCTTGCGGCCGCCGGGCGATTCGCGAACGGGCGGGCGGGTGTCTGGCTGTTGGGGCTCCTGATCGTGTTGGGCCCCTTGGGTGCGGTCGGCAGGCGTCATCCGGTGCGGGCTTCCGAGTCCCTCAGGGCGTCGCGTCCCAACGTGGTTCTGATCGTCTCCGACGACCAGGCATGGACCGATTTTGGATTTATGGGCCACGACACTGTCCGCACGCCTCATCTGGATCGCCTCTCCCGTGAGGGAGTCACGTTCACTCGAGGCTATGTGCCCACGAGCCTCTGTCGCGCGTCGCTGGCTACTCTGATTACGGGGCTCTATCCACATCAGCATCGTATCGTCGGCAACGATCCGGTCCGTCCCGAGGGCATGGCCGCCGACGCTCCGGCGTATTTGGCCTTATGCGATTCGATGGTCGACCAATTGAAGCGGGTGCCCACGATTGCCGGGTTGTTGGGGGAGCGGGGATACGTCAGTCATCAGTCGGGCAAATGGTGGGAGGGGCATTACCGCAATGGCGGCTTCACGCACGGGATGACGCACGGCGATCGTCGGCGGGGCGGTCGACACGGGGACGACGGTTTGCGGATTGGTCGAGCGGGCATGGAGCCCCTGTTCGAATTCATCGACAGCGCGGGGAATCAACCTTTTTTTGTTTGGTACGCACCGTTTTTGCCTCACAGACCCCACCATCCGCCGCCGCGGCTGCTCGAAAAATACCGCGATCGTGTCGAGCCGAAGGCCCTGGCCCGCTACTATGCGATGTGCGAGTGGTTTGATGAAACGTGCGGCCAGTTGCTTGATTATCTCGACCAGAAAGGGCTCCGTGACGATACGCTTGTCGTGTTTGTCACTGATAATGGATGGATCCAGCGCACCGAGGATACGGCCGTTCCCGATGGCTGGCCTTTTCCGTTTGCTCCACGATCCAAGCGTTCGCCGTATGAGGCAGGCACGCGGACTCCGATTTTGTTGCGTTGGCCGTCGCGCCTGCGACCTGCCCGCCACGACGTTCCGGTGAGCAGCATCGATATTGCCCCCACGATAGTGCGGGCGTGCGGTTTGGAACCTCCCGCGGCCTGGCCGGGCATCAATCTGCTGGATATCTGTAACGGCACGCCGGTGTCGCGCGACGCGGTATTCGGCGAAACATTCTCGCACGACGTGATCGATGTCGATCGACCGGAGAGGAGCCTGATTTTTCGCTGGTGCATCCATGACGGTTGGAAGCTTATTCTTCCTCACGAGGTCAGTACGGCGCCGCCGGAGCCGTCGCTGACCGGGCGGCATCGACGCACGCAATTGTTTCATGTCGTCGAGGATCCCGACGAGACGCGCGATCTCGCCGCGGAGCACCCCGAGATAGTGCGCCGACTGACGGCCCGGATCGACGCGTGGTACGATCCGGCGCCATGAACCGCTCCGGCCGCCGCGCGCGGGGCGCTCGGCTGTCGGCTGTCGGCTCGCGTGGCGGTTCGGTGTGACGGCCGGCGATGCATGGACACCGTGGCCGACGTCATCCACGTAGAATCGATGCCAACGGCGGCTCAGCCGGAAGCCCGCAGCATGTTCAGAAAGTGGAGCGTGCGGCGATAGAAGTGTGTGCCCAGCGGCACGCGATGCCCGTCGAAGACGGCCACCGCGGTCATTCCGGGCCGCAGCACGGAGTTGTCCGGGTCGTCGATCACGATCACGATTTCGAAGAACGGCTGGTCGGCTTCCATCGTACTGGCCGAAACGGCAATCGAGCCGCCGCCCAGATGGGTCAACGCTGGATCCTCGATCGTCTTGGATCCGGCTGGAACAAGGTGGATAACGCGTCCCGAAAATGACCGTCCGCCCTGACTGACCAGACGCACTTCCACCTGGTCGCCCTTGCGCGGCTCCCAGGTGGTGAGGGTCTCTTCGGTGGCCACGGCGTTCAGCACCCAGGGACCGGCACTGACGGTCGCCAGCGGTTCGCCTTTGCGCACGAACCGTCCCCTGTCTTCCAGTCCCTGAATCTCCGTAATCTGGCCTGGAATCGGCGCGCGGACGACCAGACGTCGCACTTCCCGCTCCAGGTGGGCTCGCTCCCGTTCGGCCCGTTCCAGTTGGCGTTGCGTGGCTGCCCCGAGCTTCGGATCGAGGACGGCACGAGCGTGCAATTGCACGCGCAGCTGATCCAGTTCCGCCCGTTTCTTCTTGAGGGCCGAGACGACGTCGATGTTCTCCAGCGTCGCCATCGCGGCGCCGGTCGGTACGACATCTCCCGCGCGGACATCCACGCGCTGCAAGAACCCGCTTCCGCTGGACCGCACGGTACGATCATCGCGGCGGCGAACCACCCCGGTCATTTGTATGGAACCGGGCGTCGGCAGCCACAGCAAACTTGCCACGGCACACACAAAAACCCCAACCGTCACCGCGACCGCACGCCGCCGCACCGGGGCGGCTTCCTGGGACCACGCGACGTAGCCTACCAGTCGCGTCCCGAATTTCCAGAACAACGCTGCCAGGAAACTAACGGCAATTCCCAACCCCGCCGCCGGTATCTTCAAGGCGACAACAGCGCTGATGCCCATCAGCACCAGCAATCGATAAAGCCCGGCGGCGATGCCGAAAAACGCCAGGCCGATCCTGCTGGCCTGCGTGGAAGCGATGTCCGGAACCCGTATTCCCAGCGCGACGCGTTTAAGCGTCACGATGATCTGCGCGGACGCCAACTGCCTCAGGTTCGGCGTGTTGACCGCATCGCTGAGAATGTAATAACCGTCGTATCGCATCAGCGGATTGATGTTGAATCCTACCGTGACGATCGTGGAAAGAATGACCGCGTAATGCGCGATGGAGCGCAGCGGCGACGGTTCCGTGAAGCACCAGACGGCCAGCGCGGCCATGGCCGCCATGGATTCGAAATACATCCCTGCCAGACCGACGATGATGCGATGCAGCCGGTTGGTAAATCCCCAGGTGGCGGATGCGTCGACATAGGCACACGGCGTGAACACGACGAAGAACGCACCCATTTCCGGGACCCGTCCGCCAAAAAATTTGCATGCGTACGCATGTCCGAATTCGTGGATGACTTTCATGCCGACCAACAGCGTCCATAAGATTGGCAGGTTTTTCGCTGCCAGCATCGTACCCAAGGGGTTGCAGAAGGCTTCCCAGCGCATAGCGACAACGTACAGGCTGACGGACACGCCCAGTAACCACAAAGCGAATGCCAGCCGTGTGAACAGAGGCGCCGCGTAGCGCATGGTCCGCGTTAAGAAGGCATCTGGTTGAACAAGGGGCACGCGGAGAAAGACGATGGCGGTGAGCCAGTTGCGGCGGCGGGCACCGCGCTTCTTCTGAAAGCGTTCGTACAGCCGCTTTCCGTCGCTGATCGGCAGATTGAGCAGTCCCAGCTGATTCAGTCGTACCACGAAGCGGTAAAAATCTTCCTCGCGGTCCTTCTTCAACACACCATGCTCGACAAGTCGCTCGAAAATGCGCTCCAGCGGGCGTTCCGAATCGAGGGCTACGAAAATCTGGTAGTTGTGCGCCGTCAGGTGATGCGACGTGAACGTGATGGGGTCCTGCACAACGTAGGACGGCTCGCCACGGAAAATGTGGCGCGAAATCTCCAGTTCGCCACGCCGGCCCACTTGCACGCTGCGCAGGCGAGAGACCAGGCTGCCGGACTTGGACTCAGAAGCCGTCATAGTTTCCACATCTGCATTCGTACGCCGTCGATGATGCGGTGCAGCGCCACCCACCACACGGGCCGAGTGCCGGCGTGAATCTTGACCACGCCCGTCATGCCGACCCGCACCCAGGGTGGGCGATCGCCGACGGCCGCCTGTGCCACAAACACGTTTTTGCCGTCGATGACTTCCGACAAGACCTCGACCCGGCGGACCGTACACGATTGTGATCGATCCGGCAGGGCATTGGTCGTGAATTGTCCTTTCTGTCCATGTTGCATGTAGGAAGCCGCGTATTCGGGAATGTGGGCTTCGACCTCCCATGCTCCATGTGGTGCAAATTCGAGCAGCCGTTCGCCAAGCGGTACGACTTCGCCGACGCGGGGGGCCAGTTCGCCGGCCAGCACCACTCCGTCCTCCATCGCCCGGATCCGGGAGCGGTCGATGCGCGAGCGGACGGCCAGCAATTGGGCCTCGGCGATCTCGATCCGCGACCCAGCCTGCGCAGCGGCCGCGTGGTCGCGGGCGTCCAGGGCGCGGGTCAAATCGAGTTCGGCGATGCGTTTTTCCGCCAACAAGCGTTCCTGCTGCAGGATCCATTCGCGGGTGTCCATTTCCACCAACAGCTGACCGGCATGCACCGAGTCGCCCGCCTGGACATGCGCCGCGGCAATCGCTCCTTCGAAGGGCGATGCGATCTGATGTACCTTGACCGGCACGATCTTGCAGGGAACCGTCACTACAAAGTCGGTGGTTCCGAACACGAGCCAGGCTGCCAGCATGAGAAAACCGGCCAACACGATTTTTCTGCCCCACGCTCCGGGCTGGAGCCAGTTGCCGGCCGTTTCTTGGAGCGCGTCAACGGCGTGTCGGAAGAGACGTCGGTTGGCCCGTTCTGACAGGACCAGACCGGGCACCAGAGGCGCCACCGTCTGTTCAATCCGCTCGAGATCACCGTCGGTGAACGAGCGTGAGGCCGGATTGCGCAGACTGAGAATGGCCACGCATCGCCCGTCCGCCTGCAACGGAAGGGACGCCACACAGGAATTGCCTGCCCGGTCGTGCCACTGCTTGTGCAGCAGGTGCCCGGTCGAGAACGCGGGTTCCGCGCCGTCACGGTTCTGGTAAGCCACGCAGGTTTCCGCGTCGAGGCATTCTAACATGGCCTGGTGGATGAGACGCGAGCCGGGACTCCTGGGATACAGGTCGTCCAGACCGGATATGCACAACACGCGAACGGTTCTGCCGCGTACGAGTCCCAGGCTGACCTGTTCGCATCCGAGCTTCGACTTCAGCCCATTGGCCAGCGCGAAGGCCAGCTCGTGAATATTCTTGTAGCTGCCCACGCGGGTGATCGCCGCATGGTCGGGTGCCGACCCCGGGCCGTTGATTCCATCGCCCGCCCGCGAGACCACTGGCTGAACACTGACCAGGGAGGCCAGGGCGTGCAGCTCGGCCAGCAACGCAGCCGCCACCGCTTTCCCCGCAGCCGCGGTCACGACAACCAGTGCGCCCACCGTGCCGCGCGTTTCTTCCACGACGGGCACCGCCAAGACCGCGAAACGAGTATCCAGTCCGGCCGAATCGTATAGACGCGCGACAGGAACATCGCGATATTGCGCGTCAAGCATCAATCCGTCGCACAGCGCTCGCCAACTCGCATCCGCCGCCGCATTGTGGCGAACGTGGTGCCGCAAGGCACCCGACTGCGTGTCGATGCTCAACGCGGCATAGGGCGCGTCGAAATGGCGTGCCAGGATCGAGAGCGCTTCCCGGTACCTTTCCTGGCGGCTCGTTCCGGTGCCCGCTGCCCGGCGCAACAAGCGACAAACATCGTCGGCCGATTGGGTGCCGTCGGTCGTCTTGTGCCCGGTGGCGTCGTGCAGCGTGCTGGTGCGCGTCATGAATTACCGATCCCCTGGCGAGTCATTCACGACGGCGCTGCTGATGGATCCAGGGCGACCAAAGAAAGCCCCGGCGAACTGGCCGTTGGAAGGTAGCCCTGGGGTTCATTGTCCGCGCAGCCGTCAATAAACGGTACCTTGATCGCGGTGTTTGATTGCGCCCGCCACTTCCACATCGTTGAAAAAGGAAAACCCCATCTCGTAGGTGTCATCGCGAACCATGCGGCATCGCACACACCGGGCGAACATCGATCCCAGCCGCAGGTTGTCATCCGGAAAGGAGAGCCAATAGATATCGCCTGCCATCAGCGGATAGCTCGCCAGGACCAGACATCCACCGTTGGAGATATCCCCTGTAAGACCTTCGATAGTCATCGTGTGTCGCTGGCTGGCGTTGCCTGGGGAGACGCGTATCTTGGTGCGGATCTCGAGCCGGGCACTGGACCGCTGACTAATTACGGCCTCCGATGTGTTTCGCTCCAGATCGCTCAACGCCTCAAGCGCATCGGTTCCCGAGAACAGGTCGCACTGGTTTGGATTTTCCCACACCTTACCGGCCTCCAATCGATGTACGGAGCAAACCGTCCTTTTGCAGCAGCGGCTTTGTCCGGCGATCGCGCCGCGGGACACTTGCTGTGGCGTTCGCCACGTCAGGGGGCGCGGCAAGAGCGGTCGACCCGGACCACGCGGCGGCGTTTTGCAGGCTCCAATATCTTCGTAAGTGTAGGTCACGCCGGGACAATCTACGGACGGTCTTTGCGAAGTCGACGGCTTGAGCACGCGCGGGCCAGGCAGCGCGAGGGTGGATCGCCGTGGCCGACCGCAGGCCGACGCCCGGGTGCCCCGACCGCCAGGACTACCCGCCCGCGCGGCGCGTCCCCCCGGCGCGGTCGTACCGCGTTTGTGGTCGAAAGGGCCGCGTGCCGGCGGCTCGGGACCCCAGGCCAGGATCGATGGTGAAGGTCGTCGCGATCAACCGGGTGACACCGAATCGGCCGGTTCGGGAAGGGTATGGGGATCCGCGGGGACGCGGCCGCCGGACGAAGGCGCTTCGATCGCTTCAGGAGGTCTTTCGGGCGCGGGCGGCGCAGGGTCTTCGGCAACGGGAAGCGGGGCGGGACGGGGCCCCCAACCGCCGCCCAGCGCCTCGTAGGCACGAATCGTGTTCAGGACGATCCTGCCTCGGCTGCCGGCCAGGGCCTCTTCGGCGCGCAACAACTGCCGCTCGGAATCCAGAACCGGCTGAAACGAAATCAAGCCCTTGGCGTATTTGACGCGGCCCAGGTCCACGGCTTTGCGGAGCTCTGCCGCGGCCAGTTCCAGGCTGCGTGCCCGACGCCGTTCGCGATCCAGTCCCACCAGCGCGTCTTCGACTTCGGCCACGGCGTTCAGCACGGTGTTGCGGTACCGCACGATGCTCTGCTCGTGCACGGCTCGACGGGCATCGATGTTGAACAGGATCCTGCCGAAGCTGAGTAGGTTCCAGCGAACGGACGGTCCCACGCTGTGCATCAGGCTATCCATTGTGAACCACGTGGCAACTTTGCGGGAATCGACCGAAACGGTTCCCACCAGGGTGAACTGGGGATAGAGATCGGCGACGGCCACCCCGATGCGGGCGCTGGCCGCAGCCACTTCCGCTTCCGCCTGGCGGATGTCCGGGCGCCTTCTGAGCAAATCAGCGGGGGCCCCTGCGTCAAGATAGTTCGGCGCGACCGGGATCTCGCCCGTGCCGACGAACGTGTTCATCGCGCGTCCGGGAACCTCGCCCAGCAACACGCTGAGTCGATGTAGCTTGACTTGCAGTTCTTCTTCCAGCAGGGGAATCACGGCGGCCGTGGCATGGACGTTGGATCGGGCTTGCGCCACATCGAGCCGGCTGACCAGACCCGCCCGGTGGCGCTGTTCGACCACGCTCAGCGTGCGGTGCTGGCTTTCGAGGTTCTCCGTCGCGATCTCCAGCCGGGCTTGCAACGTTCGCGCGGTCACGTAATTGGTCGCTACGTCGGCCAGAAGAGTAACGAGAACGCCGCGGTACGCCTCCACGTCCGCGTCGACTTCGGCGTCGGCCGCTTCCACCGCTCGACGCAGTTTGCCGAACACATCCACCTGCCACGAGGCATCGAACCCGGCGGAAAACAAATCAAAACCGTCCGTGAAACCCGGCCGCCCGACAAATTCGTTCGCATTGCGACTCAGACGACGATACTTGTAACCTCCCGTGCCATCCAGTTTCGGGAAGAGTTCCCCTCGGACAACGCCGCGTACCGCGCGGGCTTCCACCACGCGAAGATAAGTCTCCCGTAAATCCAGGTTCCGCGCCAACGCTTGCTCAACCAGCAGGTCCAGCGTGGGATCGTTTAGCTGCGTCCACCATACGGCCAGGGACTCTGGCGGTCCGTATGCCACGTGCGCCGAGTTGTCGTAGTAGGATCGCAGCGCCGGCGGGCAGGGAGGACGAAAGTCGGGCCCCACGGTACAACCCGCGACGAGCAGCGCGCCGACCGCGCCCAGAAGCCGTCCATTGCCAAGCATTTTGCAACCACCTGTCGACAATCCGTTGCACCAGGGCGGCGATTCTGCTGGTTGTCAAGGAAACGCCGGTCGCAGCCTCCGTGACGCTCGACGCGCCCACCGCCCGACGCACCCTACATCCGTCTCCAAGACATCCCGACGACGGAGGGGGCAACGCGTCGGCCGACACCTCCATGCTCTGCGGTGAATTGCGTGCTCGCCCCGTCACTGCGGTCGCGCGGAAAGGATTCCAAGGCGTCCGTCGAGCGCGCACCGCCGTGTTCGCAGCAGGGACGTCTTCGTCTCGCGACACCTCTCACGACGCGCGTACCTCCTCGGATATTCGTCGTCGGGCCAAATCGGCATCATTGAGACGTTGTGCCGTATACGTTTCCGTCGATACAACCGAGCCAGGCTGTCTGATCCGCGCGGCACGGACAGCCCGGACCGACTCCGTCGCTGAGAATCCGCGATGCCCCGGCTGCGGCAGGCTAGATTTCGGTATATGGAAAAGGGATCAAGCAGTTCCTGCCCTCTGTCAAACAGGTATGGCGTCATGGTCGCTCGTGCGATGCCGGCTCTTGGTTTGTTGCTCGTGCTGGTGCGTGTAGGTTGCGCCGGCCCTGGTGGTTCGTCCGATCCGGTCGACGCGGACGGATTGCGCGGAAATAGTGACATGGCCGACGTGCTGAAGATGCTGCCCGCCATTGCCGAACCGGCTCGAAAGGTAACGCTTTCCGCACCGACGCCCGGTGTGTTGATGGAAATCCTTGTGCACGAGGGTGAACAAGTGGAGGCCGGACAGGCGCTGGCGATCATGGACAACCGCGTGGCCGTGGCGGAACTGCGCCTGGCCGAAGCCGCGGCGCGGCGCGGCGCGGACTTGGCCCTCGCGCGGCTCGAGCTGGAATTGGCGGAAAGCGTCTTATCACGCATCGTGTCGATCGACGATCGCGAAGCCGTATCGGAACTGGAGATCGATCAGGCGCGGAATAACCGGGACAAGGCCAGGGCCGCGCTGCAACGTGCGCGGCAGCAGGCCGAGCAGGCGCGGCTGAACATGGAGCTGGCGCGGGCCCGCGCGGACTCGTATGAAATCCGGGCGCCGTTTTCCGGCCGCGTTCTGCGAATCGACGGCCGAGTCGGTCAGACGTTCGACGGCGAAGAGGACCTGATTTCGATCGCCGATCTGAAGAGGCTGCGCGTCGAATTGTTCGTACCCATCGCATGGTATGGAAAACTTCGACCCGGAGACACTTGCCAACTTGCGGCGTCCCCGCCGGTCAACCGGCGGATGTCAGCCACACTGCTCGCCTGCGAACCTATCGTGGACGCCGCGACCCAGACGTTTCGCTGCACCCTGCAGATCGACAACCGGGATGTCGCCATCCCGGCCGGCTTTGCCGTGCGCCTGGTTCGGCCCGACGAACATGGCGAAGTCGCGTCGCACCGTCCATCGTCTGCTGCCGGGGACCGCGAAATCCACTGATCGCGTTCACGCCGATCACTCCGCCGTCACCGTGGCGGCCATCGGAAGCGGTCCCCCGCGTCCCATTGCTGCGTGACGGGAGACAGGGAGTATTTGAGGCCGGAAGCGCAATTGAACAGCACCACGGTCTCGTCGTCGGCGATGCGCCCCGATTGGAGCTCCTGTTTGTAGGCCGCGTAGGTCGCGGCACCCTCGGGACACATCAGCAGCCCATCGCGCTCGGACACGTCGCGCTGCGCGGCGAGGATGGCTTCGTCATCAACCGCCGCGGCAAATCCGTTGCTCTGGCGAATCGCCCTCAAGATCAGAAAATCACCGATCGCTGCCGGCACGCGAATGCCGGCGGCGACGGTTGAGGCGTCAGGCCAGGGTGCCGCCGATTCCGAGCCGTCGTCGTAGGCTTTCACGATCGGCGCACAACCGCGGGCTTGTACGGCGACCATGCGCGGCAAACCACCCGAGAGCCAGCCCATGTGCTTCAATTCGCCGAAAGCCTTCCACATCCCAATCAATCCAGTGCCTCCTCCGGTGGGATAGAGAATCACGTCGGGCGTCGTCCAGCCCATTTGATCGGCCAGCTCGAGCCCCATGGTTTTCTTGCCTTCGATGCGATAGGGCTCTTTGAGCGTGGACATATCGAACCACTGCATGGCATCACGCGCCTCGGAAACGATCCGCGCGCAATCGTTGATCAATCCCGGAACACGCCATACATGGGCGCCCCGTGCGGCGATCTCGCGCACGAGGATTTCGGGCGTATCGGCCGGGCAGAACACGAAGGCCTCGATCCCGGCCCGCCGGGCGTAGGCCGCCAGGGCCGCGCCGGCGTTGCCGTTGGTGGGCAGGGCCACACGGGACAGCCCCCATCCATGGGCCATGGAAACCGCCACCGCCATGCCCCGGGCCTTGAAGGAGTGCGTCGGCAGGCAGCCTTCATCCTTCGCCAGGAGTGTCCCGCGAGCCAGTTGCGAGCGCGGCAGGGGCACCAGGGGCGTTTGAACTTCACCGAGACTCAACCGGTGCTCGACGCTGCGAACGGGCAGCCATTCCGAGTACCGCCACAGTCCGGCAGGCCGGTTTGCCACGACCTGCCGTTCGACATGTGCGGACAGGGCGTCAAGGTCGTACTTGACCAGCAATGGTTTTCCCGATGTGGAGAGTCCGTGCACACGTCCCGCTTCGTGCCTCTGTCCGGTTTGGCTGCATTCCAGGTGAGTTACGAAGCATGGCCGGGCTTCGGCCAGGTTGCCATCGTGCGGCGTGTCGTGCGGGCGGACCATGCCGATACGCATCCAGATTATGGTTCGCGATGCAACCGCGCCGCACCGCGGTCTCGGCGATCGTCCAGCCACGCCACGTTGGAAGTATCCCGTTCGAATCGGCGGATGCCGACCGTCTTGATGGCCGAATCGGGCACCTTCGTAAGGGGTGTATAGCGCGGGTGATGAGACTCTTTGTAGGGATCGTTGTGCCGGGCATTGTAGCAGCAAATAAGGGCCCACCGGGATCGGGCCGAGCGATTGGCGTCGGAACGGTGCAGCAAGTTGCAGTGGAAGAACAGCACGTCGCCCGCATCGAGTTCACACGGCACGACATCCATCCGCTGCTGCGCCGCGCGCACCCGCTCCATATCGGCGCCGGCCTGATCGCCTGAGAGAACGTGGTTGACACGACCGAGACGATGCGAGCCGCGCAGCACCTGGAGGCAACCGTTCTCCCGGTCCGCCCGATCCACGGCGACATAAACGCTCACCAGATGGGGCCACAGCACCCCGTTCTCGTACCAGTAGCCGTAATCCTGATGCCAGGCCCATGCCCCGCCCGTGTGGGCCTGCTTCATAATCATCTTGGAATGATAGTGATACACTTCATCCTCAAGGATCTGTTCAGCCCGATCGACAATTCTCCGGCATCGGGCCACCATGCCGTAAATCGTTTCGCCCGGATGGTTCCACAAAGAGAGGCGCACGCGGGCCCCCGTGCCGTCGTCGCGATCAAAACTGCGTTGTTGAAGCTCCTGGTCATGTTTTGCCGATCGCCGAATCAAATCCACCTCTTCGTCATCAAACAACCGCGGTACGCGCAGGTATCCGTCCCGCGCATAGGCGGCGGCATGAGACGCGGAAAAGGGTTGCTCTGCCATGCCGGATCGTCCGTTCTAAAGATGTTTCCAAAACACAATCAACAGTGGCTCGAATCATGGCGCAATATCGGCGGCGCCGAGCGGGCCGCCGATGCCGTTTTTTGCTCCGGTGGATCGGGCATTTACCTCAGCATCCGCGGGCCGGCGCGTTCAAGACGATGTCACGGCGACGGCCTCGGAAGATCGTTTGTCGGCCGCGGATGTATTGACGGTGAGCTTCATTTGGGCGCGGAAGGTTCCCTGATGATCGGCCGTGATCTGCCAGTGCGGCATCACGACCACCGATTGATGAACCCGCTCAAAGCCGCCCTCGGACTGATTCACCGAATAGATGGGAAACGTCCAGAATGCTGCCGACTGGTCAGAAGCCAATTCAAGTTCCATGCCGAGCCATTCGTCCACGAGGCCAATACTTTCGGCGCCGTTGACGTCCAGGCTTGTTCCAAGATCGCCCAGGTTCGTGCCGGACGCGTCCTTGAAATAGCGGCCCTCGGCGGCGCCGGGCAGCCCGGCGAAGTTGAATTCCACGCCGAAATGCAGCGGCGTCTCCTGGGGCAAACCCTCCAGCAGATACGCGACGTGCAGAGCACCATCGCCCGCCACGAGCATCACGCTCTTGGTCAGCTTGACGTCGTGTCCAGCGGCCGCTGCTTCCCTCGTCAGTATCACCTGCACACGGTCCGCGCCGCGGCGGATCCGGGTCGAGTACTGCCCGCCCACAAAATCGCCCCGCTCCGCCGCCGCACCGACCGAGACCGCACTCAGGTCGGTGTCCGTATCGAAAAAATGATCCAGCAAGCTCTTGCGGGGATACGCGTCATAGTGAATGTCCTGCTCCAATCCCTCCTGTTTGAAGATCACCTGTTCGTGGATGCTGGAGACATCGTCCGATCCCTGGTCGGGCCCTGCCAGAATTCGGCCGTGGTACGCTTCGGGGCGCCGGGCCAGTGTTGCCAGCAGATTGTGGCGGATGCTCCGCACATCCAGTTGATAAAGCTGTCCGCCCGTTGACGGGGCGATCAGCGCCACGAGTTGCTCGTTCGCCAGCCGAACTTCCGGGCGATCGTCCAGGTTGAAGTCGGCGGAATCTGCGTCCGTCCAGCCCTCTGATCGGCTGCCAATCCCCCGTCCCGCAACCTGTTCCAGCAAGTTGTCCGCGGCGATGAGGTGCCGATAAACCGACGCCCGCAAATGCGGCAGGTAAATCCCTCCGAACGCGCCATGCCAGTAGCCGCAATTGCACTGCCCGCGATACAACGCCTGGCGAGCCTCTTCCAGTCGCGGGTCGCTGCCGTGCCCGCGCGTCGCCTCGTCCAATCGCTGGCTGACCATCATCATGCGGGCGTACATTTCGTCCGATTCCGGATATTTTCGCTTGAAGTTTCTCCAGAAGCCCCCGCGGACAAACGACTGGATGTTCGGCCAAATGCCCTGGTGTTGCAGATCATGACGCAACTGCTCGAACCGCGATAATTCCGATGCCGGCAGGCACCATTCGGTCATCTCACGGTAACTACCCTCAGGCAGGTACAGCTTGCCCGCGGGCGGTACACTGCGGATGACCTCTGCCGGCGTGCTGGGCGTAAGCCAGGAGTCGTTGGCGAGGATCAATTCGAAGAATCGCCGCAACCACCCGCGATCGTAGACATGCTCGCGCGTTCCCGGCCAAGCCCCCAACTTTTCTCCGTCGTCCGCAAACACGATGACCGATTCGGGATGCCGCTCGGCGAACTGCCGCAAGTATTCGATGGTCTCCTCCGGCGAAGCAAACGGAATCAGGTATCGCAACCGCTCGCTCCCGGGAAAGACCCGCAACAGGCTTCCTTCGTCTTCGGTCAGGTAGTAGCCGTGCAGTTCGTCCGGACGCAGGCCGGCGCATTTGAAGTGGAAGTCGTCCAGCAGCGTGTAGTTCACGCCCGCGGCGACTAGGTCCTTGACGAGCGGCTGTTCCCACACCCGCTCGGGCATCCACATCCCCTGGACGTCCGCGCCCAGGCGCTGATGCAACCATTGCCGGTACCGCTCGATCTGACCGATCCGGTCGCGGGAAGGAATCATGGTGAGGATCGGTTCGTAGAAGGCACCGCCGACAATTTCGACACGACCCGCTGCGACCTGTTCGGCCAGCCGGTCCACGTAGTCCGGGTGCCGTTCCTCCAGCCATTCCATCAACGGGCCGCTGGTGTGTAACGCCATTTTCAGTGGCGCGAAGTCTTGAAAGACGTCCAAGAATTTACGATAGCTGTCTTGATAGGCGTCCTCCAATACATGGTCAAAATTGTCGACCGGCTGGTGATTGTGCAGGACGAATAGCAGTCGGAGGCCTGAACTCATGAGAATTTGGACTGTCCTTCGCGAAAGACGTGTGAAGCGGGACGGCAGTAAAACGGAACGGTCCGACCAAGCCCGCAGCCCTCAGCAAGTATATCGCGAATGGCAAGCGGCTTGGAACCTTGGTCTTCGGCGGAATCCCCATTCGTTACGCGGGAATGGGCGCATGGTTCGCGAGGTTCGCCGTCCGCACGGTATCCTGCGGACAATTCACGGTCCTTTCAGATTTTTCTACCCCGGCATCATGCGCCGGCCGGCCTCGTTGGGAGCCGGTTCACGGAGTTTCTCGGCAGCAGCGCATGGCAGCACCGGGTTGATGGAGCAGCCAGATCCCCATTCGAAACCGGCGGCCCGTTCGGCACGCGGCAGAATCTCCAGGTGCCAGTGGTAGTGGGGTAGTTGTTCGCGGCCACGGGGCGTGGAGTGCAGGATCACATTGTAGGCTGGATTCGGCATCCTGCTTTCCAGTCGCGACAGCACGAGCTGCAGGGTGGCCGCCGCCGCGTGCAACGTATCGTCGTCGGCATCTTCAAAGTGGCTGGCGTGCTGTTCGGGCATGATCCAGGTTTCAAAGGCAAAGCGGCTGGCGAAGGGGCAGAAAGCCACGACGCCGCCACCCTCGTGGACCACGCGTCGACGCTCGGCACGCTCGCGGCCGATCATCGCGCAGAAGACGCATTGCGAGAATTGCTGGAAGTAATCCCGGCTGCCCTCTATTTCTTCTTCCACGGCGGCCGGCCCGACGGGCAGCAGCATCAACTGGCTGTGCAGGTGCGCCATCGTCGCGCCCGCTTCGCGGCCGACGTTTTTGAACCACATCGTAAAACCCTCCGGTCGAGCGGCTTTCCAGTACCGGATCCGGTCGCGGCAAGCCAGCAACGACCAGAACACCTCCTCGTGCGACAGCTCCGAGACCGCTACGACGTGCCGCGGCGTGTCGATGATGATCTCATGAACGCCCTTGGCCGGGCCTGCGGGGTGTAACGCGTCGTCCTGTGGGGGGATGTCGGCGGTGGAGGCGAGGGCCGGGTACTTGTTGGGCACCACGCGGACTCGCCAGCCTGTCTCGTCGGCAGCAGTTCCGGTGTCGCGATACGCCCAGCATTCTCGCGGCGTGAGCGCCTCGTTGCCTTCACAAAAGGGGCACACGTATCCGGCGTTGCCCGAAGCGCGTTTGAATTCGTTGGGGCGGTCCCGGCGATGGGGCGCGACGATGATCCATCGATTCAGTATAGGGTCCTTGCGCATCTCAGACATCGTCGTCTGGCCCCCGGGCTGCCGCCGTTGGGGATGAAGGCGAACCATCCCGTGCCATGCGGCTCAGACGGCAATGGCCTGCCTGCGGCGGCTGATGGTCCGGCGATACAAGTCGGCATAATGTCGGGCGCTCTTCGCCCAGGACCAATCCTGATGCATGCCGGTCTCGATCAGTTGGCGCCACAGGTCCCCGCGGTTGCGAAAATCGTTGCACGCTTCGGTCAGTACCTCCGACAGCGCCGCTGCGCTCGCTTCGACAAACCGGTAGCCGTTGGCCGTGCCCGCCGCGAGTGCCGCGTTGCTCACGGGTTCTATCGTATCGACCAGCCCCCCCGTGGCACGGACCACGGGCACGGTGCCGTATTTTAAGGCGTAGAGCTGGTTCAGCCCGCAGGGCTCGTAGCGACTGGGTACCACCAGCACGTCCGCGCCGGCGTAGATGCGGTGGGCCAGCGGTGTGGAAAAGGCACACGTCATCGCCACTCGGCTCGGATAGCGATGGGCCAACCGTTCCAATTGCCGTGCATACCGGGCCTCGCCCGTGCCCAACACGACCCATTGCGTCTCGTCCGCTTCGACCCGCTGGGAAATGACCTGCGACAGCAAATCGAACCCCTTCTGTTGCGTGAGCCGCCCAATCGAGGCCACCAGCGGTACGTCGGGCCGCGACGAAAGACCCACTTCCTGCTGCAAGGCTTGCTTGCACACTGCTTTGCCGTGCGGATAGTCCTGCGGGCCGTAGTTGGCCGCCAGATGGACATCGTCGACCGGGTTCCATTGCCGGTAATCCACGCCGTTGAGGATTCCCGCCAGGTCGTCCCGTCGGTACGCCAGCACGCCCTCCATACCGCAGCCCAACGGATCGGTCTGGATTTCTTCGGCGTAGCGCGGGCTGACCGTACTGATGGCGTCCGCAAAAGTGAGCGCCGTCTTCATGAAGCTCAAGTCGCCAAAGAATTCCATCTGTCGCCAGTTGAAATACTTCCAGTCGAGCCCGGTCAACAGCATGTCCCAATGCCAGAAGTTGCCCTGATAGGCGAGATTGTGGATCGTAAACAGCGACGCCATGGCGTCAAAGGGAGGCTCGCTCGCGTAGAGAACCTTAAGAAACGCGGGCACCAGCCCTGCTTGCCAGTCATTGGCGTGGACGAGGTCGGTCTTCAGGTCCAGCAGACGGATCGTTTCCAGCACGGACCGGCCGAAGAACACGAACCGTTCGCAGTTGTCCTTGTAGTCGACGCTTTCCTCGCCGTACAGCCCGTCACGGTCGAAATAAGCGTCTTGCTGCACGAGAAACACGCGAACTGGACTGTCGGGAAGCCGGCTGGAAAGCAAGCGGCCTCGCACAAGCTGATTGCCAATGGGAATCTCCAGCCGCTGGCCGGTATCTTCCACCGGTTGACCTGAGGTGAGGGCTTGTCGGTAGGCCGGCAGGATGAGATCGACGGTGTGACCGAGTCGCGTCAAGGCGACGGGAAGACTGCCGCATACATCACCGAGCCCACCCGTCTTGGCGAATGGTACGGCCTCAGCAGATGCCATCAGAATCTTCACTGCCGTTCTCCCGCGGTGCCGAAAAGACTCAACCTAACACATACTTGCGGAATCTCAAATGATGCAACACTTTACGCCGTCCGTCGCTAAAGTCATCGCGGCTTGCCTGGTTATTCGTACCCGTCAGATCGGATCGCGGGCCTTGGGCAGTGCAACGTTTGTGGACACGGGCCAGGCAATTGGGGCATCGGCGGGCGGACGTAGCGATCGTGCGGCTTGCGCTTCATCGGGAAAAAGGACCGTTCTCCGGCAGATGCTCGTCGATGGGCGACCGGGACACCGTCGGACGCGTGACGGACCGCGGGAATCGGGAGAGTCGTCACAGAACGCCGACGATGGCTGCGCACAGGCGAGGCAGGTTGATTTGGGTCATGCCCGCCACATTGATCCGCCCCGAGTCGACGATGTAAATCGAGTGTTCGTCGCGGAGACGCTGGACTTGTCCACGGCTGAGACCGGAAAAGGAAAACATGCCGCGTTGCCGCGCCAAAAAAGAGAAATCGTGTGACGCACCGGCGTCGGCCAGCCCCTGCACGAACTGCGTTCGCATCTGGTTGATACGGTCGCGCATGGCGACCAGTTCCTCGTGCCAGACGGTCCGCAGGGCCTCGGTCGTCAGGATCTTCTTCACGACAGCCGCGCCGAAGGCCGGCGGATTGGAATAATTGGCGCGGATGCATTTCTTGATATGGCTCAGTGATTTCTGGGCGCCGTCGGCATCGGCCGCGATGACAGTCAACGCGCCGGTCCGCTGGCGATACAACCCGAAGTTCTTGGAGAACGACGTACAGACGAGCAGTTCGCCGCCGGCGCGGCACAGGGTGCGAAGGCCCTCGGCATCTTGATGCAGCCCGTCGGCCAGCCCCTGGTAGGCGAAGTCCAGCAGTGGCAACAGCCCCCGCTGTTCCGCGACTTCGGCAATGCGGTTCCACTGTTCGACAGTGGGATCGACACCGGTCGGGTTGTGGCAGCAGCCGTGCAACAGCAACACGTCTCCCGGCGGAATTTTTTTCAGATCCGTGAGCATGGCTTCGAAGTCCAGATCATTGGTCGCCGAGTCGAAATAGCTGTAGGGCTCGACTCTAAGACCGGCCGCTCCGAAAACGTTGGCGTGGTTTGGCCACGTCGGTCGACTGACCCACACGCGCTTCTCGGGATAAACCTTGCGCAGAAAATCGGCGGCCACGCGCAGCGCGCCGGTTCCACCGGGCGTGTGCGAAGTGGCCAGACGATCGGAGGTCGTCAGGCGGTGATCGCCGTCGAACACCAACTGCTGGACCGCGCGGCCGAACTGCGAATCGCCGGTGATCGGCAGGTATTCGGCAGTGGACTGCTCGCCAAGAACCTCGACCGCTGCCCGGCGGACCGATTCCAGCACGGGGGTCCTGCCGTCGGCATCCTGGTACACGCCGACGCTGAGATTGATTTTTTGCGGATTCGGGTCGCTGACAAACGCCTCGGTCAAACCCAGAATCGGGTCCCGAGGCGCCATCTCCAGGTCGTGAAACATGACAACGTTCACCTGCTGAGGTCGCGGCGAGAGGCTGCAAGAACGGCACGATAACGATCGGCCCGCACGCCGTGGCACGGTGTGGGAGCAGACAACAGGGTGAATCTTAAGGCCTGCGGTCGTCGTGTCCAAGTCTTGGGCCGGCGTGATCACTACGGCCAAGCGATCGTCAAACCGCGCGGGCAGCAACAGGCAAACAGACAACAGGCAAACAGACAACAGGCAAACAGACAGGCCGGGA
>CAZNKT010000066.1:31536-33579 GCA_964573605.1 uncultured Pirellulales bacterium
CAACAGGCAAACAGACAACAGGCAAACAGACAACAGGCAAACAGACAGGCCGGGAAACGAGACAGGCAAACAGACAGGGTAACAACGCGCCTCCATGACGCTATCGACTTTAGCATGTCGAGCGCGTGCAACAATCGGCGCTTGCGCGCCGCGGCGGTCGCCGTGTATTTGCGAGGAGCATTCCCACGAAAATTTTTGATCCAGTTGATGAGAATTGGTACAATTCATCTTGACGAACTAAGTAGGAAATTGGTTCAATGCGCGAAAGTAGGGGAGCCACACAGGTGGCCGATAACGGTCGCGTCCACTGCGGTGACCGTTAACGTGGTTGCCCCTCTGTCATGGAAGGGGACGTTTATTGCGTTCCAGTTGCTTTCTCTTCCAGGATGCCCGAGAGAAAGTTGGCACGAGCACGAGGGGTATCCGCGTTAAAGGAGCCTGAAATGGCAACAAAGAAGAAGGCCGCTCGAAGGACGGCGAAACGGGCGGCGAAGAAGAAAGCCGCGACGAAACGGACGGCCAAACGATCGCCCAAGAAGAAAACGGCCAGGAAGAAAACGGCGGGGCGGTCGGCCAAAAAGAAGGCGGCGAAAAAGTCGACCAGTAAGAAAACCGCCAAGCGGTCGACCAAGAAAAAGACAGCCAAAAAGGCGACGCGGAAAAAGACCGCCAAACGCGCGACGAAAAAGCGGTCCACGAAAAAGCGAACCGCCACGACGGCAGGCTAGTCCCGAACGGGGCACTGCCGCCCGGCAGTCCCCCAGGGGTCAAGCACCATCTTTGGACTGGCAAACGTTGGACCGGCCTGCGGGATGACGACGTCCTGTATGGCCGGTTTTGTTTTGGGAGCGGGCCTCCGGCGCGGGATTGTTCGGCAGGGCAATCCAACGGGGCAATCCAACGGGCAGCGGCGTCGTGCGACCCGCCCCGGACTGCGTTTGGAGCAGCACCGTTGCGGCGGGGCTTGACCAAACCCTCTGACGTTGTTTATGTTACGTGTTAGATGCCGCCTCGCAGGGACACTACCGCATTGCCAGCCTCGCGCCGTTCACTTCCCATCTCAACCCCGGACGAAGGATTCGACGACCTGGGAATCTCGGACGTCATGCGCGAGGCAATTGCGCGTGCCAATTACGAACACCCGACGCCGGTCCAGGCGGGGCTGATTCCTCGTGCCTTGCAAGGCCGGGATCTGGTGGGCCAGGCGCGAACCGGTACGGGCAAGACCGCGGCCTTTGTGATCCCCATCCTCGAACGGCTTGCGTCGCCGTCCCGTTCCAAAGGCCCGCAGGCACTCGTGCTGGTCCCCACCCGTGAACTGGCCGTACAGGTCCGCGACGAGTTCGAAAAGCTGGCCCGTGGGCAGCGGGTTTCGTGCGTGGCGCTTTATGGCGGCAAACCGATCCGCGGCCAGGTGGAAAAACTCCGCCGCCATCCCGAGGTCATTGTGGGGACGCCCGGCAGAGTGTTGGATCATATCGGACGGTCGACACTCCGGCTCGACACGATCACGTGCGTGGTCCTCGATGAAGCGGATCGCATGTTGGACATCGGATTCCGACCGGACATTGAGAAAATCCTGAGGGGGTGCCCGCGGCCCCGGCAAACGATGCTGCTCAGCGCCACGGTGCCTCCGCCGGTACAGCGCATCGCGCGCCGGTTCATGGACGATCCCGAGTCGCTCGATTTTTCGGCCGACGAAGTGAGCGTCGACAGTATCGAGCAGTTCTACTTTACCGTGGACAACGAGCGGAAATTTGATCTGCTTGTCCGTCTGCTGCGCCGCGAGGAGCCCCGCCAGGCGATCATCTTCTGCCGCACCAAGCGAGGTACGGATCGCGTCTATCGGCGGCTCAAGAAGCATTACAAGTCAGTCGATTGCATCCACGGCGATATGCCCCAAAATGCCCGCGACGGTGTGATGAGCCGGTTCCGCGGCGGGAAGCTGACCATACTGGTGGCCACCGACGTCGTGGGGCGTGGCATCGACGTCACCGGCATCTCGCACATCATCAACTACGACATGCCCCAGTTCTGCGACGA
>CAZNKT010000067.1:0-33511 GCA_964573605.1 uncultured Pirellulales bacterium
CGCGTCGCGGAACCTTCGGCGACGCCCTGCCGCCACCGTTCCCAACGCGGCAAATGCAATCCCTGGATATCTTGGTTCTCTGGCTTGAGCAGCAAAGTGCGTGCCGGGAATTCGTGCCCGTGACCTGTGGGTTTAACTTGTTTATACTGAACGCATTACGAATAAAGATCGGGATCCGACCCCAGCGCCGTATTCTGCCCGTGGGGGGAATTCTGCCATTTTGACACGGGAGTCTGACCCCTGTTGTCGGCTCTGCCAAATTGGCAGCCACGCTGGATTGCATTCCAGGCGGCGGCGGATGCCGGGATAGGACCATGGGTGCCGGGCAGGACAGTGCCGGAGGCAACAAGATGGCCAAGCAGAAAAAAGCGAGGACGGCGAAACGCCGTGCGCCGAATTCGGCGGCGGATAGCGGCGCCGAACGCGCCAAGCCAGCAGCGGCCGCGCTGCAACGCAGCATCGAACGACTGGACGCGCAGATCGTTGAACTCTGCAACCAGCGGGCCCAGCTTGCCAGGGACATGGGCCAACAAAAACAACGGACCGGCGCAGACGTATACGCTCCGGAGCGCGAGCAATCGGTCGTCGATCGCGCGGTGCAGTTCAGCGGCGGCCCCCTCGACGCGCGTTGCATTCGGGCCGTGTTTCGCGAACTGGTCAGCGGCGCGCGGGCGCTGGCATACCCCTTGCGCGTGGCATACCTGGGACCCCAATTCACCTACAGTCACCTGGCGGCGATCCACCGATTCGGCCAGAGCGCCCATCTGGTGCCGGTCGCGACCATTGCCGCGGTCTTCGAAGAAGTGACCCAGGGGCAATCCCGTTTCGGCGTCGTCCCCATTGAGAATTCCACCGACGGCCGCGTGAGCGATACGCTGGAAATGTTTGCTGACACCTCGGCGCGAATCTGCGGCGAAGTGCCGTTGCACATTCACCACCAGCTGCTCTGCGTCGGACACCGCCAGCAGATCACGAAGGTCTACAGCAAACCCCAGGCCATTTCACAATGCCGCAACTGGCTCGCCAGACACCTGCCAGACGCGCGGTCCGTGGAGGTTGCCAGCACGGCCGATGCGGCACGCCGCGCGAAGCTCACGCCGAATAACGCCGCGATCGCCAGCCGGCAGGCAGCGGTCAACTACGGACTGCCGCTGCTGGCCGAGAATATCGAAGACAACCCGGGAAATCTGACGCGGTTCGCCGTCATCGGCACGGCGGCTGCCGATCGGACCGGTAGCGACAAGACGTCGCTGATGTTCGAAATCAGCCACCGCACCGGGGCCCTGGCCGACGTCACGGCCATTTTTAAGCGCAACCGGCTGAACATGACGTGGATCGAATCGTTTCCGATCCGCGGGGCCATGGGGCGGTATCTGTTTTTCGTCGAGTTTGTCGGACATCAGCAGGATCTGCGGGCGCGCCGGGCGTTGCAGGCCATCGGCAAAAAAACGGTGCGGTTGGAAGTGCTCGGTTCCTACGCTCGCCGAGATCCGATAGGTTAAACAAACCAACAAACCGTAGAGGGTGAGTTCGAACGTGCGAGCAACCGCTGCGTACTCGGGTCACGCATCGGCAGCAGGCGGTTCTTGAAACGGGCTCGAATACGCCAGGTTGATGACCCCGCACGTATCAGGAATCATGAGCAGGAAGGGATGTGTCGATGCGCCGTATTTTGATCGCCGGCAACTGGAAAATGCATCTGGCTCGCTCCGGCGCGGTGGGTCTGGCCAAAGAGATCGCGCGTCGGGCGGACGAGGTGGCCCACACCGATCTGGTCGTGTGCCCGCCGACCGTTTACCTGGATGCCGTCGGGCAAGCCTTGGGCTCGGCTCCGGTGGCGCTGGGCGCGCAGAACATGTACCACGAACCCGAAGGAGCATTCACGGGGGAAATCAGCGGTCCCATGTTGGCGGATATCAACTGCCGCTTCGTCATTCTGGGGCACAGCGAGCGGCGCCACATCATGGGTGAAACGGACCACCAGGTCAATCAAAAGTTGCACGCGGCCCTGTCGGCCGGACTGGCCCCGATCGTGTGCGTGGGCGAACGGCTGGAGCAACGCGAGCGGGGGGAGACAGCGGCGGTGATCCGCGAGCAAACCCGCGGGTCGCTGGCGGGTTTGACGGCCACGCAGATGGCCTCGCTCGTGGTGGCCTACGAACCCGTGTGGGCCATCGGAACCGGCAAGGTGGCGACGCCCGAGACCGCCGAAGAGGTCCATGCCGACCTTCGCAAATTGATTTGCGACGAGTACAATCCATCGATTGGGCAAAACGTGCGGATTGTATACGGCGGCAGCGTCAAGCCGGAAAATGCCGGCCCGTTGTTGGAGCAGGAGAATATCGATGGGGCGCTGGTGGGTGGAGCGAGCCTCAAGTCAAGCAGCTTCATCCAGATTGCCGCCGCCGCAAGCGCGGCCTGAATCTGGTGCGGAGTTTATTTCGCCATGTTTCTGATTGCGTCGTTTGCCAGTATCGTGCTCGGCCTGCTGCTCACCGTAACGGCCGTGTTTCTTATCCTGTTGATTCTTGTACAGCGCGGCCGGGGGGGCGGACTGACCGGAGCGCTGGGCGGCATGGGCGGACAGAGCGCATTCGGGGCCAAGGCCGGCGACGTGTTCACGCGGATCACGATCGGCACTGCTGCCGTGTGGATTGTCCTGTGCGTGTCGGCGGTAAAGATCCTCGGAACCTCAAGCGACCGCCTCAATCTGGGGCCGGTCAATCCCGCCGAGGATGCCTCACCGGCTGCCGCCGTCTCGGGACCCGTGCCCGAAGAAAAACCAGAGGGTCCGCCCGCGTCCGGACCTGCCGCGCCCGCGCCTGATCCCGGAGCGGGCCAACTCCCGGCCACCGATGCCGATTCCAGCAATCCCCAATAGCGGACAACCTTCAGCGGAAGCCCCTCAGCCGCCGGATGCGACCAACCGCTGGCGCGTCGTTGGATCGATCGGCGGGTCGATGCCGCGCGCTATTCGCAGGGGGCGTTCCATACCGTGTCTCTTCCGGTGGCAACCTAACCTCGCGTGAGTCATTTGCCGTGTTGCTCAGCATGACTGGCTTTGGTGACGCCCGTCGGGAAACCGAATCGATGAATCTGACCGTTGAGGTGCGGAGCATCAATAACCGTTACTTGAAAGTGAGTGTCCGTCTGCCGGACGGGTTCGGCAGCCTCGAATCACACTTGGAAGCCGCCGTCCGGAAACGAATTCGACGGGGAACGGTGCAGGTAGACGTCCGCGCCGAGCGGACCGAAACCGAAGACGTCTACCGCATCGACGATGCCGTTCTGGATACCTATCGGCGGCAGATCGAAGCCTTGGCCGCGCGTTGGAACCGTGCCGAAACCGTCCGCATCGATGCGCTGCTCGCCTTGCCCGGTGTCGTTCCCGAAGCGGCCGCGGCACCGACCGATCTGGATCAGGCGGCGGATGTCGTTGTGGCGACGTTGGACGAAGCGCTGCAAAAACTCGCGGCGATGCGCCGGAAGGAGGGCCTCGCGATCGCGGAAGACTTCCGCACACAATGCCGGATCGTCGCCGATCGGTTGGACGATGTTGCCGGACGGGCGCCGCAGGTCGTGGACAATTATCGCCAGCGGCTCACCGAACGCGTCAGCCGGTCGCTGGAGCTGCTGGATGTCAGCCTGGACCCGGCCGATGTGATCCGTGAGGTAACGCTGTTCCAGGAACGATGCGATATCTCCGAAGAAATCATTCGGCTCCGCAGCCACCTGGAACAGTTCCAACACATTATGGACGGGCCGGCATCCTCCGGGCGGAAACTCGATTTTCTCAGCCAGGAGATGTTTCGCGAATCGAATACGATCGGTTCCAAGGCCAACGACGTCGTGATCGCGCAGCACGTGGTCGAAATCAAGGCGGCCATCGAACGGCTCCGCGAACAGGTGCAAAACGTCGAATGACCGGCGGTGAAACCCCTGTCACACCGGCCCGCCATCGAGGGATGCTCGTCATCCTCTCCGGCCCGTCCGGCGCCGGCAAGTCGACCGTCTTGCAGCAATTGCTGGAACGGTTCTCCGACCGACTGCGGCTGAGTGTCTCCGCCACGACACGGCCCCCGCGTCCCGGGGAGCGGGATGGGGCGGACTATTATTTTTTATCTGCTGAACGGTTCGCCGATTGGCGCTCGCGGGACGCTTTCCTGGAATGCTGCGAGGTTTACGGCCGCGGCCACTGGTACGGAACGCCCCGCGAGCCGGTCCGCTCTGGTCTGGCCGCCGGAGAATGGGTACTCTTAGAGATCGACGTCGAAGGCGCCCGAAAGGTCCTCGAACAGTATCCCGATGCGGTGACCGTCTTTCTGCTCCCGGATTCTCCCGAAGTACTGGAGAAGCGCCTCCGAGACCGTGGCACGGAACCGGAAGCAGTGATCCAACGCCGGCTGGACGAAGCCCGGCGCGAACTGGCCGAAGCCAGACACTACCGTTACCAAGTGGTTAACGACAAGGTGGAGCGAGCCGTGGACCAGATCAGCGAGATCCTGTGCCGCGAAGGCGCGCGATCGTCCGAACCCGGCGGTTCGTAGGCAGAGATCCAAGGTTTTGAGGGCGAGGTGTTATGCTCGATGCGTTAAAGGAAGAAGATATCGTCACGAAGGTGGGGGGCCGCTTCAAGCTTTCCACGCTGATCCAGAAACGCCTGGTCGCTTTGAACTCCGGCGCGCGGCCGCTGGTTAATATCAAATCGAAAGTGAAACTGGAAATCGTGTTGCATGAAATCATGCAAGACAAGATCTACCTCGATATGTCCAGAGAAGTGCGGATCACTGGTGAGTCGCCCGAGGCGGGCGGCGCTCCGGAGCTCGATTTGACGAATCTTTGACGAAGTTTTGACCCGAACGGACGGCGGATGAAGGGCCGAGAACTGGTCGTCGGTGTGTGCGGCGGCATTGCCGCATTCAAGACCGCCGCGTTGGTCAGTCAACTCGTCCAGGCCGGAGCGGGTGTGACCGTGGTGATGACGGGGCGGGCCCGCAAGTTCGTCGGCCACGCTACATTCGAAGCACTGACCGGTCGGAACGTGGTCACACGCGTCTTCGACGGCCGCCGTTATCCGCTGGGCCCCCATATCGAACTGGCCGAACGGTGCGAACTGTTGTGCGTCGCGCCGGCCACGGCCAATCTGCTGGGACAGGCGGCGCACGGACTGGCTCCGGATCTGCTCAGTACCTTGATGCTCTCTTTTCCGGGCCCCATCCTGATGGCCCCATCCATGAATACCACCATGTGGGAAAAACCTTCCGTGCAGCGCAACATGGAACAACTGAAAAAGGACGGCGTCCATTTCATGCCGCCCGAGGAAGGCTGGCTCAGTTGCCGGACCACCGGCGCGGGCCGGATGGCGGAACCGGACGCCATCCGCATGGAAATCCAGAAAATCCTGGACGCATTGCCCCGACCAAACCGCTGACCCGCCCCGCTTGAGCCTCGCATGGCCCGCATCCTGATCACGTCGGGACCCACCCGCCAGTATCTCGACCCGGTGCGCTTTTTGACCAACGCATCCAGCGGAAAGATGGGCCGGGCGCTGGCCGCGGCCGCAGCGGAACAGGGACACGAGGTCGTCGTCGTATCGGGGCCGGTCGAAGTGGCGTATCCGCCAGTGGCCCGCGTGCTGTCGGTAGTCTCCACCGAAGAAATGCTCGATGTCTGCCGCGAACAATTCGCCGTCTGCGACGGCCTCATCGGCGCGGCAGCGCCATGCGATTACCGCCCGCAACACGTTCAGCGGAACAAGATCTCCAAGACCGGACAACCTCTGCAACTGGAGCTGATCGAAACGGCCGACGTGGTCGCCACGTTGGGCATGGAGAAGCAGCACCAGTGGCTGGTGGGATTCGCGCTGGAGACCGAAGATCACCGGCTTCGCGCGCTCGCCAAGCTCGAAAGCAAAAGCTGCGATCTGATGGTGCTCAACGGCCCGGAAGCCATGAATGCATCGCGAAATTCCGTCGAAATCATCGACCCGGCCGGCCATGTCGTGGCCCGCGCGACGGGCGCGAAGCTCGACGTGGCCCGCGCGATCCTGCAGGTCGTCCAGCAGCGGCTGGCGAGCGCCCCCCGCGAAAAGTGATGGATGTTCGTGCATTTTTTCTTGAATTCCCGGCGCACTTGTGGTAGACCATTCACAAGGCCCCGCAACGAGCGCCAACGGGCGGCTCGCACGAACAGGTCGTGTTTATTTCCGGGGGATCGCTGATGCCAGCCGACCGGCGCGGGGCGGCCCGCGCCGCCACCTGCAAGATCCTGGGCCATTCGCCCGGAATACGCCGGTTGAAATCCGAGATCGAGGCGCTGGCCCGTCATGCGACCACGGTTCTGATCACGGGACCCAGCGGCACGGGCAAGGAACTGGTTGCCCGCGCGATCCATTCCGCCAGTCATCGTTGCCAGCAGCCGTTCGTCCCGGTCGACTGCACGTCCATTTCGGGCAACCTTTTCACCAGCCAGCTCTTCGGCCACCGTCGCGGTGCGTTCACCGGTGCAGACTACGAGGCCCTGGGATGTTTTCGCGCCGCGCACGGAGGCACGATTTTTCTCGATGAGATCGGCGACCTGGAACAGGACATGCAGTCCAAATTGCTGCGCGTGCTGGAAGAGCGAACCGTTGTCCCGGTCGGTGCCTACGATGGAATCCCGGTGG
The DNA here is from genome assembly GCA_964573605.1 of uncultured Pirellulales bacterium. Taxonomy (GTDB): domain Bacteria; phylum Planctomycetota; class Planctomycetia; order Pirellulales; family JBBDJB01; genus CAZNKT01. The sequence continues at coordinate 6,665 of CAZNKT010000067.1, forward strand.
ATGTCCGGGTCATCGCTGCGACCAACCGGAATCTCAAACGCGCGGTGGCCACGGGCGGTTTTCGCGCCGACCTTTATTTTCGGCTGGCCGTAGCGACGCTGGAGATGGACCCGCTACGGACGCGAACCGAAGATATTCCGCAGCTGGCCCAGCATTTCCTGGATCGCATGTCGGCCGAATACGGTCTTCCGTCCAAGACGTTGTCACCCGCCGCGGTGGGCGTGTTCCAGAATTTCGATTGGCCGGGCAATGTCCGTCAGTTGCGGCATGTACTGGAACAGGCGGCGATCGTCTGCGAATCGACGGTAATTGGCGGCGGTTCGGCGGAACGTCTGATTGACAAAGCACGTCTGCCAAAATCCGAAGCATGTGGCCATGCCGCGTCTGCGGAATCGCCACACGTTGCGGGGTGGGACGTGTCCGATATCTTAACGCCGGTCTTCGCGCCCCATCGCTGGCCTACGCTTCGGACGCTGGAACGCGACTACATCGTCCGGGTTCTGCAGCGCACGAATGACAATCGCAGCGCGGCCGCACGCTTGCTGGGCATCACGCGCCAAGCCTTGATCCGGCGCATCAAAAAACACGGCATCGCGACGCGCGTGTCGTTGCTGCGGCCGCGATAGAGGCTGCGCACGGCCTGATTTGCGTTGGCCTGCCGTGACCGCCCTCTTTATTCAGATCCAATCCACGGCCCGTTTCTTTTCGGCAAGCCGTCGTGTCCGCTTTGGGACGGTGAATGTCCGTGGCCGGACGAACAACTGTCCCATTCCGTACGGTCGCGGCTCGGCGCAGCGCCGCCGCGCCTTGAAGACGGCGTCCCGCCATTTTTTCTTCCCCCCGTAACGCAAGCACTTAAATCCGTGGGTGGCGTGCGTTTGGCACGGCGGGCACGCCGTGTGCGTTGCCATTGCCGCGTTCCGCGAATCGGTTCCCGCGGCCCCAATCCCGCATGGCAGGAGACCATCGTGCGATCCGGCGACATGACCACGGACGTGTTCGACGTTTTCGTCGTCGATCCCAATCCGTGCCAGTACGGAGCGATGGCAGCCGCGCTGGCGGGTGAGGGTTTCGTCTTTCAGTTCGCGTCCAGCGGACACGACGCGCTGCGCCTGGCGCCGTTCGGTTCCGCGGCGTTCTGGTTCATCAATCTGACGCTTCCCGACATGACTGGGTACGAACTGTGCGAATTGATTCACGGCCGCCGGCCCGATGCTGTGGTGTACTTCGTGGGCGACCGGTACCGGGTCGAAGACGAACTCCGGTGCCGGACGTTCGGCAGAACGGCATACGTCTGCAAGCCGCCACACGCTGATTGGGTTCGGCAGGGAAAGGCCGCGGTGCGGCCGAGAGGTCATCGCCAATCGCCGCTGACGCCGGGGTGAGCGGCGGCATACGGCAACGCCCCGGCAAAAACGTCGTCTTGCATACTTACCACCACAACCAACATCCACCCCCGGGAGAAATGGACCATGGCAGACATCCAGTTCGGACACTGCCGTTCGTTGATCGACGAGAACGCCACGGAGGACGCCGGTTTCGAAAGAATACGGCGCAAGCATGGCGGCCGCATGCCGGTCTCCTGCCACACCCGATCCGTTCGGTCGTCGCGCAAAAGCTGGTCTTCACGACGTAACAGCCGCCGAATTTCGCGGCAGGTGGGCGGCTGTCACCGTCGTCGCCAGCGAAGGTTTTAGAGCCTTACATTGTCACACGGGCGCGCCGCACGTGCGCAATGGGTCGTCCTTCTTGCCCGCGGTTTTCCGCCGCGTGCGAGGCCTCTCGCACGCCGGCTGATCGTCGCCGCTATTTGGTTCCGTTTCGATTCTTTTTACAGGGAGATGATCTCATGAAGTCCACCACCACACCCGTCCCGTCCATGATGCTGACCGCGATAGTGGCAATCACGTCGTGGGGTCTGCTGGGGGGGTTGCTTGCCGGATCCGCCGCAGCCCACCCGCTGCCCGGGCAGGTGCTCAAGTTTCAGCAGACGCCCATGAACGCCACCGAGGTCGACGGCAAACGGTATTTCGGGCATGACGAGCTGAGCACGTTGTACGCGGTGCTTCCGCCCGACCCAGGGACGGTCATCGACTATTCGGGAATTGCGATGGCCGACGATTTCGCCGACGAATTCAAAACGCCCGTGGTTCACGTCCGCTGGTGGGGTTCCTACCGCAACAATTTCATCAATCCCGACCAGCCGGTGAAGAAGTTCATGATCGCATTTGAATCGGACGTACCGGCCGATCAAAATCCGCTGGGGTTCAGTCACCCGGGAAAGGTGCTGTCTTCCCAGATCGTATCGCTCACCGCAGCGCCATTGGCACGCAAGTCGGGAACGTATACCGAGAGGCGCATCACGGCGAACCTGCCCGAAGATATTTACGAATACAACGCCGAGTTGCACTTGGGCAAAGACTTCCCCCAAGACCCCGACACGGTCTACTGGCTGAAGATCGCGGCCCTGGTGGATACCCCCGCCGAACCGAACATGCGGAACACCGAGTGGGGCTGGCACAACCGCGACTACACGGTCTTCGATCCACTGGCATCCCAACCTCCCGTGGTGGTTCCGGGCGAATTCAACGAACAGGGTGTGTTGGATCCACGCTTCCCTTCCCGCGTGTGGCATTTCCAGGACGACGCGGTGAGTGCCCGAACATTCGCGGTTGTGGATCCTTCCATGCCGTTCATGCCCCGCCTCGTAGAGCAGTCGGATTACGTTCCCCAGCGCTATCTCGACGATATCGACGGTCCCGGTCCGGAGGTGGACGCAGCCGGCAATTTGATCCACCGCGGCATCGGCCAATTCTCCAAGGATCTGGCGTTTGAGCTCTACACGATTCCGGAGCCATCGTCGCTGATGTTGGCCGGCATCGGGCTCGTCGGTCTGCTCATCGGCGGGAGACGACTCGGCAGTCGCGACGCGTGAAGTTGCGGTCAAACGTTCCGGCCGTCTGGCGTCAACGCGGGCGGCCGGGGCGAATCGCCGGCCTCGGCGGCCGACGGGTCCTGTGTGCCAACGCGGCGCGCCGGGCCGGTCCTGGCCGCTGTCCGGCGATTGGTATCACGGTGAATTCTTTTGGCGATTCGCGTACTGGCCCTTCTGGTGCCGGTGCCCTCCACGGAATTGCTCGCCCTGACGGCCTTGGCCATGGTGCGGGTCGCCCGGGCCGGTCGCGCGGGCCGAAAGGCCGGCGTGTTTCGGAAACCGGCGCGCGTTAATCGCGGCACATTGCCCGTTGCGGGCAGCGTCCCGACGCGGCCGGCCGGTGGTGGTGCGCCGCACGGCAACGCTTTGCGACACGAGCCGCCGAGCAACGCGGGTCGGTTCGCGCGGGCGCCTGGCCGGCGTATAATCCAGCGGTTCCGGCGTCCCCGTGTCCATCGCTAAAAGGCTGCTTCGGCAAGCTCGTTACCGCGCCACCCGCGACCGGTTGCGTGGACAGGGGACGCACCGGCTGTCCGTCTCGCACCGGCCGACAAGGGTGGGCGTCGCATGGTCCGCGTTGCTGTACTCGGGGCCACCGGCTATACGGCCCTGGAACTGCTAAAAATACTGCTGCGCCACCCGGACGTGGAGATCACCGCCCTGACCAGCCGCCAGGAAGGCCGGCCGCATGTTGCCGCGATTCATCCACAACTGACCGGGCGCATCGATTGTGAGCTGGAGTCGCTTGACACGTCAGCCGTTGCCTCCCGCGCCGATTGCGTCTTCAGTTGCCTCCCTCACGGTGCAAGTGCCGCGGCAGTCGCACCATTGATCGATGCCGGCGTGAAGGTCGTCGATTTCAGCGCGGACTACCGACTTGATGATCCCCAAGCCTACGCTGCGTGGTATGGCCGGGATCATGCCGATCCGCAACGCATGGCCACCACCGTGTACGGCTTGCCCGAACTGTTCCGGGAACAGATCGCCGAGTCCGGCCTCGTGGCCAATCCGGGGTGTTATCCCACGTCGGTGATACTCGCGTTGGCACCGTTGCTGAAGCGCGAGTTGATCGACCACCGGGACCTTGTCGTTGATTCCAAGAGTGGAGTATCCGGTGCCGGTCGAACGCCCATGCTGACGACACATTTCGCCGAATGCAATGAAAGCATTTCGGCCTACAACGTAGGCCGGCATCGCCATACGCCCGAAATCGAGCAAGTGTTATCGGGCGTGTGCGACCGCCGTACGCAAGTCATATTCACTCCGCACCTGGTGCCGATGGACCGGGGCATCCTGTCCACATGCTATGCACGACCGGTGGGAGCCCCCAGCGAAGAAGAAGTCCTGGCCGCGCTGAACGAGTTTTATTCCCAAGAACCGTTTGTGCGTGTCGTCGAACATCTGCCCGGCACGAAGGATTCCCTGGGAACCAATTTTTGCGACATCACGGCGCGTTGCGTGCGCGAGCGAGTGCTGGTTTTCAGTTGTCTGGATAATCTCCTCAAAGGCGCCTCCGGTGCGGCCGTGCAGAATTTCAATCTGATGCACGGATTTCCCGAGACGACAGCTCTCGACTGATGGTCCGATCGCCATGACTTTCTCCATCCCGCTCGGTTTTTCATTGTCCGGACTTCATTGCGGCATCAAGGGCGATTCGAACAAGGAAGATCTTGCGCTTGTGCTGTCGGATACGAACGCGGTGGCCGTAGGCACGTTCACGCAGAACCGCTTTGCCGCGGCGCCGGTGCGTCTGAATCGCAGCCGGACGCCCTCAGCCGACATTCGCGGCATCGTGATCAATTCCGGAAACGCCAATGCGTGCACCGGAGACCAGGGTGACCGGGATGCTCGCCAGATGGCTGGCCTCGCCGCCGACGCGTGCCAGGTTTCCGAGCGGCAGATGCTTGTTCTGTCGACCGGCGTGATTGGACAGTGGATGCCGATGCAGCAGGTGGGCGGCGGCATCGCCCGGATCGCCACCCAATTGCGCGCGGACGAAGCGTCGGTGATGCTGGCGGCCCGCGGAATGATGACGACCGACACGCATCCCAAAGTGGCGTGGCGGCTGGTCGGTCCGGCAGAAAACCCCGTGCATCTGCTGGGCCTGGCCAAAGGCGCGGCGATGATCGGTCCCAATATGGCGACCATGCTGGCGGTGCTGCTGACCGACGCGACGCTGGACCCGCGCATCGCTCAACAGACGCTGGGCAGCGTCGTCGATCGATCGTTTAACGCCATCAGCGTGGACGGGCACACCAGTACCAACGATACGGTTTTGCTGCTGGCCAACGGTCGGGCCGGCGCGGGTCTGTTGGAGGGAGACCGTTTCGATATGTTTCGTTCGGCCCTGCAGGACATCTGCGCAGAGCTGGCCCAGGCCATCGTTGCGGACGGCGAAGGAGCAACCCACACGATCCAAATAGAAGTGGCAGGATGTGCCACACACGAGGATGCCCGCCGTCTGGCCCAGACCGTGGCCAACAGCCCGCTCGTCAAAACCGCGGTTACCGGCGCGGATCCCAATTGGGGCCGGTTCGTTTCCGCCGCCGGGTACGCGGGTGTCGATTTTGATCCCATGCGCGTGAGTCTGCACGTTAACGGGGTCTTGCTGTTCGACAAGGGTGCTCCCGTCGAACACGACGAAAACGAGGTGTCCGAGTCGCTGCGTACCCGACGGGACGTGCACCTGAGGTTGATGCTGCAAGAAGGCGACGCATCCGACACCTTCTGGACCACGAACCTCACCGCGGAATACGTGCGTTTGAACGCGGACTACCGCACGTAAATCTTAGACGCGATGGCAGGAAAGCGATGATCCGATGGAGCGGACAGACACCCCACTAAAACGGGTGCGGCGAGGTGCTTCCGTTCTGGGAATCGTCTCGGTGGTGGGCATTCTGGGCCACTACTACCTGAACGGCGGCACGATTCTCGAATCCATCTACTGGTTTGTTATTACCGTGTCGAGCGTCGGTTACACGGAAGACAGCCAACTTCAAGCTTCGCTACAGGTGTTCTCGATCATTGTGATCGTGATAGGCATGTCGGCGGCGGCGTACACGGTGGGAGGGTTTTTGCAGATGATGACCGAAGGCGAAATCGAAAAGGCCATGGGAGCCCGCCGCATGACGAAAGGCATCGAACAGCTCAAGGATCACATCATTATTTGCGGTTTTGGACGGATCGGCGAGATCCTGGCGGAGGACATCGGCAGCCGAAGCGAACCGTTTGTAGTGCTCGATACCGACTCGGAACGGCTTTCCCTGGCCAAGATGCTGAATTACCTGGTCATTACCGGAGATGCCACTGACGAAGACATACTGATCGCCGCCGGCGTCCAGCGGGCCAAGATATTAATCAGCGCCTTGAACAGCGACTCCGACAATGTCTTCATCACGCTCACATCGCGCAACTTGAATCCGAAGCTGCGGATTATCGCGCGTGGCGAGCAGCCGGCGACGGAGAAGAAGCTGTTTCAGGCAGGCGCCGATCGCGTTGTTCTGCCGGCCGTGATCGGCGCCCGGCGCATCGCGACGCTGATCTCCCGCCCCCACGCCGCTGACCTGATCGACCAGGTAACCGACCACAAGATACTGGACATCGATCTGGAAGAGCTGACCCTGCCTGCCGAGAGTCCTCTGGTCGGAAAGACTGTGGGCGACGCCGAGGCTCACCACCGCCGGAAATTACTTGTCGTGGCCATTCGCACGGCATCCGGCAGCATGCTTTTCAATCCTGACTCGCAACAAGAGGTTCAGACTGGCGACACGCTCATCGTGATGGGTCGGCCCACGGATATCGCGCAATTTCGGGAAACCTATAGCATTTGAGCAGCGCCCGCGGTTGCGTGGGCAGGCCGGGTTCCGGCCTCGCAGGCTCCCGGCTGTCAGCCTCGATGCGGGGTTGCCCGGTCCGCCGCCCTGGTCAGCGTGGCGGGTCTCAGGCCTCTGCGCCGGTGCGATTCCTGCAGTCGCGGGGCGATTTCAGCCCCTGTTGGGCCCGGCCGCGCGGTGGCCCGGCCCGCGCGGCGGACTCGCCAAAAAAAGCCCTTCCCGTGCCTGCCGCCAGCCGTTAAACTCCCCCGCCGCCCGTACGCCGCTGGTGGCCGGCACGCGCAGCAACAAGCGAAGGAGGGAAGGATGCCCCCAGCCGATCGGCGCCCCACACTGAGTGTCTGCATGGTCGTCCGCGATGCCCAGGACGACATCGTCGCCGCGCTGCAGAGCGTGCGTCCGATCGCGGATTCGATCGTCGTTGTCGACACCGGCTCGATCGACGACACGATCGAGCGCGCGCGAACTCTCGGGGCCACCGTCGTGGAACGCCCTTGGGACAATGACTTTTCCGCTGCCCGGAACCATGCCCTGAACCATGTCGCCGGCGACTGGATTCTGTGGTTGGACTCCGCCGAAACGATCACCGCGGAGACCGCCGCGCACTTGAGGGACTTTGTCAATCACCGCGCGCGCCGAAACAAGGCCTACGCATTGCTGGTACAGGTTCCGGCGGCGGCCAGTCACAAGAATCTATCTCCGGAACAGGCCGCTCGCATAAGGCTGCTGCCGGCCCGCAACGGAATCCAGTACTCGGGCCGCATCTGCGAACGCCTGCAGCCCGCGCTCCGCGAGGCAGCGATTGGCACGGAGGTCCTGGGGTTCCGCATTCACCGAAACTACGGCGACCAGCTTCCCGAAACTTGCGCGGCCAAGGCCCGGCGCAACTTGCGGATCGCCGCGCGGGAGACCGCCGAGGGCATGGCACGGCCGGAGGTTCTGGTGGCGACGGCCGAGGCCCACGCCGTGTTGGAAGATCACGATACAGCGGCCCGGGTATTTCGTCAGGCCATCGATGCGAGCCAACGTGGAACGACGGAGATGCTCGAGGCGTACTATGGCCTGCTGGCATCCTTCGATAAGGACCCCGCGGGCGCGGAAGAACAAATCGCCACCTGCCTGAAGGCGCTGGACGTGTTTCCGCTCGACGCCCAGTTGCTGTGCGCGATGGGCGGTTATTTGCTCAAACAACGACGACTCGATCTTGCATCACGGGCGTACGAGATTGCGGTGAATTACGGGCAGATCAATCCCTATGCGTGGCACCTGACGGAGATTCTGCCGATTGCCGCCATTTCGCTCAGTCTGACACTCCAACTCCAGGGACAGGATGCGGAGGCCGAGGCGATGCTTGCCGAGTTTCTCGAGCGACACCCGGAAGCCGACCGTGCCCGTCGCCACATGCTCGAACTGCACATCAAGCACGGAGCCGCGGACCAGGCGCTGGCGATCTTCGATCAATTGCCCGCGTCAACGCCGTTTCGCGAAGCACTCCGCAGCGCGGTGCGCGGCGCGTTGCTGGCCACCGCGAAGAACTGGACGGCCGCTCGATCCTACCTGGAAACGGCCTTCGCCGCGGGCTGCCGTGATCCGCTGTGCCTGCGCTGGCTGGCGATCACCTATCTGGCGCTGGGCCAGCATGACCGGGCCCGGCCGATCCTGGAAACCTGGCAGGTGCAGGATCCCGACTGCAGGGAGGTCGCGTGCTACCTGGGACGCTTTGCCGAGCAGCAGGCACGCGGCGGGACGGACGCGTTGCGAGCCGAACCAGCCGCCGGAGGACAGCCGTCGAAGGCGCCGGTCCCCGGGGCGGGCCTGCCTCGTCATATCCGGATCGATGCCGGCAAACACGATGCGTCCCGCCGTGAAAGCCCGGGCAGTCCCGTTCATGATCCCCGGGGCTCCCGCCCGCTGTTCGATCCACCGGCATCCGTCTGACCGGACAGCGTGTGGGGATGACCGTAGGCTGCGCCAAACGGCGGCCCGGCAAATCCGTCACGGTCACTATAATTGGCAGCCGCGTGCCCGAAAGCCTCCCGTTTTCCGTTTTTGACTTCAGCTCGTCCGTTGACGGGCTCCGGCGCCAAAGTAGGGTTGAGATACGGTCGCAGCGCCGCGACTACTCGCGTGCTGGGACCCACTCACCTCGGCTTTCTCACCCCCGTGATTGGGCAGGACTGGGCGCACGCCCAGCCTGCCCTTTTTTGGGCGCGAAGCGGTCCCGCCGTGCGCCGGTTTCGGGCTTCGACGGGCCGCCTGCTGCGCATCCCGCCGTCCAAGCAAAACAAAAAACAGCGACGGGGCGCGTTGCCCATGCCGGGCGGCGGTTGCTTGACAAACGTTCGCCTCTGGACTACGAACACTCGTTCGGGCCCAAATCGGCCCACGGCCGGAGGACCACACGGGGCGATCGTAAAACAGGAGCAACAGGTCATGCAGGGCGTAGCAGCTCGACGGCGCGCGGGAGCCGGACCCACCACCGCCTGGGTCCACAACGATGGCGAGGTCGTAGCGTCTGCCCGGGCGGCAGGCGACGACGATTTCGACGATTTTGAAGACGACGATTTCGACGACGAGTTTGACGACGACTTCGAGGAAGAATGGGAAGATCATGAGCTGATGGATCCGCAAGAGGATGTGGACGAAGACGCCGAAACTGAGGACGTCGAACCGGACGACGAAAACTTTGACGAATGACGCCGGCCGCTTGCGTTTCTGCTGTTCGTCGCGCGGCCGGGCAACCTGGGGCCGCTCCAAACAAGCTCGGAATGACCACGCGAAACGCCCCTCTTGATCTTGTTTGGCGACGCGGTGTTTCGCACATGGTCTTGTCTCGTCGCGCCTCGCCACTGGCTCACCCACCCCATTGATGCATGCCATGTTCCAGTCGGTTCCGAGTCCGGTTTCGTTTCCCGAGCTGGAAGAGACCATCGGCAAGTTCTGGAAGGAAAACCAGATCTACGAGAAGTCCCTGGCGTCGCGGGCCGATGCGCCGCGTTTCGTGTTCTACGAAGGCCCGCCGACCGCCAACGGCATGCCCCATCCGGGCCATTGCCTGACCCGGGCCATCAAGGATCTTTTTCCCCGGTATCGCACGATGCGCGGCTTCCGTTGCGACCGGAAAGCCGGCTGGGATACTCATGGCCTTCCCGTGGAAGTCGAGGTCTGCAAAGAGCTGGGAATTCATTCCAAGGAGGAGATCGAGGCGTATGGCGTCGAACCGTTCATCCATAAATGTCGCGAAAGCGTGTGGCGCTACATGCAGCAGTGGGAACGGATCACCGAGCGGATTGGTTTTTGGATCCACTTGGACGAAGCCTATGTGACGTACCATCAGTCCTACGTCGAAAGCGTGTGGTGGGCGCTGAAGGACTTGTTCGAACGAGGGCTGCTTTATCAGGGACACAAGATTGTGTGGTGGTGGGCGCAGGGCGGTACGGCGCTCAGCGCCGGAGAAGTGGGGGAAGGCTATCGACAGGTCGCCGACCCCAGTGTTTTCGTCCGATTGCCGCTCGTCGACGACCCGCAAATCAGCCTGTTGGCGTGGACCACCACGCCGTGGACCTTGCCCAGCAACCAGTTCGCGGCCGTGCATCCGGAACTGGAATACGTCGTCGCGGGCGACGACCAGGGAAACGGAAAACTCATCGTGGCGGCGGCACTGCTGGATCTTCTGGTCGAAAAGACCCACCGTGCGTTCCGCGTCGAATCGCGGACAAGCGGTGCGGCGCTGGTGGGCCGGCAATATCGGCCGCCGTTCGACTGGTATTACCAAACGCTGGGCTCCCGACGGGGCCGGTTGCGAGCCGGTGGCGAGCAGGCCGTGGCGTGGCGCGTCGTGGCGGCCGATTTTGTGTCGACCGACAGTGGCACCGGTGTCGTCCACCAGGCGCCGGCCTTCGGAGAAGTCGACTTTGACGTCCTCCAGCAAGAACAGGAGCGCTTCGAGCCCGGGGAAGGCCCCGAACTGATCTGCTGTGTGGGACCCGACGGGCGCTTCACATCCGAAGCGCCCGGATACGAGGGCCGGTGGGTGAAAGAGGCGGACAAGGACCTGACGCGGGAATTGCGCCATCGGGGACTGCTGGTCCACCAGGAGCAATACCTGCACGAATATCCGTTCTGCCCCCGTGCGGAAAATGACCCGCTGATTCAGTATCCACGGCGAAGCTGGTTCATCCGAACGACGCAATTCAAAGAAAAGATGCTCAACAACAATCGGCACATCCGCTGGATGCCCGAACACATTCGGGACGGGCGCTTCGGTAATTTCTTGGAGTCCAACGTCGACTGGGCGCTGTCGCGCGAACGCTATTGGGGCACGCCGTTGCCCGTCTGGCAATGCGAAGCGACCGGCTACCAGGAAGCCATCGGCAGCTACACGGAACTCATCTCCAAACCGGGCGCGAAAGGCACGGATGCCTGGGACAGGGCCCGTCGGGCCCATCCCGATCTGCCCGACGACCTTAAGGTCCACAAACCATATATCGACGCGATTACTTACGACTCGCCGCGACAACGGGGCGCCCGCATGCGCCGCGTGCCCGAAGTCATTGATTGCTGGTTTGACTCCGGGGCCATGCCGTTCGCCCAGTGGGGATATCCCCACCAGAAAACGGACGCCTTTCGGGAGCAATTCCCGGCAGACTTCATCAGCGAAGCACTCGACCAGACTCGCGGTTGGTTTTACAGCCAGCTTGCCATCAGCACGCTGCTCTTCAGCGGCGATGGTCCTCCCGATCCGCTCCGCCCGCGGTCGGCGCTGCCGCATCCATTCCGCAACTGTGTCGTCCTGGGCCTGATGCTGGGTGAGGACGGCGCCAAGATGTCCAAGCGGAAGCGCAATTACCGGGAACCGTCGGAGATTTTCGATCGCTACGGAGCCGACGCGCTGCGGTGGTACTTTTTTGCCAACCAGCCCCCCTGGACACCCATTCGCTACAACGAACAGGCTATCAAGGACAGTATCCCCGAATTCCTGCTGCGGCTGTGGAATGTGTACAGCTTTTTCGTGATCTACGCCAACATCGACGGCTTCGATCCGTCCGCGGGCCACGCCCACGACGACGTCCCGACCGACCTGTCCATGCAAGAGGTGCTGGCCGAAAAATGCGGCGCTTCGGCGATCGCCGCGCGTGGCGAACTCGATCAGTGGATCCTCAGCGAACTGCACCACACGGCCGCCGCGGTGACCGAATCGATGGATCTGTACGACAACTATGCGGCTTGCCAGCGGATCCTGCAGTTCGTGGACGCGTTGAGCAACTGGTACGTGCGGCGAAGCCGGGATCGTTTCTGGAGCAGCGATCGCCGGTCGAAAGAAAAATGGGACGCCTACTGGACCCTGTACGCGTGTCTGCTCACGACCAGCCGTATGGTCGCGCCCTTCGTCCCGTTTCTGGCGGAGGCGTTCTGGCAGAACTTGGCCCGCCAGCCGTTTCGCGGCCAGGCGGCCGAGAGCGTGCACTTGTGCGACTTTCCCACCGGGGATCGGACACTCATCAACGAGGACCTCTCCCAGCAAATGGGACTCGTGCGCGAAATCGCGTCCTTGGGACGCAGCGCACGCATGGCCGAGAAACTTAAAGTCCGTCAGCCGCTGGCGAAGGTGGAAGTCGTTTTGGCCGAAGCGCGGCACCGGGATTGGCTGCGCGACCATGTGGGCCTGCTGAAGGATGAGTTGAACGTGAAGGCCGTTGAATTCGCGAGCAACGCCGACGCCTACATTCGCTACGAAGTAACGCCCGATTTCAAACGACTCGGACCTCGACTGGGCAGGCGAATGCCGTCAGTAAAGAAGGCGCTGGCGGGCGCCGATGGAGCGCATTTGCTGGCGGCGATCCAGCGCGATGGACTGGCCCGGCTGAATGTCGACGGCCAGACCGTGGAACTGGAAAAGGACGATGTCCAGGTGCGCCTGCACGCCAAAGCCGGTTGGGCCGCCGCGCAAGGGCCACACTGCGTCGTCGTGCTGGCCACCGACCTGACCGAATCGCTCATCCAAGAAGGATGGGCCCGCGACCTGGTGCGGATCGTCCAGGACGTCAGAAAAGACCTGGGCTGCCAATACACCGATCGCATCGAACTGGCAATCGAAACGGCGTCACCGCAGCTCCAATCCGCCCTGGAAACCTTTGCCTCCAGTATCCAAACAGAAACGCTGGCCAGACAGGTTTCCCTGGGAAGTCTGCCTGATGTTCAGCCTGTCGAGCGGACGATCGACAAACAACCGCTAAAGATCTTTGTCCGCGTTGCGACCGCTTGACGGGCACGACACCGTTGGCAAGCACACAAGAACCGGGCGACCGATGACTGCCGCGACCCTGCCGATCGCCGTGTTGATCTCCGGTACCGGTCGCACGCTGCGTAACCTCATCAAACGGATTGCCGCCGGACGGTTGGATGCGGAAATCCGGCTGGTCATTTCCAGCAACCCCCGTGCAGGCGGGCTGCAGTACGCAGCCGAAGCCAATATTCCGGCGCGCGTTGTCCAGCAGAGCACCCTTCCCGATGCACGTGCCTTCCGCGATGCGGTGTTTGATCCGTGCCGCGAGAAGGGGGTGGAGTTGGTCGTCATGGCCGGATTTCTCAAGCGAGTCATGATTCCCGAGGACTTCCAGCAGCGCGTCGTCAATATCCACCCGGCACTGATCCCGGCCTTCTGCGGCCCAGGATGGTATGGCCGGCGCGTGCATGAAGCCGCGATCCGACGCGGTGTCAAAGTATCCGGCTGCACGATTCACTTTGTCGACGACCAGTACGATCACGGTCCCATCATCGATCAGCGAACAGTGACCGTGCTGCCAGACGATACCGCCGCATCGCTCGCCGATCGCGTATTCCAGGTTGAATGCGAAGCGTATCCCGAAGTGTTGCAGATGCTGGCCCAGCGGCGCGTCCGCGTCGACGGTCACACGGTCCGGATCGGCGAGAAGCCCGTCGAGCGGTAGAACGCCGCCGCGTCGTCCCACGCCGATAAGGTCTCCGCACGAAGGCACCGGTAGCCCTCGTCCCAGGCGCGTGCCGCCAGCCGGCCGATCAGTTGCGACGCAATCCCTTGCCTCCGCCAGCGCGGATGGACGGCCAGCCAGTGCACGACGGGCCGAGCCGCAGGATGCCTACCTCGAAGAATCAGGCACGCGCTTCCCGCAAGCGTGGGGCGAGCGTCGTCCCGCGACGCCGTTTCCGCCAGCCACATCCAGTCGGGTCGCCAGCCGCGACGGGCGACGACCTGCCGGTGAAAGTCGCCGGCATCCCATGGCCGCACGCGGCGGTCGGAAAAGGCGGCGTGGTAAAGCCCCAGCCATGGCCCGATGTCTTGATCTGAACGGAAGTTGCGTATTCGCAGGCCCGGCAGGTCGGACGCGACGGGCCGCCGCTCCAGCACCCATTCCAGCTGCAGCACTGTCGCCATGCTCGAACCCCGGCCGGCAGCCCACCGGCCCGATCCCGGCCCCTGTGATTGTTTTCTGCCGCTTGCACGCGAATGTGTGCTTGGATTATACAATTACTTTGACCATAATTGATAGATATCTATCATCCCTAACGACAGAGTTCCAGAACGGCAGGCAGGTTCGGTGGCATGACGGTGCATCCGCGTCGGGATCAGTTGCTGGAGATGGTCCGTGTGCGCGGGTTTGCCTCACTGCAGGACCTGGCCCACGAACTGCACGTTTCCGAATCGACGATCCGCCGCGACTTGGACTACCTGGAGCGGACCGGCACGGCCAAGCGGACGCACGGCGGCGTCTTCTACACGGGGCCTTCTCCGAAGCTGCCGCATTTCGATCAACGTCAAGAAGCGCAGTGGAACCGCAAGAAAGCCATCGCCCGGCGGGCGGCCCGGTTATTGGACGACGGCGACACGATTCTGCTGGACGGCGGAAGCACGACATATGAGCTGGCGCGGCTGCTGGTCGGCCGGCCTCTGCAGATTGTCACCAACTCGCTGCCCGTCGCCAATCTGTTCATCAACGACGGCAGCACGGAATTGATCCTGCTGGGCGGATACGTGCACGGCCGCACGGGAGTTGTCCTGGGACCGTACGCCGACCAGATGCTCGAGCGGTTGAACGTGCGGCGGGCCGTGCTGAGCGTCGCTGCGGTGGGCGAGCGGGGTTACTTCAACAGCAATCTGCTGCTGGTGGAAACCGAGCTGGCGATGATGCGGGCCGCCGACGAGGTCATGGTGGTCGTCGACAGCACCAAGTTCGGCCATCGGAGCCTGGCCCACCTGGGCGATCTCGACGTGGTCGACAAGCTCGTCGTCGACGAAGGCATTTCGCAGGCCTGGCGAAAGCGGCTGACCGAGGCGGGCGTCCAACTGTTAATTGCACCGCGTCTGGAATCTTCGCAAAAACAAGCGCCGGCCGCGCGCGCGTGAATGGCAACCAGGAAATACGGATATGATCACGGCGACTCCCATCGATCGATCAGCGATTGAACGTATCGTCAGGCAGGTGGTTTTGCGCGAGGTGGCCGAAGCGGCGGACAGCCCTCGTTTGGTCATCAGCGTATCGGCCCGGCACGTGCATCTTACCGATGAACACGTGGAGACGCTGTTCGGCACGGGGCGCACGTTGACACCGATGAAGCCGCTGTACCAGGACGGCTTTTACGCGGCGGAACAGACGGTCATGGTCGTCGGTCCCCGCAAGCGCATGCTGCCCACGGTGCGCGTGCTGGGACCCACGCGGCCGCACAGCCAGGTGGAACTGGCGTTTACCGATACGATTTCGCTGGGCATCGACGCTCCGGTCAGACCGAGTGGCAACATTCGTGGTACACCAGGTTGCGTGCTCGTCGGCCCGCAGGGCGTGGTGGAACTGAAGGAGGGTGTGATCCGCGCGGAGCGGCACGTACACATGCACCGCCGCCACGCCGAGCATTACGGCGTGCGGAACGGCGATCGCATGGTCCTGAAGATCCAGTCCGCTTGTAGCACGGCCTACCACGATCTGTTGGTCCGCGCCGACGACACGAGCAAACTGGAGGTGCATATCGATACGGACGAGGGCAACGCCGCCGATTTGGACCATGCAACGCGTGTGGAGCTCGTGCGGCAGGACACGGACTGCCAGTGCCGGAAGGAGGGGACCGCGGCGTGAAAGGTGTGACGACGGACTGCTGCTGGCCGCGGAGAACCGGCGCGGCCGGGGCCACGTCATGAAGTTTGCGGGCCGGTGACAACATGCAGGCAATGACTTTTTCAAATTCAGGGAGAATCCGATCATGGCACAGATAATGGAAGCGCTCGGCATGATTGAAACGAGGGGCTTTGTGCCCCTCGTGGAAGCGACCGATGCGATGATTAAAGCGGCGAACGTGGAGTTCCTGGGATGGGACAAAGTCGGTTCCGGACTGGTGGCCGCGTTCGTCACGGGTGATGTCGGTGCCGTCAAGGCCGCCACGGACGCGGGCGCCAACGCGGCGGGACGCATCGGCGACGTGGTCAGCGTGCAGGTGATCCCGCGCCCCCACGAAGATCTCGACGAAGTTCTGGGTATGGTCGCGACGCGGCGGTCCAGCAAGTAACCCCCATCATTTACCTTGATACCAGACAGAGGTTCGACCGACGATGCAAAATGCCATTGGAATGATTGAAACCAGAGGGCTCGTGGCGGCCGTGGAGGCCACCGACGCCATGGCCAAGGCCGCCAACGTAAAGATTGAAAAACGTGTGCAGATCGGTGGAGGGCTCGTGACCACCATCGTCAGCGGCGACGTGGGCAGCGTCCGCGCGGCGGTCGATGCCGGCGCCTCGGCCGCGACACAGGTGGGCGAGCTGGTATCGAGCCACGTGATTCCGCGACCGTCCGACGGCATCGTCGCCGCCTTCCTGAAATAGCGCCGGCCACCGGACGGCAGGGCAGCGCGGAGGAAAGGGTCCGGGATCCCGTGGCGTTTGCCGGCTCCCGTGCCACGTCCGGACAACCCGGCCCATCCGGATCGCGGAGACAGTTGATCGTGAAGATCCTGGTAGCCAATCTCGGTTCCACGAGTTTCAAATACCGGTTGTTCGACATGGACAACGAGCATCAATTGGCACGCGGTGGTGCTGAGCGTGTTGGTACGCAGTCGAGCCGCGTATTTGCCGAGATTGAAGGCGCGCGGTCGGAATCGGTGGCCCCGCTGGCCGATCATGCCGCGGCGCTGCGGCACAGCCTCGACGCGCTGACCGACCCGCGATCCGGCTGCCTGGGCGACGCGTCGGAAGTGGCCGCCATCGGCTTCAAGGCGGTCCACGCGGAACGGGCCGCACCGGTCGAACGCGTCACCGACGACCTGATTCGCAGGATGGAGGCCATGAATCCCGTCGCGCCCGCGCACAATCCACCCTATGTGACCGCCATGAAGCTGTTGCGCAAATCGGTTCCCGACATCCCGTTGATTGCCGCGTTCGAAACCGGCTTCCATGCGACCGTGCCGGACCGTGCCCGCGCTTACGGCGTGCCCTATGCATGGGCCGACGACTACGGGGTCAAACGCTGGGGATTCCACGGGGCGAGTCACCGATACATCGGCCATCGAATCGGCCAGCTGCTGGAAGGCCATTCCGGCGCGGATGATCTCCGCGTGATTTCCTGCCACCTGGGCGGTTCCAGCAGCCTGTGCGCGATGCGCGGCGGAAAAAGCATTGCAACTTCGCTCGGCATGAGCCCCCAGTCGGGCATCCCGCACAACAACCGCGTGGGTGATTTCGACCCGTTCGCGCTGCCCGTGTTGATGCGGAAGAGCGGCAGGACCCTGAATGAACTGCTCGATGACCTCGCATCCCGCGGCGGCCTGCTGGGTCTGTCCGGGGTCAGTGGCGACGTGCGCGACCTGGAACAAGCGGCTGGCGAAGGCCATGGCCGGGCGCGGCTGGCGCTGGATGCCTTCGTTACCGCCGTCCGCAACTACCTCGGAGCGTATCTGGTGGAGCTGGCCGGTGCCGACGTGATCGTGTTCACAGGCGGAATCGGTGAAAACAGCCCCTCCATCCGCGAAGCGGTCTGCCGCGACCTGGCGTGTCTGGGCATCGCGCTCGACACGTCGGCCAATGACCGGGTGTCAGGCGAATCGCGGATCAGCGCGGCGGATAGTCGAGTCGCGGTGTGGGTCGTGCCCACCAATGAAGAAATCGTCGTGGCACGGCAAGTGAAATCCTATATGGAGGCATGATCCCGTGTTCCTGGCCAGAGTAACCGGTTCGGTCGTGTCGACGCAGAAAGTCGGCACCATGCGCGGTTTCAAACTGCTGGTCGTCGAGCCTTGCCGGCTGGACGCCCGGACCCGCGACCGGCTGTCGGGCACCGGCCGCACGTTTGTGGCCGTCGACATGCTCGGCGCCGGCGAAGGAGAAATGGTCCTCATCACACAGGGATCCAGCGCCCGGCTCACGCCCGAAACCAAGGGGCTGCCCATCGACACCGTGGTTGTAGGCATTGTCGACTCGGTGCACGTCGGCGCGTCGGCTGTATTCGATCGCCAACAGGAATGATCTTCGAAGACCGCCTGTTACCGGTCATCACGCAACAGGGGATTCCCACGCCGCGTTGGCCGAACACACGAAACCATCGAAATCCGCGAGCTATATCATGCAAGCCACCGAAGCACTCATTCGCAACGTTGTCGAACAGGTCCTGGCGGAAGTCGGCAAAGCCTCCCCGGCCTACCATCCTTCGGCACGGCATGCCGCGCACGGCGTGTTTACGGACGTCGGCGGGGCGGTGGCGGCCGCCCGTGACGCGTTCGAGCAGCTTAGCGCGCGGACGCTGAGCGATCGGAAACAGATCGTGGGCCACATCCGCCGGATTGCGATCGATCAGGCAGTGGAACTGGGCACGATGGAGATGGAGGAAACACGGATCGGCAAACTGCCGCACAAGATTGACAAGCTGCGCATCATGGGGCGCCACGTGCCCGGCGTCGAGTTTCTCGCGAGCCAGATCTTCAGCGGGGACGACGGCCTGGCCGTGATCGAACACGCTCCTTTTGGTGTGATCGGCGCCATCACGCCGGTGACCCATTCGCTGCCCACGCTCGCGTCCAACGCCATCAACATGATCGCGGCGGGCAATTCGCTGGTGGTTAATCCGCATCCGGGCGGCAAGCGCGTTGCCGTCGAAGGCGTGCGGCGCTTCAACGAAGCGATCCATCGAGACCTGGGCATCGACAACTTGATCTGCGTGATTGCCGAGCCGACGCTGGAATCGGCGGAAGCGATCTTTGGGCACCGCGACGTGAACCTGCTGTGCGTCACGGGAGGCCCGGCCGTGGCGCGGGCGGCCATGAACACCAGCAAGCGGGCCGTTGTCGCCGGTCCAGGCAATCCGCCGGTCGTGGTGGACGATACGGCCGACCTGGCGCGGGCCGCCCGCTCCATCATCTCGGGCGGCGGCTACGACAATAATTTATTGTGCATCGGCGAGAAGGAAGTTTTCGTCGTTGACACGGTGTTTCAGCCGATGATGGACGCCATGCGCGCCGCCGGCGCCCGGTTTTTGGGCGCGGCCCAGATCGACCGGTTGACGTCGGTGGCCATCGTGGAGGTCGGCGAGGGGGACCGCCGGCACCTGGCGCCGGCAAAGGAATTCATCGGGCAAGACGCCGCCGTGCTGGCACGCGCGGCGGGCTGCGACGTGCCGGCCGACACCGAACTGCTGTTCGGCGAAACGGATGAAGCGAATCCGTTCGTCTCCGTGGAACAGATGATGCCGTTCGTGCCCTTTGTCCGCGTCCGCGATATCGACGACGCCATCGCGAAGGCCCGGCATTACGAGCACGGTTACCGGCACACGAGCATCATTCACACCACGAACGTGACCAACATGACGAAAATGGGCCGGGCCATGGACACCACGCTCTTTGTGAAGAACGGTCCGTCCACGGCGGGTGTGGGTGTCGGAGGAGAAGGTTATATGTCGTATTCCATCGCCACGCCCACGGGCGAAGGCGTAACGACGCCCTTAACGTTCACACGAGAACGACGCTGCACGCTGGTCGACGATCTGCGGATCCTCGGCAGGTAAACAAACCGCGCGGTGTGCCCAGGCAGCATGCCGCTGGGCGAACCGATAACGGACAGCGGATGGAATGACGCTGCGGCGCGGCCGTGCAGCAGCCAAACGCTGAACGAAGAAAAGACACTGGAAAGGACGTGCCGCAGATGCTGCTGGCCCGTGTCGTCGGCAACGCGACCGCCACCGCCAAGCATCCTTCGATGGAAGGCCGGCGGATGCTTGTCGTACAGCCATACCAGACCGACGGTCGCACGCCCGACGGCGATCCGCTGATCGCCATCGATGCACTGGGCGCGGGACGCGGCAGTCTGGTCGTCCTTTCCAGCGACGGAGAAGCCGCGCGGACCTTGCTGAACGACGACCGCACACCGGTCCGCTGGACCGTGATCGGCATTAAAGATGGACCGTACCGAGGAGGCGGCAGGCGGGCGCCAACGGGAACACGCAAGCGGCCGAAGACTCCGCCCCGACGGGCAGAACCATGACGGACGTTTCCACACAGATCGACAAGATTGTCCGCGAAGTGATGCGGCGGCTCGAACAGGGCCCGGCGCCCGCTCGCAACAGCAAACCGTCCCATCAGCGTCACGTACCCGGACGCGTGGTGAGCCTGGAGCAGCTCGAACGGCATGCGCTGCCGGAGCCGGCGTTTCGGCCCGGGTCGCTCGCGCGCGGCCGCGCGGCCGCCGGCCCGGTCGAAATCCGCCGGATTACGGTCGATCCGGGAGCGGTCGTGACGCCCGCCGTCATGGATCTGCTGCGAGACCTGGGCATCACGCTCGCGGAAGGCCGGCACGGTTCGGACGGTTCGCCCCACGCGCGGGCGGTCATTGTCAACGTGCCCCCGGCCCAGCTCGACACGCGCGAACTCGCCGAACACCTGGGCGATGCCGTAGTGCTGTGTGAGATGGTTCGCACCGCGCTGGATGACGCCGTTGCAGAGGCGGCCGGGGCGGTGGGCAACGGCGACTGCCAGGCCGTGGTGGTCGCCCACCAGGCGATGGCGGCCGTGTGCCTGGCGAACCGGCACCGGGGCGTGCGCGCCGCGGCGTGCTACGACCCGTCGATGCTCCAGGAAGCGCGGGACACGGCTGGAATCAACGTGCTCGCTTTAGACCCCGCTCGTCTGGAGCCGGCCGCACGGCTGGGGCTGGCCGTGCGGTTTTTTGGACAGCCGATCGCCGCGTGCCCCGCGGGTTGGGGCGGGCGGCCGCGAACCTGTTGAGGATCGATTGCCATGCGTATCGCAAAAGTCGTGGGAACCGTCACCCTCAGCCGCTGCCATCCGGTGTTGGAGCGAGGCAGTTATCGGCTGGCCGCCGCTTGTTCGCTGGACGAACTCGCCCACCGGCGCGATCCCCAGTCCGAAGAGATGGTCGTATATGACGAGCTGGGCGCGGCGGTGGGCTGTCACGTCGCCGTCAGCGAAGGGCGTGAAGCGGCCCAGCCGTTCGGCCCGGAAGGCAAACCTGTCGACGCATACGTCGCAGCGATTCTGGATCATGTTGACATCGAGGTATCCGAAAAATGACGACGCTCCATGCACATCGGCTCAAGCAGGAGATCTGCGAAATCGGCGATCGGCTATACAAACGGGGCTTCGCCGCGGCCAACGACGGAAACATCACGTACCGTCTGGGACCAAACGAGGTGCTGTGTACGCCAACGCTGCATTGCAAGGGTTTCTTGAAGCCGGACGATATTTGTACGGTCGACATGCAGGGCCAGCAGATCGCCGGTCGGAAAAAACGCAGCAGTGAAGCGCTGTTGCATCTGGAAATCATGAAAGCCCGCCCCGACATCAAAAGCGTTGTCCACTGCCATCCGCCCCACGCGACGGCATTCGCCGTCGCCCGGGAACCGATTCCCCAATGCGTGTTGCCCGAGGTCGAAGTGTTTCTGGGGGATGTGCCCATTGCCCGCTACGAAACACCGGGCAGCCAGAAGTTTGCCGAAACCATTTTGCCGTTTGTGGAACGGACCAACGTCATCATTCTGGCCAATCACGGCACGGTCAGCTACGGCGAATCGGTCGAACGGGCCTATTGGTGGACGGAAATACTGGACGCCTATTGTCGCATCCTGATGATGGCCCGCAGTCTCGGAAATATTCATTACTTCCCGGAGGATAAAGAACGCGAATTGCTGACGCTCAAGCAACAATGGGGGCTGTCCGATCCACGCAACACCGAACAATACCGCGACTGCGACATTTGCTCGAACGACATCTTTCGCGATAGCTGGAGCCAGGCGGGCATCGCCCGGCGGGCGTTCCCCGCGCCGCCTCCCATGGGCCCTCCGCCCGCGGACAACCCGCCACCGGCAGAAGATGGGACGGAAGTCCTCGTGCAGACGATCACCGATCGCGTGATGGCCGCGCTGCGCTCCACCGACTGAGAAGATGGCGGCACCGATCGTTTGGCGGCCCGCCCGGATTTCCGGGGCTTCCACGACCGCGGAGCGCCCGTCATTCGAACCTATGGGAAAGCTCACGAATGCTTTCCAAAGCATCGCCGACCTCCGGCACCTCCATGCCCGGCTGGCGACCCTCGCGATCGCATCGAGCCAACAGCATCAGCTCCTCGAAATCCTCCGACGCTTTCAACCGCCGCCGCGCGCGGACGCCCAGCGTGCCGTCAAGTAGAGCATGTCCCTGCATGTGCTTTTCGATCAGCCAGGCGGTCCGCTCCGTGATGAAGCCGTGCAATGCTTCCAACGCGGCGGAGGTATGGTCGGCCGGATCAATGGCCTTACCCACATCGTGCAGCAGTGCGGCCAGCAGGAATTCTTCGTCGTATGGAACCGCATCGCGCGCCAGCACAAACACTTGCAGGCTGTGGTACAGGGCATCTCCTTCGGGATGGTATTTGGGAGGCTGACGGACGGTTTCCAACGGAAGCAACAGCGACTGGTAAACCCGAAATCGATCCACGCGATGGGTGGTCTGCGTTAATTGCTCGTCAAATTCGGCCTGGGTATGCGACGCTGCCAGCAGTGCTTCGAGTTCCGCCCGCGTCGCACGCTGCATGGCACCGCCCGTTATCGAGCACCTGGGAACGATGTGCGCTTGGTCGGCAGCGTAGAGCGTCACCTCGATCGGGAAGCGCTGGCGGAGGTGCAGGTGTGTAAAGACGCGTCCCACGCCATGTTTTCGGATCTGTTTTCGCTCCACATCGTAGGGCACGCCTTCGGCGTCCAGCAGGCGCGTGACCGGGTCCACGCTGTCTGAAAAAATATGCAGATCAATATCGGACCCGGCGCGAATGTGGCCGGTCCAGACACTGCCCACCAGCCGCGGGCGGAATCGTTCCAACAGACGCATGACATGCAGCGCCTCAAACCGCATGTCCGTCAGATTTTGCGCACGAGTGTCTCCTTCGTAGAGTCGGGATAGCGCCTGAACCTGATCGCGAATTTCAGCGTTGCGAGGCAAGTCGGCGGGTTTGACCCAACCGCGAGCAACCCGTCGAGCGGCCTTCATCTTGGCCTGGTAGTATTCCGTTTCACTGCGGTCGTAAATCAGCCGCGCTGCATCCCAGGCAATTTTTCTGCGGAGTTTCGAGCGCGATGGCGAAGGATCGGACATGGCAGGAAACAGCGACGAAAGGTCGTCACGCGGATTCGGTTGCAGCAAAGGGGCACAAGCGGACCAACCTGCGGAAAGATACGCGGACCAGCAAAGGCACGCCGCGCCCAACCCGCATCGCGAGCGGCTGCCCGCAACGCCCTTTGTCACTATACGCCGGACGTTTTGCGGGCGTCCATGGCCGTGCCTGGCCGGCGCTCTGCCAGCAAACCCATGCGGTACGGGCAACGCGACAAGGTTGCAAAGGACGCCTGTCCATGGTGGGTGGCGCCCCCGTGTTTGGGCGGATCCGGGATCGCGGGATCCCTGGGCCCTGCGTTGGAATCTGGGTTTGACGCCGCTTCACGGATAGTGTACATCTGTAACCTATGAAACGGTCCCGCTTCGCAACGCCGCGCCTCGGGTGCTGCCGACGCCCGCCACGTGGTCGGGCGGAGCGCCAGCGGCCGCGATGCGAGTCGCACGCGTCGGCATGGTGAGGGCACGGAGGATGCTGTCCCAGTTGAAGACGTTCGCGCTGGTGGGGATTGACGCCCGTCCGGTCGAGGTGGAGGTCGACGTTTCGCCATCCGCCATGCCGCGCACCATTCTGGTGGGGCTCCCGGAAGCGGCGGTCCGCGAGAGCACGCATCGCGTGGCGCGGGCCATGGCCAATTCGGGGTTTGTGCGTCCCAACGACCGCGTGGTCATCAACCTTGCTCCGGCGGAGCTTCCCAAGCAAGCCGCATCGTTCGACCTGCCAATTACCCTCGGCATGCTGGCCGGCAGCGGCCAGCTCGCCAGCGAACGGTTTGACGACTTCGCCGTTGTGGGTGAACTGGCACTGGACGGTACGGCGCGGCCCACGCGGGGCACCCTGTCGATGGCCATGGCCGCGGCCCGGCAGGCCGGGTTGCGAGGCATTGTCGTGCCACGGACCAATGCCCAGGAAGCCGCCGTGGTGGAAAATCTGGAGGTCGTGCCGGTCGACAGCCTGGCCCAGGCCGCGGCTTTTTTTGCCGGCGTGGCCGACATCGATCCCGTTCCGGGCCGGCTCGACGACTTGCTGGTGCGCCATGCGACCTACGATGTCGATTTCTCGGATGTGCGCGGGCAGGAGATGGCAAAACGTGCGGTAACCGTGGCGGCGGCCGGGGGCCACAACCTGTTGATGCTGGGGCCGCCCGGGTCGGGAAAGACCATGTTGGCCAAGCGCGTGCCGACCATTCTGCCCGAATTGACTGCCGGCGAGTCGATTGAAACGACACGCATTTACAGTTCCATGGGGCTGCTGGCGGCGGACCAGCCTCTGCTGGCCACCCGTCCGTACCGCGCGCCGCATCACACAATCAGCGACGCCGGTCTGGTTGGCGGTGGATCGATACCGGCTCCGGGGGAAATCAGTCTGTCGCATAATGGGGTCTTGTTCCTGGACGAGCTGCCCGAGTTCAATCGACGCACGCTGGAGGTGTTGCGGCAACCGTTGGAGGATGGCACGGTCACGATTGCGCGGGCCTTGTCCAGTACGACCTTTCCGGCCAGCTTCATGCTCGTCGCCGCGTTGAATCCGTGCCCGTGCGGCTTTCGCAACGATCCCCGCCGACAATGCCAGTGCACGACGCCACAAATCGAACGGTACATGGCCAAGATCAGCGGACCGCTATTGGACCGCATCGACATTCACATCGAGGTTCCGGCAGTCACGTTCAAGGAACTCTCCGGCACGGCCACGGGAACGCCCAGCGCGGACATGCGTCAGCAGGTAATGCAGGCGCGACGGTTGCAGACCTCCCGCTTCTCGGGGTCCAGGACGCGTTACAACGGACACATGAGCCATCGCGAAACGCGCCAGTTTTGCACGCTGGACCGGGATGGCGGCAAGGTACTGGAATCGGCGGTCGCCGAACTGGGCCTTTCGGCCCGCGCGCACGACAAGGTGCTTCGCGTCGCTCGTACGATTGCCGATCTCGAAGCCATCGATGACATCGAGGCCGTGCACATCCAGGAAGCCATCAATTACCGCATGCTCGACCGCCAGTTTTGGAACTGACCAAACAAAGGTGTCAGGAACCTTTTTTTGCGGTCACGGTAGAGATTTCCGCGAGGATCGCAATGGCAGATCGCCTTGAGTTCCGCAGCGGCGAGCACGTGGTTGACATGTTTCGTCCAGTCTGGCCGGCGGGCCCAGAAGGCGCATGTCGAAACGCTCAACACGCTCGTAAAGGACTTTCTCAGACGTATTGTCGTTGCCAGCGTCTTCAAGGATTGTCATCCACGCGTTCGCCCGATTGAGCACGCGGTAGACGACCTTTCCTCTGAAACGTCAACAAAAAGGTTCCTGACACCTTTTTCTGCGGCCGCCGACGGTCCGATCAACTGGTGGATCTGGTCTTCGTCCAGGATCTCCTGCTCCGCCAGGGCCGCGGCCATGGCTTCCAGCTTATCGCGATGTTCGTCCAGCACACTGCGAGCGTGGCCATCGGCGGCGCGTAAAATCCGCCCCACCTCTTCATCGATGAGCCGCGCCGTGTGTTCGCTGAATTCGCGGTGTTCCTGGACGATCTCGCGGCCGAGAAAGGGGTGGTCTTCACTCGTGCGGTGCGCGACCGGGCCGATCCGATCGCTCATGCCCCAATGAGTCACCATGCGGCGCGCCAGGCGAGTCGCTTCCTTCAAATCGTTTTCCGCGCCTGCGCTGTATTCGTCGAAGATGAGTTTCTCCGCAGCGCGGCCCCCCATGATGAAGGCCAGACGATTCCGTATGAACTCTTCCTGGAAGTTCATCCGATCGTCTTCTGGCAGCAACTGCGTCACGCCCAGTGCCCGGCCGCGGGGAATGATCGTCACCTTGTGGATTCGATCGCACTTTGGCAACATCCACGCCAGCAGGGCATGGCCTGCTTCGTGGTACGCAGTAATTTTCTTCTCATCTTCCGACAACACTTCCTCGCGCTTCGGCCCCATCAGGATCTTGTCCCGGGCGAATTCGAAGTCGTCCATGTGGACCATGTCTTTCCCGCTCCGGGTCGCCCACAGCGCAGCTTCATTCACCAGATTGCGGATGTCCGCACCGGTCAGCCCCACGGTGCCGCGGGCGATGCGGTCCAAATCGACGTCGTCCGCCAGAGGCACATCCCGGGCGTGGACGTCGAGTATCTTTCGGCGGCCCTGAAGCGTGGGTCGGTCGACGGTGACATGCCGGTCGAAGCGCCCCGGCCGCAGCAAAGCGGGATCGAGCACGTCAGGTCGATTGGTGGCCGCCAGCACAATGACCGATTCGTGCTGGCTGAAACCATCCATCTCGCTCAATATCTGATTCAGTGTCTGCTCGCGTTCGTCGTGACCGCCTCCCAATCCCGCACCGCGTTGCCGGCCCACGGCATCGATTTCGTCGATGAACAAAATGGCAGGTGAATTCTCTTTGGCTGTCTTGAACAGGTCGCGGACCCGTCCGGCGCCGACGCCCACGAACATCTGAATGAACTCGGAGCCGTTAATCGAATAGAACGG
>CAZNKT010000068.1:0-32410 GCA_964573605.1 uncultured Pirellulales bacterium
CGGACTGGTGCTGTTTCCCGTGCTGGTCGGCCTGGTGATTCCGTACCTGCTGATCGGCGTGCTGGCGGCGGGCACGGTGATCAGCAGCATTTCTGAAGGCGCGTTTTCGGACCACTTCGCTCAGTACGACTACGGTGTTCCGAATTGGCTGGGTTCTCTGGCCGTATGTGGTGTTGTGTTGTGCTACGTCTTTTTCGGCGGCATGCGCGGCACCGCATGGGCCAATGCTTTTCAGACGATAGTGTTTATGGTTTTGGGGCTCGTCACATTCGTGGTCATCTCTGACAAGCTGGGAGGGCTGAGCGCGGCGTCCCAGGCGGTGATCAAAAAACATCCGTCGCGCATGATGCGCGAAATTCCTCCCGAAGAAGAGGCAGAGTTTGCCCATGAGCTTGAGCAATGGCGAATCGAGGCGCAGTACGTGTGGGCCAAAGAGCGCCGCGGACTCCTCCTGTCGCCGTCGCAAAAAGAGCAGGCGCACGCGCAGTTTCCCGGGCGGATGCCCGGTTGGCGCAACCGCGCGGAGGCTGCGCTGGCTCAAGCACAGGGTTTGCTGCAGTTGACCGCAAAGGAAAAGCAGCGGGCGTACCTGGCGAGGGATGACCGCGTGGTCCCGAAAGGGGAACCGATCTTGAGGCCCGATGGTACGCCGCGGCCGTTGGAAGATTTTCCGCGGTCGGAGACCTGGCCGTCCCGCGCGCTGGCTCTGTATCGCGACAAGATCGGGCACCCCGACAAACTTCTCGACCCGGACAATCCTGAACGCGGAACGAAATGGACGCGCAAAAGAGCGCTGGGAATGTATCGCGCGACACGCTGGGCGCCGGAGCCGCCCCAGTCGCTGGGCAAGCTGGTGTTCTTTACGTATTTGCTCGTACCGTTTTCCGTGGGCATGTTTCCGCATCTGTTTCAACATTGGCTGACGGCACGCAGCGCGCAGGCGTTCAAGCTCCCCGTGGTGGCGCATCCGATCTTCATCATGATCGTGTGGGTGCCGTGCGTGTTGCTGGGCGTATGGGCCACGTCCGCGACGGTTGCGGGGCGGCCCGTAATTCCCCCCCACTTTCCAGCCAACGCCGTTTTGGCGAAAATGGTCGCCGACCTGACCAACCCGGTCCTGGGCGGCCTGCTGACGGCAGGAATTCTGGCCGCCATCATGTCTTCGCTGGACAGCCAGTTTCTCTGCGTGGGAACCATGTTTACAACGGACGTCGTGGTGCACTACCGGCGGAAACCGGAGATCGACGACCGCACGAAGGTCTTGCTGGCGCGTTGCTTCATCGTCGCCATTGTGGCCGTCACGTACTTTCTGAGCCTGTTTGAACCGCGCCGAGTTTTCACGCTGGGCGTGTGGTGTTTTTCGGGTTTCGCCAGTCTGTTTCCCTTGGTGCTGGCCGCCGTCTACTGGCGGCGACTCACGGCCGCCGGCGCCTTGGCGTCTATCCTGGGCGCCATGGCCACGTGGGGCTATCTGTTCTATCAGTCCGGTTTCGGCGCGCAGCCCGACTATACGTTCCGCCTGACGCTGGGGGAACAGACCTACGAGATGATGCCCGTGGCGCCCATATTCTGCTGTGCCGTCGTGGCCCTGGTCGTCGTGTCGCTGATCACCACACCTCCCAGCCGGGCGACCATCGAAAAGTTTTTTCCTCGCACGCCGTAACGCGCGATGAAAGTCGTCCACATCACGGCCGGCGCGGCGGGCATGTACTGCGGCAGTTGTCTGCACGACAATACGCTGGCCTCCGCGCTGCTGTCGGCCGGCGACGATGTGCTGCTGGTTCCGATGTACACCCCCATTCGGACCGACGAACAGGACGTCAGTCATCCTCGCATTTTTCTGGGAGGCATCAATGTCGCCCTGCAGCAGCAATGGTCCGTGTTTCGGCATACTCCGTGGTGGTTGGACCGCCTGCTGGACCGTCCGGCGCTGCTGCGATGGCTTTCCGGCCGAGCGGCCGGGACAGATCCGGGCCGGTTGGGCGCGTTAACGGTTTCCGTGTTGAAGGGCCTGGACGGATACCAGCGAAAGGAAATCGAGAAACTCATCTATTGGCTTCGCCGTGACGTCCGGCCGGACATCGTTCACCTGTCCAATTGCCTGCTGGCCGGCATGGCGGGACCGCTTCGTGATGCGTTACAGGTGCCCGTCGTGTGCACGCTGTCGGGTGAGGACAGTTTTGTGGAGAAACTATCCCCGCCCTGGTACGGCCAGGTCCGCGGGTTGATGAGCCAGTGCAGCCGGTTCGTGGACGGCTTTGTCGCCCTGAATCGCTATTACGCGCGATTCATGTCCCGGTACCTTGGTGTCTCCGAGGCAAACATCGAAGTCATTCCCCATGGTCTCGATTTGAAGGGGTTTGCGGACACGTACAGCCCGAAGCCGCGCGGCGATACGGTAGTGATTGGCTTCTTGGCCCGGATTTGTCCGGACAAGGGACTTCACCTGCTGGTCGACGCAGTGGCGCGGCTGATCGAACGGGCCGATCTTCCGTCTTGCGAATTACGCGCGGCGGGATACCTGGGCCGTGGCGAAGAGGCCTATTACGCTCAACTGCGCCAGCGTGTGCGGCGGTCGGGATTGGACCGGCGGTTCCATTACCTGGGGGAAGTCGATCGGCAGGCCAAGATTGATTTTTTGACATCGGTGGATGTATTCTGCCTGCCGACGGTGTACCCCGAAAGCAAGGGGCTGCCCGCGCTGGAGGCGTCGGCCAGCGGCGTGCCGCTCGTGTTGCCCGATCACGGCAGTTTCCCGGAGCTGATCGAATCGACCGGTGGCGGCATCCTGTTTCGGCCGCTGGACCCCGAGGCGCTGGCCGAAGCGCTGGCCAGGCTGATCCACGATCCGGAATTGGCCTGCGGGCACGGCCGGGCGGGACGTGAAGCGGTGCACGCGCGGTTCCACGCCGCCGGCATGGCGCAACAGACACGCCGCTGGTACCAGAAGTTGCGGACCGCGAGCCGCTGACAGGCTCGTGCGGGACCCGTCCGGAACCGGCCGGCCGGCGGGGTTGCGTCGACCGGCGTGCCGGATAAAATACACCGGTGATTGCTTGTCTTCCCGCGAAACGTCAGTGGATTTTTGCGAGCGTTCTTCGATGGCCAAACGCCGAACAACACGGAAGCAGAAAAAGAAAGACCCCATCTTTGTCGACGGGAAGCGGCCCCGGCCGATGTATGTCGATTACAAGGACCTGGATCTGCTCAGCAAGCTGACCAATCGCCACGGACGGATCGTCGGGCGTCGCAAGACAGCCTGCTCGGCGGCGAGCCAGCACGCGGTGAGCGCGGCCATCAAGCGCGCCCGCTTCATGGCCCTGATGTCCTACACGAACGACTGACGGTCATCGCACGTTCGGCGTGGATCCGTTCCGCTCTCTCGCACCGCAGCCCGTCGTCGTATGCCCGGCCCATCGCGCCGTGTACTACGGCAGCAACCGGCATCCTCGAGTTGCGCGCGGCACGAGCAGCGGATACAATATCGAAGGTGCTGCCGCCTTGACCGGGTCCGTGTGAGTATGGGATGAGCTTTCCGTTTTCCACGCAGTGCCGCGTTGAATTCGCCGACACGGACATGGCCGGCATCGCCCATTTCACGGCGATCCTGCGGTACATGGAAATCGCCGAACACGAGTTTCTGCGGCACCTGGGCCTGAGCGTCTTCATGACGCAAGGCACGCGCAAGCTGAGCTGGCCACGTGTTTCGGCACGCTGTGACTTTCTCGGCCCCGTCCGATTTGAAGACGTGCTGCGGGTAGAAGTGGGAGTGGATCGCATCACCGAGCGGAGCGTGACATACGCGTTTCTAATCTCGCGCGACGGCCGGACGGCGGCCAAGGGGCAGATGACGTGCGTGTGCTGTGTGATCGATCACGAAACGCCAACGGGATTAACCGCGGTGGACATTCCCCCGTCCATCGCCGACAGCCTGCGCGCCATGCGCGTACCTCAGGAAACGAGTCGCGAGGCACGGCAGGCACCTCAGTATGGACGTTAACGCGTCGCCCTATTTCGGATCGTATCTTGCCGATTTGACGGGTCGGATTGCAGCCGGCCTGGAGCGGCTGCCACCGGACGTCCGCGATCGCCATATCGCTTATCTTGCGGGCGCGCAGAGAGAGGATGGGGGATTCCCGGGCCGGGTTGCTCAGAGCGACCTCTATTACACGAGTTTCGCGCTGCGCAGCCTGATGGTTCTGGGCGGGCTGCACATGGACATTGCCGAACGCGCCGCGGCATTTCTACAAGGTTTCCTGCAGCAAAAAACATCGTTGATCGATTTCTTGTGTTTGATTCTCTCGGCGTCGATGGTGGAACTGGTCACCGGCAACGATGGGTTGGCCCGGCACCGTGAGGACTGGCGGGATGGGGCCGTGCAGGTGCTCGAAAATCTCCGCCGGCCCGACGGCGGTTATGCGAAAACGGATGAAGGACAGAGCAGCAGTACCTATCATTCGTTTCTGGTGGTCGTGGCCATGCAGTTGCTTGGAAGGACTCCCCCCGATCCGGAACGGCTCGTCCAATTCGTGCTCGGCCGCCGCCGCGAAGACGGCGGCTTCGTGGAGATCGGTCCCATGAAGCGCAGCGGGGCGAATCCCACGGCGGCGGCCGTCGGTTTGCTGAAGATCCTGGGGCGGGTGGAACCAGACGTGCGTCTCGACGTGGCCGCGTTCCTGGAAGGCATGCAGACCGGCGAGGGCGGCCTGCGCGCCAACACGCGTATTCCGCTGGCGGACCTGTTGAGTACCTTTTCCGGCGTGTGGACGTTCGTGGACCTTGGCGCGCACGACCGTCTCAACGCGGCCGCCGTCAGACAGTACGTATGGTCGCAACAGCAAAATGGGGGCGGTTTCCGCGGCGCGACCTGGGACGACGCCGTGGACGTCGAATACACGTTTTACGGACTGGGCTCGTTGGGCTTGCTCGCCGACGCGGCCGAGACCGGGTGACGCGAGGCCGCCGCATCGATAGAGGGTGCTCACTGATGGCCACTGCCCAACTGATTGTGCAAGATATTGTCAAGCATTATCCCACGAGGACCGAGCCGCTCGCCGTGCTGCGTGGCATTTCGCTCGCACTCGACCCGGGCCAAAACCTGGCCATCATCGGGCCCAGCGGCAGCGGCAAGACGACCTTGCTTTCCATTCTGGGCGGACTTGAACCGCCGACCTCCGGAACCGTTTACCTGGATGGTCAGAATCCCTACGAGATGGCCGAGCCTGCGTTGGCGGCGTTTCGCAATCGGAAGATCGGGTTCGTGTTCCAGGATCACTATCTGTTGCCTCAGTGTTCTGCCCTGGAAAACATCCTGATCCCCACCTTGGCCGATGGGCCGGCCGATCGGCAATCGGTCGAGCGGGCCCGCAATCTGTGCGCGCAGTTGGGGCTCGAAGATCGCCAGGACCACCGGCCCGCGGAACTCTCGGGCGGCGAACGCCAACGAGTGGCGCTGGCCCGTGCGCTGATACGCCAGCCGCAACTGGTGTTGGCCGACGAACCGACGGGCAGCCTCGATCCATCCACCGGCCGCACGGTCGGCAGGTTGCTCGTCGACCTTGTGCGCGAGCACAACGTGATGCTCATCGCGGTCACGCACAGCCTGGAGCTGGCTGAGGCCCTTGATGAACAACGCATTCTGGACAATGGCGAGCTCAGGGAAGAGGAAAATAGGACGGGAGCCATTTAGGTCCTATTGGCCACCGTCGGCGTGGGCGGCGAGCGTGGGCGGAGCATGTCGCCCGAACCCGATTGCTCCGCCAGGGCTGCCGTTTGGTGCTCGTCACCAAAGGGACGGTCCACTTTGAACAACGATACGTACTTTGGGTTACTGCGGCTGCGTGCGGCCTCTGCTTTTGTTCCCCGGCTCTTTCGCCGGCTTGTCGCTCGAACATGCCGGGCAGCAGACCAGCTGTTGCCTGTTGGTTTCGAGATGGAACGTGGGGCGCAGGCAGCCCGGACATGGCACAGCTTCCAGTGCGCCTACAAGCGGGTCCCAGACGAGTGGCAACGGTTCGCTGGTGCGGTGGGCGACCGCTAGGATTCCACCAAGCAGGAGCTTTGGCTGGTGGACGATCAATAGGTTCGCGAGACGGAGGTGAACATTCAAGGTGCTCGTCTGCCGCAGCTCGGTGATACGGATCCGTTCTTCTCGCTCAATTGCGGCTCGGCGGCCGCCGTACTTCGACGCGTCGTCACCGCGGCTCTTCGCCCGCTCGGCCAGTGCATGGAGTTCGCCGCGCAAATCGGCGTAATAGCGCGTGATCCGAGCCGCTTGCCGATCGACACGCTCACCGAGTTCCCGCCGGCGAGCGCCGGCCAGCGCGCCAAAAGTGCGAATAGCTTCCCCACGGGCCAGCGGATAGGCGTCAGCCAGACGGCAACGTTTCGCCTGCGGCAAGAGCTGCGACGGCTCGTCGCTCAGCCGGTCCTCGCGCAGCAGCTCATCCAAATGCCGCACCTGCCGAGCATAGTGCAGCTCAATGGCCACTGACAACACATGCGATTCCTTCTGGTCGCTGATGAACGTCGCCTCGAAGCAAAACACGGCCTGCGGGAAGTCCAGTGCTCGCGCCGTGGCCAGTTCCAGCTTCAGACCATCCGCCAACGTCAGCGCCCGGCCAATTTTGGCCGACAGATCCTGAGGCGCGAGGTTCAATTCGCCGACGTGCGCCCGTGCAAAACGGCCCGCACGTGCGACATTTTCGAGCAACTGATCGACGAGCGGCGCGCCAAATCCCGCGAGCTGTGAGCCGGGGTGCTCTGGCAAGGCTTCGGGGTCGAACGCGACGCGCAGCACGTCGCGATCCGACGCCTGGTCCGTGCATATCTCGCCAGGCAGCAGTAAGTCGTAAACCTGCGGTTCAACTTCCTCCCAAACGCCGCCAGCAAGGTCGATATAGTCCCGGACGAAGGCTTCCAGCGGCGACAGAGTGCTATCACTCATTCCGCACCGGTACTTTCACGGTTGGGAGACTTGGCAATGGGCAGTTGTGCGTGTTCTTGTAGCCCAAGGAACCCACAAGAACCGCAGCTGACAGTGACGGACGACTCATCGGTGGTGCCCAAGCGCAGCTTTTGAGGTGATGCAAAAAGATGAAATGTGGGCGGCACGCTGTTTCTCACGTTCATCGATCCGGAGCAAACCGATTGCCGAACAGCCGGTCGTCGTGGGCGCGCTGGTGCAGATACGCATCTTTAGCCTGCAGCAACCTGTTGCCCAAGTCCTCCATCCGGCGTTGAAAGTCCTTCTCATCGTCGGACGCCGCCCACGCATCGACGACCATGTCGTGAAACTCTTCGTCTTCGTCCAGGTTACCCAAGATCATGTCGATTTCGCCGATCACCAATTCGAACATTGCGAGCTTGGCGTCGAGCAAGTGCAGCACGGCGTCTTCCACAGTGTCGGCGGAAACCAGGTTAAAGACATGTACATCGTGTTGTTGACCGATGCGACTGAGGCGGCCAATTCGCTGCTCGATTTTCAGGGGATTCCAAGGCAAGTCGAAGTTACAAACGGCGTGCGCGAACTGCAGATTGCGGCCCTCGCTGCCCGCCTCGCTGCACAGCAGCAGGCGAGCCGGGCCGCGAAATCGCTCGATCGCTGCTTCTTTTTCCATCCGTGACAATCCACCGTGAAATACGGCCACACGGTGACCCGCCGCGGCCAGCCGTTCGCTCAGCATTTGCTGAGTGGCCAAAAACTGTGTGAATATGACCATCTTGTCTGGGAACTCGCGTGCCAGCTCTAACAGCCGTGCCGCCTTGGCGTACTCACGCAAGCCTTCTCCCCGCTCGGCGAGCGCGGCGAAGTTCGCTCGCTGCTGACTCGGCAGGCGCGATTGACGCGACAGCCGCGACAACGTGCTCGCCGCCGCTGCCGGCGAACTCCCCAGCGCCATTTGCAACGAGAGCAGCACCATGCGGTTGAGGCCTCGTCCAGTCGAGCCGCCCGACGGCCCATGCCCGTCAGCACCTGCACCACGGCGACCAGCCGACGGTTGTGCGGTGCGCGATCGCAGCGCTTCGCGAACCACGGCGGTCACATCGTGGTACAGCCGCCGCTCTTCGTCCCTAAGGGTGACCCGTTCGGTGCGCGCCCAGCGGCGCGTGAACTGAAGTCCCACGGTGCTGCGCCGATTGCGAACCATCACCTCCGCAAGCAACTCGTGCAGTTGATCCACGTTCTTCGGTGTCAGCTTGTCACGACGGTCGACGAATCGCTTTTGAAACTGTTTCGATGTGCTCAGCAGGCCCGGCTCCAGCAACGTCACGAGATTAAACAGTTCGGCGAGGTTGTTTTGGACGGGCGTGGCGGTCAGCAGCAGAATATAGCGCTTTTGCAATTCGCTGGCAAAGCGCCAAAGCTGTGTGTTGCGGTTACGCAGGTGGTGCGCCTCGTCGATAATGACCATGTCCCATTTGCATCGCAGGATGGCCGAACGGTGAGGCTCGCGTTTGGCGGTGTGCATCGAGACAATAATCTGGTCGAAGGCACTCCATGCCTCGATGCCGGCCGCGCGAAACTCCGGCGCGTCGTACCCGGTGGTGTGCAGCGAGAACTTACGCCGCAACTCACCCTGCCACTGCTCAACCAGCGACGGCGGCGTGAGAATCAACACACGGCGGGCCAGCCCTCGCAAGTGAAGTTCCATCAGGATCAGGCCCGCCTCAATCGTTTTGCCCAGGCCGACTTCGTCGCACAGCATCGCGCGACCGCGGAAGCGCTGCAGCACGGACTTAGCCGTCCGCACCTGGTGGTCCAAAAGTTCCATGTCGCGGACCAACGGCAGGCAGATCAACTGCTCAAAGCCGCCATGCGTCGACAGGGAGACGGCTTGTCGTGCCAATTGAAAGCCGTTCAGAGCTGTGACGTGGTTCGGCGCCGTGCCGACCAGCGTCCAATCCTCTGGGTCAACTTGCAAGGCCAGACCTTGTTCTGTTGCGAGCTGCTCCTCCGTCCGCGGCTCGACGGCTGGATCAAACTGCAAACGAAAACGACCCGTATCCTGCCATGCCAACCAGGCGCAACTCCACCGCTCCGGTAGGCGGTGCTTCAAGTCCCGAACGACGACTCTGCCGGACGCTGGGTCGGCGTCCATCCGCAGTATTTCGCCACGATCGTCCTCGAGCTGCCCCGTGAATCCCAGCAGATTCGCTAGCGCGGCCGAAACAACCAGCGTACCCGCAGCCGCGTCCACGTCGACTTCAAACCGATCGCCCGCGTCAAGCTGCACACCGAACGAGGTCGCCAAACCAGAGGCTCCATCCACGCCACGCCACCTCCTGTGTCCCGCCGCCAACCGTCACATGATAGAGGCCATTTTCCATCTCGATACGTAAAGAGACGGCCATTCCGCAAAGCATCGTCATTCACCGTTGGATGTCAAGACTTGACTCGTGCTAGAAGTTAAATGTCAAGACCCGACCGCTGCTCCTTTCCGAGCCTCACACGAATTCGCGGCAGACCCTATACTGGGGCACAGGTGATCGTTGTGGAGCCAGGACGCGATGCCCCGCGCCGCCGCGCGAACCACTCGGGCCATGAGAGTCTTGCGTCGAAACAGACGCGCACCGAGCGCGGATGATCGTAGGTCATCTTGATTATTGATTTTGGCCTTGTGCCGGGTTGGGAGTCGTTTCGTGGACAGCCTTGTAAACGCAGGGGTGAAACGACCGTCCCGTCCAGTTGGGACCTTCGCTTCTCCGAAATAAACGACCCGCACAACAGTCATCGCTATGGTCTCGATGGGAATCCGCCGCCACTGATTTGGACGGTATGCGGCAGTAAGGAGCGATAGCGTGTCGTCGGTTCGGTTGATCGTGGCCGGCCTGAGGTACCACTGGAAGACCCATGGCGCTGTGGCATTGTCCGTGGCCGTGGCGACGGCGGTCATTACCGGCGCCCTGTTGATCGGTCACTCGGTCCGCGCCAGCCTGCGGGCGCTGATTATCGAACGGCTGGCGTCGATCGATCATGCGATCGTCACCGATCGGTTCTTTGACCAGCAGCTGGCCCGGCGCGTGGCGTCGATCGAGGGTT
This sequence comes from uncultured Pirellulales bacterium, assembly GCA_964573605.1. Lineage (GTDB taxonomy): Bacteria > Planctomycetota > Planctomycetia > Pirellulales > JBBDJB01 > CAZNKT01. Next base: position 10,043 of record CAZNKT010000068.1, read on the forward strand.
TCGACCGGTTCTTTGCGGAAGCCCGGCCGGCGATCGTACTCGAAGGAACAGTGGAATTTCACGCCGCCGCCAGCAGCGGTCCTCGCCGGGCGGCCGCCACGGTGCTCGGCTGTGGACGCTGGTTCTGGCAATGGGACCCGCACGGCCCGGAACCGTTGCGCAAATCCTGGCGCGACGGCGTGTGGGTCAATGCGACGCTGGCCGACGAGCTTTCCGTACGGGCCGGGGACGAAGTGCTGGTCCGGCTGCCGCCGGTTTCGGTCATCCCCGGCGAAAGCACGCTGGGCCGCAAGTCAACGACAGCCATTGCACGCCGCTTGCCGGTAGCCGGCGTTGTTCCGCCAGGAGGTCTGGGCCGCTTCTCTCTCCGTGCGGACCAGAAAACACCGCGCAATATTTTTGTGCCGATCAAGACGCTACAAACCATGCTGGACCAGCGCGACCAGGCCAATGCCGTGTTCATCGCTGGTAAATTCGTCGATCAACCCGCGCCGGTGGCGGCCAGTCGCCTGCTCCGCGAAGGTCTGCGGCCGCGCCTGGTCGACTATGGCTTGTCGCTGCGCCGCGTGACGGGGCGCTTCCAGCAGGAGACGGTCTGGGACTATTTCAACCTGACCTGCAACCAGATGATTCTCCCCGACGCCGTTCGCGACGCCACGCGACGCGCCTGGGCCAGCCACCATCCGCAGGAGGTGTTTACGTACCTGGCCAACGAGATAGCCGCCGATACCGCTCGTGTAGCGTATTCGACCGTGACCGGCATCGACCCTCACCCCAGGCTGGGCCCCTGGACGCCGGATGCCGGCCAGGCCGAGCCGCTCGGGCGGCGCGAGATTGTCGTTAACCAATGGGTGGCCGACGATTTTCGAGAGCAGGGAGTGAAACTGAAACCGGGCGATCCGATTCGCATGACGTATTTCGCGCCGGACGACGTGCGCGGCGAAGTGCGGGAAGACGAGGTCACGTGGCAATTGCAGGCGACGATTCCGTTGATCGGCTCCGAGGGACGAAGGCTGAGAGCCGCAGACCCTCATCTGACGCCCGACGTGCCCGGCGTCACGGACAAGCTGACGATGGGCTCCTGGGATCCGCCCTTTCCCTTCGATGCCAGCCGCGTCCGAACGACGCTCCCTCATGCGCAGGACGAAGAGTATTGGCGCCAGTTCCGGGCAACTCCCAAAGCCTTCGTTTCGCTCGACGCCGCCCGACAGCTTTGGGCGGGCCGCTTCGGGAACACGACGTCGATTCGTGTTCCCGCCGAGGGTGTTTTTCGTTCCTCGTTGGCCCAGGCGCTGCTGACGGAGATTGATCCTGCGGACATGGGCATTGTTTTCCGCCCGCTCAAACGCCGTGGACTCGAATCGGCCGCAGGCACGACGCCGTTTGAAATCCTCTTTTTGTCGTTCAGTATGTTTTTGATTGCTGCAGCCGCCATGCTCACGGCACTGGTGTTCGCGCTGGGCCTGGACTGGCGGTCGCGCGAAGTGGGCGTATTGTTGGCGTTGGGGCTGACTCGGAAGCACGTCCGCGCGCTGTACCTGGTCGAGGGGTGCGTCATTGCGGGAATCGGGGCGACGGTGGGTTGCGCTGGTGGGATCGCGTATGCTCGCGCCATGCTGGCGGCGTTGCAATCGCCCCGTTTGTGGCTGCAGGCCATCAGCGCCACGGTATTGCACCTGGATGTGCGTCCGCGGCCGCTGGTGGTCGGCGCAGTGGTGGCGCTGGCGTTGGCGATCGTGGTGATTGCGTGGACGCTCCGCCGCCTCCGCCGGGCCAGCCCCCGATCGTTGCTGGCCGGACGCAGCGAAACCATGGCCGCCCGGGGACCACGTCGGCGGCGCGGATGGGCAACGCGGATGGTGGCCGCAGCCGGACTGGCCGGAGCCGGGTTGATTGCCTGGGCCGGAACGCGTCTGGGCGGGGAGGCCCAGGCTGCGGCCTTCTTCGGCTGCGGAGCGCTGGCGCTGGTATCGCTGCTGGTCTTCGTGCGGAGCGCGCTGGTCTGCCAATCGACCGGCGCGGACTGGGTAAGTCGTCCCGGCGTGCTGAGCCGGATGGCGGTCCGCACGATCGCTCGGTATCCGGGCCGCAGCACACTTACGATCGGGCTCGTTGCATCGGCCAGTTTTCTGATTGTCGCCGTGAGCGCCTTCCGACTGGCCCCGCTGGTCGAAGGAACGGGCGGTTTCGCGCTGTATGCCGAGAGCCAGCTACCGATTTTTCACGACCTGGGCACGCGGGACGGGCGCGAGGAACTGGGCTTTCCCGGCGACGCGTTGCACGAGCTGGACGCGGTACACGTTTTTCCGCTGCGCGTGTTCGGCGGTGGCGACGCGAGTTGCCTGAATCTGTACCAGTCCCGGCAGCCTCGCGTGCTGGGAATGCCTCGCGATTTTATCGACCGGGGTGGTTTTCGATGGGCGGCCACGGCCGCGACAACCCCTGCCCAGCAGCGTAATCCGTGGCGTTTGCTCGCATCGGATGCCGAACCGGGCCACGGCCCCATCCCGGTCGTGCTCGATAAGAACACGGCCTACTACAGCCTGCACCTGACCGGTGTTGGCTCGCGGTGGACGATCGCCGACGCGCGAGGCGATCCGGTGGTGCTGGAAGTTGTTGGACTGCTCGACAGTAGTCTGCTTCAAGGGGACGTGTTGATGTCCGAGGCGGCCTTGTTGCGCGTCAACCCGGACACGGAAGGTTACCGCGCCTTTCTCATCGAAACGCCGCCCGGGCAGGCGGGCCGTGTATCCGACCTTCTCGAGGACCGCTTGGGCGACCTGGGGTTCGATGCCGTTTCGGCGAGAGCGCGTTTGGCCGCTTTCCTTCAGGTACAGAACACGTATCTTTCTACGTTTCAAAGTCTGGGCGGGTTGGGGCTCGTGCTGGGGACGTTGGGACTGGCGGCGGTTCAGTTGCGAGACATTGTGGAGCGACGGGGGGAACTGGCCGTCATGCGGGCAGCGGGATTTCGGGCGTCCCGCATCATGCACATGATCATGTGGGAAAACAGCCTGTTGCTGGCCGGGGGACTGGGACTGGGCGTGATTGCCGCTCTGGCCGCCGTATTTCCGCATCTCGTTTCCGGCGGAGCGTCGATACCGTGGACTTCTCTGGCAGCGATGCTGGGTCTGATCGTGGCGGTCGGCACGATCGCCGGCTGGGTCGCCACGCGTCGTATGATCCGCCGCCCCCTGCTCCCGGCCTTGCGCGGTGACTGAGCGACGCGGACGTGCTACATTGAGCGTTCCCTTCCCGGATGGCGATACGCGAGGCGTGACACGCACGGCGGGCTGGCTGGCGGGACGCTTTCGCGGCGCCGGCCCGCGGACGGTTCAACCCATCGCCGGCCGCCGCGGCCCGCCTACCTTCGCGCGTGCGGAGCAGACCTGCGCAGAGACAGGAGATACCATCGATGAAAGGCACGCTGGCCGTCGTGGCATCCATTGGACTTACGGTAACTTGCTGGGGTATCTACGGACCCGTTCTGCATCTCGGCCAGAACAACATGGACCACAGCCGGCTGCGCCCGTTTTTTTGCGTGGGATTGGCCTACTTCGTGATCGGCGTGATCGTTCCCACGCTACTGCTTACCAGTCAGGGGGAACGCGGGCGGTGGACCGCCGGCGGCATTGTGTGGGGTCTGGCCGGCGGGACGCTGGGCGCGTTGGGAGCCCTGGGTCTGGTTCTGGCGTTCACCAACCATGCGCGGCCGCTGTACGTGATGCCGCTGGTATTCGGGGGCGCGCCGGTCATCAACGCGTTCCTCACGATCCTGTGGGCCAAAGCCTACCGGGAGATCGGGCCGATGTTTTTGGCCGGCTTGATCCTGGTCGTGACGGGTGGAGTGACCGTTCTGGTCACGGGACTCCAACTGCGCCCGGCACGCGGGCCGGCGGATGCGTCTCTGGGGGAACTACTGCTGGCGTTGTGCTTCACCGGCCTGACGATCGTTTGCTGGGGCTGCTACGGACCGGTGCTGCACAAGGCGCAGGCGCTGATGCAGCAGAGCCGGCTGCGCCCGCTGCTGTGTGTGGGCATGGCCTACTTCTCCGTGGCGGTGGTCGTGCCCGTGGCCCTGCTCGGCGCGGGCGCGGAAGCATCGGGGCACTTCAGTGTGACGGGTACCGTGTGGAGTTTGATGGCCGGCGCCGCTGGCGCGGGCGGAGCGCTGGGGGTAATCATGGCCTTCAACTTCGGCGGCAAGCCGGTGTATGTCATGCCGCTGATCTTCAGCGGCGCGCCGGTGTTCAACACGTTCGTAACGTTCAGCCAACAAGGCTTGTGGCATCGAGCGGGCCCCGTCTTTTACGCCGGATTGATTGTCGTCGTGGTGGGAGCGGCCGCGGTGCTGATCTTTGCGCCCCGGGCAGCCGTTACCCGTTCAGCGGCATCGCAGCCGCCCGAAGGCCGTTCCTTCGCGGGGGCGGCGGCAGGTTCGGACGAAACGTAATCAACCTGGCGACTCGGCGACGAAGCATGATCGAGAATCGCGCAGCGTCTGGTCCGCCCAGCGCTCTGCACGGGGCCGAAAAACCAGGTGATTTCGCGGGGCAATTCCCCGGCGAGGCCGGGGGCTGATCGCGACGCTGACGCTGCCACCGCTTGCGAGACGACTCACGCAGGTGGCGATTCCGGGGACACAAACATGCAACCGCATCAGGCCATGGAGCAGATCGATACGCAGTTGAGTCATGTCTGGATGGTCCGCGCGTTTTTGAAGCATTCGGACGAGGCCGATGAGGACGACGAGGTGCGGGACTTGCACCGCGCGCTCTACGATTACATGCTCGCCCTCGGCAAGAGCTGGAAGTCGCAAGACGCCGACCTCTACCTGAAACAGGCCCGCAAGAAATGGCCCCGTCTGGCGCGGGCGGCGGCCCGTTTTCGCGAGATCCAGCCGGACGTGTCGACCCATACAAACTACATGATGGCGGCCCGGTCGCTGACGGCCGCCGTCGGCGCCATTGAACGCGTGCTCGGCGCGGCGGGCATGCTCAAAACAGACTGAAAAGACCCGGCTACGTCCCCCGCAGATTGCCGAACCATTCAAACTGGCGACGGGGGCAATAGTTCAGGCCGTGCTCACGGCAATACGGTTCAAGCCACCCGCGGCGCTCCTCCAAGCACGCCAGCGACGTCCCCTGTGGCATCAGGTACACGTCACTGCGAGCGATCTCCGGAGCGATCTCCAGATATTGCGCGACGCCGACCAAATCCTCGCGCGTGTCGATCACGAACTTGAGCTGATAGCCATGCCGCGCGATGAGCCGCCGCACAATACGCGGTGCCCAGCGGTCCCGGGCATGCCGCCTCGCCCACCGCGGGTATCGGCGTGCGTCGGGAGCCGAGCTGGCCAGTTTGGGACTGATCGACATCAGGTCGCACTCCACGGGCAAATACAACGTGCCCGCCGTCTCCACCGTGATGTGTTTTTGGGAGCGGCGCAGACGCTGCGTCAGCGGAAGCAATTCGGAATACAGCATCGGTTCTCCTCCGGTGATCACGACGTGCGGGCAATCCCATTCCGTGATCCGCTGGATGATTTCCTCCACGGACAGGTCGTAGCCCTCCGGATGCCAGGATGCGTAGGGCGTATCGCAATACCAGCACCGCAGATGGCACCCGCTGGTCCGCACGAATACGCTCTCGGTTCCCGTGAGGCGTCCTTCTCCCTGCACGGACAGATAAATCTCGGAGATTTTCACGATGCGTACTCGATGGGATCCTGCTTTCCGGCTTCTTCGAACCCTTTTCGTCTCAGCAGGCACGCGTCGCAACTGCCGCAGGCGATGCCGTCGTCGGTGGGATCATAACAGGAGAATGTTAACGCATAATCCACGCCCAACTCCATGCCTCGCCGGATGATCTGGCCTTTGGTCATGTCGATCAGCGGCGCGTGTACGGCAAAATGCAGAGCATCCTCGACGCTGGCCCGCGTGGCCACCTGGGCAAGCCGTTCGAATTGGCGGATGAATTCGGGCCGGCAGTCGGGATACCCACTGTAGTCGACCGCGTTGACGCCCAGGAACAGGTGTTCCGACCGGCTTATTTCCGCGTAGGCCAGCCCCAGCGACAACAGCACGGTATTGCGTGCCGGCACGTAGGTGACGGGAATGCCCCCGGCCATTTCTTCCGGGCTGCGGTGTTTGGGCACGTCCATCCCGCCGGTCAACGCGCTGCCACCCAGTTCCGCCAGGTCCACCCGCAGGTGCACATGCTGCGACACCTCGAGCGCCTCGGCGACGCGCCGCGCGGCGTCGAGCTCGAAGCGATGCCGCTGGCCGTAGTCGACCGTCAGCGCATGCAGCGCATAGCCTTCGGATCGGGCGATTGCCGCCGTGGTGGCGGAATCCAGTCCGCCGGAAAGCAGCACGACCGCGCGCGGCTTCATCGGCTCATCATCCTCGTGATCCCCGCGGTGGCTCTCTTTCGTCAACGGCTGATTCGTGCCACAATGGGCGGCTCAACGGAAAAGGTGCGGGCATGTCTGATTTTCGAGCGATTCTGGAAACGTTCGAAAATCAGTTTCCGGAACGGGACTACACGGTCGAGATCGTTTGCCCGGAGTTTACATCGGTCTGTCCTCGAACCGGCCAACCCGATTTTGGACGTCTGACGGTCGTCTACGTACCGGACCGGAAATGTATCGAGTTAAAGAGCCTCAAACTGTATCTGCAAAAGTTTCGCGACCAGGGAATTTTTTACGAACACGCCACCAATACGATTCTCGAGGATCTGGCGGCGGCCGTCGAGCCCCGCCGGATCGCGCTGGAAGCGTCTTTCACGCCCCGCGGCGGCATGACCACCACAGTCCGGGCGGAGATCAACCGACAATGACCGCGTGGACGGCCACCGCGTGGACGGCGCGCGGCGTTTCGCCGGCGACCCCCAGGCCCCCGCATTGCCAAGAGGATTCGGCACACGATGGAAAAACTGCCCCGAGTCATTCTATCCGCCATCGCCGACGAAGCTGCCAATCACAAGACAGCCGTGGAACAATTCTGCGCACTGTCGGCGATGGGGCTGCAATACTACACAATCCGCTTCATGGATGTGGGTGGCGGTGTGAAGAATGTCATGCAATTGACCAAATCGGAGATTCGCAAGATATGCCATCTTCAAGACGAGTACGACCTGAGCGTGGCGTCGATCGGATCGCCAATTGGAAAGGTCAAGTTGCGCGATGTTGACGACAAAACTAAAAACCGGTTCGTGCCCTTCAAGCAGTATCTCCGCCGCGACGTAAAGAAAGCCTGTGAACTGGCCCATGCCTTCGAAACAAAGTTGATTCGGGGCTTCTCCTTCTATCCACCGCGGGGGGACGATCCATGGACGCACGTTGCTCAGGCAGCGGACCAGTTGGCCCAGATCGCCGAGACCTGCCACCGCAGCGACCTGACGTTCGGACTGGAAGTGGAAGCCAACCTCGTCGGTCAGACGGGCGCCTTGATGGCGGAACTGCACCGTCAGGTGAATCATCCTGCCATCGTGTTGATCTTCGACGCGGCCAATCTCCTCAGCCAAGGTCTTTCCGCGGCGGAGCTGTTCGAGCAGTATAAAGTGATGAAACGAGGGATCGGTTGGATGCACATCAAGGACTACTGCCATCCGCCGGGTGCCGAGCGATCGGGTTTCGTGGACGAAAATGCACTGAAGCACTTCGTGCCCGCCGACGAGGGCGACAGCGCGCACGAGGTCATTTTGCGGGACTTTCGAGACACGTTGTCGAACCTGGAGCGCCGGCTTCGTCGGCGGGGGATACCGGGCGTGTTTCTCGACCTGGAGCCTCACCTGAAAGGTGGCGGACAGTTCGGCGGCTTCAGTGGACCTGACGGGATGGGCGTCGCGCTACGCGGTCTGTGTCGCGTGCTGGATTACGTCGGCATTGACTACCACCTGCGTGATTTCGAGGACATCCGCGTGACCCGCGGGTTTTGACCGGCGCCAAGTGCATCGCGACGAGAGCCGCCCAAGTTGTGGACCACCCGGCCGAGGTTCCGCGACCGCGCGTCACGACCGATCCAGCGGTCGCTCCCCGGTGGAGCCGTGCGGCGCGTCCGACGGCGGACGGAAGGATCGCACGACGCGCCTCCACGCGGACTCGAGCATGGCCCGGCCCGAGCAGCCCCATACGAACGCCACGGTGAATGCCAGCACGGCCAGAGCCAACGGGAGCGGGCGCAACCGTCCATGGGAGAGCCATTCGTTGGCCAACACGCTGGCACAAGTGGTCATGCCGACAGCCGCCACGGCCAGTTTGCCCGCGGCATAATATTCGACATCAACGGTCGGGCAGTCAACATCGCGCGGCTGGTGACCGGACGGCTGTTGCACCGGCCGGGTTTGGCGGCGACCGGTCCGGTCGCTGGTCTGATCCGCGGAACCGTCGGCCAATGCTTCGGCATTCTGCCGCGCGCCGTGACGGTTCTTGAGGTACCGCGACAACTCGGCCTGCGCTTCTTCCCAAAACTGCTGCATCTGGCGACGCGACCTCTCGGCCTTCAAGAGACTGTCGCGAAGTTCGGCGGCCCGCTCGGTGAGCTGGATGCGTTCTTCCTCTCGTTCGGCCTGCCACCGCTCGAGGCGTTCGGCCGACCGCCGGGCCTCTTCTTGACGCTTCTTCAAGTCCCCTTCCAGAGACTGGATTCGCTGCCGGTCGTTTCGCAGACTCTCAACGAGCAGGCGGCTCCGCGATCGCGCCACGGCCAAAGCCCGCTCACGTTGGTCGAGCCGGTCGGACAGGCGATTTCGATCCGCCATGTCGGGGTCTTCACGGTGCAGCATACCGGCGGGCGAGTCCGCCTGGGTGTCGTCACTGCCGGCTGCCGTATCGACGACCAGCATTTCGACCGGTCCACAAGCGAGACGATCGCCCGGCGCGAGCAGGGCGTCGTGCACCGCTCGCCCATTGAGCCGCGTGTCGGGGGACCAGGACCGCATGATCGTGCAGCGGGCACCCCGCAGGATGACGCAATGCACGGGTTTGACGTGGGGCTCGACAAGTCGCAGCGTGCATCGAGAACTGCTGCCGAGCGTGCACTTGGCCGCGCTGAGACGCAGTTCGCTGGCGGAGTGGTCGCTTCGGACAACGCGCAAAACCAATTCGCCGGCTGGCGATCCGAGTAGGCTGGCGGAATCGGTTAACGTCGGTGTGCCAATCATCAGAGATGCTGTGGGACCCGGATTCGAAGTCGGGACAAGCCGACGCCATCCCGTTGAAAGCCGAACTGGTACGGGGGCGATGCCACCCATTGGATATGTAGCTTACGGGGCAGGCGGCGTCAAAAGCATCGCATTGGAAACAACTTCCGGGCCGAAGGGCGTGCCGTTGCCCGCACGAACGTGGAAAACAGGCTGCATATCTGGGCCGAATGTGACGATTATGCCTTAGCAACCCCGGATATGCCTTAGCAACCCCGGAGCGACGGCCTTGCGAGGCGCTTCCGTCGCCGCACGGGCCAAAGCCGCGTGCCGCACGGAGTGTCCGCTTGAACGACTCGCGACCGAAGTTCTGGCGGCGAGGTCAGAGACGGCGGACGGGAGCACTCTAAGACGCTTTGCAACAACAGTTTACGGGCCAATGATGTAGGCGCCAGGGGCGAAGCGTCCGCGAAATTCCGAGGGGGAACACTCGCCGCTTCTGGTGCGTACTATAGTTAACGGTACCGCTCAACTTGGATAACCAGCGAGACCCAGAGCGACGTGGTTGCCGCCAGCCCCCAGCGGGGCTGGCGAAACCGTGGTGAGAGAAGAGGGTGGTAAGAGAAGAGGTACGATCAGCAGAATGGACCAAGGCCATACGGAGGGGGGCATTTTCCTTCCGCCGGGCCCTTGCGTCTCAGCATTGAAGGTTGAACGACCATGGCACGCAAAGATGCGATCTTGAACATGCGAAACGTGTTGATTCGCCGACGGGATGCCTTGAGGAAGGCCCTGGCGGGCGATCTCAGCATGCTGAAGGAACTGCGTCACCAGGCTGTCGGCGACGTGGTAGACGCCGCGCTCGATTCGGCGCAGGACGAAATCAGTTCCCAATTGGCCGAAGTCGAGAGCCGCGAATTGGCGAACATCGAACGAGCGCTAAAACGCATGAAGGGCGGCACCTACGGCATCTGCGAATACTGCAACAACAAGATTCCCATGGCGAGACTCAACGCCTTGCCCTACGCCACCTCGTGCATCGACTGCCAGCGGGAAGCGGAACGGCGCGGCGACATGGGCGGCGGGAGCGAGGACTGGGGACGCGTGCTCGATACGGGTTACGGCGACCGCGATGTATCGCTGAATGACCTCGAGATGGACGTTTCGTAGGATCAGCGCGGTCGTTGCCGTCGCGGTAAACCTGCCGCGTGGCTGGATCGTAGCGGGCCATTGGTTTTAGGCAGATCTGTTGCGCGCGTGCCGAGCGTCGCTGCCCGCGGCGGGATCTTCTTGTCCGGCCGTCGATGAGGCCCGAATCTTTACAGTTCACCGCTACCGGGCTAGTCTGTTGTTAGGAGTTTCGCGACTCAGCGATCACCGCAACTCAGCGATGACGCGGTCGAGCCCGCGCGTATCCGAATTGCCCCTCCATGACCTTATACGCCCCACCACGTGACCGCCCCATCCTGTACCTGCGCGTGGCAATGGCCCTTGCAGGGACGATGGCGGGTGGGATTCTCAGCGCGTCACCCGCCCGTGCGCAGCTTTCGGTGGACGGTGTGTCCACGGGCGATCGAGACGCCCTTTATCGTTCGATTGTCCGAGATGCCGAGCAGTTTGAACGGGAAGGCAACCTGGTCAAGCGTGTCGTCCGCCTGGTGCGCCCGACCGTTGTTCACATCGAAGCGGAAAAAGGCAGCGTGGAACGGTTCTCGGTGGGGAGCGGTGAGCGAATTGATGAAGCGGGATCGGGCGTCATCATCAACCGCGAAGATAAGTTCTTCGTTGTCACCAACCTGCACGTCATCAAGAACGCGCCGCGAAGCAGTATAACGATCAAGCTGCATGACGGGCGGGAAACAGCTCCCACCCGCATCTGGAGCGACCCATTGTCCGACATCGCGATCATGGAACTCCCTGTCCCGCATCTGATTGGTGTGCGGATGGGAAACAGCGATCGCATGGAAATCGGCGACTTTGTGCTGGCTGTGGGAAGTCCCTTCGGATTGAGCCACTCCGTGACGTACGGCATCATCAGCGCCAAGGGGCGTCACGACCTGCACTTGGGCAGCGAGGGTGTCAAATTCCAGAATTTCATTCAGACGGATGCGGCGATCAATCCGGGCAACAGCGGAGGACCGCTGATCAACTTGCGGGGTGAAGTCATTGGAATCAACACGGCGATCGCCAGCGCGTCGGGCGGAAATGAGGGTATCGGATTCGCGATTCCAATCAACATGGTTCGCTACGTCGTGGATCAGCTCGTAACACGCGGCGAGGTGTCTCGCGGATTTCTCGGCGTGTCTCTCGATTCCGGCTTCGATTCACGTGCGGCTTCGGAAATCGGGCTCCCGCGATTGATCGGGGCACGAATCAAGTCGATCACTGAAGGATCGCCGGCCGCGGCCGCACGGCTGGCCGAAGGGGACGTCATTCTGCAGTTCAACGGCGTGCGGATCTCGGACGACAATCACCTGGTGAACGTCGTCGGCCTGACGCACACGGGCCGCGCCGTACCAGTTGTCGTTTTCCGCCAGGGGGCGCGTGTGGAAGTCACGGTCAAGATCGGTGTCCGCAGCGACTTCCAAGTCGACAACTAGAGCAGGTCTCAGTCGGATATTCCGCATTGCCAGCCGTTTGACGCTGGAATGCGGATAAGGCAACCGGAATGCGTCAGTGCGACACGCACTGACTGACCGTATCGCCGCATATCGCGCCGCAGCATGGTGTCTCCACATGGAATCGTGCGGCCGTCCGCAGGAGGCCGGCGCATCCGCCGCGTTGTTTCACTTTGATCGTCACTCGTCGCGCGATCAACAACCGACTACGCGGGACTGGATGTCAGTCCGCGCAAAATACTGTCCAGCACCGCGGCTGCTTCGATCTCCACTGCCACCTCCATGTTCGGCTGACCGTCGGGAAGCTGTCTGCGGTCAAAAACCGTTGCACCGGTCGTAATGTTGCCCGCGGTTTCCACGTCGCCGATCATGCTCTGCGTTTGAAACAGGGCCGGATGCGTGGTGGCAACCAGCGCCACGGCATCATGGATGTGGATCCCTTCCTGGCCCAGACGTTGTCGGAAGGAACGAAAGGCTGCCGGGAGAATCCGGTGCAGCAACGCGCCGACCCGCGTGGTCTCCGGCGGAATCTTATCCAGAACGTCGTACGTCATGACGACTTGACTGGAGATGTCCAGCGGGATCAGGGTTTTGGTCACCGGCGACCGGAACACGAAGTGCGCCGCGCCGGGATCGCAATACATGTTGAATTCGGCTGCCGGTGTCACGTTGCCCGGAGCGGTCACGGTGCCGCCCATCACGACCAGGTGACCCACCAGCGTGGCCAAGCCCGGATCGCGCTGCAACGCCGCGGCGACGTTCGTCAGCGGGCCCAGAGCCACGATCGTCACTTCCTCGGGAGCCGCCCGTACGACGTCGCAAATGACCTTGTCCGACGGATGAAGATGGTGCAATTCGGCGACGTTGAACCGGACGCCTCCCAGACCATCGGGTCCATGGATATGCCGGGCATCGGTTCGAGGGGCGCGGTCGATCAAGGCGGAACCGATCCGCGGCCAGCGAGCCGGATCGAGTTGTTCGACAATGGCCTGGACGTTGCGCGTCGCCTGAGCGGGCGGCACATTTCCGCCCGTGGCGGTCACGGCAACGACGTCCAGATCAGGGTTCGCCAGCGCCAGGCAAAGCGCCATGGCATCGTCGATGCCTGGATCGACGTCCAGGATGACTTTCCTTGCCATCTCACGTCCCTGCTAAAGAATGGCTCGCCACGAACAGATGCGTTGTGCAGCGGGGTGGCCACGCCCGTGGTTCAGCACGTGCACAGCACTCGGAACGCGCCGTGTGTATCCGCATCAAAGCATGAAAGACAGGCACCGTGACCGCGATTGTAGAGAGCGCGGGCATGGCGAACAAGAGCCATTGCCCGACAGGAAACACTTCACGGAGCATAGGTTACGCTTCCCTGGTGACTCGCCGCCGAGCCGCACGTCCGCTAAAATCCCCTCAGCATTCGCCAAGCCAACAGGTTCGCTCGTTGGAACGTCGTGGAGCCGGAGGAACCCATCTTGCCTGTTCAATCCCTGATTGGCCGTGTGGCTGCCGGCGAAAATCTGTCGCAGACGGAGATGACCACCGCTATCGAAGCGATCATCGAGGGCCGGTGTACGGACGGCGAGATCGGCGTATTCCTCACGTCGCTTTCGGCGAAGGGGGAGACCGACGCCGAAGTCGCCGGCGCCGCGTGGGCCCTGCGTCATGGCATGACGCCCATACGCAGTCGCCGCGAAGGGCTCCTTGATACCTGCGGAACCGGGGGCGACGGATCCCATACGTTCAATATCAGCACTGCCGCCGCCATTGTGGTGTCGTCGGCGGGAGTGCCCATAGCCAAACATGGCAATCGAGGAATCACGAGTGCCAGCGGTTCGGCGGACGTCTTGGCTGAACTGGGGGTCAACATCGACGCGTCGGTGGAACAGGTACAGACCTGCATTGACGAGATCGGAATCGGTTTCTGCTTCGCCCCGTTGTTGCACCCCGGTATGAAGCGCGTGGCCGCCGTGCGCAAACAACTCGGCGCGCCCACGATCTTCAACATCCTGGGACCGTTGTGCAATCCGGCATCGGCGCCGTACCAGTTGCTGGGCGTGGCTCGCCCGGAACTCCGGCCGTTGATGGCCCGCGCGTTGACGCGGCTGGGAGTCCGGCGCGCGGTCGTGGTGTGGGGCGAAGATGGTTTGGACGAGGTCTCACTGCAGGCGACGACGCAGGTGACGTTGGTTCGCGACCAGCAGTTGGAAGAAACGACGTGGACGCCCGAACAGTTCGGCGCCGCGCGGTCGTCATTGGAGGGCCTCCGCGTCGACGGGCCGAGCGAAAGCGCTGCCACGATCCGCAGCGTGTTGTCAGGCCAGACCGGCCCGGCCCGGGACATCGTCGCGTTGAACGCGGCCGCCGGCCTATATACCGTGGGCCGCAGCGCGGACCTCAGGCAGTGTTTTCAACTTGCCCAGCACGCGATCGATACCGGGGCGGCTTCTGGCCAGCTCGAAAAGCTGGCCGCGAGGTCCCGTCAATGACCCCGCGAATCTGGCGGCTGGTATTGGCCGTTTCCGCCGCGCACGCCCTGGTGCACATTTTTGAATTGGCCTTTCCCAGCGTCGAGCAACTCATCGCGCACGACTTTGACGTGGGCAAGCGGCAAATGGGAATCGTCGCGTCATGTTTCCGCGTCCCGTTCGGCGGTTTCGCCATCCTGGCCGGTCTGCTGGTGGACCGCTACGGACCACGGTGTATCCTCAATCTGTATATGGTGGGATGCGGCATCGCCGCGCTGTGCGTTTCGCAGAGCCAAAACCTGCCGGCCATGTACCTGTCGATGCTGTGCCTGGGAACGCTGGCCAGCCTGTACCATCCGGCCGGTCTGGCCTATCTTTCGATCGAGGTCCCACGCGAGTCGCGGCCACGGGCCCTCGGCCTGCACGGCATCCTCGGATCGGCGGGCATCGGCGCCGCGCCGTTTGTGGCCGGCGCCGCGCTCAGCGCGGGAATCGGCTGGCGGGCGTATTATGCCGGCCTGGCATCGGTCGGCCTGGCCCTGGGTCTAGCCTTCCTGGCCGAGTCCCTGGTCCGTCGACGCCGAATTGCCCACGCCCATCCCGCATCAACGCCCGCGGAGGAATTGACCGCGGCGCGGTGGAAGAATTACTTCGTTCTGACCGCCTTTGGCACATTGAACGGTTTCATCTACGCCGCATACCTCACGTTCCTGCCGCGATACCTGGATGCCGCGGGAACCGCATGGTTCTCATCGCAACTGGCGGCCGAGGGAAATTTTTTGACCGGCCTGGTACTGCTGTGCGGGATGCTCGGACAGTATCTCGGCGGGCGGACCGCTCGGCACGGGTGGCTCGAATGGACTCTGGCAGGCGTTGTCCTGGGAACCGTGCCGTTCTTGCTGGCCATGGCCCTGGTCCAGGGAACGCCCCGGCTGGTGGCCGCCGCCGGTTTCGCGATCGTGCATTTCACCGCGCAACCGGTTTACAATACGCTGATCGCGGAATACGTACCGCGGCGCAGACGAAGCGTCGGCTACGGCTTCAGCTTCATGATGACCTTTGGCGTCGGGGGCCTCGGTGCGGCGTTCGCAGGATACGCCGATCGGTGGGCCGCGCCCGGCTACGGGGACCGGTACACCTATGGCGCGTTGGCACTGACAGCAGTGCTTGCATCCTCCGTGGCCGTGGCGCTGGCGCGTCTGAGCCGCGCAGCACAACACCCGTAATGCGGTCACAAGGAAGGATGCGAACGGAAGCGGCAACGCAACGAGACGTCGCCCGCGGGGCGTTTTCGGCGGTAAACTTCGCCGAAGGTGTGGCAGGATGCGGGTCGTGGCCCTGCCACGGATCCACGCGCATCGGCGCGGTCAAGCGGAATGCTGGCTTGCTACCGCGGTGCCATGTGCGTGCTACGCTTTGTATTTGCCAGATTTTGCTCTAGAATCACACGCCCGGAATCCTCTCCCACCGCTGGATTGAGTCCCTATGGCCTCGGAACGGAAGCCGCAGGTCGAGCCTTCGGTGTTGTCTCGCCCGCTCGTCGGGATGACGGCATGCGCAGTGCGATTTCCACGCAGTGTCACGGCACTGGCGCTGTTCGCGGCGGTAGGATCGGTGACGCTGTGCACCGCGCGCATGGGTTTGCAAATGAACCGGTTGGACCTGGTTGACCAGGAGAGTGAATCCTACCAGTTGTGGCGTGCGTATGTGGATGAATTCGATCACCAGGACGACGTCGTCATTGTGGTCGAATGCAAGGGCTCGCAAACGATCGCGCCGGTTCTCGACACCGTGGCGGCCGAGGTGGCCAAGTACCGCCACCTGTACCGCGACGTGTTGCATCGCATCGATCACACGAAGCTCCGCCGAAAGGGACTGTACTATCTGACTGCGGCACAGGTCGAGCAAACGCGCCAGGCCATCGAACGCCTGGCGCCGGTTGTCGCGGGCGACTGGTCACAGTTGGCACTGGAGCCGTTGAGCCGGAAGTTCATGGATGTGGACTCGACCGGTGGAAGCAATTCACAGGCCCCGGAAGCGCCAAAGATCTTCCTGGACAGTTTGCTCGGCGCGTTGCGCCGGCAACCGGTGGATCGATCATTATGGTCGGCATGGTTTCCGCGGGTCACACGTCCCGAGACACCCACGGCCAGCTACCTTCTGACCCCGGACGGCGGATTCGGATTCGTGTTGCTACGGACCGTCGCCACCGGCGACGGCGAGGTGCGCAGCGCGATTGAGCGTTTACAGGCCGTGTTGGACGAAGTGGGCGGGCGTTTTCCCGAGGCGCGGATCGGAATCACGGGCCTGCCGGTGATGGAAAACGCGGAAATGCATTCCAGCCAGAGGGCCACGATCGCGGCCAGCCAGCTCAGCGCAGTGGGCGTGTCGGCATTGTTTCTGGCGGGTTTCGGCGGGCTGCGGCGACCGGTGCTGTGCGTGCTGACCTTGGCGATCGGCATCATGTGGACGCTCGGTTACGTCACGCTTGTCGTCGGCCACTTGAATATTCTGAGCATGGCTTTTGGCGTGATCCTGATTGGATTGGGGATCGACTTCGGCATCCATTATTTGGCCCGCTATCAGGAATTGCTCCGTGCGACAGGGCGCAGTGACGTTGCCTTGCGCCGGACGGCCGCCGGCGTCGGGCCCGGGATCGTCGTGGGGGGGCTGACCAGTTCGCTCGCCTTCCTGACGGCCGGCCTGACGGAATTTCCCGGGATCGCGGAACTGGGAATCATCGCCGGTGGGGGCATCGGACTGTGTCTGCTGGCCACCGTATTGGTACTGCCCGCGCTGTTGTTTCTTGCCGACCGCGGCGCGGTCCGGGCGCCGGCCGGGCGGGCGCTGCCGTTGGGTCACTGGTTGGCGTACGGGCAGCGTTTCCCCCGGACGACGCTCATGGGATCCGTGGTCTTGACGGTGCTGTTGGCGTCGGGTCTGAGCGAGCTTCACTACGACCACAACCTGTTGAATTTGCAGGCCGAGGGAACCGACAGTGTGCAATGGGAGCGCCGGCTGATGGCCGAGTCGGATCGGAGCTTGTGGTTCGCGTTGTCCGTGGCCCGGGATCGGGAAGAATTGAGGGAACGGACCGCGCGGTTTCGCGCGTTGCCCTGCGTGTCGCACGTCGAAGAAATCGCGTCGCTGCTGGCCGATGACGTGGAACACAAACGGCCTGCCATTAAGTCGATTCACGAGCGACTGCGGGCACTGCCCGCCGGTCCGCCGCAAATTCCGGCGGCTCCTCCGGATAAACTGCAGCGACTGGTCACGCAATGGCGCGAACGGCTGGAAACGGACAGGACGCCGCCAGACCTGGACCGCCGACTGAACGCCATCTCGGAATTGCTGGCCAAGGAGTCCCCCGCGCGGATTCATCGCCGCCTGGCGGGCTTTGTGCAGCAACAGGCACACGACCTGCACGCCATGCTTACGCACCTGCGGTCCGTGTCGAATCCCGAACCCCCACGTCCCTCCGATCTCCCAGCCGGACTTGTCAGGCGCTATCTCGGCCAGACGGAAAGCTGGCTGATCAAGGTTTACGGTCGGTCGAGCCTGTGGAACATGGACGCGTTGCGGGACTTTGTGCGCGACGTGCGGAGTGTCGACCCGGAAGCGACCGGACATCCGCTGCAAGCTTTCGAAGCGTCACGTCAGATGCTTCGCAGCTATTTGAAGGCGGGCCTGTATTCGCTGGTCGCCGTGACGCTCGTCCTGTTCATGGATTTACGCCGCGTGCGTCATGTACTCTTGGCGATGTTTCCCGTGACCTTGGGCCTGCTGCACATGTTCGGACTGCTGGGCCTGCTCGGCATTCCGCTGAATCCGGCCAACATGATCGTCCTCCCGCTGATCCTCGGAATCGGCATCGACGACGGTGTGCACGTTGTGCATGATTACCGCATGCAGCGAGGTGCCTTTTGCATTAGGCGTTCCACGGCGACGGCGATTGTGATGACTTCGCTGACGAGCATGATCGGTTTCGGCAGTTTGATGATCGCCAGTCACCGCGGTCTGGAGAGCCTGGGCCGCGTACTGACCTTGGGAGTGGCCAGTTGCCTGATCACGTCGCTATGGACGTTGACGGCATGGCTGTCCTGGATCTCCCGCCGCCAGGGCCGGCCACGGGGCGGCATGCCGGCCGCGGAACATGGGCCGGCGTGCCCGCCGGAGGCAACCCAGCCTTTTCCTGGGGATAGGGACATGGTAGCTTAAAAGACGCTGCATGCACCGAGACTGGGGAGACCGGATGGCTAAACCGACACGAAAACTGAAGAAGGCAAATCACGGGAAAAGACCGGCCAACAACCGCGCTCGCAAGCAGAAGCGAAAGGGCATTCGCACCTAGCGCGGAGCTGCCCGGCACGCACTTGGTGCCTGCGATCCGCGCTGCGTGCGGTCGCTGTCCGGCATCGGGATGTTTTCTGGGATATCCGTGGCGGCCATGGGACGTGCCCTCGCGGTGCGGATGCTACCACGCCCAAGCGATCGGGCGGTTGCCGCGCCTGGCCACCCGAAGCCGGCATGGCCCGGCGCAGCGGGAGAGAGACGAGTGACAACCAAGGAATTTATCCTGGAACCGTCCGAGATTCCGCTGGACAGTATCGTCGCGGACCTGGAAGAAATCCGAAAATACAATCCACAGCGTCACGAAATGGAGCAACTGACGGCGGTCGTTTTCGATGATCAGCAGCGGCATATCTGCGCGGGGTACAAGGACGTCGGCGCGGATGAGTTCTGGGTTCGCGGCCACATGCCGGGGATCCCGATCATGCCCGGAGTCATCATGTGCGAAGCAGCCGCGCAATTGTGTTGTTATCACGTGCAGAAGCACAATCTGCTGGAGGCCGAGCTGATCGGCTTCGGCGGACTCGAGGACGTTCGATTCCGGGACCTCATCGTTCCGGGAGACCGGTTCGTGATCGTGGCGCAGCTGATCAAATTCCGGCCGCGGCGGATGATTGTTTCCAGGTTCCAGGGCTTCGTACGGCAGACGCTAGTCGTCGGGGGAACCATCAGGGGCATTCCGCTCCCGATAAAAAGTCTCGCAAGTCGGCAATGAACCAGTCTCGCGTGTCGGAGGTATCCCCCCTCAGCGCGGTGCCGGCGGCGGGCTTGCGGATCGCTTCCGGCACGCGCTGCCCGTGCCCGGATGCCGCGTCGCGCAAACCGTCTCCGGGCACTCCCACGGACACCGGATCCCCGCTGACATGATTCCGCTTTACGACTTGAACCCGCACCGTCGCATTCCGTGGCTCACCGTGCTGATCATCGGTGCGAACGTGGTCGCGATGCTCTGGCTCTACCAATTGCCCGGCGCCGCGCCGGACAAACTCGACAAATTGGAAGTGATCGCGCGGTATGGTTTCGTTCCCGAACGGATGCGCCAATTGTCGGACCCCAACCTGGTAGTGAAAGTCCGTTTTCCGGTCGCCGATGCGCCTGTTGTTCGGAGAGGTGCCGCGCCGGCGTTCAGGACCGTTTCGCTGCCGGCCCGTCGCGGCCAGATACTGGGGTCCATGTTCACGATGATGTTTCTGCACGGTGGCTGGTTTCACTTGATCGGAAACATGTGGTTTCTGTGGTTGTTTGGCAACAACATCGAGGACCGTCTGGGGCATGTCGTATTTGGTGTTTTTTATGTGCTGGGTGGTCTGCTGGCCTTGGCCTGTCATTGGATCGCGCAGCCGACCAGCACCCTGCCCGTGATCGGCGCCAGCGGGGCCGTGGCGGCGGTGCTGGGGGCGTACGCGATTACGTTTCCCGCAGCGAAAGTGCGGACACTGGTGTTTATTGGAATCGTCATGCTCGTTGATCTGCCCGCGCTGCTGGTGCTAGGCGTGTGGTTTTTCGCCCAGATGCTCCAAGGCGTCGGCGCGTTGCAGGGTGGCATGCACAATTCGGTGGCATGGTGGGCGCACGTCGGAGGTTTTGTAGCCGGGATCGCGTTGATGCCCTTACTCGCGCTGGGGGCACCGCCGCCCGACGAGGACTGGCAGAAGGATATCGGCGATTTGTTTCGCGTCGATCGGTAGACGCGCCGTGCCATCAAAAGCGCGGCGTTCCGACGATCAACGCGGCCGGAACAGCAACCATGGGCCGACGCGCCATCCGCCGTATTGATTCCTCCGTGGATCTCACACCGTTCCTGACATCCCTGGACGCGCTGCCGTCGGCCTGGGATGGTCGCGACATCTTTGCGCGCGACGCGCCGTTGGAAATTGACGTGGGCAGCGGCAAGGGCCTGTTTGTCACGAGCGCTGCGGCATCGCGGCCCGATGCCAATTTTCTGGGCGTGGAAATATCCCGCAAGTACGCCCGGTTGTCCGCCTTCCGCATCGCGCGCCGATCGTTGAGCAACGCGCACATTATCTGCGGCGACGCCCAGCGACTGATGATGCAAGTGATCCGCGCCGAGAGCGTATCGGCCGTCCACATCTATTTTCCCGATCCGTGGTGGAAGAAGCGGCACCACAAACGCAGGATCATGAACGGCGCATTCGTGGCGGCGGTCGAACGCACGCTCGCGCCGGCAGGGGAACTCCGTATCTGCACGGACGTGGAAGAATACTTCCAGTCGTCCGTGGCGCTCGTCGCCGACCGGACGCGACTCGTGCCGGCCGCCGCGGACGACCCGCGTCCCGCCTTGCACGACATGGAATACCTGACCCATTTTGAACGGCGGATGAGGCTCAACGATCGCACCGTCCACCGGGCGCTGTTCCGCAAACTCGCCCCGTCCGGTCAGTCGGCCGTGCGCGCCGCCGGCGCGCGTTCATAGGTGCGGGATGTCCGCGCAGCGCTTGTCGCCGCGTCGCGCAGGGCCACTTCGTAGAGCTGCTGGCCGCAGGCCGTGGGATAGGCCCCCGTTATGCACGCCTGGCACAACTGTGTGGCGGGCTTGTTGATGGCCCGCGAAATCGAATCGATCGGCAGATACCGCAGGGAATCCGCACCCAGCGCCCTGGCCATTTCCACATGAGCCCGATCGGTCAGCCCGTCCGTGGAGAGAAACGCGGGCGCGAACAATTCCCGGACGGTGGACATGTCGATGCCGTAAAAACAGGGAGATACAATCGGGGGACAGGCGACGCGGACGTGGATCTCGCGAGCCTTTCCCACGTGGCGGATCCGTGACAGCAGCACTTTCATCGTCGTCGACCGGACGATCGAATCCTCGACAAGCAGGATGCGCCGGTCGGCGAGCACCTCCGGGATCGGAGTGTACTTGGCCTCCGCCTTGCGCTTGCGATCGCCCGAACCCTCGATGAATGTGCGGCCCGTGTATCGATTGCGAATCAGACCCTCCACGGACGGGATCCCCAATTGAAACGCCATCGCATCGGCCGCCGCCTTGCTCGTGTCGGGTACCGGCACGACGATCGTCTGGTCATCGATGGGTACGTCTTCCAGCCGAGCCAGTTCCTCGCCCAACGCCTTACGCGACAAGTAAACGCTGCGACCGTCCATCGTGCTGGCCACGTTGGCAAAGTAAATCCACTCGAAGAAACAGTGCGCGTTGCGGTCACTGGATGCGAACGCTTCGACCCGGATCTGTCCGTTGGAAATGACTACGGCGTGCCCCGGCGGCAGCGACTGAATCGCTTCGGGGGAAAAACCGAGATTCAACAGCGCTACGCTCTCGCTGGCCGCAGCAAAAAGCGGTCCCTCGATCACGTACGACAAGGGGCGGATTCCGAGCGGGTCGCGGGCCACCATCATTTCCCCCATGGCGTTCAACAGCACAAGGCAGTACGCCCCGTCGAAACGGCTGGCTACATTCCGCATGACCTCCAGCAGCGGAGGCCTCTGGTCACCGGCCAACTCACGGCTCACTTCATGCATCACGATCTCTGTGTCATTGTCCCGCGCCAGGTGATGCTCGTCGTCGGCCAGTAAGCGGTCCCGCAAGGCAGCATAGTTGGCCAACTGCCCGTTAAACGCAAAGCTGAACCATTTGCGCTTCTGAAGATGATGGCGCTCGAACGGCTGCGCATAACTGCGGTCATCCTGACCACACGTCGCGTATCGGACATGACCGATGGCCGCCGGCCCGGCATACTGAAGCATCAGGCTCTCTGCCTTGCCGAGATGATTCAGACGAAATACCTCGCTGACGCTGCCGACGTCCTTGTACGTGGCCA
>CAZNKT010000068.1:32420-33460 GCA_964573605.1 uncultured Pirellulales bacterium
CGCGGATCGAATGACGTTATGCCGGCAGAAAGCTGACCGCGATTCTGGATGTCGAGCAACATGCGGGGCAAAAGTCGGGACGCCTGGGAAGCGCCCTGAGCCGCGCACAGCCGGCTCGTTTCCCGGCCCGGCAAATGATACACGGCCGCAATGCCGCATTCGTGAAGAAGCTGGCTCATCCAGCGAAGTCCATTCTAAAACGGCCCGATTGTCGCCCTGGTTCCCCACCCATCAGCACCGTCCCCCTCCGGCATCCTACCCGCGGTGACCATCGCGCGTCCGGCAAGACAGGGACCGCCGCTGCTGCCTCCCGACCCATCGCCCGCGAACAACCTGCCGCCTCTCCCTATGATTCTAGGCACCCGCCGGCTGGACCTCAATCGGCCGGCCCGGCAGGGAATCGGCCCGTCGATCATCGATGTAACCGACAAATCTCCCTGTGGTTGTGGCGATCGCCCAGCGAAAAAGCCGAGCGGCCAGCTCGGAAAGGCCGGTCCAGCCTCGATCGGCGGAAAACGAGCCCGGTTGTTGATAGTTTATGCGATATAAAATGGATGGATAAAATCACGCATTTACGTCATGATGGATGAATGAGTAGCATGAGTAGATTATGATGGGTTCTGCCGGGTGCCTATGGCCATTGGTGAGCAGCAGCGCCCGCGACGGGGACCTTTGTACAATGACGGCCAGTTCGACGCTATTCCCAGACAGCTCGACGTACGCGGTGCGCCCGAACTGTCCTCGGCAGTTGTGGGAGGCGCTGGGAGTCCGCGTGGCGGTCGAGGCCCCAGGAGCTTTTTGGTTGCGCCGACTGGACCTCCAGTTGGCGCCCGCGTGGCGACCGACTGTCCGGCGGCCCGTTGATCGGCGGTATGGGATTGTGGCTGGGCCAGGGCGGGCAGGCTGGCAACTACACGCCGATGGCGCAGGCGCTCGACGTGGCCGCCGCCTACGCTCCCCTGTCCGACCCGCGCCGCCGCCGCGCGGCGGTGCTGGTCACCGACGGCTGGCAGTACTGCGTGCCGTACGACGGCGCCACC
>CAZNKT010000069.1:0-33114 GCA_964573605.1 uncultured Pirellulales bacterium
CCGGCGTCGTATAGCAATGGTTGCACAGCCGCGCGCCGATCTCTTCGACACGATTCCGAATATAAGAAGCGTCGGTGAAACCGTTTCGTGCCAGATCGACCTGGTAGATGTCCAGCGCACGCCGATCGATGAGTGTCCGGAAAGATTCCCGGCCGCACTCACCTTCTCCCGCGGCGACCGCCAGCGGTGAGCGATCTCTCAGCCATCGATACCCGTCGATGTCCGCCTGTTGCAACGGTTCTTCCAGCCACTGAACATCGTAATCCGCAAACACCTGTGCCCGTCGCAAGGCGGTTCTCGCATCCCACACGCAGCCCGCATCGACCAGCAGAACGGCATCGCCGACTCCCTCCCGGGCTCCGCGCACCAGCGCAATATCCCCCGCTTCACTTTCGCCCATCGGTTCCCAACCGAACTTGATCGCGCCGTACCCGGCGTCGATCCAACGGCGACCGATTTCCGCGGTTTCGCCGGCGTTGCGCCCGAACAAAATGGACGCGTATGCCTGGATGGATTCGTGTTGCTTGCCACCGAGAAGTCGGTGGATCGGCTCCCTAAAATGCTTGCCCTTCAGATCCCACAAGGCCATGTCGATTGCTGCCATGGCAGCAATGGTGACCGACGAACGGCCAAAATACATCGTCCCGCGATACATTTTCTGCCATAGACGATGCGTCTCCAGCGGGTTTTCGCCGATCAATAGTTCGCGAAGTCCGCTTGCCACGTTGTGACTGAAGGGCGCATCCACAATCGCTTTCACGACCTCGGGCGATGCATCCGCCTCGCCGATCCCCTCCAAGCCGTCATCCGTGCGTACTCGAATCAGCACGGCGTCCTGGCTGCTCGCTGTCTTTGCTTCCACCTCCGGAAGGCGGAGCACCTGGCAAACGATGCTATCGATTTTCATGGGCTTTCCGGGTGATGAGGAAAGAATTGCGAATACGAGCTGCCCGCACGAATTGTTGACGATTCTCAGATACAACCGCTACACTGTCAATTGCACCGGGGCCAATGGCAAACGGTTTGCCACTTCCTCCTACGTGTCGCCAGCCCATATGGACTCGCACCAATGCGGCCATGCGCCGTAGGCCTTTGTGCCGCGGCTGGACTGATCCTTTGCATGAAGCGCATACCGCCCATGATGCAGACATTGTTCGGAGCGGCCGTCGCGAAATGTTCAATCGGAATGGCGTTTGTTGTTCTGGCTTGCAGTGCCGATACGCGGCCTTCCCTTGCATCCGAATCGCCCGCTGAGGACGAGTTGCTGCTGGAGGATTCCTTCGACTCTCTGAAGTCGGGTTACCTGTTAGGCCCCGTGGGAGCCCACACCGAGTACCACTACCTGTCCGCATCGGCGCCGAAGGGACCGTGGAGCGTTACGACCTTCACGTCGCGGGTCGCGTCCCAGCTGGCGTGGCAGGCGTTCCGAGTGCATGGTGATGCCGTGCTGGCTCAGACGTACGATAACGTCAAAACGAAGCACGCGCACCCGATGGTTGTCGCCGGCGACCCCGCGTGGCGCGACTATCGGATCGACGTGACATTTGCTCCGCAGAGCATTCGGGCCCGCAGCGGCGCGGTCTTTCGCTATCGCAATGACCGCTGTTACTACTTTTTCGGCGTCGATGGACCGCGAGCCATTCTGATGATGGTCCGGCATGCCACTGCATATCGCGAACCGTATCGAAAAATCCTCGCTTCTTCACCGACCACGTGGAAGACAGGTACGCCGCTGACCGCCACCATCAAAGTACATGGTTCGCGCATCGAAACAACGCTCGACAACGGTACTTCCTTGGCGTGCGACGACGATACCTATCCGCGCGGAAGAATCGGACTGCTGGCCGATGTGCCCACCCACTATTTCCAAGTGCGGGTCACCACCGACCGTGAAGAGGCCAAACGCATTCGGCGTGATGTGGGGCGACGACGAAGGGAGCAGCGTCGCATCCAGCAGGACAATCCCCGCCCCGTGCTGTGGAAGAGGTTCAGCACCGAGGGATTCGGCGTAGGCAGAAACCTTCGTTTTGGCGATCTGGACGGTGATGGATCCATCGACATCCTCGTCGGCCAGGTTGTCCATCACGGCCCGAAAGACCGCAACAGCGAGCTGAGTTGCCTGACGGCCCTGACTACGGATGGCAGGATTCTGTGGCAGATCGGGGAGCCCGATGCGTGGAAAGATCATTTGACGAACGACGTAGGTTTTCAGATCCACGATCTGGACGGCGACGGGAGTGCCGAAGTCGTTTATTGCCGCAACCTGGAATTGATCGTCGCGGACGGGGCCACGGGAGCCACGAAATACAAAACGGCCACTCCCGCAACGCCACCCACGTCGCCGGCTCCCTACAATCGGTTTCCGAGGATCCTGGGCGATGCGATTTTCTTCTGCGATCTTCGCGGCACCGGCAGTGACCGGGATATCGTCCTCAAGGACCGTTATCGGCACTTCTGGGCACTGAACGACCGGCTGGACGTCATGTGGAGCGGAAGATGCAATACGGGGCACTACCCCTTCGCGTCCGATGTCGACCACGACGGCCGCGACGAGTTGGCCGTCGGTTACTCACTGTATGACGATGATGGAACATTGTTGTGGTCGTTGGATAAGCAGGTGAAAGACCACGCCGACGGTGTGGCCGTGGTCGATTTTCTCTCCGAAAAACGTTCGGTGCCTAAGCTGCTTTATGCGGCAAGTGACGAAGGCATGTTCTTCACCGACATGCACGGACATATTCTCAAGCACCATTACATCGGACACGTCCAGAACCCGGCGGTCGCGGACCTGCGCGGCGATCTTCCGGGCCTGGAAGCAATCTCGATCAACTTCTGGGGTAATCAAGGTATTGTCCACGTGTTTGACGCGCATGGAAACATTGTTCACGACTTCGAGCCATGCCAGCACGGCAGCATGTGCCTGCCGATCAACTGGACTGGTCGCGTCCCCGAATATTTTGTGCTCTCCGCCAATGTGGAAGAGGGTGGCATGTTCGATGCGCGGGGCCGGCGAGTTGTCCGTTTTCCCAATGATGGGCACCCCGATATGTGCAACGCCGTACTGGACATGATCGGGGACTGCCGGGATGAAATTGTCGTGTGGGACCCCCATGAAATTTGGATATATACCCAACACGACAATCCACGACCTGGGCGTCTGTACGATCCTGTCCGCAATCCGCTTTACAATTATTCCAATTACCAGGTGACAGTATCTCGGCCCGGCTGGTCGGAATGAGCAATGAAATCGCCCACCAAACTCCCATGTACATGCCTGTCAATTCCCTGTCTCGCGCCCGCGTCGCTCACCCCCATCGCACGTTTTTCGACAACCGTTTCACCAGAATCGCGGCGGCACCGAAGGCGTGCCCCGCGCAGCGGTGCGACAGGTCTGCGGCGCCGGTGATGCTATTGGCTGCGGCGATCGTCATGCTGGGCCATGTAGCGAGGGCCGCCGCAGTTTTTCCAAATGCAGCGTGGACGCACAGAGATCCTGCCGCGCTGGGACTGTCCGCCGCCTCCCTGGACGCCGTCGCCAAGGACCTCGGAGGCCGCGGCTGTATTGTCAAGGACGGCTATGTGGTCAAGACGTGGGGGGCGCAGGACCGAAAGGGCGATTGGTTTTCGTCGGCCAAGCCGGTGTTGTCCACGCTGCTGTTCTTCGCGGTGCACGAAGGTCGGATTTCGAGCGTCGACACCAGACTGGAAGAACTTGGCTGGGGCCTGTCGCAGAAAGACCGGTCCATGACCCTCCGGCACCTGGCCAACATGACGAGCGGTTACGGTCGTCCGGAAGTGCCCGGAGCTGCGTGGGCGTACAACGATTTCGCAATTCAGCTCTATCAGAAGACACTTTTCGACCGCATCTTCCAGCAGGATCCAGAGCAGATTGCCCACGATGCGGATCGACTGGGATCACTGCAATTCGAAGATGGCTTGAGGTTCCGCAAGGCGAACCGTCGTCTCGAAGCCTCCGTTCGCGACTTCGCCCGGATCTGCCTGTTCTGGATGAACCGCGGCAGATGGGGGGAGCGTCAATTGCTGCCCGTGAAGTTCTTTGACGACTTCATGCGTCCGCAGACGCCCAAGAACCTGCCGCATACCCGAAAAGCAGAAACCGACGACTACCTGGGCATCGGCACGTACGGCGGCGGCTCAGACCACTTTACGAAGTACGGTGCCGGAATTTACGGCTTCAACTGGTGGTTCAATGAGACCGGGCGTCTGCATCCCGTCCACAGAACGTGGCCCGGCGCGCCCGAGGATGCGATCATGACGATCGGATTTCGGGGTAATTCCAGTGTCATGATGCCCGGCATCGGAGCGATGGTCGTCGCGGCCGATGCCGATTGGGGCCGGATAGAGGCCGGCCAGGCCGCGAGCCTCATGAACCAGCGGCTTAAACAGATCGTCGCGGCCACCCGATCCCGCGACGATCCCTCAACGACTGCCCCCTCAACGACTGAGGCGCCGACGCCCAAGTTGCAGAACGCCGGACAGAAGTCACCGGCGCCGATCGACGTCGAAGAACCGAGCCGTGTTGAGATATCGGGACAGCGCAAGAAATGGCACACCGTGACCCTCACGTTGCGCGGACCAGTCAGCGGAGAAACCGCGTCGCCCAACCCCTTTCTGGACTATCGTGTGCAAGGGGTTTTCCAGCTCGGACAGCGCGAGATCAGGGCGCCGGGCTATTTCGCGGCCGACGGCCATGCCGCCCATTCCTCCGCGGACAGGGGCGACGCCTGGCGGATCCACTTCGTGCCCGATCAGACCGGCACCTGGAAATGGACCGTGTGTTTTCGCCGAGGCCGCGATGTCGCCGTGTCGGACGACCCCGAAATGGGCCAACCCACGGCCTGGGATGGTGTTTCGGGACAAATCGACGTAGGTCCTACCGACAAGACCGGGCGCGACTTCCGCGGCAAGGGCATGTTGCAATACGTGGGCCGGCGCTACCTGTACTTCGCCGAACACGGAGAATTGTTCCTTAAGGGCGGCGCGGATAGCCCGGAGAACTTTCTGGCGTTTGACCAGTTCGATGCGACGACGCCGACCCATCAATACGAGCCCCACGCCGGCGACTTTCGGCCATCCGACCCCACTTGGCAAAACGGCAAGGGAAAGAACATCCTGGGCGCGCTGAATTATCTGGCGGCCAAGGACGTCAACTCCGTCTATTTCCTGACGATGAACGTCAAGGGCGACGGCAACGATGTCTGGCCGTGGATCGACCCCCAGCAGCGCCTGCGATACGACTGCAGCAAGCTCGATCAGTGGAACATCGTATTCTCACACATGGATCGCCTGGGGATCATGCTGCACGTCGTAACGCAGGAGCAGGAAAACGACCAATTGCTGGACAAGGGCCGCTTAGGCCGGGAACGGCGCTTGTACTATCGTGAGCTGGTGGCACGTTTCGGACACCATCTGGCGGTCACATGGAACCTGGGGGAAGAAAACACAAATACCGATCGTCAGCGTAAACAGTTCGCTCGTTGCGTTCGTCGTCTCGACCCCTACAACCACCCGATCGCCGTCCATACGTTTCCGAATCGGTACGACAATCTATATGCGCCGCTGCTGGGCGAACCGTTCGTTGAAGGAGCGTCACTTCAGACGAACGATACCCGCCAGCTAACGCAACGGTGGATCGATCGGTCCGAGGCGTCGGGACGCAAGTGGGTCGTGTGTTTGGATGAAATCGGTCCGGCCAATACCGGTGTGAAGCCTGACGCGGTCGACTACGGGCATGACGACGTGCGCAAGCGACATTTGTGGGGCCATTTCATGGCCGGTGGAGCGGGTGTCGAGTGGCTGTTCGGCTACCGGTATGCACACAACGACTTGAACCTGGAAGATTTTCGGAGCCGCGACCGGATGTGGGATCTGACGCGCATCTGCCGCCGCTTTATGCTCGATCATCTTCCCCTCGAAACCACGCGCCACGCCGATCAACTCCTGCAGGCTGACGACGCGTATTGCCTTGCCCACCCGGGCGTCGTCTACGCCGTGTACCTTCCCAACGGAGGTCCGGCGGCCATCGATTTCGGCCGTATGGCATCGGATTTCGACATCCTGTGGTATGATCCGCGCCGCGGCGGTCCTCTTGAACGGGGAACATTGGCCCGCGTACAGGGCCCCGGAACGGTGTCCATCGGGTTGCCGCCGCGAGATCAGCAGCAGGATTGGGCGGCCCTCGTGCGACGGCCCGCACCGGTGGCCACGCACCGTTTGATCGTGCGGCAAGGGCTGGGCGGCGGTGCCTATCCCGCCGGGGCGGCCGTTCCCATCGCTGCGATACCCGCGCCCCAGGGACCGGCCTTCGATTGCTGGCAAAGCCCATCGGTTACGTTCCCAGACATCCGCAAGCCGCGGACGGTGATCATCATGCCCGATTCCGACTGCGCGGTAGAAGGTCATTACGGCCCCGCCGGCAGTTCTTCCGACGGCGACGCGCCGTGATCACCGCGACGTGGCTACCCCCGCCGGCATGGCCTACTTCCAGCGGAGCGCCTCTTGCTTCCGGATGGGGGACGTGGAGATCTTGACCCGAGCGGTCGAAACGTCGTCTGACAAGAACAGCGATGAAAACGAAAAACGTCGCTGAATGCGGCGGAAGGCCCACCAGCGGTACTGGCCGATGGCATACGGTACCCGCCCCGCCGAGGATTTCGCGATACGTCTTGACTTCGCGTCTGCCCCGCCGCTTTGGGAGTCGACGCGTGGATTAATTTACCCGGATCAATGCCACACGCAGGTCCATTACGTTGGTATGTGTGGGGCCTGTTTTCAAGAGACCGCCCACGCGTTCGAAAAACGCGTAGGCGTTGTTGATTTCCAGGTACGGTCGCGGTTCGATCTCTTCCCGCCGAGCTGCTTCGCGGATGCCGGCGTCGATCCAGGCACCGGCCGCATCCGTGGGCCCGTCTTCGCCATCCGTGCCGCCGGACAACAGCAGAAGCCCGTCCAGGCGCGTATCGTTCAGTGCATCCAGCGCGGCGAGCACCAGTTGCTGGTTGCGGCCACCCCGGCGCGGGCGATCCGTTTGGGCCAGGTGTACGACGGGTTCTCCGCCGCTGAGCAGGCACAGGCGGCGACCATGCACAGAATCCTCGCGGAGCGCGCGGCACCGCGCGGCCAGAGCGCGGCCCTCTTGATTGGCCTCGCCGCAGTTTTCCGAACCCAACGAAAGCACATGGTAGCCGCGCGAACCTGCTTCGGATGCTGCGGCTTCAAGGGCCGTCGCATTGTTGCCGATGATCGTGTTCACGACATTGTCGGGCCACGACGTTGGCAGCGAGCCTTGCCGCGCCGACCGCTCGAGAAATTCGATAACACTCAGCGACACTGCCGGTGGAAACGCTTGGTATTTCTTCAGCACGTGCAGTGCGTCGGTGTCCGTGGTTCGATCCGGGCAGGTCGGCCCCGAGGCGATCATGTCGACGGGATCACCGACAATATCGGATATGATCAGCGACATCATCTGGCCGGCTCGAGAGGCTCGCGCGAGTCCGCCGCCCTTGATGCGCGATAACCGCTTGCGAACGGTGTTGAGTTCCTCGATGGTGGCCCCCGACTTCATCAGATAACGGGTCACCGCGAGCTTGTCGGCCAGTGTAAGAGAGGGATTGGGGGCGGGCAGCAGCGCGCTTCCGCCACCCGACAGCAGCACCAGGCAAAGGTCATGCTGCGAGAGGTCGTCGACGATTTGCAATATCCGTTCCGAACCCGCTACGCCTTCAGCCGTCGGCTCGTTTACCCCTGCCGGACGCGCCGCGTGCAAGTGGATCTTCTGCAATGGCCGCACACAATCCGCCGGAACGTTAACCCATCCGACCAGTTTCTCGTCGACCAGATCGGCGCCGAGAGCGGATTCCACGCCCGCGGCCATTCCGGCACCGGCCTTGCCCGCGCCCACGACGGCAATTCTTCCCAGACGATCGCCAATGAAACGGTGTCCGCAAACCGTGAAGTCACGGCCCTCGCGCTGGACCTCCGACGCCACCAACTGCTCCGATCGGACGGCGTCAACTCCCGCCTGCCAGATCGACCGAGCGTCGTTGCGGAGTGCGTCAAGCGAGTGGTCCATGGAGTGATCCGTACAAACCCGCCTCTGCCTGATGGGAAACACCTCTCGACCGGCGCGCCCGGCCGCGAGGTGTGGCTTCAGGCGGCATTCGGGCGGTTCGATCTATCGAGGAGCGATGCTTCGTTCACCCTATCCCTTATTGTTCAGGTCAGCCAGGCGATCTCCCATGCATCAAGCGTGTAGCCCGTCCGGGACACGGGACAATCGCGCAGGAGACTGCGGCGGCAATCATGTGCGTTAATCGCTCGCAGATCAATCTCCACCGGCGCATGAGCAACATTGGCCAGCACATGAATCCGCTGCCTTCCGTCCTGACTGATCCTCGTAAATGAAATCACGGAATCGTGGCCGCTGGCGGTCATGTGCTGTTCTGCACCGGGGTGAAATGCCGGTTGGCAGATGCGGATTTCCAGCATTCGTCGGTACCCATCCAACACCATGCGCTGGAGCCCTTGCTCGTTTTGCAGGCGGCGGCGCAGCGTGCCGTCCTGGAATTTTCGACGGTTGATGGAACGGTTCTGCCCCGTGCGAGCCACGCCTTCATCGTCGTTGAAGGTCCCCACCAGACTATGAAAGTAAATAGCCGGAACGCCGCGCAAGGACAACATCAGCCCCTGAGACGCGAGGAATTTGCGAGTCAACGCGTCAGGTGTCGACCCATCTGGATCATTCATCGCGGAAATGTAAGTGGTATTCAACTCGTAGGGAGTCTCGGAGGCGTCGGCCATCGCGCGCATGCTCACCCGTCCCCCGCACCGCCGCACGTGGTCCACCAGCGCGTCGAGTCGTTCCTGGGGAACGAGCCCTTCCAAGGGTCGCACGCCGATTCCGTCATGAGAAGCCGTGAAATTCAGGAACGTCATTCCGGCCCCGGGATACCTCAAATGCGTCAACCAGCCCTGCAATGGTCGCGCATCGCCTGTCACCAGGGCGTCCAGCAGCAAGGGCGCCAGACTAAACTGGTATACAACATGCGCTTCGTCTGCATCTCCAAAATAAGTGACATTTTCGTGGTGAGGGACATTGGTCTCGGTAATCAGTACCGTGCCCGGAGCAACGGTGTCTACGATATCGCGCATCAGCTTGACCACGGCATGTGTCTCTGGAAGATGCAAACAAGGAGTGCCGGCACGTTTCCACAAGAAGCCGATCGCATCCAGGCGTATCCAGGCCGCTCCGCGCGCGATGTAGGTCAGAAGAAGATCTATCATTTCCAGCAGTACGTCCGGGCTGGCGAAATTCAGATCGACCTGGTCGGCACTGAACGTCGTCCACACGTGTCTTGTCCCGCGGGTCGTTTCTACGGGAGTCAACAACGGCGTGCTGCGGGGACGGATCACGGTGGATAGATCCATCGACGGTTCCGCTTCAATAAAAAAATCCGTGTACGGTGCTTGTCCGCGAAGATACTTCTGAAACCATGGGTGACTTCGCGAGCAGTGATTGAGGACGAAATCGAACATCAGCCGGAAAGATTGGCCCATCCGGTCCACATCCTGCCACTCTCCAACGTTCGGATGGACCGAACGATAGTCCGTGACAGAGAATCCATCGTCGGAGGAGTAGGGAAAAAACGGCAGGATATGAACGGTGTCGATAAGGCGGTCGAGTCCGAAATCCAGCAGAAACTGCCGCTGTGTTTCCAGGGGCGACTGCTCGCCGCCACGGATCTGGTCGCCGTATGTGATCAGCACGACGGTTCGCTCGTCCCACAGGCCATCACGTCGACCGGCACACAGGTCGCCGTGCCGGTCGATCAACCGCTCCAGGTCGCGCAGAATCGATTCACCACGGTCTCCGTACAGCAGTCGTAATCGGTCAAGGATGCGTATTTGGAAAGCGCTGTCCATGGGCTGCTCTAATGGTTGCTCGAATCTTTACCCACCGTGCCTCAGCAGACCAAATCGGACTCCAGATGTCCATGCCCGCCGGCGCCGCCCATCATTCGCCCCGCTATGTGGACACGAGCAAGACACATTCCCGCGTTCTATTTTTCGTTCTGCGGCGGAATCTGATATGGTAAGGGAGACTCTACCGTGGCTCGAGCACAGCCAACGCCTTGAAAACCGTGACACCGCCGCCGAGCGCAGCAAAATGAAACGAGAAACACGCAGCGTCCCAAAGCTTTTGATCTTGATACTGGTAATCTGGATGCACCTACCGGCTTTAGCGGCGGATCGGCCGAATGTGCTGTTTTTGCTTACGGATGATCAGCGGTCCGACACCGTCGGCGCCTTGGGCAATGCCGACATCCGGACACCGAACCTGGATCGCCTGGCCTGCACCGGATTTGTGTTTCGCAACGCCTACTGCATGGGTTCCACGATGCCCGCCGTGTGCAATCCCAGCCGCCACATGATTCACAGCGGAAAGGCTCTGTACGATTATGATCCCCTGGACAGGAACGATACGTTTGGCGACGTGCTCCGCAAGTCCGGTTACGAAACATGGCACGTGTCAAAGCGGGGTAATGTCGCGCGTGTTTATCACACCGCTTTCGAACATTCCAGTTATCTTGATGACCGGGCGGAGCGGACATCCGGTCATCACGGCCGCGAGGGGGCCAATCGGGCCATTCGCTTTTTGATGAACCAATGGAATCGAAAGCGACCATTCTTCATGTATCTCGGATTCGCGGGTCCTCACGATCCGCGTGTGGCCGCCGATCAATGGATGCAGCTCTATCGCCGCGAATCGCTCGCCTTGCCGCCAAATTACCTTCCTTATCATCCCTTCGACAACGGCGAACTTCTTGTGCGCGACGAGCGGCTGGCTCCGTGGCCGCGCCGCAAGTCCGTCGTCCGCCGCCACCTGCACGACTACTACGCGTGCATTTCGTCCATCGACCATCATATTGGCCGCATCCTCGACGCGCTCGATCAGATTGGTCAGTTGAAAAATACGCTGATTGTATTCTCATCCGACCATGGCCTGGCGGTGGGGAGCCACGGTTTGTTTGGCAAACAGAATTTGTACGAACACAGCACAAAGTCGCCGCTCATCATTTGTGGTCCCGGCATTCCGCGTGGGGAAACGGCGGCCCTGGCGTACTTGTTCGATATTTTCCCGACCGTGGCGGAACTATGTGGGGTGACACCACCGGAAGACCTCGACGGGCTGAGCCTGGGCGGCGTGATCGCGGGAGAACAGGAATCGGTACGGGATAGCGTTTTCCTGGCATATCGCGATGTGCAGAGGGCCGTGCGACACGGGCGTTGGAAGTTCATCCGTTATCCGCAAGTCGATGTCACCCAACTTTTTGACCTTCAGTCCGATCCGTCCGAAACAAACAATCTCGCGCATGACCCCGCTTACTCCGATACTGTCCGGCGCATGATGCAACGCTTACAGCAGCAGCAGGAACGCTTCCACGACGACCTCGCGCTGCGCGTCGATCGGCCGCGGGCCGCGGACGTCGACGCCGCCTTCTTCGAGAGCCGCGCGCAGCGTTAGTGGGTGCGGGTCCGGCACCCGCCGGCGGCGACGCAATAGCGGGATTGGATCGACAGAGCTACTCTTTCCCAATCTTCACGCCGGGCCACCGACCATGGATTTGCCCGGCAGATGCCGCCAGCGGTCCGTCGGGCAGGCTGCCGTGCCACGCCAACGCGGCGGCGGCCAGGCGGTCGGTGACGGCCGGATGACCGGCCGCCACATTCCGTAGTTCTCCAGGGTCGTCCGGAATTCGATACAACTCGACGCGGCTCTTATCGGGGTTGAGCAACAACTTCCAGTCGCCGCTTCGGACAGCCAGCACGGGGCTGTGATGCAGCGGATGGCCCGCGATACCGAACCGCCATTGCCAGTAGATGTCTCGGCGGCGCCCCGCGCGCTCGCTCCGCAGCACACGGCCGATGTCTTCACCATCGGGGGCATAGCCGGGAGGCAGAGGGGCGCCGGCCAGGCGGCACAGCGTCGGGAACCAATCAACGGCTGTCAGTACGGACCGCCGATCCACACGCCCCGCCGGTACCTGGCCGGGCCAGCGGACAATGAGAGGCACGCGCACTCCGCCCTCGTACAAACTTCTTTTCCGGCCGCGGAATGGACCCGGGGATCCAATACCGCTGTGCGAAGCGTTTCGGATATGAATGTCTTCCGGTCCGTTATCCGAGCTGAACAGGATCAGCGTACGATCCGCCAGTTTGGCTTCGTCGAGCTTTTGGAACAACCTGCCTAAGGCGGCGTCGAGCGCCGTTACGGTCGCGTAATAGATTTGCGCGGCCCCGCGGTGGGGCACCTTCTGCGGACGGAACTTGCGATAGGGCTCCATCTGCTCATCGGTAGGGTGCAGCGTCGCATGCGGGACAAGAGTCCAGATATTGACGAAAAAGGGTTCTTCGCGGTGGGCGTCAATGAATTGGATCGCTTCGTCGACGATCAGGTCCGTCGACCGTGCACGAAAATATTCATCGTTCTCCTGCTCGAATCCAGGCCCCGACGACTGCACCGTCCGATGCGCGTCGAACCCGTACGCCGCCGGATCGGGTGCGTGCTTGCCGCTGCCCAGGTGCCATTTGCCAAAATGCGCCGTGCGATACCCGGCTGCCTGTAATTGGCGCGAGACCAGTGGCGCGTCGCTGTCGAGCCAGTCCGGCATTCCGCGGGCCCGATTGCGGGAATGATTGGCTAGATGGCCATGAATGCGGTGTCGCGACGGGAATTGGCCGGTCATGAATGCCGTACGCGACGGCGAACAGACCCCGCTGTTTACATAGAATTGAGTAAACAGGGTTCCCTGCCGGGCCAGTCGATCCAGGTGCGGCGTGCGAATATGGGGATGCCCGTAACAGCCCAGATCACCCCACCCCAAATCGTCCGCCAGGATGAAAACAATGTTCGGACGGCGGTTTGCCGCACCGTCAGCCGAGGACACGCCCGGGAGGCACAGCGGAACAGCCATGGCAATGGCCAGTAGCGTGGGCCGGAATCCGGCCGGGCACGGGCCGCTGGCAACAGGCCACGACCAAAAAGAGCCTGGCCTTCCACGACACGCCCCTGCGTTGCGCGCGCGGTCACCCGATGGTTGCGAGTCAGACCAGGATATCATGCATCACGGATCCATACACGTCGGTCAAGCGATCCTGTCTTCCCTGATGGAGATAGGTCAGCCGCTTGTGGTCGATTCCCATCAAATGCAGGATCGTCGCATGAATGTCATGGACGTGCGCGCGATCCTCGATCGCTTCGAACCCGAATTCGTCCGTTTCACCGTAGCTTGTTCCTCCGCGCACGCTCCCACCCGCCATCCACATGGAAAATCCGTACGGGTTGTGATTACGGCCCGGTGCGTCCTGGCCCTCGCTGAACGGCATGCGGCCGAACTCACCGCCCCACACCACGAGCGTGCTCTCAAGCAACCCGCGTTGTTGCAGATCGGCGAGTAGAGCGGCGATGGGCTGGTCGACTTCCCTGGCGTGAAGCCCGTGATTCTTTTCGACGCTCTCGTGGGCATCCCAAGTGTCTTCCAGATGGCCGCCGCCGGAGTAGAGCTGCACGAATCGAACGCCCCTTTCGACCAGGCGTCGCGCGATCAGGCAGTTTCGGCCAAAGTCCTCGGTCGGCTGCCCACCGATGCCGTACATCGCCAGAGTGCGCGCCGTCTCCTGAGACAAATCGACCGCCTCGGGGGCTTCGGCCTGCATGCGGTACGCCAATTCGTACGTTTGCACGCGCGCCGCCAGTTCGTGTCCGCCCGGCCGACTCTTGAGATGTTCCTCGTTAAGCGTCGCCAGCAGGTCGAGTTGCCGGCGTTGCGCCGATCGGTTCAGATGTTCCGGTCCGCGGAGGTCCAGAATGGGATCCCCCACCGGACGGAATAGTGTGCCTTGATACGTTGCCGGCATGAAGCCGCTGGAATAGTTGGGCTGACCGCTGATCGGTCCGCCGCGACGGTCCATCATAACAACGTAACCCGGCAGGTTCTGGTTATCGGTACCCAGCCCATATACACACCAGCTTCCCAAAGACGGCCGACCGATGAATGTGCTGCCCGTGTTCATCGCAACCAGGGCGGAACCGTGGGCATGACTGTCGGTATGGCACGACTTGATGACAGCCATCTTGTCGGCATGCTGGCGGATGCGGGGAAAGTAATCCGAAATCATCAAGCCGCTTTCACCACCTGGACGAAACGGACGCCACGCCGGCGTCAAGAAGCCTTTTTTGCGGTTGCCCGAATTGATGAACGTTTTGTCGGGTGGCAACGGCTTCCCGGCGTATTTTCCCAACTGCGGTTTGTAATCGAACGTGTCGACCTGGCTGGGCCCACCGTTCATCATCAGAAAGATGCAACTCTTGGCCCGGGTGGCAAAATGGGGCGGTCGGGAAGCGAGCGGACTCCGTGGCGCTTCCGGAATTGCGGGCCGGTCGTTCTCCGCGGCACTCGCGTGGCTCGGGTGCGCGAAAAACCCGGTTGCTTCCAACAGGCCCGCCAGGGCCAATCCGGCAAACCCACCACCCATTTCCCATACGAACTCGCGGCGTGTGACGCCGCACGGGAAAGCGCGTAAAGCAGATCGAATTGGTTGCGTGCCGCAGTGCCGCATGGCGTCGCCCCAGATCAGTGTCTCTCAGTGTATCGGCGGAACACGGTGATTTCCAGTAATCCCGCCTCCCCGGTGTGTCGCCTTACGAAGTCGACCGGACCCGCAGCCGGATGCGTGCGTCGGGGAGGCGTATGGCTTGCCGCCTGCAATCATCGTGCCGACGTC
The DNA here is from genome assembly GCA_964573605.1 of uncultured Pirellulales bacterium. Taxonomy (GTDB): domain Bacteria; phylum Planctomycetota; class Planctomycetia; order Pirellulales; family JBBDJB01; genus CAZNKT01. The sequence goes on from CAZNKT010000069.1 coordinate 14,806, forward strand.
ACGACCGCTTCACAGATTCGAATGGATCACGTTGCTGCCCATCGCCAGCGCGCCCAGCACGCCCGCACGGTCTCCCAATCCGGGGGGTACAATAAATGTATCGATGTTCTGCCGAATGGCCGGCGAATCAACGTACCCGTTCAGCGCGTGTTGGACCTTGACGCGAATACGAGCATACAGGCTCCGCTGATGCATGACTCCGCCACCGATGACAATCCGCTGCGGTGAGAGCGTGCAAATGTAGTTGACCAGAGCCAGCGCCAGGTATTCGGCTTCCAGTTCCCAGGCTGGATGGGACTCGGGCAGATCGACCGCGGGTTCTCCCCAGCGATCGGCCAGCGCGGGACCGGAGGCCAGCCCTTCCAGGCAATCGCCGTGGAACGGGCAGTGGCCGGGGTAGGGATCGCGTTTCGTGTCGTGAGGAATGCGCACGTGTCCCATTTCGGGATGGATCAGGCCATGCATCAATTGCCCATTTATCACTCCGCCTCCGCCGATCCCGGTCCCGACGGTCAGGTAAATGAAGCACTGCAGGTCGCGTGCCGCGCCCCATTGCCACTCCCCCATGGCCGCGGCATTGACATCCGTGTCGAATGCCACGGGGACATCCAGCGCTTTGGCAACGGGACCTGCCAGGTCGGTGTGGCTCCAACCCGGCTTGGGTGTGGCCGTGATATGTCCGTAGGAGGCAGAGTCGGGATCCGGGTCGACCGGTCCGAAGGAGCCGATACCGATCGCTTGAAGTTGGCCGTGGTTCTCTCGTTGCCTCTTAAAAAACTCAATGACGCTCTGGATGGTCGCATCGGGATCCGTCGTGGAAAAACGTTCCATAGCGACGATTGTCTTGGGGTCCGATCCGACCGCGCACACGAACTTCGTCCCACCTGCCTCAACGGCTCCAAACAGCTCAGGCACGTTGGCATCTCCTCTGGGTCCCTGCACCGACGCCGCCCGGTGAACTGGGCGTGGCTTCGCCGCCACGTCAGGCGATGGCCACCTCCGGCGCTTCGATCATCCGGTAATGCTTCAGCCCCTCGATGATTCCGCCGGCGCACGCCGCCTGGGCGAAATAGACCCGGTGCGCTTTCGATCGTTTGAGCGAGAGGAGTTCCTGGTCGTGGTTGCCCACCACGATACCGGCGGTCTGGCCGACGAGCATGTCGCGGTCATTTCCCGAGTCGCCGGCCGTTGCCACGCGCTCCAGCGGAATGTTCCATTTGCCGGCCAGATAGCGAACGGCTTTGCCTTTTGAGGCGCGATGCGGCAGGATATCGACGAAGGAGCCGTGGGAAAAGATCAGCGAATAGGCAGCTCTGGCCCGCGCCAGCGCATCGTGTATTTTCGCCAGCGCGTCACTCGAGTCTACACTCTCATCCAGGAAGTAGCTGATCTTGAATTCGCGCTGCGTATGATCTTCTTTTTGCAGGCACAAGAACGGAAACGCATCCAGTGCTTCACGAATCCGGTCGGGCTTCCACTTGGAGCGTAATTGGCTCGCCCACCCTTTATCCATGATATGCTCGTTGCCGTAGTAGATTTCGGATCCGACGGCCGCGATGATGACGTCGATTTCAGCAACACCACTGGACTGCAGGGCTTCGGTCACCAGTTCCAAGGCCCGACCGGAGGCGACTCCGAACCCCATCTGATCGCGGTTTTCCTGGATAACGTCCAACAACTGTTCAAGAGCTTTGTCGTCACCCAACAGTGTGTTGTCGATATCCGTGATCAACAAGCGGTCCAAGGACGCCAGTCGCGGCCCCGGAGCGGACTTGCCCACCGCCGACGGCGTCTTCGCGGGGGCGGTCATGATGTCCTTGAGACATTCGACATAGCGTTCGCAGTGGGCTTTCCACGCGTAGTGGCGGCGGACGAGATTCACACCGTTGTTGGAGCGTTCATCCCAGGCGGAATGATCCGTCAGCAACTGCAGCATCGCGCGGGTCAGCGCCTGGTGGTCATTGACGTCGATGATCAATCCGCTCTTGCAGTTTTCAACAATGTCTTGAGGTCCGCCGTTCTTGGTGGCCACAAAGGGGAGGCCGGTGGCGGACGCTTCAATGGCCGTCAAACCGAACAATTCCGTGAACGCCGAATTGACGAAAATGCCCCGTGTGGAAGCGGCCAGGCGGTACAGTTCCGGGACGTCGAATTCCGAGCTGTGGTCCTTGGGAATCGCCATTTTGCCGTACAGGTCGTACCGATCCATCGCCAACAGCATGTCCGTAAGCACAAGCTGTTCGGATTCGGGCATCGATTCGATATCGTCGCGAATTCCGGCGAACACCGCCAGATTGGCGATCGCCTGGAGTTCCTTGCTGCGACCGTACACGTCGATCAGCGTTCCAATGTTTTTCCTGCGGTCGGGGCGGCACAGCGCCAGGATGAGCGGCTTGTCCGGACTGAAATGAAAGCGCCCCAGTTCGTTGGTCATCCGCACCCGCGCCTGTTTGAAGCGTTCGTCGATGTCGGACGTCGGCATGTCGTATTCGTAGTATGGAAAGAAGCGGTCCAAGTCCGTGCCGGGCGGAATGACTTCGAATCGCAGACTGGAATCCTTATGGTATTTCCGGTACTGCTCGTCGCGCTCGTGCCGCGTGCTGGTAACGACCATATCGGCGACGGCCAAACAGTCTTGTTCGGTCGCGATGCGATGTTCGATATTCAGCTCTTTGTTGGCCTGTTCCCGAGACCATCCCTCGCTGAGCAGGTAGTCCAGCTTGGGGAGCCCCAGCGAATGGGCGGTGAAGACGAACGGAACATCGAACACCGCGGCGACTTCCTTGCCCACATAGCCCGCATCCGCGTAATGCCCATGCACCACGGCCGGCGCCCGCCCTTCGCGGCGCGTGAAGGATATTACCGCGTCGACAAATTCATCGAGGTATGGCCACAAACGTTCCTTGCGAAGATAGCGCCCTCCGCCGCAAGGCAGGCGTATCAGCCGGCATTTCGGCGCCAGCCGCTCGATTTCCTCGGCGTAATCCTGGGAAACACGCTTGTCCTTGACGCGCCGTGTGAACAGATCGACGGCCTCCACGCCCGGGAACTCGCTCAGAGTCTTGGCTAATTCCAACACGTACCGCACCTGGCCTCCCGTATCGGCATCGCGGCCCATCTCAACGTGCTGGCCCCGGATCAGGCCGTGGACGCTTATCAGCTGAATGTACATGCGATCAACCTCCCGGCACCATCGATCGTGCCCTCGGCCAGTAAACCGTGTGATAAAGCGTATGGATGTACCGGTCTAGCGCCTGGCGGTTCATGACGTCGATGTAATTCCAGTACGTGTAGACATTGGCCATGCGGAGCAGCCGTCCGGCGTGACGCGTCCAGGTGAACGACTGCTGCACGCGCTCGATCCCGCCAGCGGAATACGCCTCCCAGACCTGCCGGTCTTCAACAATCTCCTCCAGAGCCCGCGCGAACGCTTCATAGTCGTTTGGATTCTCGACACGGCCGGAAGTACCCGTGACAACGATTTCCGACGGTCCGCCAAAGCAGGTCACGGCAACGGGCAGGCCGCACGCCATGGCTTCGATGACAGTCAAACCAAACGTTTCCATGAATGCCGGCTGGGCGAAAACTCCCTTGTCATCGGCAATGATCCGATACATCTCGCCCGTTTCCACTTTATCCAATCGAGCCGCGCACCAGCGGACGTGACCTTGCAGACCGTACTGGTCGATCAACTCGTACGTGCGGCAAACCTCGGCGATTTCCTCCTGGTCATTCGACTGATCGGCATTGATCAAGGAGGTAATCAGCAGCAGGTTGGCTTTTTCACGCAGGGCCGGGCTGCGGCCGTAGATTTCCACGAGGCCCGACAGGTTTTTGATTTTGTCCATCCGTGCCATGGCAAAAATGAAAGGCAGATCGGTGCGGCGCAACGTGCCCACACAGTTATTCTCGGGTTTCTGACCGAGGAATCGCTGCCGGAGCCATTGTGTCACCGCGGCCACGCGTCGACCTGTGTCCGTATTGGGGAAAAAATACTCTTCGCTGGCCCCGGGTGGCACGATGTTGTGGCGTGCCAGACGTGCATCGAAACCCGACTGCACGCGGTACAGGCCGGGCATCGAAAACAGCTCGTACGATTCAATCATTCCCATTTCCGTAACCGTGCCGGCGACTTCCCGATACGAGCTGCTGAGAATAAAATCGGCCGAATTGTATGCAATCAGGTCGGCCGTGAACTGCATGGAAAAATGGTAATCCTGTTCCATGTCGGCCCAGTACATATCGCTGAGAAGGTACTTCGTCTTCTCCAGAGCGTGGATGCAAGCGCAGTGCGTTACATCCAGATCTTCCGCCAGACGGTGCGCGACGAGATTGCCGTCCGTGTAGTGCCCGACAATCAAGTCCGGCTTGCCAAGCAGCTCCGTCAATACGAGTTGCTTCGATTCCTCGGCGAAGCGCTCCAGGTAGGGCCACAGATGGAACCTCGATATCCAGTCGCTGATGACTTCACCAGAGTCGTCCCGAAAAGGCGCCCGAATGATCCAGCTGTCTTCAGTGCCGAAAATCTTTTCACGCGGCAGATTGCACGTTGTACCTTCGGCATTGGGGATCAGGCGGGTGAGAATAATCACGCGCGGAGTCGCCTTGATGCCACTGCTCAAGAACTGTTGCTTCATCTGGTGTTCGAGGGCCCGTGCCTGATCGAGAACGTAAGTCACCTGGCCTCCCGTGTCGGGCCTGCCGAGCACGCCATCCTGGGCAAACCAACCATGGGGCGACACCATGAGCACGGAACGAATCGAGGGAAGCCGCCCCAGCAGCCGCTCGAAACCAGCGGGCTCCGAGGATTCCAGAACCTGGGCCAGCAACGCCAGGCTTTCTCCAATCTGGGATGCCGACGTCCCCCAGCCGGCTTCGAACCCGGAGGTTCGAAGCTCATGCGCGAAAGTCTCGTACGGGTAGTCCGGCGCGTAGTCCTCCAAGTGCGACCGCGCGGCCCCCAGCTCGGACAATAATTCCTCGGGCGTGCCCAGGTGGTCGTTGACCAGAATGCTGTTGCCTTCCACGTGGCGGTTTCGCAAGAACCGCAACAGAGCCCGCCGGAACACGTCGGGGTTCTGGTACATCTGCGCGGAAAGGTGGCGGTTGAGCAGCGAGACGCCATTGCCCATTTCGCTTGGCTCATTGACACGCGGAAAGTCGCGGAAAAAGGGTGAAAAATCCAGCACCAGCCCCCTCTTGGCCGCCTCTTCATGCCCTTGCAGGAAAGCGTCCTTGATCTCCAGAAACTGGCCCCGCGGGACCGCCTCGAGCGTGTCAAGCTCGGGATGAATGCGCACAATCCGCTTGAGCCCCACGTCCGGCCTCAGTACGGCATACGCCGCCTCGGCATACAACAATAGTTCGCCGCATCCGCGGAACATGCGATGCAAGGCTCGCCGAGCCCTGCCGTCGACTTCGGTATCCGCTTCCAGGAATTCCTCAAGCCGCAGCTGGACCTGATCGCTAAGAAAGAAAGATTCGCCGGTGGCCTTGAGCGCCGCGCAGAATCGTTTGACGATTGGCAGATGGTCGGTCGCCAGTCCTCGATTGGCCTTTTCCAGGAACGCCTTGCCGTCATGGCCCGACGGTTCGGAGCCGCCCGGCCGCCCCTCTGCTACGTCACGAGGTGCGACAGGACCGGCAGACGAGCCCTCCGTTTGTCGTATCGAATTCTTCATATTAACGGCGGTACTTCCCTTCAAAGTTTCAACGGTCACTCAACCGACCCGGCCACTATCTGCGTGGTGGATCGCAGCATTTTTCGTCATTTGGCGTCGCACACGCCGCGAATCGCACGTTATTTGCCCGGCGCGAGAATAACCAACGCCTGGCTGCCGTCGATCCGCTGCTTGCGAACCCTTGGCGCCGTCCCGCATCCCGTCGGCGGGCAGGTTATCGGAGCGAACTCGCGACCAATTCCCGTGCGGTCGTTGTCCGGTGGAGGAAGTACTCGCTTGCCGCGAGACATCGGCGCGGCACGGAGACCGTTCGCGTCCATCATGTCCGCGATCTACCGCACCATGGCCACAGTTGCGTCCGCAATCATCGGTGCAACCGAGCCAGCTTTTGTAGCGACGAACACTCGGTCCACAGCGTCCCATCCACCACCCGGTCGCTCCGGGAAGCGATTCGAAAATCGACACGCTGACAGTTTCGCTCTCCAGGCATTCGTCCAAATTCCATCCCTTAAAGCTTCGCATAATAATGAGAAATGTCAACCGCGGCCGAGCAATGTCTCTGATTGATTGCGAATGCAGAAGGAAGATGGGGGTTCGTATCTGCGCGGGCACGGCAAACGTTGCTTTGGCCATCTCTCGCGGCAGGGGGTTACGATCCATCAGGCACGTGTTGCGGGGGCGAGCGGCATCATCGAACATCGTCTACTGCTCAACGGCGTCGCGGGCGATGCAGTAAACCGCGCGGTTGGATCGCAGAAACAATTCGTCGCCGACGATCGCCGGGGTGGCATTGAAGTCGCTGCCGTCGTCCAACGGGTTGGTGGCAACCATATGAAACGATGGCGTCGCGTCGAGAATGACCGTGCCGGCCCGGCGCGTGACGATAATCAGCTTGTCCCCTGCCAGTACCGGCGAAGCGTACACCGACCGGCCGCCCAGGCTTCGCAGGCGAACGCGCTCCTGGTAGACCACCTGTCCCGAACTCGCATCGAGGCACACCGCGATGCCTCGGTCATCGACCCAGTACAGATGGCCATGGTGCCAAATCGGCGAAGGCACGTAGGTACTCTCGCGCGCCGTCCATTGAACGTGCGTGTCCGTCACGTTTCCTTTGCCGCCCGCGGCAACCGCTACCGTGCCCCGACCGCGGTACCCTCCCGTCGCGTAAATCGTGCCGTCATGAACGGCCACGCTGGGCGAGACGTTTCCGCGCATGGGCACGGACGCGAACCAGTTCAACGTGCCCGTTGCGGGATTCAGCCCCCACAGCTCGCCAGGAATGCAAAGGGCCAACTCCGCTCTGCCCGCGGGAAGGCGAACCAGGACCGGCGTTCCGAACGAGAGATCCATGCTGTTGGCATAGGCGCTCCAAACTTCTTTCCCGTCGCGTTTGTCCAGCCCGCGGATCGTCCGGCTTTCGCTCGCGGCATTCACGATGAGAATGTCGCCGTACAGGACGAGGCTCGACGCCGATCCCCATTGGCGACTGTCCGACTGCGTTCCCACGCTCCTCGTCCACAAAGATTTTCCATCCAGGTCCCATGCCGTGACACCGCTCTTACCCAGGAAAGCGTACACGGCCTGTCCATCAGAAACGGGCGTGTGGCTCGCATACCCGTGCTCCGTCAGATAGCCGCTGTACGGATCTTCGGGAAGCACGGCCTCAACATCGCATTGCCACTTGATTTCCCCGCTGTGACGGTCCAGACACACGACATGACGCGCCAAGTCCTCCGGATTCCCGGGATCGGCCGCATCCACGCCGTAACCGCTGTAACAGGTTACGAAGATTCTGTCGCGTACGACAATGGGGCTCGACGAACCCGGCCCGGGCATACGGGTTGTCCATCGGAGGTTTTTCTTGTTGCTCCATTCCAAAGGGACGTCGGCATCGGGCCGCGAGGCCTTGCCAGCGGGACCTCGAAACTCCGCCCAATCGTCAGGATGCGTGATCAAAGGGACCGGTTCCGACTCCCCCGCGGGCGTCGAATCAGTGAGGGACTCGCTCAATTTGGGACGATCTCGCCTGAAGCGCACCGTCAAGACGGCGCCTAAGGCGGCAACCAGCAGAACCGCTGCTCCCAGGTACCACCGCGAACGATGCTGTATCGCCATTTTGTTTCAGCCCTCTCCTACGGTTGCGTCGCATACAGTGTATCTCATTATGCCGAATGGATGTACGTCCCGGGCGTGCGGCGGTGCCGTACGACGGACGTTGGACGGCCTTCAGCGGGCGTGGACGTTTCCCTCTATTCGCAGGCCGGATCCGGCATCGCTCAAAATTGGCTCCTGCATGCGCGGGTCGAGTGAGTTGACGGCCACCAGGTTGCCGCTCCCCGCGCCGGCAAAGCGAATCGCGTGAGACGACTTGCGATCCGGACGTGTATCGTGAACGGTGCAACCCGTGACTGTCACATCACTGCAATCAGCCGAATGCAGGCCGTGCGGCACACCGTCCAGCAGTTGGCAGCCGCAAATGTTAATTCGCCGGCACGAAACGATCTCCAACAGCGACGCGCCGCTGGACTGCCCGTCGGGATGTTCGTCGTGGATCGTGCAACCACTCAAGACGATATCGTGACAGCCATCCAAGCGCACCCCCGTGCCGTACTCGGGGTTGTGTCTGCGAAACACATTTCCGGTGATATTGATGTGGTGCGAGTTTTCCACGAGAAGGTTTCGATGGGAGCAGGAGTAGATACAGTTGCCACTGATGGCCACTGCATGACAGCCGGTCAAGTGCACATTATTTTCCTGACTGCCGATGATGTTGCCCGAGATGGCCCACAATCGCGGCTTCAGATCGGCACCGTCGTTCGTGTCGAGGATCCGGATGTTGCATCCATTGCGGGACGCCGTTGCCTGAATGGTGTTCGACGCTACCGTAATCTCATTCACGCTGGCACCCGGCATCGACGTGTCCACATAGATTTCGGCCGTCGGTTCCGGTTTCGTATGATGCTGAGCGTGATTGTTGTATTCGATATCGTTTCCCGTGATCTGCAGATTCCGGATTTCGGCTCCCTCAACGCGGATTCCCCCCAGCCGGTTGTAACTGATATGACAACCGGTGATGTTGATTTGATGCAGATTGACACGGTCCAGAAAAATGCCCGGCCCGGTGTTGAAGTAAACATGGCAATGGCGGATCAGCACGTTTCGATTCCGTTCGGACAAGTGGATTCCCACGCGACAACGGTAAACCAGCACCGATTCGATGACGGTCTGCATTGTCTTGACAAGAGCGATCCCGTCGGCTTCAGGATGCGCTCCTTCGATGACAAGCTTGCTCACGGTAGGCATCCGTTGTTCTGTGAGTACGTTGCCACGAATCGACGCGGGCGACCCCGTTCCGGAGTGGGTGCCGACCAGACGAAGTGCGGGTCCGGGCCCCGTCATCAGCACACGGGCCGTCCCACCGGCTCCGTCGATCGCCACCGGTCCGCACGCTTCGAGCGCCACGTCGATGGTCTCTGTCAGACGGTAGGTACCTGCAGGAAACAAGAGTGTACCGTCTCCCTCGCTTACCGCGTGGCGGACCGCTGCCGTATCATCGGTGTTTCCGTCACCCACTGCGCCGAAATCTTTCACATTGCTCATCTGGTTTGCTCCCATCGCTCTTCCCGGCTGACCAACGCCTCGTATTCCACTTTTCATTCCATACAGTGATTTCTCAGGGAGCCAGGAAGGCACGGAGATGCATCAAAAGAGTGGCATCTCCGAGCCATTCACGGAGAGCTTTGATATCGTCTCCGTGTCTCGGTGCCTCTGTGAGAACAAAAGGAGATCGAACACGAGGATGCAGCGGAGCGGAAGAAAGCGGTGGGATTGCTTCGCTCGGCAACGCCCAATCCCCGCCCGCTGATCCTTTGCGTTGATCGTGGTTTGGCGCCGCAACACGTTTTTTTTCTTGCAGACGGCCCGGCCGGCCTGGTAAGGTCGGTGCACCGTTGGCCGGCCGCGCAGGATAGCGGGCGAGTGAACGACAAGGCCGCTTCGTTCCGGACAGACCGGCGATGGCCGAAGAGAAACCTATGAACAGAACCTCGATCACGGGAGAACAGGCCATGAAGCAAGCACTTATCGCGTTGGTCATTGTTTCTTCGCTTGTAAACGCATGGTGTGTCGCGGACGAACCACAACCGGCTCCCACGCATCAGGATGTTTCCTACGGTCCCCACGCCAGAAACGTGTTGGACTTCTGGCAGGCGCCGCAGGACGGGCCGCGTCCGCTGCTGGTCTACATTCACGGTGGCGGATGGGTTGCCGGCGAAAAAAAGCACGATCCCGCGCGTTTTCGACCTTTTCTCGAACAAGGGATTTCCTACGCCGCGATCAATTATCGGCTAACAGGCGAGGCGCCGCTACCGGCGCCGGTACACGACGCAGCGCGGGCCATACAGTTTCTTCGATCGCAAGCGTCGCAATGGCGAATCAATCCTGCGCGGATCGCCTTGACCGGCGGCAGCGCGGGAGCATGTACTTCGATGTGGCTGCTGTTGCACGACGACCTGGCCGATCCCACTTCTGCGGATCCGGTGCGCCGCCAGTCGACTCGCGTGACGGCCGCCGCGGCTCATGCCGGACAAACTTCAATCGATCCGCCGGTTATCAAATCGTGGGTGGGCCCCAATGTACTGAAACACCGGATGATATGGATGGCCGTCGGGGAACCTTCGATGGAAGCGGCTCTGGAGAACTATTCGGCGCACGAGGCGCAGTACAAGGAATTTTCACCGTACAATCACGTTGACGGCGGGGATCCTCCTCTATTGATGACCTACGGCAACAACATGAAACTTCCTTCCGAAAACGCCGGCCACGGCATCCACCATCCCTTGTTCGGTGTGAAGCTCAAGGAAAAGTCCGACCGCGTGGGTCATGAATGCCATCTGCTGATCGAAGGTGTGTCCGCGTCCGAGACCTATGCCGATGCCACTGAGTTTCTGATGGCCAAGCTACTGGCTCCCTGAGTCCGCGCCCTGCGCGATTCGAGAATGCTCGTGACAGACCGGTGCGGACATCGCGCACCACGCGCGCTCCGGCTGATTCCCAGACTATTTATCAGTCGAAGGGCGCTAGCCCACGGTCACTGAAGTCGTCGTTTCAACCAAGACAACATGTACGACGGGTGATTCCGCTCGACGACGCGCCCGTCGCGATTGGAAGCGACTTTTTTGACGCGCCCTTCGCCGTTTGCAACATGGGTTACCGGTCGGGCGCGATGGATGGCTGGCGTCATTGCCTGGCCCGCACGATCAAGGCACTTACGAAAGAAGTCTCGCTGGACACTATGCGGCAGGTCCCGTTGCGCCTCCATGACGTGCTGTGCTTCGAGACACGCAAACGGTGCATCGTGCTGATGCACACAATGCACCGCCACGCGATCCGGCGTCGTTCCAACTGCCGCGGCCATGACTTCCCGCCGCTGGACATGGGCTTCGTTGAGCAGCCCTGTCCCGTCGACCGCGCAGATTACCATCGGGCGTCCCGCGCCAAGCAGTACCGTTCCGACGGCTTCCAGCGGATCTTCGACGAACTCCACGGGTGTGATCCACCCCACCGCCAACGTTGCAGAAACCGGCGGCAGGCGGTATCGTTGCTGCCGTTTTGGGCCTTTCAGTCAACGGCACGGCTTCGGAAAAAATGGAACAATTGCGCCCCAAGGATCTCGCCTATCAGATCCTTCATGGACTGCGTTCGTTAACAGAATACGATCACTCCGCCGCCGTTCTCACATGTGATCCGGACATGCAGTACCTGGAGCTGGTCGCTGAGAAGATCGCCTGGCGCAAGGGCAAATCACGTCGGGTGGGATTGAAGCTGCCTTTGGACGACGATTTGCGACGCCTGATCCGGCGGGACTGCGTTTATGGATTCGACCGCGAAGACATCACGTGGCGCGCCTGGAATGACGCCGATGCGATCAGACTCGCCGAACTGTTGGACTACAACCTCAGCCAGTCATTTGATCCTCGAGACGACGTGGAGGGCACGATGTTGTGTGCTCCGCTTGTAACGAACGAAGGCGTGCTGGGAGTTCTCAGGGTGTCAGGTACGTTACCCGGTCGTCGCAGCGGGTACGAAGCCGGGCTCGTCGGTGAATTTATCCCCCACGCATCCACTGCCTTGAAGAACGCGCAACATACCGAGGCGCTCGAATAAGACGTCTTGGCTGCGGAACCGAAGAGCGCGATGGCCGATCTGGACGTCATTTTCATGATGGGCAATTTCGGTGAATCGGACGCCCATCTGATCCGGGCGATCGAGGAGGGAGCCTTTTATTTTATTCAGAAACCTTTCGACCGCCGCGTCCTGCAGACGCTGGTGGGACGATGCATCGAATTGCGCACGCTGCGCATGGCGCAGAAACGCCATCTCCACGAGCTCAAGGACGAACTTACCCAGGCACGCCGCTTCCAGGAGAGTATGCTGCCGCCCGGACGGTGCACGCGCCAAGGCACGTCGATATTCGGTAATGAGCTGGCCGGTGATTTCTACGACTACACGCATGTCGCCGAAGACTTTTTGGCTCTCATCATCGCCGACGTTTCCGGCCACGGCGCCTCCGCTGCACTGTTGACCGGAGTCGTCAAATCGGCCTTTCACAGTGCCCATGAAGATGATTTTGAACCCGGCCGGATTATTCGCCGTGTGGTGGATAACTTCCGATCCTTTGAACCCGACCGTTTCGTTTCACTTTTTTGTGCACGCCTTGACCTGCGCTCGCTGCAATTGCTTTACATTAACGCGGGCCATCCCGCCACGGTGCTGACTTCCGAGCGCGCTTCGCCTGAACTGCTTCCGTCCACAGGCCCCATTATCTGCTCCACTTTCGAAAGCGGTTCGTGGGAGCAGGCATGTGTGGATCTGGAGCCCGGCCACGGGCTGCTCGCCTACACGGGTGGCGTGACCGAGGCACGCGGCAGCCAGGGCGAGTCCGGAGCCGATCGTTTGATCCGTGTGCTCACCACCGAAACGTCGAAACGCGGCGATCAAGTGCTGGAACACATCCTGAACGAAGTGCGCCTATTCAGCGGCCGCATCCAGCCCGATGACGACATGACGCTTCTGTCCCTGCAAGTGGGTGCGTGGCGAACAACCGCTCGAACTGGGAGAGATCCCTTTCTGGTCGGAAGCGGCCGGATCGAACTGGACGTACCGGTCTTCCAGCCACGATCCTAAGCACGAAGGCAGGCACTTCTTGGCGGGCGCCGTCGCAACCTGATTACAGAAATACCAGTGCGAGTGCCAATACGGCTCCGGCCGTCAAGGCCAGACTCAGGCCGCCGATTATCCACAGCGATCTGACGCGCGTGGGCGTTCCGGGAAGGTTGCGCAGTGCTGTGCGGTAGGTCCAGAACGCCAAGATGAACATCATTCCACCGGCCGCCACGAAGAGGACGCCCAATACCACGACCAGCCATCGCGGCTGGGTCTCGCCGATCAACTTCACGATGACCAGACCGGTGGCGATCGACGCCAAACCGGTTCGAATCCACGCGCTGTAGGTGCGCTCTTCGGCCAGCAGCGTGCGTCCGTGAGCCGACGCCGTTCGCTCTTCAGCCAGTTGCTGGATCCGATCGACCATCGCAGCGACCCTGGTACTTGCGTTGCTCGTCCCGGCGGTTGTGTATCATAGCCCTTCGCCAAAACAGAAGGCAAACGTCGTCTTGGATATGCTGTGCCATGCGTGCTTGCCAAACCCGGCGGGTCCTCACTTGATTCGCACCAGGCCCGATCCGGCAGATCGACCGCGGGCCGCAGATTCGGGTCCTCGATTTGACAGTCTTCCGCCCGCGGCGATAATAGCAGCGCAGCAATTTGACGACGCTGTACCTCCCATCCTCACTTGCACCCTGCTCATGACCACCTGTTGGATGCCGTTTCCCGCGAGGCGCTGACCTGACCTCGCCGTCGCGCCATTCGGCTTTCGTTTGACAGGCTTCTTCGTGCTTCGTCGCGCTCTTTCCGCCTCCATCCCGAGAATGCGCGACCATTCCCGGGAGGTTCGCACCGGAGATTGTTCGTATGACAAATATCCATTCGCCTCGTTGGCACATGCAGTGCGGCTGCGTACGAGCCGACACGGGCACTGCCATCCATCTATTGCGATCCTTGCTGTTGGGAGGACTGGCCGGCCTGCTGGCCGGCATCGCCACCACCACCAGCCGTGCGCAAACCAATCCGATCCAGCTGGGCGAGTTCACGGTGCGCTTGGCGACGGTGGGCAAGCTGCCTGCTTCGGCCGGCGCGCCGCTGTGGGGAACCCACGCGGGCGACGACCGGCTGTTCGTGGCCGGGCAGCGAGGCCAGGTGTGGATACTCCAAGACGGAGAATTCCTGGACACGCCCTTCTTCGATACGGGAGATGTCGAGGATGGCCTGTCCCTTATTGCAGGCGGAGAGCTGGGACTGCTGGGCATCGCGTTCCACCCCGAATATGCCCGTTCGGGCGCGGCAGGCGAGGGACTTTTCTACACCTATACAAGCGAGTCCATCGGTGACAACACGCCCGATTTCTTTCATCCGGAGCTGGGTCCCACTCGGGGAAGCAACCACAGCGTGATTCGTGAATGGCAGCTTGATCCCAGTGATGCCAATCATATTGACCATGCAAACTCGCGCGTTCTGATGAGGATCCAACAACCCCAGGGCAACCACAACGGCGGAGCAATGGTTTTTGATCGTTCGGGCAATCTCTACGTTGGTCTGGGCGATGGCGGTGGCGGCCAAGACGCGAGCGGAGGGATCGGCAACGGCAACGACGGGCACACGAATTCGCCAGGCGGCGACGCTCCCCATGGCAATGCCCAGGATCGCACGAACATTCTGGGATCCATCATTCGCGTCGATCCGCTGGGCACCAACAGCGCGAACAGCCAGTACGGCATCCCCGCGAACAACCCTTTCGTTGGCCAGTCCGGGGTTGTTGAAGAAATCTGGGCGTACGGTCTCCGCAACCCGTTTCGCATGTCGTTCGACCGTCAGACGGGCGCGTTGTGGGCCGCCGACGTGGGTCAGGGCCAGCGCGAGGAAGTGAATCGTGTCTTGCCCGGCTCCAATTACGGGTGGGTCACGCGGGAAGGCACGCGGGACAATTTTCCCTACGACACCGAGGGGCTGGTTGACCCCGTCGGCGAATACACCCATGCCGACGGAAGCGCTGTCATCGGTGGATTTGTCTACCGTGGTTCCGTGCTGCCCGGTCTGCGGGGCACCTATGTATTTGGTGATCTCGAGTTTCGTGCGCTCCGGTTGTTCACGATGGACACATCAACGGGACTCATTGAGCGATTGCAGCTGGCCCCGGGTGGAGACACGATATTTGCCGATCTGCACGGTTTCGGCGAGGGCGCCGACGGCGAGCTGTACGCGTTGTTTTCCAGTGGCGACGTCGTGAAGCTGGTCCCCGAACCGCGGACCGTCGCACTGGCCCTGTGGATCGTCGTGGCGATGGCTGTCGTGGTGCGCCCGATGCCAGGTGAACGGTGAACCAACATCACCCGAAGCGTCAGCGAGGGACCAACTTGAGGTCTCTCCCGCGCCGGCGCATCGGGTCCCTATTTAGAATTCTTTTGCCCCGAGTGGTGCTGCCCGTCCCATCGGGCCGCGGATCGATTTCCACCGACGAACATCGACTTCGTCGCTCCTGCCGGTCGGGCGCTCACATCGGAGGCGGCACGGGGTGCTGCATGGTATAATTAGTGAGCGCTTTCATGTAGTTGGCCCGTTCCAGAGCGCTCGGGTCCGCGCAGTTGCCGCGGCTCATGCTGCCTTTCAATTGCTCGACTGAGTCGTATTCGTGCTCTTCAAGCCAGACGCGCAATTCGTCGAGCAAGGTGCTCAGGAAATCGGGGCCCTTCATCAACAGGACGCTTGCCATCAAGGTGACGTCAGCGCCTGCCAGCAGCAGCTTGACCGCCCCTTGCACGCGATGCACGCCGCTCGTGGCAGCCAGCGACACATCGAGCTGGTCCCGCAGAATGGCGATCCACCGAATGGGAACGCGCGCTTCGTGACGGTTGCTGAGCACCAGATCCGGTTGGAACTTCAGATGATCGAGATCGATATCTGCTTCCAGGTATCGATTGAACAAGACGAGTCCGTCGGCGCCGGCGGCGACGAGGTGCTGGGCGAAATGCGGCAAACTCGTGAAATTCTGTCCTATCTTCACTGCCAACGGCAGGTCCACCGATTGTCGTACTTCCGCAACGAGGTCGATATAGCGTTGCTCGACGTCCGCGGCGGTCATGGCGGAGTCGGTCGGCACGAAGTAGATATTCAATTCCAGCGCGTCGGCCCCCGATTCCTCGATCATCTTGGCGTACCGAATCCAACCTCCGGATGACGCGCCGTTCAGGCTGCCGATGATGGGTATCGAAACCGCCTGCTTGGCCTCCTCAACATGTTGCAGATAATCTCGCGGCCCGGTGTTGTATTCCTGCAGGCTTGGAAAATGAGTGAGCGCTTCCGCAAACGATTCGGTCTGGTACTCGAACAACCGGTTGAATTCCAATTCCTCATGCTCGATCTGCTCTTCAAACAACGACGGCATGACAACTACGGAAGCGCCCGCATCTTCCAGCCGTTGCAGCGTATCCAAATTCCCCGTCAATGGCGGACATGCAGCGACGCCAAGAGGGTTTTTCAGTTTAATCCCCAGGTACCAGGTACTCAGGTCGACGCTCATGGTTCCACCTCGCTCAACTCGTCCACAACCTGCCGCTCAAACCCAGCCATTTGCTCGTAGTAGTGCCACTGATCATCGATGTCTTTCTGGGCGAGTTCGAACAGGTGTTCGGCACGTTCGGGATCGGTCCGGGCCAACATGGCGAAGCGAGCTTCTGTCATTGCCAGGTCCTTGAACAGCTTATTCGGCTTGCGGCTGTCCAGATGGAACGGAAGCTTGCCCACGCGTGCCTCGCGGGGATCGTAGCGGTACAGCGGCCAGAAACCGGTCTGTACGATATCCTTTTGATGCGTCATGGCGGTGGACATGTCAATACCGTGAGCGATGCAGTGGCTGTAGGCCAGGATCAGCGAGGGCCCGCGGTAGGATTCGGCTTCGTGGAAAGCTCTCATTGACTGCAATGGATTACCACCCACGGCGATTTGCGCCACGTAGACGTTGCCGTAGGCGACGGCCAGCATGCCAAGGTCTTTCTTGCGACCGGGCTTGCCCCCCGCGGCGAATTTGGCCACAGCCGCCCGCGGAGTGGCCTTGGATGCCTGCCCGCCCGTATTGGAATAAACCCCGGTGTCGAGCACCAGAATATTCACGTCCCGTCCCGTGGTCAGTACATGATCCACCCCGCCAAACCCAATATCGTAGGCCCAGCCGTCGCCGCCGACGATCCACACGCTGCGGCGGACCAGCACGTCGGCGATTGCCGCCAGCCGGCTGGCGGCAGGATCATCGGATCTGCCCAACCGCTTTCGCAATTCCGCCGCGCGTTCGCGCTGCCGGTGGATTTCCGCTTCGTCTGACTGCGGGGCCGCCAACAGTTCCTCCACGAAATCATCGCCGAGAAGCGACGCCATTCGGCGGAGGAGGAATTCGGCGTAGTCGCGCTTCTGATCCAGCGCCAGCCGCAGTCCCAGTCCGAATTCCGCATTGTCCTCGAACAGCGAATTGTTCCATGTCGGTCCGCGACCGTCGGCATTGGTGCTCCACGGCGTCGTCGGCAGGTTGCCCCCGTAAATCGACGAGCATCCCGTGGCATTGGCAATCAGCGCCCGGTCGCCGAACAACTGGCTCATCAATTTCAAATAGGGCGTTTCGCCGCAGCCCGCGCAGGCGCCGGAGAATTCGAACAACGGTTCGAGCAACTGCGAGCCCTTGACAGTATCGATTTTAGCCTTTGTGCGGTCCAATTCCGGAATTTCAAGGAAGTATTCGAAGTTCGCTCGCTCCCGCTGCAGATGATCCAGTTTGGGTTCCATGTTGATTGCCTTGTGCTTGACGACTTCCTTGCTCTTGGCGGGGCAGACATCCACGCACACGCCGCAGCCCGTGCAATCTTCAGGCGCGACTTGTATCGTCATCACGTGGTCCGGCAGCTCTTTGCCCTTCCATGGCTTGGACAGGAAATCGTCGGGAGCAGCGTTCAGCGCTTCAGGCAGATATGCCTTCGACCGTATCGCCGCGTGCGGACAGACCAGCGCGCACAAGCCGCATTCGATGCAGATATCAGGATCCCAGATGGGAATTTCGTGAGCAATGCTTCGTTTTTCCACTTTGGCCGTGCTGGTCGGGAACGTGCCGTCGACCGGCAACGCGCTGACCGGAAGTAAATCGCCTTGTCCCTCCAACAGCATCGCCGTGACTCGCTGGACGAAATCCGAACTGTCCGCCGACACGGGAGGAAGACGGTGCTTCGTGCTGGTGGCCTGGTCAGGAACTCGAACTTCGTGCAGATCCTCGAGAGCCGCATCGACCGCAGCGAAGTTGCGCCGCAGAATCGATTCGCCGCGCTTTCCATACGTCTTGCGAATCGTTTCCTTGATCTGCTCGATCGCCTGATCGCGCGGCAGCATACCGGCCAGGGCAAAGAAGCAGGTCTGCATGATGGTATTGATCCTGGCTCCCATGCCCGTTTCGCGCGCCACCTTCACCGCATCGATA
>CAZNKT010000070.1:0-22331 GCA_964573605.1 uncultured Pirellulales bacterium
CGTCGGGTCGGGGAATTCCAACGATAGGGTGTCCATTGCGTCGCCGAATCCGGACCGCGTACCGCGGCCCGAGAGTCCGGCCCAGATGAAGATGTTGTCGCCCGGCTGTAAATCAAAGGCCACGCTGTCCATGACGGATTGCGGGCCGGCATTGACCGGCAATAAGAGACTGGTCTGCGCCAGCAGATCCAGCGACGGGGTGAGCGGAACCAGTTCGAAGATAAGCGTGGAAAAATCCGTCAGGAAGTCCATCTGAGGGCCACGTACGACGGCGATGTCCGCGCGGACCGAAGCGTCGGAAATCTGAGGAGCACCCGCTTCGCCCGTAAGGGTCAAGTCGAGGACGACACTCCTCGGCGCGGCTCCCGTGTAAGCATACTGCTGCACTCCCGTAGCCTTGCTGCTGACCCGCGCGTTGGGATTGGAAAAAGCCTCCACGCCCAGGGATGGCAGTTCCAGCGGCCCATTCAGAGATGCGGACGCCTGGCCGGTGCCGTCGATGTTATCGACCGACGTCGAGGCGCTGTTGGCTCCGACGCCTCCGTCAAAAAGAAACTCGGTGTGGGCGCCCGAACCTCCACAGAAGCTCGGGCAAGGGGAGATGGTGGCGATGTCGACGCGAGCCCCCCGTTCGCCGGCCAGTCCGGTGAGCGCCAGCATGCATGGCAAGAAACAGGCCCCGCCCGCCATGAAAATCCACCGCATTGGCTCACCTCCTTGACTCGGTTCCGCATTGCACCTGGACTCGTGACCCTGCCAGATTCTAGGGCCCGACATCGCAACCTCAAGTCTTCTTTACGAAAAAATCTTCTTATCCCCACCACGTTTCCGTGTCGTGGAGCCTGCAGGAGGGAGACCAGCCCCTCCCGGCGGACGCACAAGAAACACGCGCAAAACATAGGTTGATCCCATGATGCTCCGGCCAGCAGCCGCTGGCGGCCGGGCCATCTGCCAGCGCCGCGGATTTCTGTCCATGCACTGGCGCAGCCTACAGGCTGCCGAGGTACGACACACCAGCCCGCATATCGGCGACCGGGTCGGCAGCATCCAGCCGCTCAAGCGTAAACCATCCGCGGTAGCCAAACTCCTCAAGCGCCCCCAACACGGCCGGAAAGTCAGCGCTGCCTCGTCCAAGCTGGGTCTCAATACCTTGTCCGCGAGCAAGATCACGAACGCCGTCGTTGGCGTACAGGTACCAGATCCGCGAGCCCAAAACCGCCACAGCTTCGGCCGCGGAACGATCGTTCCGCACGAAGCTTCCGGGACACATCGCCACGCCCACGAGCCCGGCCGGCACCGCATCGACCAATCGTGCCAACGATGCCGCCGGTTCTGTTCCGGCGCGGGCCGCCAATAAAGCCCCCACATGCTGGCCAAAGTGGCCCAGCCCCGATAGGGCATCCGCCATGCGTTGCCATTCCGCACTTTCGGTATCTTCGGGCACTCGTCCCACGTGACTGACCATGATTCCGCACCCCAGCGCGTGGGCTAGTTTCATGGCCTGCTGCGCAGATGCCATACGACGATCAAGGTCCTCAAGCACGCCGAAACCCCGGCGCGTGACGAACCGCACGGCGGCCACTCGCATGTGCAAATCGTCAAGCAACTTGCGCACATGCCGGATGGCCGTCTGCGACGAGTCGACAGACAGCCAGTCCGAGGACGCGTCGATTTCCACCCCGTCCGCGCCCAGCCAGGCCGCGGTCTCCAGGGCTCGCTTGATCGGTTGGCGAAGACTGGCAAGATGGACCGCCACTCGGAGTTCAGGCACGCTGGAAACCTTTCACCGCAAAGTCTTTTTTAGAAACGACTTACAGATTCTTATCAACCGTTTCGCACGTCATTCCCGTATGGTGGAGATCTGCCCCGATTGCCGGTTGTAGCAGACGCTCTCAAAAGCCCTGTTCTTTTTTGGCCGATAGAGCAAGCAGGAGGCGCACTGTGTCGTCCATTCGCTCGTTAGGCGGGCAAATCCGAAGTGCGGCCGTATCGGCTGACACGACCCGGCACGCGCACTCGCCGTTGGTGATCCACTGAGCTAAGTGCCCATGAGCGGAATGGCTTTCCCGCTGATTCTAGCTAGCAGCCTGCTCGTGGCCAACGCGGACCGTTACCCGGACGCGGATGAGGTGTTCGCGTGCAGGTTTGAGGCCGATTGGGACGTGAACTTCGACCAATGGCCCGACGGTTGGACTCGCAAGCGAGGTCCGGGCTACCCCCGCTATCTGCCGATCGGGTTGCGTGCGGAAATGGGTAGCGCCGCGAGCGGGGCGCTGGTCGTTGATTTGGACGGACACGCGGCTGCCGTCTACAGTCCGCCGGCCAAGTTCGATTCGCGCTGCAGTTACGTGCTGGAAGCGTCGATCCGCACGGAAGGTCTTCAGCACAGCGTTGCCGTTCTGACGCTGACGGTTCTGGACGACTCGGACCACGAACTGGAGACGTTTACCAGTCAGCCCGTCAGTGGCGATTCCGACTGGCAACGCGTGCGCCTGGGCCCGGTTTCGGTTTCTCACGACGAGGCGGAGAAAGCCGTGATCGGGTTGCATGTGGAGCCAACGACGAAAAGCGATCTGCGCGGCACGGTCCGGTTTGACGACGTCTGGCTGGGACGTCTGCCGAGGATGACGGTAGAGATGTCCGAGGAACCGAACTATTTTCGCGACCCGGACCAGGTGGAGATACGGGTGCGCATTTCGGGCGTTCGCGACGAACAGCCTGAGGTGCACTTGAGCCTGCTGGACGCCGTGGGAAACAGGTTGCATCACGAAGTACGCCGGAGCGAGCCTCCACCGGCCGCGGCCTCCGGTGCGCCGACGGGAAACAACCGGCCGCAGGACGCTCGGCATCCGACCGACAACCCGAACCTGGAGTCTCCGTCTGCGGCGGCCAGGCCGGCGCTGCCCGGCACGATCGACTGGAAGCCGCCCATCGACGGTGCGGGATATTACGCCGCTCGCGTGAGTATGCAAACCAGCCAAGGTGTGTTGCATGAGAAAGTGATACCACTGGCGGTTCTGAAACCGCTGAGCGAAACCATCGGCGGCGAATTCGGGTGGACGCTGCCCGGCGGTGACGAGCAGATTTCCCTAGATACGCTGGAGCGCCTGCTGCCGATTGTGGGGATCAACTGGCTGAAGTTTCCGCTGTGGTATTCGGCCGAAGACAGCGACCGCGGGCGTCGCCTGCTGAAGTTCGCCCAGCGGCTGGAAGCCGAGCGGATCCAACTCGTGGGCATTCTCGACCAGCCGCCCAGTTCGAAACGGTCGCGCGAACCGGACGCCCTGCCGGTCATGGCGGCCACGACGTTCTCCCCCAATTCGGACGCGTGGCTCGCGACCCTCGATCCCGTCATGACACGGCTGTCGCTCAAGATCCATTACTGGCAGCTCGGCGGCGATCGGGACACCAGCTTCGTTGACTATCCCGATCTGTCCGCGCGGATCCGGCAGGTGCGGGAGAAATTGTTCCGCCTGGGCCAGAAGGCTTATTTGGGGTTCGGATGGCGATGGCTTTCCACGCCACCTTCGGCGGAATCGCCACCGTGGGATTTTGTCACCTATTCGGAGGACCCACCGCTGACTGCCGACGAATTGGCCACCTATCTGGAAGGGCTCAAGAATCAGCCCCGGCAGCGGTGGGTGCTCGTCGACCCGCTGCCCGCGAGCCAATTCGATCTGGCCACGCGCGTGCAGGACCTGGTGCGGCAGATGGTGTCCGCCAAGCGGCAGCATGCGGACGCCATTTTTGTTCCCGATCCGTTGCACCCCGACCGAGGACTCGTCCGTCAGGACGCCAGCCCGACTCCATTGTTGTTGCCGTGGCGAACCACGGCCAGCGTGCTGGGAGGCATGCATTTTTTGGGCAGCATCCGTACGCCGAACGGCAGCCGAAACTATTTGTTTTCGCGCGACGGACGGACGGTCATGGTGGTGTGGAACGAAGAGCCGGTGCGCGAAGTCCTCTATCTGGGGCACGACGTGCGTCAGATCGACGTCTGGGGTCGCGTGTCGCCCGCGCGCACCGAGGATCATCGTCAGGTGATCGACGTGACTCCCCTGCCACTGTTTCTAACAGGCATTGACGAGTCCGTGGCTCGATGGCGGATGAATCTAACATTGGACACGACATATCTGCCCAGCATTTTCGGCCAATCTCACCCCAACGTTGTCCGCACGAAGAACACGTTCCAGCGCGGGGTCAACGGAACTCTGGCCTTTTCGCTGCCACACGGATGGAGCCCCGATCCGTCGGAAGCCACGATTCGTCTCACCCCCGGACAAGCCCTGGAGCTGCCCTTTGAAATCACGCTGCCCTTGGGCGCCAGCGGCGGCGTGCACGACGTGCGCATCGATCTGGACATCTCCTCGGACCGCCGTTACGTGTTCAGCGTGTACCGGCAGGTAGAGATCGGACTGGGCGACATCGAAGTGCAGGTAAGCACGCGTCTGGAAGAAGATGGAACGTTGACACTGGAGCAGCGAACGATTCACTCTTCGGACACTCCGATCACGTTCCGTTTCCACGTCTACGCCCCCAATCGCCGCAGCAAGCGGGCTCACGTCATCGAGCTGGGACGCGGAGAAGATGTGAAGTATTACCGCTTTCGCAACGGGTCCGAACTGGTCGGGCAGACGCTGTGGCTGCGCGCCGAGGAGATCAACGGGCCACGGACGTTCAATCACCGGTTTATTGTCGAGGAGTAATGCGGCCGCTACACTGTTGCCGTTATGGCAACCGTCGACTCGGTCGTTTTCGCTATCGATGCCCTCGCGCCGCAACGGCTGGCCGAGGAGTGGGACAACGTCGGTCTGCTCGTAGGGCGCCGCGATCGGTCGGTAGACCGTATCATGACCTGCCTGACCCTGACACCGGCGGCGGCGGCAGAGGCCATCCGGGAGTGTGCCGATGTCGTGGTCAGCCATCACCCCCTGCCCTTTCGGCCGTTGCAGCGGGTCACGTCCGACAGCACAACCGGACGTGTGCTGATGGACCTGGTCGAAGCTCGGATCGCCGTCATCAGCCCTCACACGGCCTTCGATTCCGCAATCACCGGGATCAATTTCCAAATCGGCCGCGGCGTGGGGCTCGAAGATACGCAGCCGCTCGTGCCGCTCGCGGACGATCGCGGACCGCCATCGCTGGGGGCCGGAAGATGGGGTGAACTGCCGGCTGCCTGCTCGTTGCGCGACCTCGCGCGACGCACGGCTCAATTTCTGGGCGTCGCCCAATTGCAGATGGTCGGCGATCCGCAGCGCGAAGTGCGCCGCGTGGCCATCGCTTGCGGGAGCGGTGGCGAATTTCTGGCCGCCGCCAGAACGTTCGCGTGCGATTGCCTGATCACCGGCGAAGCCCGGTTCCACACATGCCTGCAAGCGGAAGCAGAAGACGTCGCTCTGGTGCTTCCCGGCCATTTTGCAAGCGAACGCTTTGCCATCGAATGGCTAGCCGAACACCTTCGCGACGCCGTCGATGTCACGACCGTTTGGGCCAGCCGCAGCGAGCGCGATCCGCTCCAGTGGTTCGACACGTGAACTCTCCAACGTCGCGATTCAACAACCGGTGCCCACGTTTTCGCCGAAGCGAGTGCCGGCGTCGGCGTTCCGCGAACCCGGCCGAGTTTGTCGCCGCCGCCAGGGATGCCCGAGACGGGTATTCCAGAGGAGCAGAACCGCAATCAGTCGCGGCATTCTCCAAAGTCGCCGAAGGATCCCCATGCGGGTCGGCCGACCGCTCGATCATCTGCAGTTGATGCACGTAGTCCATCGGCAGGCAATGCTGCATGGCCCCTCGCATTACGAAGCGGCAATACCACGTGAACGGCTTCAGCGATCCATCGATCGCCTCGGCTCGGGCGACGTACATGCTGGCCGGCACCGCCCCGCTGTTGCCGACGACCACAACTTGCTTCCGCTCGTAGGCGAATTCGTAGTCGTCCAAAATACGCCTTTCCACACGCTTCATGGAAAACACAACGCCCCAGATGCGATCGCGGACGCATCCGGTGTGCACGGCATTGGCCTTGGCGGAACCGTCTTTTCCGAGTTTGTGAAATGCCAGGCGATACTGATTGACGTAACCGGTGGTCCATGGCGTAGCACTTGCGACGCGGGCCTTGATGCGCTCGGTGCACATGTTCGAACCGTACGCAAAAACAGTGACATGGACTGACGGATTCATCTGCAAGGGCCCGTGTTCCCCCGTCGATTGCCGTGATTCTGCGATTGCCGTGATTCTGCCTGCCGTCACCAAAGCGACCAAGCGGTCCTGTTTGAAAATTATATCACTCGCTCGCCTGCAGAACAAAGGCACAACTTGTTCCGCGGCAGGCATCGCCGCGTGCGTCATTCAACCGTCCGCTGAAAGAATTTGAGTGCAATGCCGCGAAGCATTCTGTTGGCCGCATCCACATGAGCCCAATTCTTGGCGGGTTCGGCTACGGCGGGAATCTGCGTTTGCATGTGCTAAGAGCCTCTAACAAGACCGCCGGTTCGTCTGCAAACTCGCGTTTTTGGTAGTGCATCCATGATGTTTTGTTAGACACTATAAGAACGTTCGCGGCAGTGTCGTTGGGGGATGCCTCTGCCGAGCCGTTTTTTTGATCCCAGGGGGCTCAGCACTGACCCGGCCGCTACGCGAAGTTCGAAAATGGTCTAGAATCTAGAATGAGGCAGTGGGAACTGACCCCGTGCGCCCGCACGACTGGGTCGCCACAGAAGGCAAACATTTTTTTGGGTGTCCCGTGCTGGTCGATCGATTCCTCACCGCGTTGCCGATCTACAATGAAGCGGATCACGTCACGCCGGTCCTCGATCAAGTGGTGCGTGCCAGTCCCAACGTGCTGGTCGTCGATGACGGTTCCACGGACGGTACGGGCCGACTCTTGACGCAGAGAAATGATATCCATGTCGTGACCCACCCGCGCAACCGCGGTTACGGCGCGGCATTGCTGACGGCGTTCGGTTATGCGCGGGCGCACGCGTACGACGTGATCGTCACGATCGATTGCGACGGACAGCATGAACCCCAGCGAATCGGTCAATTTGTGGCACGGATCGCCGACGCCGACATCGTTTCGGGCAGCCGGTACCAGCAAGCGTTTCCCGGCGATACCCCGCCGCCGGCGGAACGGCGGGGAATCAATGAACAGATCACGACTGAACTCAATCGCTGGCTGGGGCTTGCTCTGACCGACGCCTTCTGTGGATTCAAGGCATATCGCGTCGACGCGCTGGCGAGGCTCAGGCTCACCGAACCGGGATACGGCATGCCGCTCGAACTTTGGGTGCAAGCGGCCGCGGCGGGATTACGGATCGTTGAAGTACCCGTGCCTCTGATTTATCTTGAAGAATCGCGTAGTTTTGGCGGGGCGCTTGACGATGGAGGCGCGCGTATGGCCTACTATCGGGACGTGCTCCGTCGAGCGCTGGCGGCCGCGGGGCTGTCGGCGGCTGACGCGACCAGATGAGCATCCCGCCCTGGACGAACGACGGGCCGAACAGTGTATGGGGAGTGCCAACTGCCGCGATCAGGATCGCCCGCGGCACATCCTGACGGCTCCTGATCCTACCGGCCTTGTACGTCTTCTGTCCCCAACACGTTTGTCTTGCGCCCATGGAAGTTTGTGTGAAATCCCGACGGCTGCGTGCCCCTGCTGAAGACGGCCATTTCCTGGTGCTGCCTGCGCTCGAGGATTTGGGGCTCGTCATGGAAGAAAATGTTCGCCTGCGGGACACATGGCAGTGCGAAGTATTGGGGCGCCCGCTGTCCGACCTGGCGGCGGCCGCCCGCCGAATGGTGCTTAAGGCGGCCCGCGACTACACCCAGACCTACCGGTCGCTGAATCTGCCCGCCGTCCCTGAGGAATGTTCGATCGTCCTCGGCGGACATCAGCCGGAACTGTTTCATCCAGGGGTGTGGTTCAAAAATTTTGTGCTGGGCCGGGTCCAATCCCGCTTCTCAGCCATCGCCATCAACCTGCTGATCGACAGTGATGCAGCCACCAACGTTGCAGTCAGTGTGCCAGGCGGTTTGGTGGACGCTCCGTCGCTCACGCGTGTGCCTCTCGATCGCACCATGCAAACGGTTCCCTGGGAAGAACGGCCGTTGCTGGACCGCGCCGCTTTTGACGCATTCGGACGGCGGGCATCGCGCGTCTTGCGTCCGCTCGTGCCGGATCCGATCCTCGAGCGTCTGTGGCCGCTGGCCGTTTCGCGCGCCGCCCGAAACGAACATCTCGGTTTGACCATTGCCCAGGCCCGTCATCAACTGGAAGCGGAGTGGAAACTCCACACGCTGGAACTACCGCAAAGCGCTGTCTGCAATTCTTCCGAGTTCCACTGGTTTGCAGCGCATCTGCTTGCGCATCTGCCACGATTCTGGCAATGCTATAACGACGCGCTCGACGCCTACCGTGCCGCGCACCACGTGCGGAGTCGCACGCATCCGGTGCCCGATCTGGCGGCCGTCGACCAGTGGCTGGAAACACCTTTCTGGGTTTGGAGCCGCACGGATCCGCAGCGGCGCCCGCTGTGGGCTTCGCAGCGGCAAGGCGTGCTCGTGCTTTCCGACCAAAGTTCCTGGCAGGCCGAACTGGCCGTCGACCCCGAAACAGAAGGTTCCGCCGCGCAACAGCAGCTTGCCGACCTGGCGCACCGAGGCGTCAAGATTCGGACGCGGGCGTTGATTACTACTATGTTCGCCCGCCTGGTGCTCAGCGATCTGTTCGTTCATGGGATCGGTGGCGCCAAATACGATGAGTTGACCGACATGATTGTGAGGCGGTTCTTCGGTCTGGAGCCGCCTCGGTTTGCCGTGGCAACCGCCACGCTGCGGCTTCCTGTTCCGCGGCGGCGTCCGTCGCAAGACCAGCTCCGACGGCTCCGACAACGGCTGCGCGATTTGGAATTCAACCCGGATCGCCACATCGATACCGACCCGCTGCCCGCCGCTGACCGGCAACACGTCCAGCACCTCGTGGCCACGAAACAGCGATGGCTCGGAACGCCCAAGACCACGGACAATGCCCGGCAGCGGCATCGGGCCATCGTGGCCTGCAACGACGGGCTCCAGCCGCACGTCGTGTCCCTCAGAAAGCAATGGGCGGCGGCCGCCGATCGGATGCGGCGTCAATGGCGTAGCGAGATGCTGCTGTCGTCGCGCACGTTCGCATTTTGCCTTTATCCGGAACAGGCCATGCGGGCCCTGCTGGACCAGCTGGGCAGCGATGGATAGCGTGCCCTCGGCGCGCACCCCACGGTGGCCGCGGTTCTCAGCGCGGTTTACAATACGTCCTCAGTGGCGGCGGCACGCTTCGAAATGGGACAGCCGCCGGAAGCGTTTGGCGATGCCGGTCGCAACGGGCAGGACCGGCACGGCGCCCACCCGGTATTTTTTCAGAAGCCCTTGTCGCCCGGAGCGGGATGGTTGTCATGTCCGATCAGCAGAGTCGCCGGAAATTCATTCACAACGCGCTGGCGGCGGGCACCGCGTTGCCAGCGGCCGCTTGCCTGGGCCCGGCAACGACGCGCGCTGCGGAACCGCGCAGTGCCAACGAAAAACTGAATCTGGCCGTCATCGGTGTATCCGGACGAGGCGGCGCGAACTTGGCGGGCGTGGCCAGCGAAAACATCTGTGTGCTCTGCGATGTGGACGCCCAACACATGGCGCCCGTCGCCAAGCAATACCCGCAGGCGGCCACCTATTCCGATCTTCGCCGTGTGATGGACCGCAACGATCTGGACGGCGTCGTCGTCAGTACACCCGATCACACGCATTCCGTTGCGGTTACCGCCGCACTGCGCAAAGGACTGGCCGTGTACTGCGAGAAACCGCTCGTGCATTGCGTCTTTGAAGCGGACTACATCGGAAAGCTCGCCGGGGAAACCGCGTGCGCGACGCAGATGGGCAACCAGATCCACAACCATCCCTCGGGCAATTATCGGCGCGTCGTGGAAACGATTCGCGCCGGCGTGCTGGGCGCCGTGCAGCGCGTCCATATCTGGATGGCAGGCGTGGGACATTTCAAGGAAGGAACACGCGTGGAACAGGCCGACGTCCCCCCGGGCCTCAACTACGACGCCTGGCTGGGACCCGCTCCGTACCGGCCCTACCATCCGTCGCACCTGCATTTCCACTGGCGATACTGGTGGGATTTCGGTGGCGGACAGTTGGCCGACTTCTGGTGCCACTATGCGGACCTGCCGTTCTGGGCACTGGAACTGGATCAACCCACGGCCGTGCACGCGGTGGGTCGCAAGGGACACGACGGCGACAATGACGTGCCGCGGTCCATGCAGGTGGACTACTGGTTTGCCGAGCGGGGCACGCGGCCGGCGGTCCATCTGACGTGGTATCACGGAGGTCCGATGCCGCCCGGCGCCGAAGCCTACGACAAGAACGCGGCGGTGCTGTTCGAAGGACGGCAGGGACGCCTGCTGGCCGACTACACGACGCATCAGGTGTTCATGGACGACGGCAGCGCGGCACCGGTCGTGGCGCCGTCAATTCCGGATTCGGTCGGTCATCACCGGGAATGGATCGAAGCCGCCAAGCGCGGCGACCCGGACACGACGTGCAATTTCCGCTACGGCGCGCTGCTGACCGCCGCGGGCCTGCTGGGCAACGTGTCGTACCGGGCCGGTCAGACCAAGCTGCATTGGAACGCGACGGCGCTGCACGCCGCCAATTGTCCCGCCGCCGATCCCTTCATTCGAAGTACGTACCGCAACGGATGGGAATTGGCGTGACGCGCGGCTCAGTACCGTTTGATTAGTCCCGCGCTGGATCGAAAGAATTTGCGGCGGCGGGCTTCCGTGGTGGCTTCCGTGTCGCGGCCCGCGCGCCGGAGATCTTCCACGTTGGCCGCACAGTAGCGGCATCCCACGGTCTGGATGTGAAAGCGGATGTAGCTGCAAAAGCCTTCAGGCAAGGCGCCGAGCAGGTAGCTGCCGAGCTGGTCGCGGGTAGGACACGTAAGCCGCGTTTGACGCCAGATGCCGCCCAGCGAATAGATGCCCGCGTCGCGTCGGCCGTTGATCTCTGCCAGCGCCTCGGCGAGTTCGGGCCGGCGGCGCAACGCGTCTTCCACGGCCGCCATCTCCTCGGGCGGCAACGCCTCATCCAGGTATGCTTCCCACTGCGCGGCGCTGACAGGTCGGGACATGGCTGGCCATTGTCGGTTCAGGATGATTCGTGCAACTCCGGGAATACGTCCCGCGGCAGCTTCTGGTGCCGGACCGATTTTCGGATCTTCGCCAGGAAATCGAACTTGAAGTTGGCTACCTGTTGTTCGGTCAACCCCAGGTCGGCGGCCACCTGCTTGTTGGACGTCCCTCGCACGAACAACAGCTCCATGCACTGGATCTTGGTCCATTCTCCCTGTGAGCGCCACGCCTCGATCTGCTGCCGCAACGCCTGGCTTAAAGCCTCAATCTCCAGATTCCTCCGCTCGCCGCTGCGCATCACGCTGCTGGCCGCGCGCTGCCGACCCGCAACATCCCAAGTGCCTTGCGAGTCCTTGTTCGATACCAATGGCACGGTCGGCCGTCGGCCCTCGCGGCGCAGATGATCCGTCAGCTTGTGCGCGGCAATCGAAAACAGATAACTCTCCAAAGGCCGCGACAGATCGTAGTTCGGCAGGCTGGTCAAGAATCCGACGAACGTCTCCTGGACGACGTCCTCCGAAGCCGATTGGGACCGCAAACGGGCGAAGACATAGGCCAGCAGGCGGCCTTCAAACTGCTTGATCAAATCGTTCCAGGCATCCGTCTCGCCGGCGCGAATCCGCTGGATGAGAATAGCGTCCGTCGACGGCGATTGCCCCATGGGCCAGCGGTTCTCTCTGGGCAAGAGGATCCCGGTCAAGCCTGGCGCGCGTGGGCGACACCGCACCGGCCCCACGCGGCACACCGTCCAAGCGCCGGTTCCGCCCGTGTGGTCCGTAGCGCTGCGTCGCGCCAAAGAGGCATCCGTCACGCAGACACCACGCGCAGGATGGCGATTGCGATCAGTATTGTCACCAGTGCCGCGACAACTTGCAACCGCCGCGAATAGAATCCGCGCGTGGCCGTGTCAATTTTGAGGTAAACAAAAACAACGCCCACCAGCGCCAGAACTGCCGCCGCGGTGCCCCCCGCGATTCCCAACCGCCGGACCAGCACCGATTCGCGCCAGCGGCCAACGAGGTCCCGCTGCACGGCTTCGTCAATTTCCATCAACACGTGAATCCGTCGCATCGGACCCATCAGCGGATCACCCAGTGCGTCGACCGAACTGGAAACCCATTCTCGGTATTCGGGTTCCGGGCAAACGTGCTTCCACAGGTAACCCGCATCGACGCCCAAGCGCTCCAAATAACGCCGAGCCTGGTCCGGTAGCAGTTCTGGAACGTATTCCTGTCGCCGTAATTCGCGGCTCCACGTGTTGCCCACCCGATCGGAAACGTATCGGCAGGTAGTGACGAGCATCTTGTCTTCCACCTGCCGGTAACATTCCTCGTCGGTACTGAACGGGTCCGATGTCATGACACGCCGGAAGACCGCGCCGCTGCGTCCGGGCGGATTGACGACCCAATCCGGCGGCTGGACCGCACGGCCTGGAACATCCTCCCCACGCGATCCGAGCTCCTCCGCTGTGTTGCTCTGGTCGCTAGCGGGACTATCGCCAGCGTCACCGGAAGTTGCCGTATCGCTGGCGACTGCATTTCGTGCGGCCGTCGCGGCGGTCTGCGCAACCTTACCGTGGTGCGGCAGGGGATGCGCTCCGCTCTCGCGCTGTGCCACAACGGCACTGGGCCGCGCCGAGTGCGGCAGTTGAGGCATTGGCTCGACCCGCGCACTGTGGCGATGCCCGTCGCGGCGGGCGGCCGTATAGAACACCACAGCGGCTCCCAGAATGACCACGCCCGCGAAGAGACTCAGTATCGCCATGCCGACCGCCCGGGTTCGTTCCCAGGCCGCCAGAAAGATCGCCGCGCTCAGCACCGTCGCCACGGCCAGCAGTATCCATACGGGGAAAATGTAGTCAACAGTATGCACTTTTGTCCGCCTTCGATGAGCTACGCTGCCAACGCTTCGCTTGATTCCATGTTTCGCTGCCCGATCGGTATCCAGGGGCTGGACAGTTGCACGGCGACGGAGATCACGCCTGCCACCATCAGACCCCAGGGTTGGGGAAACTCCCAGAATTGCGACACCGCCCAGGCCCAGAATACACACGAGGCGGTGCTCCACAGGCTGAAGCGTGTCGGGCGGAGCGGGTCCACCAGCCGCCACCACCGGATGATGAGGAACACGAACCCGAAGTAGGCCAGGTAGGCGAGCATCGTGGGAGCGCCGAGAGGATTGTAGAAAGCATGCGACAAATCCACCGTACCTGTCACAATATCCCGGTCGTGTGGCAACCGGACCATCAACAGCTCCGCGATGCCAAAGGCATAGGCGCCGAGGCCCAGACCGGCGACCAGCAGCACGAATCGACGCAGCGCGGAATCCCCGTCACGGCCCTCCCAACCTTTCCCCACGGCCAGAATCGCCCACGCACCGCAGGTACCGACGAACAGCATCCAGGAGAATTGTTCGATTTCCCCGCCGCCCCGCAGGATCATGGTCACGATGCCCATGGTGGCCACGACGGCGGCGGACAGCAGCATGGAACCGGTCAACTCCGTGGCGCGCTCCCGCGCCGTCTTGGCCGCCAGCGCGCGGGCCGCGGTCCGGCCGTGCCACCGTCGACGGCGGCGCTCGGACTTGCGTCGCCGGCGGCGCGACACGCGCTTCTTGTGGGACGGTTCCGGGCGGACGCGCGCCTCGGCCGCAGCCACCGGCGGCGCGGCGCGAGCGGTTCTGGCGGCGGAAACCGGCGCGGGCCGCGGGGTGTGCGGCGCGACGAAGATCGCCCGCACCACCCAATACACGGCATAGCCGATCAAAGCGGACACGGCCAGCGGCGCAAGCCAGGCGAAATTGCCCAGAAGCAAGAAAATGCCCACGATCATCAGCGCGACTTTCGCGGCAGGATGCAGATTGGCGTGCCGCCATTCGTTGTGAAGGTTTCGCCAGCCTCGGCGCATCGCCTGGTAGATCGGTTCCTGCGTCTGCTCGTCCTCCGCCATCTGCGCCGCTTCCGCCATCGCCGGACCGTGATCCTCGGGGCCGGCCGCCGCGCCCGGTTCACCCGCCCTCGGCTCGTAGCGCGCCGTGTAGGCCATCGGGGCCGGCTGCAAAACAGCGCCTTGCGGTGCCGGCGGCAGGCTGGCGATCATCTCCGGCACGGACGAAAACCGATCGTCCGGATTCTTATGCAACGCGCGGGCCACAATCGTGCGAAACGGCTCTTCCAGCACCGTCACGTCAGGCTCGGCCGTGAGGTGCTTCATCAGCACTTCGCCCACGCTTTCGCCCTCGAACGGCACACAGCCCGTGAGCATTTCGTACATGATGATTCCCAGAGCGTAGATGTCGATTTCCCGTCCATATCGGCCGTTGGCGATCTCGGGCGCCATGTAGTGAACCGTTCCTACGCTCTCAGTCTGCCCGCTGCGTCGACTGCAGGAGATGAACTTGGACAGGCCGTAGTCTCCCAATTTGACGACGCCTTCCTCGTTGATGATATTGCCCGGCTTGAGGTCCCGATGCACGATGCCGTGGTCGTGCAGGTACGCGACGCCAGCCAGCACGCCGTGCATCCATCGCAGCGCATCTTCGACCGGCAACCCGCTCGGATTTCGTTCGATGGCGCTTTCCAGACTCTCGCCGGATACGAACTCCATTACGATCCAGTAGTCGTCGGTGGAATCCGTCTTGATGTCGTGGACGGAAATCAGGTTGAGATGCTTGAGGTTCAGGCACTGGCGAACGCCGCGCAGTTCGACGTCCATATTTCGCCGAATGAGCTTCAGCGCCACCTCTTTACCGGCGTCGCTCGTCGCGTAGTAGACTTCGCCGAATCCACCTCGACCTACGCCGCGCTTGATCGTGTATCCGTCCAGCGGACGCGATCCGCTGGGATACGTAAACTTCATGCCGGCGCCTCGCGCTTCTACGGCCGGTCCGGTTCGTGTGGAGGGAAGTGTCATGGCTCCCACTGTCGGTTTTAGCGTAGTCCTAATCCAAGCCTCGTAAAAGAGAGGGCGGCCAGGCCACCGTGGCCCGGCATCGCGCCAGTGCCTGGTGAAGGTTGCTTTGCGTCATGTTCGGACGAATGGCTCCAGACTGAAAGAAAACGCATCGCCGACAACCTGCGAATAGTCGGTGAGCCGGCCCTGCCCGTCGACCGCAGCGCCGTCGATGTCGAACGCACCGGATGACCGGCAAAACAGGGATGTATCGTGTCGGTACAGCACCACGTCATGCGGCCAATCGCGGCACAAGACGTGGCTGTTCAGCGCCGGACCGAAGATGCACGTATCGGCCATCAGCAGGATGCCATCGGCCGGGGGCTGAGTCTTGTGGTGGCTGACCCTCTCCAGCCGCGCGGTCCCGCTCAGAGCATTCGGCTTGCGAAACCGCAGTTTCACGCTGCCCAATTCCAATTCGTCACCGTCACGCAACAAGACAACCTGGGTCACGTGGCGTCCGTTCACGCGAACCGAGTGCATGGGGTCCAACAGATAACCTTCGCCTTCGCGGATGATGGCGGCATGGCGCCGTGACAAGTCGCCCAGGATGGGCACATCGACTCCCGGATCGCTGCCGCCTTGGCCCAACACGATCCGGTTGTCCAGGCACATCAGGTAGCCGCCTACGGCGTCAATCCACACTACGAATCGCTGTTTGCTTTGCGTTTCGGCCACGGTATCCACCTTCGCTGATCCCAAGCACGCATCCGTAGACCCGGCGGCCCGCGCCGAGGACTGGTCGGTCAGCGGAAGGCCGGCGTGCCCTGCCGCCCCAAGCCCTCCGCGACTCGGCGCGCCGACGGCGATCCAGGCGCGTTGCCGCGCGGTTTCCGCCGAACGGTCGGCCGGTGCGACTTCCAACACGGCCAAAGCCGCCTCCAGGGTCTCGGACCAATCGCCGTCGGCCAGGGCGCGGTGCAGTTTTATGCTGCGACGGCGGTGCTCCGACCCTTGCAGTCTACACGCCTTGAGCCGGTGGCGGACAATCTCCATCTCGTCCGCCATCGCCGTGGTGCCCGCCAGGCAGGCTTCGGCAGCCGCAAACTTGCCCTCGCGGGCCAGCTTTTCCGCCTCTTTCAATTGACCGGCCAGGTGCCGGAATTGCCGCACCTGTCGCTCGCTCACGCCGCGCCGCCACAACCGGTCCAGCGTAGCGATGGCATCGCCCACGGCGCCGGATTCCAGCAGTCGGCGGACGTCGTCCAACCCCTGGGCCGCCAGTTGCCGGCGAATTGTGTCCAGCTCCGGATCTGGCCCGCGGAGCTTCTCGGCGGCGTTCAAATCACTCCACCCAGCTCCGGACTGCCCCTGTTCCATGCGGCTCTTGGCCCGCTCGGCAAACTGCCGCGCGACACGATCGGCCAGCTTCTGCGCCGGCAGAAACTGCCTCAACGAGTCGCGGGACAGCAACCGCCCCGCGTCCTCGAGCCGCCCTCGTTCCAAGGCATGCTTGGCTTCGCGAAGCTTCAGTCGCCAGGCAGGAAACATGCGTCTGATCCGTGTTCCGCGTCCGGTCCTGATGGAGAACGCCAGTTAGCGCGTCTCGACGGCGCTGGCCACGCGCTGCGGCTGGCCGTCGAAGTATTCGGTCACCTGCTCCAGCAGATTGTCGGGGGCAGGAGCGTCCAGTGGAATTTCGTCCGCGTAGTGGACATCGGCGTTTACCAGCTTTTCGGCTACCTTCAGCCGCGACCGGATGTCCGTGACCAATCCCTTGACCCGCGAGAGACGGCTGTCATCGAATTGATGATGGCTCGTCGTCTGGGCGACTTCCACCATTTTCAGCCGCGCTTCCAGATTCTCGACATCAACTTCCATTTGACGCTTGGCGGCCAGCATTCCCTCGAGCTTGGCGCGGGCGGCATCGAGGCTCTTCAGGCGCGCCTGGTGTATGTCCTGCAGGCTGGCGACGGTGGCGTCGTTGGTCTTGAATCGTTCGAAGCGGCGTGCCAGATCATCTTTCACCTCATTCGCGGTGTAGGTGCGATTGACGTAGCGATATTGGGGCTGGTTTTGGGCAAGATCTCCTTTCAGCCGCAGAATGTCGGCCCGCTCCGCCGCCAAACGCGACTCGGCGTTCTTGATTTCCTGTTCCAAACGCTCGACTTCGACCTCTTCCTTGGCAATCACATGCATGTTTCTCCTGATGTCCGGCACGAGGTTATGCACCATTCGACGCGCACGATCAATTTCAAACTCGATCGGAACTTGACCGCGGACCGATTCTGTTACGCGGCAGGCGGAAGTAAACACATAGCTTACCGCGTCGCGACCCAGAAAGACGACGGACAGTAATACGACAGCGCCCGTGGCGATGAGACCTTTCTTAATCATCACAGAGACCTCCCGAATACGATGAACAACGGTGTTGGGTACAAACGGATGGCTCCCTTCGAGCCACTGCGATCCACTCAAACAGGGAGACGCATTCGGAGCATTCCGCCCCGGCGGGCGGGATGCCCCGAGGAACCCGCCGCACGCTCCGCGACGACTTCCCAACGGTGTATTCGCCGGTCCCCGCCCGAAATTGGCCCCCTGAGAAAAAAACTCCCCGCGGCGCCGATGGCCCAAATCATACCGGCGGTCCGAAAATACGTTCCGGCAACGGCCGCCCGGAAGGGCCTCGCAGGCCGGGGGCGGGCTGCCCTTGGCACCCTGACGGCCAACCGGTATACAGCCCGGCGTGCCACGCGCCAGCAAAATCCAACTTGTCCGGGCTGTTCATCAAGCGCCCGCCAAACTTGTATTGGCTATCGCCGGGGGCGGGAGCCGTGCCATTTCGGATCTGGTCGCCTGCCCTGGCGGATCGCACACGCTGCTGGAAGCGACCGTGCCCTACGCGCCCTCGGCCATGGCCGCGTTCCTCGGAGCGGCGCCGGATCAGTCCGCCAGCGACGACACGGCGCGTGCGATGGCCATGACCTGCTTTGAGAGGGCCCGGGCTTACCATCCGAGCGGCCCTGTGCTGGGCGTCGCGGCAACGGCCAGCTTGAAGACAGAGCGGCCCAAGCGGGGCTCGCACCGCATCCACGTGGCCTGGCAGACCGCCGAATGCACCGAAGTTGCATCGTGCGTCCTGGCAAAGAGTCGCCGACAGCGAGTCGAAGAGGAACGGATTTGCGCGGCCATGGTATTGAATGCCGTCGCTCGGGGATCCGGGCTGACGCAGTGGCTTCCCGTGGCGACGCGCGCGAACGAACACCTGGAGACGCGTCGCGCCACGGCACCGCCGGAATGGATCGACTTGATCCTGGGCCGACGTGCCGTGGTTCCGGTTCGCATCGTCGCGGCCGAAGACGGGCCGCCGCAAGCGGTCTTTCCCGGAGCGTTCTATCCGATGCATCGTGGCCATCTGGCCATGGCCCGGAGCGCGAGCCGTCGTTTGGGACACCCAGTAGCCTTTGAGCTTTCGGTCAAG
This sequence comes from uncultured Pirellulales bacterium, assembly GCA_964573605.1. Taxonomy (GTDB): domain Bacteria; phylum Planctomycetota; class Planctomycetia; order Pirellulales; family JBBDJB01; genus CAZNKT01. The sequence goes on from CAZNKT010000070.1 coordinate 18,537, forward strand.
AATGTCGAGAAGCCACCACTGGACTATCTTGCCATCCAACAGCGTCTGGAAGGGCTGGCCCCCCACCCGGTATGGCTCACGACCGCCGCCCATTTTACCGACAAGGCCGCGTTGTTTCCCGGCGCGACGTTCGTGGTGGGCGTCGACACGGTGGCTCGGATCGCCGATCGGCGTTATTACGGAAATCGCTCGCAAGAGATGCAGGAGGCCTTGGAAGCGATTCGCCGGGCAAAATGCCGGTTTCTCGTTTTTGGCAGGCAGATCGGCGACCGTTTCGTGACGCTGCCGGAAACGGATATCCCGCCCCAGCTGCGAGCACTTTGTGATGCCGTGCCGGCCGACGAATTTCGGGAAGACGTTTCATCGACGGAACTCCGCCAGCAGCAATCGCGGCGTGTGGAGAACGACGATGGTGTTTGCAAACAGGATGACAAAGCAAGCAACTCGGACGAGCAAACCTCCGGCGGCGCCGCGTGCTGAACGGTGCCATGCTGCTGATCTTCCTATCCCCCCTCGCGCACGCTCATTGACAACGTTGCCCGCGCGGCGGCCACGCCGTATATTCAAGCAGCCGACCCGACGCCGACCAGGCGATAGCGAGAAATTCGGGAGCGGCGTGCACGGGAACAGCCTGGCCAAGCGGCGCAACCGGGAATCCTGACCCGGACATCCGGACCGGGGTTCCCGTTTCCCCAAGTCTTCCGTTCGGCACCTGTACCCGCCATGGCGATCAAGCGAGAATTTGTATCCGCATCGGACGCGCGGCCCCCGTTCTTCGTCGGCGTGGATGTGGGAGGCACCAATACGAAAATCGGCCTGGTCGACGACCGCGGTTGCCCGCTTTCTTATGTGCAAATCAAGACCCGGCCCGGACAGGGGCCCGAAGACGGCGCGGAACGCATCGGGCAGGCGGTTCGCGACGCCGTCGAGCAGGCCGAACTGGACGCCGCCGATGTCCACCGCGTGGGATTGGCCGCGCCGGGCACCATGGACATCCCGGCGGGAAAATTCCTGGAACCGCACAACCTGCCCGGGTGGTTCCACTTTCCCATCCGCGATCGTGTTAGCGCGCACAGCGGTAAACCGGTCACCTTTGCCAACGACGCGGGGGCGGCGGCGTACGGGGAATACTGGTGCGGTAGCGGAAAGGATTTCCAGAGCCTGGTGCTGCTGACCCTGGGCACGGGCGTCGGCGCGGGAATCATCTTGGACGGTCGATCCATCGACGGCGCGCACGGGCACGGAGCCGAATGCGGGCACCTGATTATCGACTACAATGACAATGCGCGGCGGTGCGGATGCGGTCATACGGGCCACCTGGAGGCCTATGCCAGCGCCACGGCCGTCGTAGAAAGGACTCGCGAAGCGATGGCGGCGGGTCGCGCGAGCAGCCTGCGGGAACCACTCGATGCCGGCCGCCGCCTGACCCCGCGACTGGTCGCGCAGCAGGCGACGGCGGGCGACGCGCTGTCGCGGGAGATCGTCATGGACACCGCTCGCTTCCTGGGAGTGGGAATCGTCAGCATCCTCCATACGGTCGACCCGCAAGCAGTGGTCATTGGAGGAGCGATGACCTTTGGCGGCACTCAGAACGAGCTGGGACAGGCCTTCCTGCAACGCGTTCGGGAAGAGGTCCGGCAACGGGCCTTTCCCGTCGTCGCCGAAAACGTCATTATCGATTTCGCCACGCTGGGCAGCGATGCCGGATTTATTGGGGCCGCCGGGCTGGCCCGGGCGGATGTCGCCGGGCCATGATCAACCCCCAGCCGATGCCGTCGCCAGACCCGCATACCGTTCCCGGTTTCGCCCGCTGAAGTTGCGCGTTGTATCTGCGGAATCCCTCTCGGATCATAGGCATGCCCGACTGTCAACAGATACGCAACTTCTGCATCGTGGCCCACATCGACCACGGCAAGAGCACGCTGGCCGACCGGCTCATGGAGCAGACCGGCACCGTGTCCCTGCGCGAAATGAAGGACCAATTGCTGGACGACATGGAATTGGAACGCGCGCGCGGGATCACCATTAAGGCCCGCGCCGTGGCGATGACCGCCACGATCGACGGGCAGGCCTACGAATTGAATCTGGTCGATACTCCGGGACATGTCGATTTTCAATACGAAGTGTCGCGCTCGCTGGCGTGCTGCGAGGGCGCGCTGCTGCTGGTCGACGCATTTCAAGGAGTCGAAGCCCAGACCGTGGCCAATGCCTACGCCGCCCTCGAACATGATCTGGTCATCCTGCCGGTACTGAACAAGATCGATCTTACCCACGCCCGCCCGGAAGAGGTCACTCACGAGATCGAGTCGAGTCTGGGGATCGACCCGTCGGAGGTGCTGGCGTGCAGCGCCAAAACCGGCCAGGGATGCGACGACCTGCTCCGCGCGATCATCGAGCGCATCCCCGCGCCGATCGGCGACCCGGACGCTCCGCTGCAAGCCATGATCTTCGATTCCCACTACGACGCGTATCGCGGCGCGATCACGTACGTGCGGATCATGAACGGTACAATACGCAAGGGTCAGCGAATTCAATTCGCCCGCGCGGGCACGACCCACGAAGTGTTGGAACTGGGACAATTCACGCCACAACGCCAGCCCCGCGCGTCGCTGTCCGCCGGCCAGGTCGGTTACCTGATCGCCGGCATCAAGTCGCTGGGGCATATCCATATTGGCGATACCGTCCGCGACGGTGGATCCATCGTTGCGGATCCGCTGCCCGGCTACCAGGAGCCGAAACGGATGGTCTTCTGCGGACTCTATCCGTCCGACGGGCAGGATTTCGAACAATTGCGCGACGCGCTGAACAAGCTGGCGGTCAATGATCCGAGCTTCGAGTTCGAACCGGAGACGAGCGAGGCGCTGGGGTTCGGGTTCCGGTGCGGCTTTCTCGGGCTGCTGCACATGGAAATCATCCAGCAGAGGCTCGAACAAGAAGCCGACCTCGATCTGGTACAGACCGCGCCCAATGTCACCTACGAAGTGGTCACGACGGCGGGCGACTTGCTGCAGATCCACACTCCGCAGAAGGTCCCCGACGCGGGTCAAATCGCGGAGTTTCGACAGCCGTTGGTCCGCGTCAGTTTCGTGCTGCCCGCCGAATCGATCGGCCCGGTTATGAAACTGTGCACCGATCGGCGAGGCGTCTATGTACGGACCGAATACCTGTCTCCGTCCCGCGCGATGCTCGTCTATGATCTGGCCCTGGCAGACGTCATCTACGATCTGCATGACCGGCTCAAGAGCGCGACGCGGGGCTTCGGGACCATGGACTACGATTTGCTGGGTTATTTTCCCGCCGACCTCGTCCGACTCGATATCGTGGTGGGCGGCAACCGCGTCGACGCGCTGAGCATCATCTGCGACCGTCGCGACGCGGACCGTCGCGGACGCGCCGTCGTGAAGAAGCTCCGCACCGAAATCGACAGGCATATGTTCGAAGTCGCGCTGCAAGCCGCGATCGGCAGCCGTATTATTGCCCGCGAAACCATCTCCGCCCTGAGAAAGAACGTGACGGCCAAATGCTACGGCGGGGACATCACGAGAAAACGAAAACTGTGGGCCAAACAGAAAGAGGGCAAGAAACGGATGAAGTCCATCGGCCGGGTCGACATCCCCCAGAAGGCGTTCCTGGCGGTGCTCGAATCCGGTGCCGACGAGAGCCGCTAGATCGTCGCGCGTGCGTCATCCAACATCGGCCACTTATCAGCCGCGAAGGACGCTCATCGTCCGGCCATGCGGGGGAGCCCGGAAAGCTTTACGGACACGACGAACGCGGATGGACATCGAGAATATA
>CAZNKT010000070.1:22431-33091 GCA_964573605.1 uncultured Pirellulales bacterium
GCGGATGGACATCGAGAATATACTCGCCGAGCAGCCATTGCCTGAAGCACGAACTGCAGAAGTGTATCCAGGATCACGAAATCCTATATAGCGTGCCGGCTGATGTCATGGTCCCAGTACCACGCTGACGTCCGACGCTGGAGGATCAACCGCGTGAGCCAAAACGGTGTGCGTCGGTGCGTCCGACTGGGCGTCGGAATCGGCATCCTGCTGCTGCTGATCCGCACGTTCCTGGTGATGGGATTGTTGATCCCGGTCCGCGTGGTAAGCACCTCCATGGCGCCTGCCTTGCTGGGTCCCCATCGAAGGCCGGTGTGTTCCACCTGCGGCGCATCGCACAACGTGGACGCGACCGCGCCTGCCGCCCCGGTCCGCTGCCCACAATGCGGCGCGTACCCGATCGACGTCCGCCGGTTTTCCGTGCTTGCCGGCGATCGCGTGCTCGTTGACCGCCTCTGGCCGCGGCGGTTGCGCCGATGGGAGCTTGTCGTATTCCGCTGCCCGGACAGCGCGAACACGCTGTGCGTCAAGCGCGTCGTGGGACTGCCGGGGGAAACCGTCTCGCTGCGGGGTGGCGATATCTTTGTCAACGGCCGGTTGGCGCGCAAATCGCTGCCCGATCAGCGGCGAATGGCCCGAGGTGTGCACCCACCGCCCGGCGACGCATCCAAGTGCGCTGGTTCGCTGTGGAAAAGCGACCAGCGTCCTTCAGGCTGGTCGCGGTGCCAAGGCGGCTTCGTCTGGCGTTCACTCGCGCCGCGTGCGTCCGACGGTGTCGACTGGCTGAGGTGCGAGCCGCAAAACGGCGTCACCGAAACGATGGTCTACCACGGTACGCTGTCGCGACGCGCCCCGCGCATGCGCGACGTGATGGTTTGCTTCACGCTCGTGCCAGATGGCCCCGGCCAGTTGCGGTTGGCGGCCCACGACGGACCGGATCGCATGGAAGCATGCTTGGACTGCCCGCACGGCCAGGCGAAGCTGCTCCGCAACGGACACCCGGTGGCAAACGGACGGCTGCCTCCTACGGTCTGTTCCGGGCAACCTTCAGCGTGGGAATGGTCGCTGTTCGACGCCCGCTGGCTGCTGGCCGTCGACGGTCGGATCGTCCTGGAATTTGACCGAGTCTGGCGGCCCCCCGATCACGACCGCCCGGCCCTGCGGCTGGCCATCGGGACGAGGAATCTACCCGCGCAGCTCTTCGACGTGTCGGTCTGGCGGGACGTGGATTACGTGCCGACAGCCCGTAGCGATCCGCGGGACAGCCGTTCCTGGCGGCTGGGCAACGACCAGATCATGGTGCTGGGCGACAACAGCCCGCGGTCGCGCGACAGCCGACACTGGCGCCAGGGACCGGGGCTGCCGGTTTCGTTGATTCTGGGACGCGTGGCGGTCCGCTGGTAGACGTAAGGTTTTGCACTCGAATGCGTTGCGTGCTCTGTGTTTCCACCGCTGGCACGGGGTTCGCGTTTCGGCGTTTCGCGCGATCCGGTATATTCTTGATCGCGTAACGAACAGCATGCCCGTAGCGCGGCCCCGGTCTGCGTTGCCGATCGCCTGGCGGCGGTTGCCGCGACGCTGTCCCGATGTGTGGTCTCGATGCATGCCTTGCCGGATAGGACCTATGGCCAAAAACAAGCGAAATCCACGAACAACGCCCCAGAAACCGCCACGCGATCGGACTCCCGCCAAGGAGCAGGCGCCGGCCGGCCAAGGGGATACCGCGCGGAATATCCGCGAGACGGTTGAATCGATCGTGATCGCATTCGTGCTGGCTTTTCTGTTCCGGACGTTCGAGGCCGAGGCCTTCGTGATCCCGACCGGATCGATGGCGCCGACGCTCCGCGGACAGCACAAGGACGTCGAATGTCCCATGTGCGGATATTACTACCAGGCCAGCGCCAGCGTGGAAGCGGAAGACGATTCGGGCGGCTTCTTTTCCGTGGCTCCCGGGGACCGGCCTTCGGCCGTCGCGCAAACCCGGCTGCCTCCCGACCTGGCGGCGCCGCGCCTGGGGATGCGGAGTCGGCTGCGGCCGCGCGTCATAACGGCCACCTGTCCCATGTGTCGCTATACCATGCCGGTCGACGAACTGCCGACCTACAACGGCGACCGCATCCTGGTGAACAAGTTCATCTACGAATTCGCCGATCCGCGACGGTGGGATGTCGTCGTCTTCAAGTTTCCGGGCGACGCCAAGGTCAATTACATCAAACGTGTCGTGGGACTGCCCAACGAGACGGTACTCATCCGAAATGGCAACATTTGGGTGCGGCAGGCTGGTGACGAGTCGTTTCGGATCGCTCGCAAACCACCCGACAAAGTGCGTTCCATGATGCAGATCGTGCACGACGACAGGTACCAGCCAAAAGAATTGCTGGACCAAGGTTGGCCACGGCGTTGGCAAAGCGTGGCGTCCGACGCCGGCGGCTGGAATCGCACCGAAGTCGAGGGCGGCGAGAAGAACGTGCACGACGTCTTTTCCCACGACGCTGGCAGCGACAAAACGCACTGGATCAGGTACCACCATTTCGTGCCCTCCTGGAGCGACTGGCAGCGGATGCGAGCCGGACGGCTGTCGCCGTCCGACGTGGCCCGGATTCGACCGAGATTGATCACCGACTACTACGCCTACAATACATGGATGACGCTCAACGAGGGTGAGGAGCCGCACGCCAGTAAACTGGGGTTGCACTGGGTGGGTGACCTGATTGTTCAATGCAACGTCAACGTTCGACAGGCCAAAGGGTCGTTGCACCTGGATCTGGTCAAGGCCGGCCAACATTTCGAGTGTCGCATCGATCTCGAAACCGGCGGCGCGCGGCTTTCGATCCGCGGTCATGACGCGTTTGAGCGTTCGGCATCCGGAGTGATGCCCGGAACGGGACAATATCGTGTCACGTTTGCCAACGTGGATGACCAGTTGTTGTTGTGGGTCGACGGGCGGCTGGTGCCATTCGATCAGGAAACAACGTACGACGTGGACCAAGCGTTCGGAAGCCGCCAGAATATCGTGCCTCGCTCGGATCCATCGGATCCGGGAGACCTGTCGCCGGTCGGTATCGGGGCGCGGGACGCCGACGTCGATGTCGATGCGCTACGCGTGTCGCGGGATGTGTACTACATTGCGGATGACTTCGGTGGCCGCAACGAGCCGATCACCGACTACGATCTGCAGCGGTTCCCGATCGTCAGTCTGGCCCGCCCCACGTCGCTCGATTTCCTGTCCGATCCATCGCAGTGGGATGTGTTTCGCGAACGGCAACAACTCCAATTTTCCATGGCCGGCGGCCAGTATTTCGTGTTGGGGGACAATAGCCCCTTCAGCAAGGACGGCCGGCTGTGGAAGCAGGACCATTTTGGGCATTACGTGGAACGGCAGCTGCTGATCGGCAAAGCATTGTTTATTTATTGGCCGCATTCCTGGAACCGCATCCCCGGAACGGGCATTCCGCTGCCGTTTTTTCCAAACTTTCAAGATATGGGATTGGTGCGTTAACGGTCACGGAGGACCCATGGCAGAAACCATTCTGGAAGTACGCGGACTGGTAAAATCGTACGGCCGCCGCCGCGTGGTCGACGGTGTTGACTTCGAAGTCGAACGGGCACAGATCGCCGGACTGCTGGGTCCCAACGGCGCGGGCAAGACCACATGCTTTCGCATGACCTGCGGCATGATCGAGCCCGACGCGGGCCAGGTCATGCTGGAAGAGAAAGACGTCACGAACTGGCCGATGTACCGCCGCGCCCGTGACGGGGGCATGGGATATCTGGCGCAGGAATCGAGCGTCTTTCGGAAACTGTCCGTGGAGAAAAACCTGCTGGGCGTCATGGAAATGCTCGGGGTCGGGCGCAAGCAGCGCCGCCGGAGGTGCGACGAATTACTCGAGCAGTTCGGCATCGCGCGGCTGCGAAAGTCCCGCGCGTTGTCCTTGTCGGGAGGCGAACGCCGAAGACTCGAAATCGCGCGGTGCCTGGTCTCCAATCCGCGGCTGATCCTGCTGGACGAACCGTTCACGGGCATCGATCCGGTGACGATCGACAGCATCCAACAGATTATCCGCCGGCTGCGCGACAGCGGCATCTCCATCCTGATCACCGACCACCAGGTTCGCGAAACCTTGGAGATCACCGATGCAAGCTACGTCATCCGCGACGGCAAAGTACTGTGCCACGGCCGACCGGATGAAGTATTGAACCATCCCGAAGCACGCCAATCGTACTTCGGCGACCTGGGCGAATCGAACGTGGCCTGATCGACGCGGACACAGAATGTCGTGGCATTGGCAGTTTTGCCTGGCGGTCGCTGGTGCGCAGAGCCGCGTGGCTGAGGCCACGGCCCGCCGCGCGCCGGTCCCGCATCAGTGGCCCGACAACCTGGACGCGGCGGTCACGGCCGTCTTTGTGGCGCTGGTGATCAGCGTCCCCGCACTGGGCTATTTCTTTCTGATCTGCGATGTGCGGGCCTACCTGCGCGCCCTGCGAAGGGCGCTCGTCGCCGTCTCGCACGGCTGGGGAAGAATTCCCGGGTGGGCCCAACCCTACACACCGCCATCGATCGCCGCCCTGGGACTGACCATGCCCTGCAGCGAAACTGAGTTGCTCGAAGCGTACCGCGACCGCGTCAAGCAACTGCACCCCGACCTGGGCGGGGATTCGCGGCGATTTCTGCGTCTGCAGAGGCACTTCGAGAATGCGCTGGCCTACTTGCGGACACAGGAGTCCGGCGCGCCGCAGGTGGATCGGACCGGCGAGGGATGAGGGATGTTGCGCGCGACGACCTCCGGGGCAGCGCTTTCCTCTGCCCGTCAGCCGCCGGCGCCGTCCGGCGGAACGCGAAAAAACTTGCATCGCTGGCACGCCAGAATTAGCATGAGCTTGGGTTCGCACCGCTCGGAGCTGTCCCCTCCTGCGTCCGATTGGGACCCGCAAGCGACCCCGTCGTGGATCAAGCCACTGCCCGCCCGGACTTACCTCCAGGAGATTTCCCCCATGTTTCGGTCTTTGCGAGTCTTCGTCGCCTGGATGCTGATGGCGTTGCTGACGGGCGACATGAGTATGGCCTGCCGTTGGTCGTGCGGCATGCCCTGCCGGCCCATGCGCTGCTATGCCACCTGCACCGCTCCCCCGATCAGCTACTGCTGCCCGGGCGGGTCGTACGCAGTTCGAGAGATGCCGGCCCCGAGCGCGCCGCGCGACGCGGCGCCCGAGCCATACACGACCCGGCAGCCGGTTATCGAGGAGCCGGCGTCCGGCGTGCCGGAGCCGGCAGCGCAGGACGACGCGCTGGTGCCGCCACAGACGGTCGAGGCACCGCCGCTGCCGCCGGAAAGCGAATCGCCACCGGCGCCCGACGTACCCGCGGCACCGGCCGATGCCGCCGATGTGGCGGTGGAAGCGCCCGAACAGCCGCCCCAGCCCGCTGCCGAAAAAGAGAGCGGCCAGCCGCCGATACCCGCGGCGATCGCCGACCAGCCGCCCGAGCGTCCCATGCCGCAACAGCCCGCCGCGCCGCAGGACGCCGTGGACAGGACCGAAACGCCCCAGCCGGACGTGGCCGAAACTCCGCAGCCTCCGACGCCCGCGGTGACCGACGCTCCGGAAGAACCGGATGATGCCGCTCAGCAGCCGGCCGAACCCAAAGACGACCTGTTCGATTCGCTGCTCGAACCCAAAGCGACGTCCGATGAAGCAGCCGACCTGTTCGGCGCGCCGCCGTCGGCCGAACCGATGCCCGAAGCGCCTGCCGAGCAAATGCCCGCTCCAGAGGAAGGTGCTCCCGAAGAAGGTGTTCCGGAAGAACCCGCGCCGGACGAGTTCGACAGCCTGTTCGACGATTCGACACGCCGCGCGCCGGAGCATTCGCGCGGCGGCCTGGCCGCGTTTCACGTCGTGCGGCACTGGGTCGACAATACGGGACAATACGCGTGCGATGGCCGACTGCTGCGCCTTCTGGATGGCGAAATTCGGATTCTGAAAATCAACGGGCGCACGGCAACCGTGCCGTTGGAGCGTTTGAGCCAGGCGGACCTGCGTTACGTGGCTCAGGCGGGCACGCCGCGCGCCGGCGGCCAAATGGCCCAGGCCGACGCCGCAACGCCGCGCTGAAGGGCAACGTGGTGATGCCGTCTCGTAGCCCAAGTCGCCCGACGTTGGCCAGATCCACGGGTGCCAGACTCCGGGCGAGTCCAGCGGCCGCGTGCCTGCGCGTTGGGTCTGGCCGCAACGGCTTCACGGCGCCGGTTGAGGGGGCGTCACCACACATGGCGGCCCGGATTCCAGGGCCAATAGGATCGCGTGATCGCCCCCCAGTGAACCTCCACGCCCAGCGTCAGCGACACGTTGTGTTGCGCTTCGATCCCGTGGTTTCCGAACGCCATGTTGTCCAACAGCTCGGCGCGTAATGCCAGCCACTGGCGCAGTGCGTACTTCAGGCCGCCACCTACGGGCATGCCGACCAGCGTCGTATCGTAATGGACGCCGTTCTCGTCCATGAAACTGAAGTTCGCCACCCCGGCCCCCATCAGCAGATAAGGCCTCCAGCGGGCGTCTCCCCAAGGATAATACAGCAGGTTGATGTCGCCGACGAAGACATCCCCGGTTTGACCCAGCGGTTGATCCTGAGGACCGACCAGTTCCGGCGCCGACCAGCCGAACCGTACTTCACCTCCCCAGTAGTGGTCCATGTCCCAGCCCAGCCGGTAGCCGCCAAACAGATCGTTACCTTGATCGACGCGTCCGCCGATCAGGTTGTCGCCGAACAGCGCGCCGGCAAACCAGTCGGCATGGAAGGGGCGATTCAACCAACTCGTTCCCATCAGCGGACGCCCCTTGCCAATGTGCCGGGGGTCGACGCTCGAGTGCCGGAAAAAGTCCTTCACGCCCCACCGGCCGCCGCGGCATTGGCGGCAACAGAGCAGATGGCCCAGTGAACACCATCCCCACGGGCCGCCGCAGCCGGCCGGTTCGTCCGGATACGCGTCCCACGTCGCCCTCCGACCGTCGGCCGGTTCGCCGGGTCCGGACGACAGCGCTGCCCAATCTTCGCCGTCCAGCGGATCCACCAGGACTTCCTCCGGACGCGGGTCCTCGATCACAATCTGCACGGGCGACTCGACCCCGTCTCCGCCATCGGGCAAATCGTCGGCGCGTACGCCTCCCGCCGCATGCACCGCCAACGCGATGATCGCCCGGATCAGCGTGCCGTTACGTAGCAGACGCGTCACTTCCTGGCTGCCGGATGAGAAACAGCCGCGGGCAGCCCGATCGTCTCAAGCTGCTGGCGGCACTTGGGCATAGGACGAGAGGGGGCGGATTATGGCGAGCAGCCCTTGGCATGTCAATTGATCTCCGTCCGATCCGGGCGTCGACCCCTCAAAAACAGTGAAAACAGGTGCTTTACGGACGCCCCGCGATCAGGCAAAATCCGCTAGTGCTTTGTCAAGGCCAGGAAATGAAGATGGATCGCGTGGGCCGCCGTTTGGTTGACACCTGTCCCGAGGATCAATTAGCCTAAAAGAGGAAAAGACTTACGTCTCCTCTATGGCAATCTTTTTTCGGCTAGCCCCCGTGCCACGTGCGGCCGGTAGCGTCTGGCGGAGAAACCCGTCGGCGAGCCCCGGGTTGCCGCCGGCTTGCTCGATGGGTGCGGCGGGCAATGGTCTTACATTCTTCTGTTGGTGCGTGTCCGCGGATCGCCGCGGAACGTTTCTATCGAACGGCGAGTCAGCATGATGGCATCGGCTGCGGGAACGTTTACGGAAATCTTGATCCGCGATGGAAAGATCAGTCCGGAACAACTCGCCGAGGCAGAAACGCTGGCCCGCGAATCGGGCCAGAAGACGGCCGCCACGCTGGTGCGGCTCGGCTACGCCAGCGACGAAGATGTGATGCGGGCCATGGCCCAGGAACATGGTCTGGAATTCATCGACCTGACGCAGCAGGTCATCCCGCCGTCGATTATCGAATTGGTTCCCGAATCGGTCGCCCGAGAAAACGTCATTCTGCCATTGTCCGAAGAGTCGTCGGGATTGAAGGTCGTCGTCAGCGACCCGCTGGACCTGGATACCTTCGAAAAGCTCCGGTTTATCCTCAACCGCAAGGTGGATATCGCCCTGGCGCCTCGCGAAGTGATCCTGGAATCGATCAACCGGCATTATGGCCAGATGGACGGCGAGAGCGCCGACTCGATGCTCCAGGAATTCACCGATACGGCCATCGACTTCACCGAAATGGAATCGGATGCGGTCGGGCAGGAAGAAGCCGTCGACGAGACCAGTGCGCCGATCGTCCGCCTCGTGCAGCTGATCATCACCGAAGCCGTCCAGCTGCGCGCGTCGGACATTCATGTGGAGCCGTTCGAGCACCGCATTCGCGTGCGCTACCGCATTGACGGCGTGCTGGTCGAACGCGACAGCCCGCCTCGCCGGTTGCTCGGAGCGTTGCTGTCACGCCTGAAAATCTTGGCCAAAATGGACATCGCCGAACGGCGGCGGCCTCAGGATGGCCGGATCAAGATCACGGTGGGCGAAAAGGAGCTGGACCTGCGTGTCAGCGTCCTGCCGTCGTCGCACGGCCAGTCGGCCGTGTTGCGGATCCTGGATAAGGACAACATCCGTATCGGCGTCCGACAACTCGGCCTGTCCGAACGTGATTTCCGCACCTTCCGCGGGCTCATCCGACGCCCCAATGGGATCATCCTGGTCACCGGCCCGACGGGCTCGGGAAAGACGACCACGCTCTACGCCGCCCTGAACGAACTGAACCGGCCGGACCGTAAGATCATCACGGCCGAAGACCCGGTGGAATACTACCTGGCGGGCATCAATCAAGTCGAAGTCCGCCACAACATCGGGCTCGACTTCGCACGCATCATCCGTGCCATGCTGCGGCAGGCTCCGAACATCATCCTGGTGGGCGAAATGCGTGATCTCGAGACCGCAGGCATGGGAATTCAGGCGTCGTTAACTGGACACTTGGTTTTTAGTACGTTACATACGAACGATGCGCCCGGAGCCATTACGCGCATGGTGGATATGGGGGTCCCTTCCTACCTGGTGGCCGGCAGCGTGATTGGGATTCTGGCGCAGCGTCTGGTGCGTGTCGTGTGCTCCAAATGCCGCCAGCCTGACGCGCCGTCCGAGTCTAGTTTGCAGGCGGCCGGGATCACCGAGGAGCAGGCGGCCAACGCCACGTTCATGCGGGGCCGCGGCTGTCCGAGTTGCCAGAATACGGGCTACCGCGGCCGGCTGGGCATTTTCGAATTGATGACCATGTCGGCGAAGATCCGCGAGCTGGCCTTCCAGAACGGCAGCACGCAGGACATCCGCAAGGAAGCACTAGCATCTGGCATGTCAACACTTTACGACGATGGAATCGACAAGGTTTTGCGTGGCATCACGACGCTCGAGGAGGTATTCCGTGTCGCCAAGCGGAGCCATGGAGACTGAGACCCCAGGCCGACCGGTCTGGTCGCGGCCGCTGCTGCCGTATGGCGTGGCGCGGGGCGCGCCGCCGGGCAGCGGAGCAGCTCGCGCGGCCGGAGAGGTCGGCCGGCTCGGGGGCCGCCTCCGTGCGGCCTGCCGGCTCCCAAACGGGCGGCGGCGGGCCGGACACCGTTGGTCCACCACGATTGAGAAACGCCAACCGTCGGGGAATAATTCCACAGCGTCCTGCACATCGGAGGGGGGCTGCCGGATTCTCGGTTCCGATGTGCCGGCGCGCGTGGCTCGACCGGTTGCGGTCGAGCGACCCGGAACCTGTGGCGTGCTCCAGCGCGTGACATCGCCACGGCTGCTTCGGAACGGGGCTTGAGAGGCATCCGGATGTGGCCCCAGAGGTGCCCGACGCGCCACATCGTAAGGGGTGATACGTTCCATGGGCACACTTCTCATCGACAAACTCCTGCATGCCACGGTCAAGCAGGGGGCGAGCGACTTGCACCTGGCCGTGGGGCAACCGCCCGTGTTGCGGATCCACGGCCGTTTGCAGCGGCTCAAGACCAAGGTGCTTGAGCCTTCCGACACGATGGGGTTGATGAAGAGCATCACGCCCGATCGTTGTCAGGAGGAGCTGCAGGAAAAGGGCGGCACGGACTTCGGGTTCGCTTTTGGCGACATGGCCCGCTTCCGCGTGTCGGTGTTCCGCCAGAAGGGCCACGTCGGCTTGGTGCTGCGACTGATCCCCGTGGAGAAGCTCAGCATGGAAACGCTGGGCGTGCCGGAGGTGTGCCGCAAACTCATCGCCCGGCCCCGCGGATTGATCCTCGTGACCGGACCGACAGGCTCGGGTAAGACCACCACGCTGGCCGGCATGGTCGATTACATCAACGACGAGATGGACCACCACATCATCACGATCGAGGACCCCATCGAGTTTTACCACGACCACAAGAAATCCACCGTCAACCAGCGGGAAGTCGGCGTGGACGTCCCGTCGTTCGCCGAGGCCATTCGCCGCGCGCTGCGGCAGGACCCGGACGTGATCCTCGTGGGAGAAATGCGCGACCTGGAAACGATCGAAGCTGCGATCACCGCGGCCGAAACGGGCCACGTCGTGTTCGGCACGCTGCATACCAACAGTGCGGCCGGCACGATCAACCGCATCATCGACGTGTTTCCCACCAACCAGCAGGAGCAGATCCGCACGCAGCTGTCCGTGG
>CAZNKT010000071.1:0-32999 GCA_964573605.1 uncultured Pirellulales bacterium
AGGTTCGTGCGGTTGCTGGCCATCAGCTCGGTGATCACCAGATCGGCCGCCAGCAGTTCGCGAGACTCCAGAGCTTCCACGGATGGCAGTCTGGATCGCGAGGCCCGCCCTCTGGTCGAACTGGCGCGCCCCGGCCGTCGTAGCCAGCGATCCCGATGAGGTTTGAACATGCTGCGTGTGGATACTGAAGAGCCTTATTTAATAACGAGGGGCCCCCGCCGACCATCCGTTGCCCTTGAACGTACCTGCCCCTTCCATCGGCGTCAAGAAAATCCCTGTTAGCAAGGTCCCTGTTAGCAAGGTCCCTGTCGGCAAGGTCCCTGTCGGCAAAATCGCTTTCGGCAGTTCCATGATGGACGAGGGTGCTTTACATTCTTGGGAACGGTATCCGCCACGAGGCCATGGCATCGCGTCCATCACGATGCCGCTCGTGTGCCAACATTGTCGGGCCTGTGACGACCGGTGAAAGGACGCGACTCATCCATGAACACTACGAACGATTCGCCGTCCGATGCCGGCAGCGCAAGCGGCTTGCAACGAGTTGATTTGTCCGTGCGCATCCGGCTGTCGCTGATGATGTTTTTGCAATATTTCGTATGGGGCGCCTGGTTTGTCACGCTGGTCACGTACATGCTCAACGCTCGGAACGACGCCGGTGAACGTTTTTTTGAGGATAGTCTGATCGGCGACGCCTATGGTACCGCGGCGGTTGCCGCGATGATCGCTCCCTTTTTTGTCGGCATGGTGGCAGATCGTTTCTTTTCCACGGAAAGAATTTTGTCGGTGCTGCATCTACTGGGTGCGGGTGTCCTTTACGGCGTGTCCTCCGTAACGGATGCATCGCTCCTCTACACCGCGCTGATTGTGTATTTCCTGTGTTACATGCCGACGCTCGCCTTGACGAATTCCCTCTCCTTTCACCACCTCAGCGATCCCGGGCAGCAGTTTCCCGGCATCCGTGTGTGGGGCACCATCGGATGGATCGTTGCGGGGCTGCTGGTGGGGCACTTGCAGTACGACGGTGCTCATTTCGCGCTCGTTGTCGATTACGAGATCCTGGGGCTCCCGCTCGACTTTGCGCTCGGCCAGCTCGACGATCAGGGACACAGTATCGAGCCGACAAACGTACCCATGATGATCGCCGCTGCCGCCCAGTGCGTGCTGGCTGTATTTTGTTTCGCACTGCCTCATACGCCGCCGAAGCGTCGTGGCGATCGGGTCACATGGCGCGACGTGCTGGGCGTCGATGCGCTCTCCCTGATGAAGCAATGGTCGTTCACCGTATTCGTCGTGGGGTCATTCCTGATTTGCATTCCGCTGCAATTCTACTACACGTTTGCCAACGGATTCCTGAATGAGATCGGCGTGACCAACGCCGCGGGCAAGATGACCTACGGGCAAATGTCGGAGATTGTCTTCATGCTGCTCATGCCGTGGTTCTTCATTCGGCTGGGCGTGAAGTGGATGCTGCTGGTGGGCATGTTTTGTTGGGCAGTGCGTTACGTGCTGTTTGCCTACGGTGATGCCGGTAACCAGGTCTGGATGATTTACGGCGGGATCCTTCTGCACGGGATTTGCTACGATTTCTTTTTCGTCACGGGACAGATCTATGTGGATCGCAAAGCGCCCGAGACTGTGCGGGCGGCCGCTCAGGGCCTGATCGCATTCGTAACCTTGGGCGTCGGTCTGTTCGTCGGAGCGCTGCTGTCGGGAAGGATCGTAGAAAGGTATGCCACGCCCGATGCAATGACCCCCCACAACTGGACGTCCATCTGGCTGATTCCCGCCGCATTCGCCGCCATCGTGCTGGGCCTGTTTGCGGCGATGTTCTGGGACGAACCCGAGGTGCCGAGATCCAAAGGGGGATCCGACGCTTCGTTCCAGAAATAAAAAATGCCTCCAGGACTGGGGATCCCGGAGGCATCAAGGCGGGATGGTTCGACCGCGAGGTCGCGAGGTGTCAGGTGACAGGCTGAACCGGAAAGAACGCCGGCTCGGGAAGGCCTGCCGGTGGGTCGTCGAACAGAAAGAGGACGTACGGCATCGGAAGACAATCTGAACGCTGCAGGATGCTCACCACGCGGCGGCATTACGCATAGAAGACGGATTCAGTAGGTCCAGATCGCGTCCAACGCGACCGTGAACTGCTTGTTGTCCGTCCCGTCATCAAACGGCAGCTGGCCGCTGCCCGGAGCCGGGCTGCCTTGGTACCAGTCGTAACGTAACTCGGGGCGCAGGCGGATTCGATCGGTCGGCGCGTAGTTCAGACCCAGTGTCAGTTCCCAGAAGTTGCCGACAAATTGGTCCCCGAAGATGGGGTTTCCGGGCTGCAGGCCGGTTACCCGCGTGCCGTCATCATCCCGAAACCATTCGAAACGGAGTCCGACGGCCCACCGGCAGTTGATCTTCATCAGCAGGTACTGGTTGATGCTGTACCATTCGGCATCACCCAGTGCGCCACCGCCGTCGTCCTGCCAGCCGTAGTCGTGTTGGATGACGTACATGACGCTGTTACCCAATTCCTGGCTGATCACAACACTGGACAACAATCGCTTTGTATTGCCCGAGCCATCCACGTCCGGCTCTTTGCCGATCGTACCGGACCAGGCCACCGCGCCGCCGCACCCGCTGTCCCAACTGAAGCCGCCCAGATACGAAAGGCGGTCGAAGGGGTCATCTTCCCAATTGTCCCATCCACGATCGAAACCCGCTTGGAAGGTGACCACGTCCGTCGCCGCCCAACTGGCCAGCAACCCGGTATGAGTAAACGGCTCGCCGTATTGCATGGTGTAGGCGTGAGAATAGAAGAAGTTCGCGGGGGCCATCACCGATTCGTAACCCACGATCGTATAGAAATGGCCCAATTTCACCCCGACATCGCCTACCGCCGCTTCGGCGTAGGCTTGAGGGAGCGCCAAACCGTAGAACGGTCTGTTGTTCCATTTGCGTCCCAGATCCTGGCGTGTTTCCAGTCCCCGCGCCGTCGTAAAGCGGTGATCGGTTCCGTACAGAAGATCGACGCGCCCGCCCCACCCCACACCGCGATCGGGCGTTTGCTTTTCGAGATACATGTAGACCTGATTGAGCTGATACTCTTCGCGATCGTTGAAAGTGAGCGGGCCGTTGAACTTCGAAGGGGCGTTGCCAGCATGCGTCGTGGCACCCTGTGCGATCCAGCCGCCGAGACGCGGTCGGTCATGCGCGGCGCACGGCGGATTGCACGAAGCTGAGGACCGACAACCCTTCGCGCAGCAGGCCCGACACGAATCTCGCTCCGCCGTGCCACTCGGCACATCGTTGTCCGAAAACGGAGCAAATGGGCTCTGGCCGTCTGGTACGATGAGCCCCGGGGCAGTGGGGGCTTCTTCGGCGATATCCACCGAACGTCGCGGCGGGGCGGGCTCCGACGCCGGTGGCGTGTCCTCGCGAAGCCACTGTTCGATTTCTTCGTGGTCGATCCTCTCCTGCCCGAAATACTCGCGATAGGCGGCCATTTCCACTGGCGAGGGTTCGGACGCCGCCGTTGTGGCATCGCGTGACGGATACGCAGTGCAACCCACACCGCTCTCCTGCCCGAAATACTCGCGATAGGCGGCCATTTCCGCTGGCGAGGGTTCGGACGCCGCCGTTGCGGCATCGCGTGACGCAAACGCAGCGCAAACGGCACTGAGCCACACAACGACAAGTCGCGGCGCAGGCACAACTTTGGGCATCACGACCGGCTCCTCTGTTGCAACCGACAAATCTCGAATAACGCTGATAACCAGAAGACGTATTCGGACCGTTGCAGCCGGCAGATGCAAGATTTGCGGCGTGGACAGAAGAACCGCACCATCCGGCACGGTCTTGGCAGATTACCCAGATTGATTCCGGCCCGTTACACGACTTCGGTCACACCGGGCACCGGAACGGGATACCGTCCCTGGTCGTCGGGCAGCGTGGGCGGATCGGCGTCGAAGGCGTATCGCTCCGGCGCGGTGCTGATCTGCGACTGAATGGCTTCGTCCCAGGTCACAATGCGACCCGAATAAGTCGCCATGCGGCCCAGAATAGCCGTCATGGTGCTGTGGGCGCCATACTCGGCTTCGTTGACGGGGTGCCCGCCACGGATGCTGGCAAACAGGTCATCGTGTTCCACCTGGTAGGGATCCGGCGATGGTCCCCGATAACGCCAGGGCGAAGAACCTTCGATGTTGGAGTTGCCAATATTGGCCGTGCCTCGCGTACCGTGAACGTGCTCTCCGACATGCTGCCAGCAGCCGGGCATATGACGGCACTGGCTGAACATCTTGGAGCCGTCGGCGTAGGTAAATTCGACAAAGTGGTGATCGAAGATCTCTCCGTGATCCTTGCCGGTCCGGACCTGGCGTCCGCCCATGCCGCCCGCGCTGGCGGGATGTTCGCCCCGTAGCCAGTTAATCACGTCCAGGTTGTGGATGTGCTGTTCCACGATATGATCGCCGCACAGCCAGTTGAAGTAGTACCAGTTGCGCATCTGGTACTCCATTTCCGTTTGACCGGGCTTTCGTCGGCGGACCCACGGCGTGTTTCCATTCCAGTACGCGCGGAACAGCAGCATGTCGCCGACAGCCCCATCTTGAAGTCGCCGGATGGTTTCGATGTACTTGGCCTGGTGGCGCCGTTGCAGGCCAACACCTACGGCCAGTCCCTTGCGTTTCGATTCTTCAGCCGATTCGAGAACCTTACGGACTCCCGGCGCGTCGACGGCCACGGGCTTTTCCATGAACACGTGCTTGTTCGCTTGTACGGCGGCTTCGAAATGGATCGGCCGAAATCCGGGTGGTGTCGCCAGAATCACCACGTCGACTCCCGCGTCGATGACGTCGCGGTAGGCGTCGAATCCGACGAAGCGCCGCTGTTCGGGTACGTCGACGCGGTCCGGAAACTGTGTCTTGAGTCCCTTGAGCTTGCCTTCCAGGTTGTCTCTGAAGGCATCGGCCATGGCGACCAGCTTTACGCCGCCCTTGGTCTGAAGTGCCTGCGCGGCGGCCCCGGCGCCGCGACCTCCACAGCCGATCAACGCGATGCGCAGCGTATCATCGCCGCCCGCATGTGCCGCTCGAGACAGACTCAGACCGCCGGCAAGCGTTCCCCCGGCAATCCAGGCCGAGGACGTCTTCATGAAGCGCCGGCGTGATTCCGCATTCTTACCCGATGTTGGTTGATCATTCTGCATCGCGCGTGTCTCCCGTTTCGGTTCAGAGCATATTCGACGTTCGCGTAAGTCTGGTCAGTCCCGGGCACCGCCCGAGGATGAAGAACCAAGCAGCTCGGCAGGTCAGTCTCCTGGCGGAGCCGAAGGCTGACCGCGCCACCGACGTGGGAGACTTGCTAGCCCAACGGCTGCGTCCGGTAACCAAAAAATAGCCGGACAGTCCGTATTCTACACGGCGATCCAGCCACCGAGCAACAAGTGCAACAACAAACACTTCCGCGAAGCGTTGCATCGAGGGAGAATCTATGACATACCGTCTTTCGCGCACGGTATGGTCGGCGGATGCCGCTTACGCTTCGCCGTCGACTCGTGCAGAAGCCGATGTTTCGGGCGGGGCCACCGGAGGCAGATCGACTATCAGAGTCTGTACTCTTCCGTTGCGTTCCACGGTTAGCGGCAATTGCCCGTCCGCCGCGGCCAACTGTTGCGCCAGGGACGTGCTGCCTTGTACGCTTTTCCCGTCCACGGCGTAGATCCGGTCCCCGCGTCTGAGGCCCGCTCGATCCGCGGCCGAACCGGCGACCACCCGTGTGATAAGGACACCCAGAGGCTCCGCTTCATCCGCACGCCAAGATATGCCCACGCGAATCGGTTTGCCATCCACTGTCACGGAAATCCGCTCGGGGGCAGCCGCGCGTGGGGTACCTTCCCGTGCCGCCACGTTCGCCACTGGCACGACGTGCGCCTCCACGGTCCCCTCGGCAACCATTACGGCCTGACGAAGATCATCTCCGTCACGGATCTCCCGGGACCCGAATTGTACGATCCGGTCGCCGGCGCGGAGTCCCGCGCGGGCCGCCGCGGAACCGGAACGGACGCGGGTTAACAGCGCGCCCGGGTGCTGATCCTCCTGGCTCCAGGAGACTCCCAGACGTGGTCGTGGATTCGGCACCGCGGCGTGCAACCGGTTGCGATCGGCCGCCGTTTCGTGACGGGATGCGGCCCGAAATTCCGGCAAAGCCCGCGCTTCCGCCAGACCGTAAATCGTCCGAAACAAGTATTGTGTCACGTCGCGCAGGCCCTCGGCGTTGATGCGTTCGCTGTCGTCGCTGGGGCGATGGTAGTCGTCGTGCAAGCCGGTGTGGACCAGCAGCACCGGTATCTCGCGCTCAAAAAAAGGCCAATGGTCGCTGTTGGATTTCAATTTCCATTTGAAATCCAGCCACAGCGGTGCATCGCCGTCCAGTCGGCTGATCAGATGCCGAAGCCCCCAGCCGGTACGCGTGCCGGCAATTTCCAAACGACCCTTGCGCAGACGTCCCAGCATGTCGAGGTTGATCATGAGCCGAACGTGATCGATCGGTAATGTCGGATGATTCACCCAGTGTCTGGATCCGAGCAATCCTTTTTCTTCGCCGTCCCACAACGCGAACAGGACCGTTCTCCGCGTCGATCGCTCCAACTGGCCGAAGGCCCGCGTCAACTCGAGAATAGCCGCCGCGCCGCTGGCGTTGTCATCGGCGCCGTTGTGGATCCTGCCCAGCGGCCCGTAGCTGTTGGTCCGGGTTCCATACCCGACGTGATCGTAATGCGCCCCGACCAGGATGACCTCGTTCCGCAAGTCGGCGCCGGATCCTTCCATCAGGATCAACAAGTTGCGATATCCCGCCGAGAACGGTTGGAAAAGGTGGCCTTCCGGACCTCCGCCCGGCAGTCCGATGCTGGCGATCACCTTCTGCAGATAGGTACCGGCGGCACGCCCGCCTCGGCTCCCGGCTTCGCGGCCTTCGAATATGTCGTCCGCCAGGATTTCCACGTGCTTGTTCAGCGTATCGGCCATGATCGATTGAACGGCGGCTTCCAGGGCAGCGTGGGAATTGGCCAGAGCCCCATGGTGCGCCCCGGCGCACACGACGAACAGAGTCAGCGTTCGCAGCAACGGTCTTGGAAACATGGTGATTCAACTTTCTCAAGGTCGGGGCGCGTTGACTGCCACGGCCGGCTGTCTGTTACAACCGGCCATCCGCCGTCACCGAAAACCAGGCCCGCGCGGATGCTCGATCGTCGTGCCGCTATGCTCAAGTCACTACCGCGCCGCGGATGGCCCCGGGGCGACCAACGCAAACCCGGGGAGCTGGCCAAGGGATTCGAGCGCTTGGGTTCATGCTGGGCGCAGCCATCGATAATATAGCCCCTGCTGGACCAGACGCTCAAACCGCACCCGTCACACGGTGCCCTGCGCCGGCCGGCCTCGTTCCAAAAAAAGGAAACGACCGGCGTGCACGACACAACCGTTCCGCCGCTTACAGGCCGCCTCAACTGGGGAGGCTCAGTTCGATTTTTCGGGCGATCACAGGCCTATTGGAATTCTTCTTCTGGTTGTTCGCTCTATTCACGCCACGCCCGTTATGCGTGCCGAACTCTCTTTTCGTGGTTGCGGGGTTATGCTCGCAAATGGCATGGCGACGCTTATCCCTGACCTGTCGCGATTTCTCAACACGCGCCAGTGTCTGCGCCGACCCATTAAGCTGGTGCATGAAGGCCCACGAAAACCACTGTGGCGGACACCACCGCTGAACCTGGCCACCGTTATTGGTCGCCCTGAACATGCGGGTCGCCGTAATAGTCGTTCCGGCCAAAACCTGCGGCTCACTCTTCGGTACGCAAAATCCGTTCGACCGAATTTGCCATACACGAACCATGTAACAGGAAACACTCATGAGACTCCTAACCATTTCGCTGGTTGCAGTAGCGATGCTCGCCTTCAACAACGGCGTAGGTCGTGCGCAGCAAAACTGGTCGTCCGTCAACACCCTTCGACGCACCGGACCTTTCCTGGGCGAAAGGACCTACCGGGCGGAAGTTTCCGGCCTTGCGTTGGCGGGCGACACTGTGGTGGACGGTCAAACACCGTACGCTCCTGCCGCCCAATACGGTTTCAGCCCCAATGACTGCTGCGGGTTGTGCGGCAGCGTCTGGGATGGCTACTGCGACGAAGTGCATCGCATTGGTTGCCGAGAGCCCCGCGGGCCGGACCAAGCGAGCGATTGCCCGTGTCCTGTCGATGACGCTGCGTGCAACCGTTGCGACTGCGCGTGTGACGGTTTGCGCGGATCACCCTGCGGCGGCTGTCCTTCGAGCTGCTCGACATGTTGCACGGGACAGGGCAGCCTGGGGGTTTTCCGGATCTTCGGACTGCTGAATTCCTGCGGGCATTCCCATTCATGCTGCTGCACCGATTGTTGCGGCTCATGCGATTCGTGCGGATGCGGGAATGCTGTCGGTCAAGAGACCAGTCCCTCGGATGACCGGCCTGCTCCCCCGATGCCGCCCAGTCCCAAGAGTTGATGATCGGTCTTTACCGGCACGGCCGGGAGGCGTCTTCCACGAGTGCTGCCGGAAATTAGGAATACGATATGGTGCCAGTACCCTTTGACGGGGCCGAAGGCGAGCTTGCGCGTTCTGGGGAGGAGTTACCACCGGTTGTACCCGTCGGGCCGCCGGGCGATGCTCCAACACCTCATGCGCCGGACGATGAGTCGTCGGACGAAATCGATGCCTACATGGCGCAATTGCTGGATCGCGTCAATCAGCGATCCTTCAACGCGGCAACGTCCAATCCGAAACCTCCTGCGGCGGCGCCACTGCCGCGAGCCGAGCCGTCCAGCAGCGATCCGCCCCCCCCGGCCCCCGTCGAATCCTCGACCGATTCCGGGGCCCGGCCTGCCGCCAAGTCCGGTCCGCCCACTCCGGCCGATGCGTCTCCCTCCGATGACGCGACCGCGGAGCGCAAACGCTCCGTGCCACCGGAAAGGGCTGCCGACATCATCGCCATGCGTCAATTGGCCATATCCTCGGCCCGCGACGCCATCGAAAGGTATTCCGCCAAACGGTACGTCCGGGAGGCCGGCGACAAACTGATGGTGGCCGTTGTGCTGGGCACGCTGAGCGGGCTGTCGGCATGGACCGCCCACGGATCGCATATCATGCTGGGCACGGCCGTCGTGGGATTCACCGCAACAGCATTCTGTTTGTGCCGAGCGATCCAACTGTATGGATTCGCTCGAAGGTCGCGCCACAGGTCCAAGGCAGCCGTGGCGGATGAATAAGCTGAATCAACCGCTCTCGATGGATCAGGCCCCAAACGCGGCCGGCACCATCGCGGGCAGTTTCCACCAGGCAGGACGACAATAGAAACGAAATAATTGCCACGCCAGCCGGTGGGCCGCGCGGTGACTGGGAAGCCACACGGGCTTGGGCCACACGACGAGCGGGCCCGTGATCACCGATTTCTGCACGTGGGGCACGAAAAACGGATTGTGTACCCATCCCCGTCCGCTGCGAGGCTGCTCGACCGACGATCCGGGACTGCCACCCCAGGGAGTACACATCATGCCGAATGCCAGCCCCGGCCAGTGGTTCAGTGCAACCGTGCCGTAATCGAGGTGTTCGATAAGCCGCTGGATGGCAGCCGATCCTTCCGACGATTGTCGCACCGCGTCGGGTACCATGACGCCCGCGGCCAGCGTTCCCCAGCAGTTGTCGTTGACGACGTCCGCCACGCCGGCGATATATTCGTCCGGCGACGCAGCCTCGACGGCAGTCTCACCACTGACGCACACAAAAGACTCTTCGTGAAAAAGTTCCGGGTGATGCTGTGGATCCGTTCCGCGGATCAGCGTCCACGGCAGCTTGTCCTCGCGATCCGGGTCCCGGTGCGCGAATCGCCGGTATCGCCGGGCAGCGTTCGGATAATAAGCCGTGCGGCGAGGAACCCGCGCCAGCGCCGCTTCGATCCGGTCCAGAAATTGTTCACGCTGGTCCCAACCGCGATACGTGACAATGATCTTGGCGGCGACACAGTTGAATGACGCATTGTTGACAATCATGGCCGCCACATTTTCAGCCTGAAAAGCCAACTGTCGATCGGTAAATCTGCCGGGCACCACGATCCAGGGAGTCACGTTCCCCAATTCGCTGCTGATTGGTTTGGACATCAGCGGCTTCTGTTCGACTCTTCTCTTCTCCGCATCGATGCCCGACCCGCCCCACACGATAACCTCGTGCGCGTGAGCGGAACCCGTGATGTGCACACAGGCGACCAGTTCGTGGTGCACCGCGTAGTTTCCCGTATCTGCACCGCCGTAGACCAGGCGGAGCATCCCCTTTTCGATAAGCGCGGCAAACGCTTTCTCCCATACCGGGCCCAGAGTCTCCAGTACTGGATTCAGCTTCAGCAGCACGGCCTGATGGTGTTCGAACAGCTTTCCCAGGGCGTCGACCGGGGCGATGCCGGTCACGTTGCCGGCTCCCAGAACGAGACATACTTCCGGGCGGCCCGGGTCGACCGTTGCCGCCGGGACACGCGGCTCCGTTCCAGGAGTCGTGTCCGCCGCTGTGCCGGTCCATACCTCACCACGGAAGCCGCGAAACAACAGGCCGTCGTACAATCCGGACAGGGTCGGAAATACTGGGATGCGCCGACGGCCGTGGGGACCCACGGCCACCGAACCGGGCAGGCGCACGCGACCTTCGTCGCGCAACGATTTGAGCGAGTGCATTACGATCCGCAGGTAGCGGACCACAGCCAGCGGCCCCCCCAGAATCTCTTCGGCAGCAACGGGGTCATCGGGAGCGATGCCCTTGAGACGGCACGCAATGTCAACCCATTCTTCCGCAGTTCGCTCAACGCTCTGGATGCACGATTCGGCCAGAAAGATCCGCTGATCGAGAGTCAGCTTCTGCAGATCCCGCGCGCTATCGTTCAGGGTGCGGAGGCAGCCGTCAATAACCGGAAACGGAGTTACGTGCATGCCAGTACCTATTGACGTCGGCGAGGAAAATGAACCCGTGAAGCTCGCTTTCAACGGCCCGTTCGCCGGGCTTTCGTTGGTCGCCCTGGGTCCATTAGCAGCGCCGTCTTCAATAAATGCTATTTGCCAATGCAGAACTTGCTGAACACACGATCCAGCAGATCGTCGGTAAAGACCGCGCCGACTACCTGACCCAAATGATCCACAGCGCCGCGGATTTCCACGGCGACGAGTTCCTCCGCGGATTCACTGGCGGTCAAACGGCGTGCTCGACCAATCGCTTCGCCCGCACATCTCAGCGAATCTAAACAGCGAACCGCCGTCGAGGCGACACACGGTCCCTCGTGTCCATTGGAAAAAAGTGTCTCGCGAATTCGCTCGCGCAATGCCGGGAGCCCCTGCCCCGTCCGGCTGCTGGTTTCAACTCCGGGCACATCCGGCCAGCGAAGACGATGGTTTAGGTCGCACTTTGTGAACGCAACGATTCGCGGAACGTCGGCCGCTTGCGCCAATTGGCGGGCGTCCCAGGCGGCAAGCGGACGGGTAACGTCCAGGCACAGGATGACGGCACAGGCAGTCTTGCGTTGGCGCTCCGCAGCCCGTTGAGCAGCTTGGTCGGCGGGCACCGCCGCCGGCGCTTGGCCCGTGCCCGCCGTATCGACGATCTCGCACGACACGCCATCCCACTGGATTGTCGCCGAAAGATAGTCGCGGGTTGTGCCGGGCCAGTCCGATGTGATCGCCGCCGGCCTGCCGACCAGGGCGTTGAAGAGGCTGCTCTTTCCCGCGTTCGGCGAGCCGGTCAGCACCACCCGCTGGCGGACGTTCGTGTCGCGGCGAGCGCCCATGCGGTGGGCCAGTTCGTTTAGTGCTTGGCCCGCCTGGTCAAGTCGACGGGCAAGTTCATGATCGGCCAACAGCGGAATATCCTCGTCGGCAAAGTCCAGACCCGCTTCGACTTCCGCAAGGATATCCAAAAGGTCGTTCCGAAGATCGTGAATGGGGCGCGAGATGCCGCCAGCCAATTGGGCCAGGGCATATTCGAGCTGTTGCGGCGCGCGGGCGCCGATGACCCCCATGACGGCCTCGGCCTGCGTTAAATCGATGCGGCCGGACAGGAACGCCCGCAGCGTGAACTCACCCCGTTCCGCCACACGCGCGCCGGCGGCACAGACCACATCCAACGCAGCTTCCAGCAATGGCGGAGAACCGACCGTATGCAGTTCGGCCACGGGTTGCCCGGTGTAACTGCGCGACGTAGGCCACCAAAACAGATCGCAGGGCACGCGGAGAGACAACGTTTGGGAGCGTAGTTCGCCCGGAATCATGCGTGGAGCTCGCACGCCACAGGGCGACTGCCCGGCTGAGAAACACCGGTCCAGACACTCTCGCGTGCGGGGACCCGAGATGCGTACGATCCCGCGGGCTCCACCTTGATGGGGAGACGCAATGGCCGCAATGGTGTCGAATGTATCCAAGGGCACGGATCGAGGCGTGTCGTTCGCTAGCAAAGGGATGTGGGGCCGACGTCGTCGAGAGCCGATTTCACAAACCGATACAACTGGCATGTCTCGCGGTCATGAAGCGGTTGCTGAAAGCGGTGCCGCTGCTTCCAGGCCCGCGGGTCCGGTCAGCCGAATCCCAGCCCGCGGCAGCCGGCCTGTCGCATCGGATCGCTGGGCGGCGCCTCGTACCGTTTGGCGGCGCCGGTCATTTACGGCCCGGGCGCTGCTTCTGCTTTTTCTTCCGTCCGCCGCGAGGTTGTCCGTTGGATGTCGTCTTGTCCTGGGTCGCTCGCGAACTCGTTTCGGATGCTTGGGCGACAGCGGGTGTCTTGGGCAGGAGCTTGCGTTCGGCGATACCCCACAGACTGGAAGCAATAAAGTACAGGCACAAACCGCTGGCTACTTTAAAAAACAAGAAGCCGATAAAAACCATCATGTACTTCATCATCTTTTGTTGCAGCGCCGTTTGTTCATCGGTTGGCGGCGGCATGAACATCGTCTGCTGCCAGAGGAATATGGCGACGGTGACCAACGGCAGAATGTTCAAATACGGACCCAGCAGGCCGATCGCGAATTCCGGCATGAAGGACGTCCATCGTAACAGCATGTCCGGCGCGGCCAAATTGGAGCACCACCGGATCGACTCGCTGATCAACGGCGCCTGGCGCAATTCCACCGAAACCATCAGCGACCGGTACAGCCCGATGAAGATGGGAAGCTGCAGGAATAGTACCAGACAACCGCCCATCGGATTGTAGTTGTGCTTTCGAAACAACTCCTGCTGGACGCGGGTCCGCTTTTCCATATCCCCCTTGTACTTTTCCGCAATCCGTTTCATCTCGGGCTGCAGTTCCTGCATCTTTTGCATGTTCCGCGTCTGTTTGAGACTCAGCGGGAACATGCACCCCCGAACCAAGATCGTAAGGCAGATGATGGCGACTCCGTAGTTTCCCAGCACCGTAGCGAACAGGTGAAGAACCCACAGCATGGGAACCGCTACCCACCAGAACCAGCCATAATAGACCAGCCCCTTCAGACTATAGCCGGTATCCGGCGTGTGACCGTACTCGGCCAGGAGGTCCGGGCGTTTGGGACCGGCAAACAACCGGTACGTCTGCTGCAGAACGTGACCGCCGGTTCCGGCAGGCTGCAACGTATAGTCATCGCTGATCAGACGGCATGAAACATTCGTCAATCGCGGGTTGTCCCGCTCGTCCGGTTCGGTGCCGATCCTGAGCGCCCGCGTCTCCCGAAGCCACACGTCGTCCAAATCTTTCTTTTGCGGAATGAGGATGGCAGCGAAGTACTGCGCGTCGACACCCGCATACATCAACGACCTGCCCTGGCCGAACGGTTCGACATCGCCTTTGGCAATGGCGGCCGCGCCGACAACCTGCGATTCGGAACCGCGGAACCGGATGGCGAGATCACGAAGCCCGACACTCTGAAACCAGCGCCGGCTGATCTTGTTGGCGTACCACCAGCCTTCCGTCGGCAGACCGTTTGGGCCTTCGAGTCGATACGCGATGGATGTTTCCCGTTCCGACTGGTTCCGGAATTCCACCGTCATATCAATGTGATAGGCGGGACCGGTCGCGCCGGCGGCGGGGGCCGGATGCGCCGTGGGAACCTCGAATCTCTTGACGACCTCCAGCCCATGTTCTGGAAAGGTGACGCGAAATTCGGCGCGCGTTTCGTCGTGCTGGACGATCTCCCAATCCCGGTCTGCAAGGTCCATTCCCGGAAGATGCTCGCGGCCCGTTTCCAGGCTGATGTCGTTCAGGCGCTGTAGTTGCAGCAGCAGGGAGGGCGGGTCGGCCAGGTCCGGCGGCGGTACTTCACCGCGCGATCGAATGTTCTCCGCTTCCGGCCGCATCACGTCCAGCGGCCGACGGCCGAGCAACACCTCGACGTCGGGCAGCAGTTGGCCGCCGCGGGAGACGGTCAGGCGGATCCGCTCGCTGGCTCGCGTGCCGGCCAGCGCCCTGTCCAACTCCTCGGCCGATCGGATACGCGCACCGTCGACTTGGGTGATGATATCGCCCGGGCGCAATCCCGCTCGCGCGGCAGGCGTTCCGCGGCCGACGACGCGAATCCTGCATCCCGGTGGTTGCCGCGCGTCGGTAGGCTCGAGATACCCCAAAAACCCCGCGCGATTGTCCACATCCCGGAAGTCCGGACTGGCCAGCGCAACCCGCCGGATCGCCGCGCCGCGCGATGTGAGTACGGCCTGCAAACGGAACGGATTGTCGTCACCCGGATCAAGCGAACCCAGTACGACCCACTGTTCCGGTTGCTGTTCGGGCTCCGCGTCGTGCGGGGGAACCTGCGGTGCGTCCGCCGGGACCTGTTCGGGGGCGGCGGCGTCCTGGGGCGCGTTCGGCGTGTCGGGCTGAGCGACATCGTCTGCGGGAGCGACATCGTCCGCGGGAGCGACATCGTCCGCGGGGTCCCGGTCGGGCCGTTCAGCTTCTGCGGGAATCGGCGCCGCACCCTTCGGCGCGGGCTCTGCCTCTTTGGCCAACTCTGCCGGCGCGTCCGCGGGAGGCGCCAGCATCTGGTTCAGCACGGCGTGCACCATGAGAACCGAAAAAGCCAACAACAGAAAAATAACGAATCGCGAAGGATTTTCCACAGAAATTTTGCCTCACGTGCCCGGCCCGCTGGCACCGGGACCCGGCTGCTCCCGTGGCGCGGGAAAAGCGTCCGGACAATGCGTCGCGAGCGGACCTGTCAGCACACATGATGAGTCGTTGCACGCCGGCGACTTAGCGCCCTTCCCTGAGCCGATCTCCGAGAAAGTTGTCCAGCTCCGGCGTATCGTAGATTTTTTGAACCGTCTTTTCGAACGGATATTCCACGCGCCGAAAGGTTATGTGATCGTCTTCTTGAATCACATAGCACGAACGATTATCTCCATCCCGAGGCTGGCCCACGGAACCAACGTTGATCATTACCTTCTCGTCGCCGACTTCATATTCGAATCCAATCTCCTCGGGACTCAAGTACCGGTAGCTTTCGGTAAACACCCCCGGAACGTGCGTATGCCCCTGAAAACAGCACTTTTCAATGAGGCTGAATATCTTCTCCATCTTTTTCTGGTTGTAGACGTCCTCGGGAAAGACATATTCGTTGAGCGGATTTCTGGCCGAACCGTGCACATACAAGTAGCCGTCGCTGCGAATCGTACGAGGAAGCTCGCCTAGAAAATCCCAGCGTCGGGCGTTGTCGCTGGGATTGCCGCGCGGGTTCTCCAACTGGTCGCGCGTCCAGAAGATGGCCCGTTCCGCGCCGATATTGAAGCCTTCCGGATCAAACAAGGCACCCTGGTCGTGGTTGCCCAGAATGCAGGAATCGCACTGCATCACCAGGTCAATGCACTCGCACGGATTCGGTCCGTAGCCGATAACATCACCCAGGCAATAGATCTGGTTGATTCCTTCGCGCCGGATGTCTTCAAAGACGGCCTGGAGTCCCTCCAGGTTGCCGTGAATATCACTGATCAGTGCCCGTCTCAATGCTCAGCACTCTTTCCACGGGACACGTTACTTGAACCGCGACGGCAGGGAGGGAAACCGGACCAAAGCCAGAAACCGTCGAAACTTACATCGTGGGAAAACGCGCAGTCTAAGGCCCGCTATGAGGGGGGTCAAGCCAGACCGGCTTGCCTCCGTAGCCGCACATCGTCCATCTTAATGGGGGAACCTGTTACGGAACAGGGGGCCTTCGATCGACAGTACACCTGCTTGCGCCGCCTGGCGCCGAACCAATGATCCATGGTGTGGCCATCGAATCGTCGCAGCGTACGGCTACGGTCGCCGCCTTTGCTGACGGTCGTCTACTCGGCGAGCGGGAAATCTCGGCCGAGGCGGGTACGGCACGGCTCCTGGCACCCACCCTGGCTGGTCTCCTTCGGGACACCGGCTGGCAACCTCGCCAGGTCGGCCTGGTCGCCGTCTCGTGCGGACCGGGATCGTTCACGGGATTGCGGGTAGGCATTACGACGGCGAAACTGTGGGCCTACGCGGCCGGGGCCGATATCGTGGGCGTGTCCACGTCCGTGGCGATCGCCCAGCGGGTCCCTTCCCATATCGACGCGGTGTGGACCGTCGACCGAGCGCAACGGGGCCAGGCGTTCGTGACATTGCTGCGCCGCCTGCCGGACGGGTCGGGCATCTTCCGGCCCGAGGGTCCCACCCAACTGGTTCTCTGTCGGCCGTGGTGTCAGGCGCTGGAGCCCGGTTGTACGCTGACAGGTCCCGCGCTCGCGGCGATCGACCGAGACCTGCTTCGAGAAGTGCACGTGGTGGAACCTTCGCGGTGGCGACCGACTGCGGCGGCGGTCGCGCAGGCGGCCTGGGCCATGTACCAGCAAGGTGCGCGCGATGATCCGTGGAACCTCGAACCGCAGTACGTACGGCGAAGTGCGGCCGAAGAACGGTTTGCGACGCGTGACCGGTGACCGGCGATTCAAGAACAAGAGGGCGATCCAAGCCCCCGCGCCGGTTGACTCCATCCGGCCAACGCATCCCGCAGCGGCGGGTATGCAGGCCCAGTTCGAAACTGGCAGAGGCGTGGAACCGCCGGAGCGTAAAAGGACCCCGGCATCACCGATCGAGACGGAGAAACACTTCTTCCATTATGCCGACCGTGGTATCCACATCGTCCGGCGTGTGGGCGGCCGACACAAACAGTGCTTCGAATTGGCTGCATGGCATCATGATGCCGCGATTGAGCATGCCTCGAAAGTAGCTTGCAAATCGCGCGGCATCGCTGCGACTGGCCGAGTCCCAGTCCACGACGGGACCGGGATGGAAAAACAGCGTCATCATGCTTCCCATGCGCGATACGGTGTGTGGCACGTCGGCAGCGGTCGCCACGCGCCGCACGCCGTCCTCGAGGCGGCCGGAGATTTCCTCCAGTCGTTCGTAGGGCGGTGCGTCCCGCAGGGTCTTGAGCGTGGCAATTCCGGCGGCGGTGCTGACCGGATTTCCGCTGAGCGTTCCGGCTTGAAACACGCGGCCCGCCGGCAGCACATGCCGCATGATTTCCGCCCGCCCGCCGTAGGCGCCGAGAGGCATGCCACCGCCCACGATTTTGCCGAGCGTCGTCAGATCAGGTTCGATGGCCAGCCGCGCCTGCGCGCCTCCGTACGCCACGCGAAAGCCGGTCATCACTTCGTCGCAAATGAGTACGGCATCATACTGACGAGTGAATTCCCGCAGCGCCGTCAGGAATTCCGGGCTCGGGACCACCACGCCCATGTTTCCTGCCACGGGCTCGAAAATGACGGCGGCCACGTCGCCGCCCCGCTCCTGAAACACGGACCGCAACGATTCAGGATCGTTGTACCGCAGGACAAGCGTATCGCGTGAAGTGCCGACGGTGACGCCGGGCGAGTCGGGCACCGCAAGCGTGGCCGCGGAACTGCCCGCTGCCACCAGCAGGCTGTCGACGTGCCCGTGGTAATTCCCCGCGAATTTGACGACGAGGTCGCGGCCGGTATAGCCCCGTGCCAGTCGAATGGCGCTCATCGTGGCTTCCGTTCCCGAACTCACCAGCCGCGCCATTTCCAGCGACGGCACCGCGTTAATAATCAAATTCGCCAGCTCGTTCTCTGCTTCGGTGGGCGCACCGAAGCTGGTGCCGTGCTGGACGGCTTCCTGTACCGCCCGTACGACGCGGGGATGGGCGTGTCCCAGGATCAACGGCCCCCAGGATCCGACGTAATCCAGGTACTGGTTGTCGTCGATATCCCACACATGCGCGCCGCGCCCCCGCGTCAAAAAAACGGGCTCCGTCCCCACGGCCTGGTAAGCCCGCGCCGGACTGTTGACGCCGCCCGGCATCAACGCCTGCGCATCGGCGAATGCCTTGTGGCTGTTAGGTCTGTTCATTGACGTAGGCCTTGTCGCGCATGCCGCAACGGAGGCGTGGACCCATCTGTCAAGCAAGCCAGCGGGCGACGTCGTGGGCCCAATAGGTCACGATCAGATCCGCACCCGCGCGACGCATGGCGGTCAAGGACTCCAAAACCGCGGCGCGCTCGTCAATCCACCCTTGCCGGGCCGCTGCCTTGACCATGGAGAATTCGCCCGAAACATTGTAGGCCGCCAGGGGTACTCCGGAAAACCGCTGGCGCGCGGCGTGAAGTATATCCAGGTACGCCAGCGCCGGTTTGACCATCAGAATGTCGGCGCCTTCTTGCAGATCCATTTCCATTTCGCGGACCGCCTGCCCCGGCGAACCGGCCGGATCCATCTGGTACGTCCGACGGTCTCCGAATTGCGGCGTACTCTCCGCGGCGTCGCGGAAAGGCCCGTAAAACGCGCTGGCAAATTTCGCGGCGTAGCTCATAACGGGAATGTGAGCGAACGACGCTCCGTCGAGCGCCGACCGTACGGCCTGGACCATCCCGTCCATCATCCCGCTCGGTGCAACGATGTCCGCGCCCGCGTCCGCATGGCTGACGGCCTGGCGTCCCAGCAACGGCAACGTCTGATCGTTGTCCACGTCCTTGATTCCGCGCCGCTGCTCAACCACGCCACAATGACCATGACTCGTATACTCACAGAAACAAACGTCGGTCACCACGAGCATGTCGGGAACCGCTTCTTTCACGACGCGGACGGCATTCTGCACGACGCCATCGTCGCGCAGCGCAGCACTCCCCGTGGCATCCTTGTGGTCGGGAATGCCGAACAGGATGACCGCGGAAATGCCGAGCCGCCGGGTTTCCCGCGCCGCGTCGGCCAGCTGCCGGTATCCGAGCTGGGCGTGACCGGGCATCGACGCAATGGCCCGCGATCCTTCCGACTGGTCGCGGATGAACAACGGGAGAATCAGGCGGTCCGGAGTCAGATCGACGCCCCGCACGAGGCGACGCAGCGGTGCATGGTGCCGCAACCGCCGCAGACGTGTTGTGGGAAATGCTTCCGTCACGCCGGTCACTCCGAGGTCCGGGTGGGCTTGGAAGCGGCCGCCTGACGGGCAACCGGGCGTGTCTGTTCCAGACCGGCCCGAGCGCGGGCGACTTCATCCTCCGCCCACGGTTTGTCGGCGTACAGTTCGATCACGGCTTGCCAGATCTGGCGGGCCCGCGCCACGTCCGACGCCCGCAGCTCGGCGGCATCGGCCAACCGCTGCCGCAGCAGCGCCCTGTGGGGCTGGGATCGTGTTCGGATTTCCTCTTGCAGCGACGCAATCTTTTGGCGGGCCAGCCGAACACACAGCGCCGGACTGGCGTCCCGCAACGATCGGAACGGCGTCGGGTCGGCGTTCGGGCGGTGTTCCAACAGTTGGACCAGCGCCTGCAACTGGCCGACGGCCTGCTCGGGACGCGATTCTGCGACGGCCATGGCATCCACAAACAATTGCTCCGGCGGCGACAATGGTTCCCGCGCAAATGGGCGCCGCGCCAGTCCAGTCAGTCGGCGATCCAACCGCAACAGCGCGATTCGTTGTTGAGCTTGCTGCAACGCGGCACCGCGCGGGTCCTTCGGGAATCGCTGCTGGAATTCGTCGATCCGGTCGGCGACCCGCAGCACGGCGTCGTCGGTGCCTTCGGCCAGCGCGGATTCGATGTCGGCAAAAAGGCCATCCGCCGAATGCGGCCGGGAAACATACCATGCCGCGACCGACAGCGCACACAGGCTTGCCAACAGCATCAATCCTTGAAGGCCGAAGGTTGGGGATGGGGCGCGTCGTCGAGAATCGGGGGATCGAGATGGCGAGTCGACCGCCGTAAAGCGCGCCGGCTCGGGCGGCGCGAACGGCTCGGAATCCGCAAGGGCCGGAGCGCCGGACTCCGGGACATGGCGCTGGACGATACTGCCCGGCGCTTCGCTCGGGCCGGCCTCGCGGGAACAGCTCTCTTCGGTCGCCAGCCGGGTCTCCGCCACGGAAATCGAACGGTGATCGTCCGCACCTTCGCCCGATGCCTCCTGCTGCTGTGGATCTTCGTGCCGAGCACGAGACAGGGCCCTTGCCGTCGCTTCCAGGCGGCGGGCCAACACCTGCGCGTTGCGAAATCGTCTGCCGCGATCCTTTTCCAACAGTTGCGTGACAATCCGCTCCAGTTCCGCGGGCGTCTCCGGCGCGAATCGACGTACGGGCTCTGGCTGGGCGAAACGCTGAAGCGATATAAGTTCGGGCACGCCGCTGGCGCGGAACGGAGGACGACGGGCCAGCAGCGCGTACAACACGCCTCCCAGGCTGTATTGGTCGCAGCGGTGATCGACGCTGCTCGCGCTGGCCTGCTCCGGGGACATGTACTCCGCAGTCCCCAGAACCCCGCCTGCCTGTGTCAACTGGTTGCCGCCGAAAATACGAGCCACTCCGAAGTCCGAAAGCTTGATCGTGCCGTCAGACGCCTGCAAGAGATTGGCTGGCTTGATGTCCCGATGAATGACGCCGTGATCGTGCGCGTGCTTGAGGGCTTTGGACACGTCGATGCCAATCTGCAAAACCTCCCGCCAGCTGAACGACGTTCCGGATCGCAGTGCTTCCTCAAGCGTGATTCCGTCCACCAGCTCCATGGAATAGAACAGATGGCCGTCTTGTTCGCCGTAGCCGTAAAGGCGAACAATATTCGGATGCCGCAGCTTTTTGAGCGATTCGATTTCCGCTTCGAATCTCTCTCGAAACCCTTCGTCGTCCGCTAGATGCACCGAGAGCACTTTAATCGCGGCCGTTTGCCCCGACTGATCGTCCACACCCTCGTAGACGGTGCCCATACCGCCTCGCCCAATGCGGCGTACGATGCGATAGGGTCCCAGGCGTTCAAACTTCATTACAGAGCTTCACACTGGCGACAGATAACCACGAACGGGACGCCGGCTCGAGAAGAATTCATCGTAACACGGCACCGGTACAGCAGCCAGCGGTGAACCGCATGTGCCGGCAGCGCCGCGCCGGCAGTTCGTCCGTCAGACAAACGGAGAGCCGTAACAAAAAGAGAAAGGAGAGGAGCAAGGTCCAGCTAATGCCGGCGAGGCCGACCAGCGCGAAGGACGCCACGTTGCGCAACCGGCGGGGCCGGAGCGACGCCCCTCCGGGGGGCCCCGAAACGGCACGCCTCCCCCAGTCCCAACCGCAGATCCTCAACGATCTCGGTCAGCCAATGAGCGGCGTCGCGTCCCCCGCATTAGTCCGACGCACCCGGCCATCAGCACCAGGACCCACGTCGCCGGCTCGGGCACGACGTTGAGGCGGATGTTCGCCTTGTCGGCAAAGCCCCAGTTGGCCTCGTTGTTGCCGAGCAACAGTCCGCCTTCCAGGCCCAGATCGTGCTGGGTAACCGCGTTGTTAATGACGCTCGTCGCAGAAACCTGTCGAAAGACTCTTGCAGCACCCAAGTTGTCGTAGAGCACGGAAAAGCCGCCACTCTGCGTCCCCAGTGTTGCGGCGCCGGTGGCGTCGCGAATATCGGAAATGTCGATGCCCGGCGATCCGGTGATCAGTTGGTGGTAAAAGTCATCGGCGTCGTCAAATCCTCCCAGAACATCGAGCGTATAGCCTGATCCGTCACCGAGCACATCGTCGATCAGGTCGGCTCCCGCGGTGACCGTATTGCTGACCGGATTGTTCGCGGAATCGTCCGCCGCGAACGTCCGCTCCATTACGGCCAGCGACACCTTGGCCCAGTCCACAAATCCCGCCGGCTCGTGCGTATCTCCCAGGAGCGATTTGATATCCAGACCCGTCCCCGAGGAGGCCGGAACGTAGGTGATCGACGAGAATGGCGTATTGTCGATCGAGGCGACATCTTCGACTTCGAACGAGTAGGCAATGATCAACTGCTTGCGATCGTCCATCGACGGCGTCGGAGTTGGAGAATTCCGTCGGTCGATCCGGATCAGTCCGGTAACGACGTCGCCCGAAGAGAGGTCGCCATCTTGATCGAGATCGTGAAGCAGACCACGGCTGTTATCTTCCAGCACGTTGTCTCGTCCGTCGAAACTGAGAACATCTTCCAGCAACCCGGCGCGAAGCGGGGATGCGAAAATGCCCAGCAACAGGGCGGCGACCAAAAAGGTTTTTTTCATTGGATCCCTCAATCCTTTGTCCATTCGGAGCACTGGCTAGTCGGTCCAGCGGATTTCGTTGATTTCGTTCCGTCCACCATGTTGTGGTGTTGAAATCTTTCTATGCAGCGTCCCGGCACCCGGACGTGTCGCAGCCGTTTTGCCCGCAAAGAAATCGGGAGCCTGCCGCGCAGCATCGGTCGGGCCGCGGGATTCGGTTGTCGTTCGGGAAAGCCTCGCACCATCGTCTCTCTGCAACCCGGCGACTGGTGATTCTGCCGGGACGACCGGAGGTCGTTCAGCACGAACCGCGCTGTGCCATGGATCCGGCAAATCCCGGGAGAGAGCCTCAGAGAGAGAGGGACGCAAATCGGCGTGCGCGTTCAGCCTGGAGAACGCACTACCACACCGGGAGGCTCTGGAAGATCAGGCTCACTAGCTTGCTCAGTGGCTACTCGCACCTTGTCGCGAAATTAACCCACATCGCCCTGGATTATAATCGCCACGGGGATCCTGTCCAGCAATAGCTGAAAAATTTGCAAAATTTCTCGGAATCCACGCTCCGCCATGGTGTCGTTTACTCAACAAACGGTGGGATCCGGCGCGGCAGGCGAGACTTTTTGGGGGCCTTCTGCCGGCGGGCTGTTTTTTTGTCGTAACGGCTTGCCAGGCCACGCCCTTCGCCACTTCCAGCCGCCAGCTCCGCCCGTCTCCGGTCCGACGTGGGCGGGCCCCTTTTTAGCCGCGGCCGGTTATTTTAAGATGTCAGGTTCTTTTGATTCCATCGTGCCCGTCCATGCGTGTTCCATGAATCTGACCAAGGTCGCCGTCGTGGGACTGGGTACGGTGGGGTCCGGTGTGGTCCGGTTGCTGACCGAACAGGCAGACCGCATTGGCCGTCGCGCGGGGACCTCACTGCGTTTGGAACGAGTGGTCGTCCGCGACCCGTTGAAGCCGCGCTTGTACGGCGTGCCGGCTTCGCTTCTCACGACGGACCTCGCGCGGATTACGGCCGATCCCGAAATCAAGATTGTCGCGCAGCTGATCGGGGGCATCGAGCCAGCTCGCCAGATCATGCTGGAGCTGTTGGACAACGGCAAACACGTGGTGACCGCGAACAAAGCGCTGCTGGCCGAACACGGACCGGAACTCTTCGCACGTGCCCGCGGCGCGGGGTGTTCGATCGCGTTCGAGGCGTCGGTCGCGGGAGGCATCCCCATTGTTACGAACCTCAGCCAGTGCCTTGCGGCCAACGAGATACATTCGCTACATGGAATTCTCAATGGAACGAGCAATTTCATTCTTTCCGAGATGGACTCTCGCGGCGCCGAATACGCCGATGCGCTGCGCGAGGCCCAGGGGCGCGGTTATGCGGAGTCTGATCCGGCCATGGACGTCGACGGGACGGACGCCGCTCAGAAGCTCGCCATCCTCGCGCATCTGGCATTCGGCGTACGTGTAGGTTGGTCGGACATCGCCCGCGTGGGTATCGAATGCGTAGCGGCCGACGACATTCGCTACGCGCACGAGCTGGGTTACCGCATCAAGCTGTTGGCCGTAGCGCGGAAGGTCGCAGCGCGGCTGGAAGTGCACGTCGGTCCGACGCTCGTGCGTGTCGATTCTCCGCTGGCCCAGGTTGGCGGCGCGTTCAATGCCATCCATGTCGTCGGCGATGCCGTGGGGCCTGTCTTTTTCCAGGGACTCGGTGCCGGACAAATGCCCACCGCGTCGGCCGTCGTCGCCGATATGATCGACACGGCGACCGGACGACTGCCGATAACCTTCCAGCGTCTGGGGCTCTGGTCCGATCGCGAGCGCGCGGTGGAAGTCGCGGATATGGCAGAGGTTCGCGGCCGGTTTTACGTGCGGCATCATGCGGCCGACCGCGCCGGCGTGATGGCCGCCATTGCCGGCATCCTCGGCCGGCACGGGATTTCGATCGCATCGGTGATTCAGCACGAAGAAGACGGGACAAGCAGGGCCGACGTTCCGCTGGCGATCATTACTCACGAAACGAGCGAGCGGTCCGTAAACGACGCGTGCAGTGAAATCGCCCGCCTGCCAAGCGTCCATTCCAGCGGCGTGCGGATGAAGATCTGGGAATAACCACGCAGCAATTGGTGTCCGCAGCGGAAACCGACAACAATGAAATTTGCGATAGTGATTCCCGACGGTTGCGCCGACGAGCCGCAGTCTTCGCTCGGCGGAAAGACCCCGCTGGAAGCAGCGCACACGCCGGCCATGGATGCCTTGGCCGCAGCCGGTGTCGTGGGTCGAGCGCAGCATGTGCCCGCGCATCTGCCCGCGGGGTCGGCCGTCGCCAACATGAGCCTGTTGGGTTACGACCCGGTGGCGCACTTCACGGGCCGGGCACCGATCGAAGCCGCCGCGCGGGGCATCGCACTGGGACCGGACGACTGGGCCATTCGCTGCAACCTGGTGACCATCCACGACCAGATCATGAAGGACTTCACGGCCGGACATGTGGGGACTTCCGAGGCGTCGAAATTGCTGGCAACGGCCCAGCAGCGTTTGAGCCAGCCCCACCTGAAGTTTGTGACCGGTGTCAGCTACCGTAACCTGCTGCTGTTCCAGTCCGACCGACAGCGGGCCCCATTTTCCAACGAAACGCTTACCGTGGCCCCCCACGACCTGACCGACCAGTCGGTGGCCGACCACTACCCGCGCGGGCCGGGCAGCCGACTGCTCAACGCATTGATGGCCGACAGCGGCACGTGGTTCGCCAATCACCCGGTCAACCGGCAGCGCGTCCAGTCCGGAAAATTGCCGGCCACGCACATCTGGTTGTGGGGGTTGGGCCGAACGCCGAAACTGGCCGATTTCGCCGCGACTCACGGCGTGCGGGGAGCGATGATCACGGCCGTCGACCTGCTCCGCGGGCTGGCGGCTTTGATCGGATGGAAACGCATCGACGTAGCCGGCGCCACGGGCTACACCGACACGGACTACCAGGCCAAGGGCCAGGCCGCCGTCGACGCGCTGGGCGACGTCGACCTGGTCTGCGTGCACATTGAAGCGCCGGACGAAGCGTCGCATGAAGGGGACGGCCAGGCCAAAGTGCGCGCCCTGGAGGAAATCGACCGCCACATCGTGGCCCCGGTTCGCGCCGCCATCGATGAACGAGGCGGGGGACGGATGCTGGTTACGCCGGATCATCCCACGCCTTTGAGAACCAAGACCCACAGCCACGGGGCCGTTCCCTTCGTGGTTTGGGGTCAAGGCGTCTCGCCAGACAGCCACATGGAGTACGGCGAATCGGCAGCGCAGGCGTCGTCGCTTCATTTCGATGAAGGCTGGAAATTGATGCCGTACTTCCTCAATAAGAATTAACGAACGTGGCCCAAGTCGTCAGACTTTGGCTACAAGGAAACAAGCCAGATTCGTGCGAGTTCGGCAACAGAAATCTGCTGAACCCGCCGATGCCGTGAGGAACCGAATCCGTGCCAACGGTCGTCCAGAAATTTGGTGGAACGAGTGTCGCTG
The DNA here is from genome assembly GCA_964573605.1 of uncultured Pirellulales bacterium. GTDB lineage: Bacteria > Planctomycetota > Planctomycetia > Pirellulales > JBBDJB01 > CAZNKT01. The sequence goes on from CAZNKT010000071.1 coordinate 26,024, forward strand.
ACAGTGAAAAGATCCTGGCCGCGGCGCGGAAGGCCATCCGCGCTCAACAAGAAGGCTACCAGGTCGTGGTCGTCGTCAGCGCGATGGGAAAAAACACGGACCAGCTCGTGGAGCTCGCGCACCAGGTATGCGAACGTCCGTCGGCCCGCGAGATGGACATGCTGCTGTCGACCGGCGAACAGGTAAGTGTTGCGTTGATGGCCATGGCCATTCATCAATTGGGCCATGAGGCCGTCAGCCTGACGGGCGGTCAGATCGGCATCCGGACAGACAGCAAACACACCCGAGCCCGAATCCGCTCTATTTCCACGGAACGGATCCGCAAGCTCCTGGCCGACGGCAAGATCGTGATTGCGGCGGGGTTTCAAGGCATTGACGAAGACCTGAACATCACCACGCTCGGCCGGGGCGGCTCAGATACCACGGCCGTGGCGCTGGCGGCGGTGCTGCACGCGGACGCGTGCGAAATCTACACCGACGTCGACGGGGTCTACACCACGGATCCCCGAATTCTGCCCGAAGCCAGGCAGGTGGCGCGCGTCAACTACGACGAAATGCTGGAACTGGCCAGCCTGGGGGCGGGGGTCATGCACAACCGGTCCGTGGAATTCGGTAAGAAATTCTGCGTGCCGATCCATGTCCGCAGCAGCTTCAGCGATGTGCCCGGCACGGTGATCGCTTCGCTGCCCGAGTCGCCGGATCGTGCGGTCAGCGGAGCCGCGATGACGCGGGGAGAAGCACAGGTGACCGTGGAAGATGTTCCCGATCGTCCCGGCGCGAGCCTGGCCATTTTCTCTACGTTGGCCGACAAGAACATCTCCGTGGACATGATTGTCCAGAACGTCGGTGCCGAGGGGCGCGCCGATATTTCGTTCACGGTCCTCGAGTCGGACCTGCCGGCAACGCTTTCCGCCATCGATGGCGTCGCCCGCAACCTTGGTGCTCGAGACATCACGCACGACGCGCACGTGTCGAAGATCTCGATCGTGGGCCTGGGCATGGCGGACCAGAGCGGTGTCGCCGATCGGATGTTTCGAGCGCTGGCCCGAAAAGGAATCAATATCGGGATGATCACAACGGGTGAGATCAAGATCTCCGTGTTGGTGGATCGCGACGACGCACACGAAGCGCTGCGCGTCGTCCATCGTGAATTCGAGCTCGACCGGCCGCCGCCCGCCGAGTCCGTCCAAGAATGGGATGTGGAAGTCCATCATTTCGAGGCTCCCGCCGAAGAAATTCTCGCTCGTCTGCAGGCCATGGAAGACTTGACCATCGACGCCATTGCCCTGGACGATGCACAGGCGCGGGTAACAATCAGCCACATCCCGGACCGGCCCGGCGTGGCGGCCGACTGCTTCGACGCCATCGCCGGAGCGGGAATTCTAGTGGACATGATCGTGCAGAGTGTGGGCCGGGACGGGCACGCCAACCTGACTTTCACTGTTTCCCGATCCGATCTGGATAAAAGCTGTCGAGCCGCCGGGAACGTCGTCCGTCAATTCGGTGAGGGCGCGGTCACGTCGAGCGGTTCGGTCGCCAAGCTGACTGTCTCGGGCATCGGCCTGCGCAGTCATACGGGCGTGGCGATCCGCATGTTTCGCGCGCTGACTGATGAACACATCAACGTGGACATGATCAGTACCAGCGAAGTACAGGTCAACGCCGTGGTGGATGCGGCGCACGGCCGGCGTGGGTTGGAAGCACTGCAACGTGCGTTCGCCGACGCCATGGGGTGATCCGGCACGTCTTGGTACTACTGCGCCAGGTAGCTGACAGAAGGGGGCTGGCTCGCCGCGGCAAGTCAAGGTTGTCGTTTGTTTTGAGCGCCAACGGCGGCGTGCCTGTCCCCCTTTTTTAGTCGTTGAAAAGCACAACGTGCGTTCATCTGGTCTCTGTCCCGGATGCGTCGGCTTCGATGACCAGGTACAGTTGTTCGTCGGTCCCAGGGCGCGCGTTCGGCTCCAGGGTGCTGCCCGCCACGATGACGGGACGGCCGAGCGGGATCCATAGAGTCGTCATGAATTGCTGGGAGATCACATCGAGCCGGTCGAGCGGAACTACATCGTCAAACGGTACGGTCAATTCTCCATCGCCGCCCAAACGGGTGACGAAACTGCGCACGTCGAGGACGACCGCGCGGTTGCCGGGGATCAGTGTCGGCGTGACTTGGAGCAGTGCACCCAGGTTCATGGTCTTGTGCACCGGCTGGTAACCGACATTCGCCTGCCGCGTATTCGCATTCCAGTTTCCAGCCGACGCGGCTGTTGGCGCGCGGAGATCGGCGTTGTCGACCTGTGCCAGCGCATGGACGGGCACGCGCGCGCCTTTTGCCCGCGGAGGAAGAACGTGGTTCTTGCTGGTCGGGGCGGCCGTCCTTTGGCGGAGCGCCAGGCCGTCCACTCCGGTGTCGTTGGACCGTTGGCCGACAACCGGTATGACCGACGTCACGGAACTGCGTATCCGCCCCGAAATGATGTGCACCGTCTGTCCGTCCAGGCACGTCACCTCACCGCGCGATCCTCCTCCGGCCACGATGGCATCGAGCCCTTCTCGATTGACGCGTGTATGGCCGTTTTCGCGGACGCGCAGCGAGGCAAGCCGATCGGAGTCGACGAGCACCCAGTACGCTCGAACCGTGATGGTCTTGGCCATGTCTCCCTCTGCCCGCAACGCCGTCAACAGATCGCTGATCTGCTTGTGCACCGACAGTGTCTGGCGGACAACCATCAACTTACCCACCGGAGTGATCGATCCGACACCACCGACTTCTTCCCACGTGCTGGGGGCCACGGTATTGGTGATCCCCTCAATGAGGGCATCCCAGTCGACCCGCATGGTTGTACGCGCGCCGCGCCGCGTGGTGTCTTTTTCCGGCCGTGGTGGCGCACCCACCACCAACCCGCTCCCACCGTATGCTCCTCCCGCGCCTCCGCCCCCGTAACCGCCACCACTGTAGGCGTTCCCAAACCACGCCGAGGTGCCGTGCAGACCGGATTGCGTTCCGAGGCCCGGCATCTGTATACCCTCAAACGTGTAGTCCGCAGCCGGCAGGATCAAGTCGGCAACGCGGTAGACACGCGTCACCGGGGCGTCGTCGGCATCTCCGGTCGTCTCGGCACGTGCGGTAAATGCCGCCAGGACCGTCATCAACAATAGGGACAAGGGGAGACCAGGTTCTAATCGTGCCATTGCCAACTCCTCCCATTTGGTAAGTCTGGCCAGCAGACACCCTGCTCACAGCGTGAGCGTAGTGATCCACGATACACATCTCGATTATCCAGACAGGCTCGACGCAAGACAGGCGTGCCACGGCGATCGGCGCTTCCCATCGGCGGCGGAGCGCGGTTCACGTCACGATCTCCTGCGCGCAGATCCATTCAGTTGTTCCAAGATCTTGCCCGCACCCGCGCCGCGTGCAGCGGCCCGGCCAGTGCGATGTCATGCCGCGCGGCGGCCAAGAATTGAACGGCGACCGGATCGGCGCTGCTGGCAAGCGCCGCCAATGCCATGTGCGGTGACGGATCGCGGAGGACGATTTCGGCCAATCGCTGGGAAACAACAGAGTCGTTCAAATGCCCGAGTGTCCGTGCCGCCGCCATCCGTACTCTGATACGCTGGTCCCGCAAGAGCGAGAATAACTGATCGAGCGGCGGATGCGTTGCATCCTCAATTGCCTCCAGTGCCATACGGGACATTACCGGGTGCTGAACGAAGTTCAAATAGAGCCGAGTACTCATGAGATCATCGCGACCAGCCAGCGCCGAGAGGAGTTCGCGTTGCAAAGCCTTGGAAGGCTCCATCACGATCAGTCGAGCCAGTGTCCGCGGGCCAACAATTCGGGCGAGTGCGCGGGTAGCCTCTTCATGAGTCTTTGGCGACCGGGCCAATTGCACTAACATCGGCACCGTACGCGGTGTGGCCACGCAACAAAGCAGCCGCACGACGGCATCGCGACGGGAATGGTCCGATCGTTGAACCAGCTCCGACAGCCGTCGTTCATATATCGGCGAATTCAGCCCCAGGCTGTTCACAAGATCGGCGGCATCCGCGTGTGTGTCGCGCGTCAACCCGTCGAGCGCCGTCTCCAGCAGAGCCAGATCACCGGCGAGCCTCCGCTGCTCGCCCCCGACATCTCTGTTCGCCAACGCGACGGCCAAGCGATCCCGAAATCGCGCGGCCGCGACATGGTTTCCCGGTCGAGCAATTATCTCGGAGTTGATATGCCTTCGCTGGGGCCTACCCGAGGTCTCCTGCCCTGTCGCCTCGGCAGGGGAGGACGGACGGGGGAATGGACGAACGTTCGAATTGTCTCGGCCTGCGAGAAGTATCCGCGGTTCCCGCCGCTGCCAATAGCCAACGAGCGCCAGGGTAGAGACGATCACGGCCATGGCCACCACCGCCGCTCGTTTCTGCCGTCGCCGCCGTGTCCGCCGGCGCCAAGCCGCGCGCACACGCTCCTCTTGACGGGACGTAATCTCGGGCCACAGCGCCTCCCGCAACATATCATCCACGGTATCGCCCGTAGCGTCGCGGCATCGTCGGGATTGGTCGAAAGCCGCCATGATCAACGTCCTGCCAGATACTGATTCAATTCCTGTCGCAACCGCCCGCGGGCCGCGTGAAGCGTGGCGTGCACATTGTTCTCAGTGATTTCGAGCACACTTGCGATTTCGCGCGCGCTCAATCCCTGATAACTCGCCAGCACGAGTACTTCGCGTTGCCTGGCCGGCAAACGGGACACGCGTTGGGCGATCAACCGTCGTAACTCATCAATTACCAGCACATCCGCTCCAGTTAAGTGGCGCCGGTCCAGTGGCTCATGGGCAAGGTTCTCCTCGCAAGGCTGCTGGCGAAGCCGATCACGAAAAGCGTTGACAACAATTCGGAACAACCAGGTCCGAAACCGCGACACACCCCGATATGATCTCCAGGACCGCGATGCGTTTACCATAGCATCCTGAACAACCTCTTCCGCCTGTTCCACATCTCCCGTTAAGCGAATGGCGAAATGCAACGCATCGGTGAGATGGTCCTCCACCAGGCGTTCGAAATCAGCTCTCCTTCCGGACCACGCCATGTCGGCCACCTTTACGCTGCTGACGAAGAATGGTCCGGGCCAACGCTTTCTTAGACGAGTTGCATGTGAGATTCTTAAGAAGATTCTCCACTATTTCGTCTATCTTGTCCTCCGGCACCGTTCGCTAATAACCATAACTAGGACCGCCAGACGGCGGATCGCCGGCTGACCATGTACAATCAAGCGACCGGATCGATTCCGCGGGGAGCACCAACCCATCGCTGAACAACCTTTTTCTGCAAGGGCACCGTCATGTCCGCATGCGCGTCCGTGAGGCCCCGGTTTTCACACCGGTATTTTTGGGGGGAATGCGAACATCGTTTTGGGGCCGTATCCCTGCTGCTCACCATAGCGACGTTCTGGGACCCGGCTGCGATCGCGGCCCGAAACGCCATCGCCCAATTGCGGGCCGGGGTGGCCACGGTGGACATCACCGATCGCGAAGCAGGGCCGGTCAACGATCCGCTGTACGTCAAAGCGCTCGTGCTGGAATGCGGCGGCGCGCATGCCGTGTTGGTTACCGTCGATGCCGTGGCCGTTGGCCAGATCGGCACGATTCCCAACGACTACCTCGACAATGTCCGCACGCGCGTCAAGCGGCAGCTCGGCATCGCGCCGGCCGGCGTGATGATCAACGCCAGTCACTGCCATGGTGTCGTGTGCCCGGAGATCGAAGACCGCACGGTGCGGGCGATCGCCCGGGCCGCGGCAGACCTCGTGCCCGTGACTGTCGGCGTTGGCCACGGCCACGAGAATCGGATCATGGAGAACCGACGGCTGAAGTTGAATGATGGCCGCGAGGCGGACGTGCGTCATGCCTATTCGCTGCCACCGGACGAAGAAGTTGCCGAGGTTGGCCCGGTCGATCCGGAGATCGGCGTGTTGCGCTTGGACCGACAGGACGGCCGGCCATTGGCCGTCGTGTATAATTTTGCCTGTCATCCGATCCAGGGCGTGCCGAGTGGCGGCAACACGGCCGACATGACCGGTTTCGCTTCGCGCGTGATCCAAGACAACCTCGGCCAGGGTGCCGTGGCGCTGTTCTTGCAAGGGTGTGGCGGCGACATCAACCCGGTGATGTACAAAGACGTCCACCACCCGCGGGACGCCGAGCCGCTGGGCAACCTGCTGGGGCTGAGCACGCTGGCGGCCGTCCGCGAAATCGAGACCCGCGAAGATAACCGACTCGCCGTACGCGGCGTAACCATCGAGTTGCCGCGGGCCGATTGGGCGCCGCGTATCATCGCCCTGGAAGCCCGCCAAAAGCGGCTTCTTGATTCCCTGCGCGGCACCCATCTGAACCTGAAGTCCTTCGTGCCCCTGTACGTGAAGTATCAGGTGTCGGGCAAGTATCCCTCGTACGACTCGCACCGCTACCTGCTCGATGAAGCTCGAGGCCGCGACGACTTTTCCCGGCTGGACGCCGCCAACCGCCGCAACATCGAACAATACATTCGCAATATTCACACCATGGAACGGATGACGCGGATCAATACGAACCTGGCCCTGCTGCGCAAACACCAGAGACAGAATCTGGCGGCGCCCCAACGGACGATCGATGTCGAACTTCTGGCCTTGCGGGTTGGCGACTTCGTGCTGACGACGTTTCCGGGCGAACTAACCGTCCGCATCGGTCTGCGCATCAAGGAGTCGTCTCCCCACGAGCACACGTTCGTCGCGGGTTACACGAACGGCTACATCTATTACGCGCCCACGACCGAGCAGTTGCAGAACGCCGGCGGAGCTCAGGAAGACAGCGACTGCCTGTTGGCGCCTCACTGGCAACAGATTTACGAAGACAAAGTTGCCGAGTTATTGCGCGGTCTTTAGAGCCGGTTTCAAAACCTGATTTGGCTGTGAATTTTGCCGGCCATGGAGGCATTACAGGGCGTTTTGAAA
>CAZNKT010000072.1:0-31850 GCA_964573605.1 uncultured Pirellulales bacterium
CAAACCATCCTGACCAGCCAGATTCGACATCGTTTTCGTTTTTTGACTGAACGCCCGCCACTGCCGACAGGCGTCGTTCTGGTCGTTGGTTAGCATCTTCGCAGCCACCGTCGCCGCGCATGATCGTTCCCGCGCGCTGAGGTAATCCGTCCGATCGCAACCTACGTATGCCGGTAGGAGCCCCAGCCGCGCGCGTAGACCATCCGTGCGGCCAGGGCTCGCGTCACGAGACCGCATAGTCCGCGGCCGCCACGGGCGAATGGTCGTGGACGCTTCGCAATGCGTCGCGGTCCGATTCGCCGACCGAGCTACGCGGGCCCCACGCTCGGCCTTCCAGACGCAACAAGCGGCGCTTGGTCTCCAGTCCTCCCGGTGCGGAGTAACCACGCAGTGTGCCATCGGAGGCAATGACCCGATGGCAGGGAATAATCAGCGACACGGGATTGCACGCCATGGCCGCCCCTACGGCACGGGCCGCCCGCGGACGGCGGCAGTCCGCCGCCAACCGCCCGTAACTCGTGGTCGCGCCCCAAGGAATCCGCCGGCACTGCTCGAGCACCCGGCGAGTGAAAGGACGCAGCTGGTCCATCACCACCACCACATCTTCGAACGAAACGACCCGGCCTTCGGCATACCTCTGCAACCGGTCGACGAGTTCGCGATTCCAAACGCGACGCCGGACACCACCGCGCAGCCCACGTCCGATCAACGCCCGATGCGCGGCCTCCGGATCCAGATGCCCGAATGTCAAAAAGCGGACCCTCGAGCCGGCACCGGCGATCCCCATCCAGCCCAACCCGGAGGGAACCAGCATGAAGTTTTCGGCCATGTTCTGCCTCCCATTTTTCCCGCCAAGCCCGCTTGCACGGCCCGAGGATCTCGTGGCATGATCAGCAGCCGGCACCCCCCGGATGGAAACAGCTTGATAGCGACCCGGGCAGCCATCTCCATAAATGCAGCTAACTTAAGGCGACAACGGACCTTTGACAGCGTCGGAAACAGAGCCTTATACTAAGGGGGTAAGGCGAATCCATGCAAGATGCGGGGTTGTACTCGCGAGGCGGCTTCTCCCAGGCTGGCAAGGATGCGTGTTCGCCCCTAGTGTTGCTTCTCGACTGTTGGCGGCCTCACTGAACAGGAACAACCGGATGCATCAGTACAGCGCGCTATCCGATGACTTTTACATCAATATGAACCTCAGCACCGAGATGGAGCTCTCCAGCGGTCGTGAAACCGTTCTCCAGTACTTTGAACAGATCCAGAAGCATTTTCCGGAGATGCGAAATTTCTACTGCCGCGACAAAGGCGAGTTCGTGTTGGAGGAAGACAAGGACCGCGGCCAGTATCGATGGTGCACGATCGAACCTCGGCGTCTCTGTTCCGGGCACGTAAACCCCGAATCCGTGGAATCGGCGCTTCACCAACACCAGGTGGCGCTGGAGATGGCCCCTTATTTTCTCTCGGTAAGCCCTCTGGATTGCGAAGCGCTCGACCTGCTTTTCGGCTTCGACCTCACCTATCGCGGAAATCATAACGAACTGGTTCGAGATGCCCTTGGAGTCAGCCCCGCGATGGAAAAACTGGCCGAGCTGCCGGGCAGCGCGGTGATTAATTGCGAACCTTCGGTGACGCTGTCGCTGGACGATGAGTGTCGCACGCAATGCCGGATCAGTATCGAAACCCGTACCAATGCCTACCAGATCCGGACGGGGGACTTTCCAGAAGACCAGCTCAGCGTTTACATCACCGCGCGTCAATACGGCAGTCTGGACCCGCAGTTGAGCTACGGTGACGCCCTGGAAAACCTGTCGCGCGTCTGCTTTGATCTGGTCGACAACTACGTGGTCGATCACGTCCTGCGGCCCCTGGCGCGGACGATTACATTCAAGTGATCGCCTGGGTCTTGGTAATCGGCACTAACGTCGCCCGTCCCGGCGTTATGACGACCGCTTACCGCCGCGGCCTCGCCCTCGCGAGGAACCTGCTCGGGGCGTTCGGGTGCGCGACGGTCGCGTTTCCAGGTTCGTGTTGACGATCGTGGTCACGGCCTCTTCCCAAGTAGGAATGTTCTTGTGACTGGGACGGGCAGGCTTCTCGACGGCGCCGCCACGTGGCTCGGCTTCGGACCTTGAGGGTGCTTCCCTTTTTGCTTCGCCGGCTGTGTCGGAAACGTCGGAAGAAGGCCCTTCGTTCTCACCGGTCTGTCGGCGAGTGCCGCGGCGCCGGGGACGCCGCCGCCGCCGTTTTCGCTTGTCGGATTCGACATCTGCAGGCCCTTCAGCCGCCGCTTCCATTTCGCCGAAATCAATTTCCGACTGGGCTTCACCGGCAAGATCCTGGTCGCGTCCGCGGAACGTGATTTCTTCCTGATCCGGCGCGGTCGGATCTTGCGACGTCGGCGCGGGTCGAGCAGATTTGACGACGTCCGGGGTCGATCGGCTCTTTCCGGCAGTCTCGCGATCCGCAACGGGCGGTTCTGCGGCCGGGGAAACGCCCAGGTCGTCAGCCAGCGCTGCCCAGTCCGACGGAGGCGCCGACGCGGGCTTAGGCCGAACTGGCGCCGCAGGACGCTCCGGCGGAACGGGCCGTGACGGCGGCGGGTCCCGAGGGGCCTCCGCTTGAGGTTCCACGCCGATCTTGTCGGCAATCGCTTCCCAGTGTTTCGATTTGTTTGGCTCGTCCATTATTGTCCATTGCGCCCAATGGCAAAAGCAGGTCCAGTCAAAGCGGGTCAAGTGATGAGCAAGCCACCCACAACTGCCCGCCCATCGATGCCTTGCGGTCGTCAACCGTCAGTGCGACGGCACATGGGACACGGCCGACAATAACCGCAAGCGCCGTGATCGGCCGGAATGCCTGATTGCTCACTAATATACGCCACAAAGCCGCCCGAGAAAACCCAATCAGCACACGACCCGACGGGCAAAGCCGACCCGCCGACCGTACACGCAAGCAAACGCGATCCGGCCGTTGAGAGCGGAACCGGAGATCGGAACGGCCCAAAAATGCTGGGTTTGGATGCGTAGGTTCCTTTATAATAGGGCGCGTCGGGCACACTCGTGCTATCCTGCCGCGGGCCGATTCGACCAGGATTCTCTGGTTCACGAGGCGTAGGCGTACGGAGGCGGGAAAATTGCGTGAGACGTTTGTGTCGGGCCGCATGCGTTGTGCAACGCACCGCGTTACTATTTCTGTCCGGTTCATCACTTCCCCGTTGCCTTCGAGAACAGCCGCCGGCGGCGGCCCCGCAGCGTCATGGCATGGTTTGGCAAGCACTGGCCCGCAGCGCGTCGGCACCGTGCCGCGAAGTCTTGTGCTCGTGAACGATCCACGTATCCCCGTGCTCGGACACCTTCCATAGAACGGCTGGAAGCCCGCCGGCTCCTTGTCTCCGACGTGCTGATCAACGAGATGATGGCGTCGAACGACACGACGCTGGTGGATGAAGACGGGGACAGCAGCGACTGGATCGAAATCCGGAATACATCTGCCGATCCGGTGTCGCTGGAGCACTGGTACCTGACGGACGACGCGTCGCAGCTTCAGCAGTGGGAGTTTCCTTCCGTTACGCTGCCGGGTGACGGCTTCCTGGTGGTGTTTGCGTCGGGCAAGGACCGGTCGGGGGTGGGCGGTGAGTTGCACACGAATTTCAAGCTTTCCCGGGACGGGGAATACGTGGGGCTGGTAGGTCCGGAGGGGGTCGTCGCGCACGACCTCGGCGAATCGTATCCGGTCCAGATCGCGGACGTGTCCTACGGCATTGCCTCGGGCGGCAGCGAGACGGGCTACCTGGCGACGGCCACTCCGGGGGCGTCGAACAGCGAGCTGCAAGGCGGTGTGGTGGGATTTGATCGGGCGAGCGGTGTATTTTCGACACCGTTTTTACTGGAGCTATCCACCGAAGCGCCCGCGGCGAGGATCCACTACACGACCGACGGCAGCGTGCCGGACGCATCGTCGAGCGAGTACACGTCTCCGATTCCGATCAACGCGACGACGCACGTGCGTGCGGTGTCGGTGCTGGGCGATGGGCCGCCGGGCGTTGCGGCGAGCCGCTGGTACGTGCGTCTGGATGCGTCGATGGCGGACGCCAGCAGCAATCTTCCCGTGCTGGTGCTGGAGAACTTTAACGAAGGCCGACCACCGGAGTCCTCGTTTCAGTTCAACGGCCTGGCGTTGTACGAACCGGATGCGTCGACAGGACGGACGTCCTTTGCCGGCGATCCCGCGCTGGAGATACGCACGGGGTTGAGGGTCCGCGGATCGAGTACGTCGGGGCAGCCCAAGCCGTCGTACGCCCTGGAGACGTGGGACGCGCTGAACCAGGACACGGACGTCCCGCTGCTGGGTCTGCCGGCCGATTCCGACTGGGTGCTGTTTTCTCCTTACAATTTCGACCGCAGTCTCATTCGCAACAGTCTGATCTACGAACTGAGCAACCAAATCGGACGTTACGCCGTGCGTACGCGGTTCGTCGAAATGTACCACAACTGGGACGGCGGAGATTTGTCGGAAGGTGACTACCGCGGCATCTACGTTCTGATGGAAAAGATCAAGCGTGGGCCGGATCGCGTGGATATCGAGCCGCTGGAAACGGATCCGATCAACGCGCCGGAGGTGAACGGCGGGTGGCTGTTGAAGATCGACCGCGCCGATCCGGGGGACCAGGGCTTTGAGGCCGGGGGCCGCCGGCTGCTGTACGTGGACCCCAAAGAGAGCGAAGTGACGGCGCGCCAGGCCGAATACATCACGCAGCAGATCGACGCCATGGCGGCGTCGCTCACCGATACCGATCCCGAGACAGGTTACGCACGGTACATCGACGTTGATTCATGGATCGACCATCACCTGCTGAACGTGCTCACCAAGAACCCCGACGGCCTGCGGCTGAGCACGTATCTTTTCCAGGACGCTGGGGGAAAAATCGAATTCGGTCCGATCTGGGACTTTGACCGTTCCATGGGATCGGAAGATGGGCGGGACCTTGATCCGCTGACCTGGGACTCCGTTGGAGATGGCTCGAACTTCTTTAACTACTCGTGGTGGGACCCGCTGTTTCAGGATCCCGAGTTCCGTCGAAAATGGTTTGATCGCTGGTTCGAGCTTCGCGACGACGTGTTCACGGAAGAAAATTTTAATCGCATCATCGACGCGATGGCTGCCGAGATCCGCGAGGCTCAAGACCGTAATTGGGAGCGGTGGCCTGGAATCGCTCCCAACGGCGGCATGTTCGCCCCCGACGGAATGGACAGCTGGGAGGGCGAGCTGTTGCACCTGAAAGGATGGCTGGCTGCACGGCTCCAGTGGATCGACAGCCAGTTTTCGTCTCCGCCCACGGTGGTGCCGGGCGCGGGACGTCATCCCGTCGGCCAGGAGATACTGCTCGCGGCGGAGGAAGGGACGATCTACTACACGCTGGACGGTACGGACCCGCGCCTGCCGGGCGGAGAGCTGCATCCGAATGCCATCGAGTTCAATCAAAGTATTTCGCTCGTCGACGGCGACTCGCCGGCGGCGTATTTGTTGCCCTCCGGCGGGCCCCAGGAAACGGGCTGGCAAGAGATCGAGTTTGATGACAGCGCCTGGTCCGCCGGATCCGCGTCGCTGGGGTACGACACCGGGCAGTTCGACGATTCCGTTGAAGTGGCGTCGGGATTCACGGTTCACCAGGTACATTCCGTCAGTGTCATCAACGGGCTTCCCGCCGCGGACGCCGTGCTGCTGGGCGCGGCCGTAGAGAGTGAAGCAACCGTGACGGATGTTCCCTACATCAATTACCTGGGTGCGGGAGGAGATGGCAACTTCGCCGAAAACCTTTCGTTTCCCGACGGTGCTGGTGAGAACTTCGCTCTGGAGGCCACCGCCGCGCTGACGGTTCATGCCGAAGGCATGTACACGTTCGGCGTCAACAGCGACGACGGTTCTCGATTAATGATCGATGGCCAAATCGTGGTTCTCGACAACCGCCGCCATGGCCCGCGCGACTATTTTGGCTCGATTTACCTCACCGCGGGCAGCCACGATCTGACGCTGGTTTACTTCCAGAACACCGCTGGAGCGGAACTGGAATTGTCGGTGGCGGACGGCATGCATTCGACGTTCAACGATCGTTTTCGATTGGTGGGACAGCAGTTCAATGCACCGATCGATTCCTTTATCGATACGGACGTGCAACAGGCAATGCACCTTCAAAACGCCGGCGCGTTTGTGCGAATTCCGTTCCAGGCACGGGAACTGCCGCGCATCGAACGTATGGTGCTCGGCATGCGGTACGACGACGGTTTTGTGGCGTACCTCAATGGCACGGAAATCGCGCGCAGCAACGCTCCCAAGCAGCCCCGTTACGATTCCACGGCCGCGGCTTTGCGTCCCGACGGCGCGGCGGTGGACGTTGAGAAGTTCAACGTTTCTGATTCTGTACACCTGCTCCGCAACGGCGAAAACATACTGGCAATCCATGGTGTCAATGTTACGCCCGACAGCCCGGACTTTCTCGTCCACCCGGAGCTAACCGTGTCGCTGGAGGGCGAACCGATTGTCCTGGCCGAACCCCTGGACATATTCGCGCGCACGCGAGTCGAAGACGACTGGAGTGCGGCTCGCCGGGCATCGATCCTCACAACCGGAACGCCCGATGACTTCAGCGGACTGTTGGTCAGCGAGATCAACTACCATCCTCACGATCCCACCGCTCACGAGCTCCAGATCGATCCCGCGCGGGAGGCTGACGACTTTGAATTCATCGAGCTAACCAATACGGCGCAGCATGTCGTCGACTTGACGGGCCTGCGGTTTGTTGACGGTGTTTCCTTCGATTTTTCGGACGCCCGGATTCAATCGCTGGAGCCCGGTCAGAGCGTGCTTGTCGTGCAGGATCAGGCCGCCATGGAAGCGCGTTACGGAACCGGTCGGCCCATCTCGGGAACATTTTCGTCCGGCAGACTCGACAATGCCGGCGAACGACTGCGGTTGGTCGATGCCGATGGCAATGCCTTGTTGGACATGATGTGGCAGGATGCCGCGCCATGGCCGGAACGGGCAGACGGTCTTGGCAGCACGCTGGAGCTGGCCTCTGCAACTCACGAGCTCGCGGCGGCCGAAAGCTGGCGTGCCTCGGTTCGCTACGGAGGGTCTCCCGGCACGACCGCCGCGGAAGAAACATCAGGCATATTGATCAATGAAATCTGGGTGGGGGATGCCGGTCCGCAGGACCATCGCGTGGAATTGCACAACGTATCGGACCACGATGTAGATCTCTCTGGATGGCGTCTGACTACCGACGCCGAGCAACCAGGCCAATACGTCGTTCCACCTTCGACCAGCCTTGCCGGCAAAGGATATCTGGTGTTAAACGGCGATCAAACGGGACTCGCCATCGAAGGTTCGAGCCACAACCGGTTGTGGCTGCTGGAAAGCGAATCCGGGAATCCGGATTCGTTGCTGTTTGCAGACGAGGCGGCATTCGGACCCATCGATCGCGACGTGGCCGTGGGACGCTGGCCCGATGCCGATCGTTCGGCACCCCTGGTGACGATGAGAGAACCGACGCTGGGAACGCCAAACGCGGGTCCGCGCATGGGGCCCGTCATTCTGTCGGAGCTGCATTATCATCCGGGTGATTTACCGGATACGGTGTTGCAGTTTTCTGACGGCGAGAGCCCAGCCTTGGACCCGGAAGCCGGCAATTGGATGGTCTCGGAGGGCAAATACTCGCTCGTTCCGTCGGCGGAAACCAACGGCGACTCGCTGGCGGTCCTCCGCGGTGTCCAGCCGTTGACCGATCGTTTTTCGCTTTCCGTGGACATCGAGCTGCCCGAGGATGTCCCGGGTTTTTCCAGGAACGCCGCGGTAGTCTTTGACTATCAAGACCCGGCGAATTTCAAATTCGCGTCTGTCCACCTTAATGCCAACAAATGGCGCATCGGACTGCATGATGACACGGGTTGGCACTTCATCGACGACATCATTCAGTTCCCCCCGCTGTCGCTGCATGAGCAACCGTTCGAGGTTCGACTGGAAGTAGATGGGACGTTCGCTCGGTTGCGAGCAGACGGTACGGCCAAGGTCAGCTACGACTTCGGCACGCCGCTCAATAAGGGACTCGTTGGCGTCGGCAGCAAGAACGGACGCGCCGTATTCGACAATTTCAAACTCCAACGCTTCAACGCGGATAGTTTCGAATTTGTCGAACTCGTAAACACGTCGCAAGCCACGGTGGATCTGGGTGGATGGGAAATCAGCGGCGATGTGCTGGCGGCGTTGCCGGCGGGTGCGGCGCTGGAGCCTCACGAGTCGCTCGTGGTCGTGGGATTCGATCCGACCGATGAAATCCGCGCGCGGGAGTTTCGGTCGCTGTTTGACGTCGACACTTTGGTGCCCTTGATCGGTCCGTTCGCGAGATCGCTCCCCGATTCTAACGGAGTCGTGCAACTGACGAGACCGCGTGAAGCGGGCCCCGCACAGGACATCCAGGTCCAGGTCGATCAAGTGGCCTATTCGGCGGACCTGCCGTGGCCGGAGATGGCGGATGGGCAGGGGGCGTCGCTGAATCGAAAAAAGGCGGATGCGTTTGGACCGTTCGCGCGGAGCTGGTATCCGGCCATGCCGACTCCGGGCGAGTCGAAGTTTGTCGTCAATGGCGATTTGAACCGGGACGGCGCCATTGATCTGGAAGACATTGAACCGTTCATTTTGGCCCTGAAGGATCCTTCCGCCTACCAGCGGATGCACGGTGTAGCACCCGTCGTCATCGTTGACGCAGACGCCGATGGAGACCTGGATTTTGACGACATTGACGGATTCCTGCAGTTGATTCAGCCCGCCGTCAGCCAGAGCGCGGCGCTGGGCATCGTGCTGATCAACGAGATGATGGCGTCGAACGACACGACGCTGGTGGATGAAGACGGGGACAGCAGCGACTGGATCGAAATCCGGAATACATCTGCCGATCCGGTGTCGCTGGAGCACTGGTACCTGACGGACGACGCGTCGCAGCTTCAGCAGTGGGAGTTTCCTTCCGTTACGCTGCCGGGTGACGGCTTCCTGGTGGTGTTTGCGTCGGGCAAGGACCGGTCGGGGGTGGGCGGTGAGTTGCACACGAATTTCAAGCTTTCCCGGGACGGGGAATACGTGGGGCTGGTAGGTCCGGAGGGGGTCGTCGCGCACGACCTCGGCGAATCGTATCCGGTCCAGATCGCGGACGTGTCCTACGGCATTGCCTCGGGCGGCAGCGAGACGGGCTACCTGGCGACGGCCACTCCGGGGGCGTCGAACAGCGAGCTGCAAGGCGGTGTGGTGGGATTTGATCGGGCGAGCGGTGTATTTTCGACACCGTTTTTACTGGAGCTATCCACCGAAGCGCCCGCGGCGAGGATCCACTACACGACCGACGGCAGCGTGCCGGACGCATCGTCGAGCGAGTACACGTCTCCGATTCCGATCAACGCGACGACGCACGTGCGTGCGGTGTCGGTGCTGGGCGATGGGCCGCCGGGCGTTGCGGCGAGCCGCTGGTACGTGCGTCTGGATGCGTCGATGGCGGACGCCAGCAGCAATCTTCCCGTGCTGGTGCTGGAGAACTTTAACGAAGGCCGACCACCGGAGTCCTCGTTTCAGTTCAACGGCCTGGCGTTGTACGAACCGGATGCGTCGACAGGACGGACGTCCTTTGCCGGCGATCCCGCGCTGGAGATACGCACGGGGTTGAGGGTCCGCGGATCGAGTACGTCGGGGCAGCCCAAGCCGTCGTACGCCCTGGAGACGTGGGACGCGCTGAACCAGGACACGGACGTCCCGCTGCTGGGTCTGCCGGCCGATTCCGACTGGGTGCTGTTTTCTCCTTACAATTTCGACCGCAGTCTCATTCGCAACAGTCTGATCTACGAACTGAGCAACCAAATCGGACGTTACGCCGTGCGTACGCGGTTCGTCGAAATGTACCACAACTGGGACGGCGGAGATTTGTCGGAAGGTGACTACCGCGGCATCTACGTTCTGATGGAAAAGATCAAGCGTGGGCCGGATCGCGTGGATATCGAGCCGCTGGAAACGGATCCGATCAACGCGCCGGAGGTGAACGGCGGGTGGCTGTTGAAGATCGACCGCGCCGATCCGGGGGACCAGGGCTTTGAGGCCGGGGGCCGCCGGCTGCTGTACGTGGACCCCAAAGAGAGCGAAGTGACGGCGCGCCAGGCCGAATACATCACGCAGCAGATCGACGCCATGGCGGCGTCGCTCACCGATACCGATCCCGAGACAGGTTACGCACGGTACATCGACGTTGATTCATGGATCGACCATCACCTGCTGAACGTGCTCACCAAGAACCCCGACGGCCTGCGGCTGAGCACGTATCTTTTCCAGGACGCTGGGGGAAAAATCGAATTCGGTCCGATCTGGGACTTTGACCGTTCCATGGGATCGGAAGATGGGCGGGACAGACATGTCAACAGTTGGGGCGGACTGGGTGATGACCTGCCCTTTGCAAACTTTCCATGGTGGAAGGAACTCTTCGACGACCCCAACTTCGTGCGGCGTTGGAAGGATCGCTGGTTTGAGCTGCGCGAGCACGTATTTACCGACGACAACTTCAATCGCATCATCGATTCCATGGCGCAGCAGATCCGCGAAGCGCAAGCACGCAACCAGCAGCGATGGCCGCACGTCGCGCCAAACGGCGGAGACTTCGCGGTACTGGGACAGACCGACTGGGACGCCGAAGTTGATCATCTTAAGGGCTGGCTGGCAGCCCGCGCTGCATGGATCGATTCCCAGTTCGGGATTCCTCCTGAGATCTCCCCCGCCGGGTGTGTTGTTGACGGGAAGACGTCGTTTCGCATTGGTCCCGATGGCGGCATCATCTACTACACAATCGACGGCACGGATCCGCGAGGCATCGACAACCTGCCAACTCCGCACGCCGTGGCTTATACTCCGACCGCGACTTACGTGAATGCCTCGTCGACTGCCCAACACCTGGTTCCTTCCGGCAACCCGGATCTTGCGGGCTGGGAGACGATTGGCTTCGACGACGATACGTGGGCGGACGGTGTATCCGCCATCGGCTACGACACGGGGATCGCCGACGGTTCGCTCACACTGCCTGCGGGATTCACGGTGCAGCATGCGCATGCCACTTCACCGGTAAACAGTCTGGTCGCGGCCGACGCATTGCTCGACGGAGGGCCGCAAATCGCAAGTGAAACTGTCGTCACCGGAGTGGAAGTGATCAACATGTCCGCATCGGTCGCCGACGGACATTACGCCAATGACGCGCAACTTCCAGACGGAACTGCCGCGGACTCGGCGATTCAAGTATCGGCAACGCTCGTGGTCCATGCCGAAGGCACGTATACGTTCGGCGTCCGCACCGGGGACGGATCGCGGCTGCGGATCGACGGCCAGGATGTCATCGCCGATCACGTGCAGCACGAGCCGCGCGACATTCTGGGCAGTGTCTTTCTCCAGCAGGGGAGCCATTCGTTGGAGCTGGTCACGTTCGATTCGCAGCAGGACGCCGTATTGGAACTGTTTTTCGCCTACGGCGTCCACGCGGATTTCAACTCGGCGTTTAAACTGCTCGGCCGAAGCGACAATGTCCCTCTGGCTTCCTTGATCGGCGTCGATCTCGCTTCGACGATGCATCAGACGGCTTCCACCGCCTACTTGCGCATACCGTTCACGGTTTCCGAACGGGATCGCGTGCTCCAACTTACGTTGCGGATGCACTACGACGACGGATTTGTCGCCTATTTAAACGGTACCGAGGTCGCGCGGCGCCACGCGCCCGAATTGCCGGCGGCGGATTCAGTGGCCTTGACCGCGCGCGCCGATCCGGCGGCTGTCGTCGCGGAAGACATCGATATCGGCACGTTCAATAGCCTGTTGCTCGAGGGCGGCAATGTATTGGCCATCCAGGGCTTGAACGTGGCGGCAGACGATGCCGACTTTCTGATCGTTCCGGAATTGGCCTCCGTTATTTCCGGTGATCCGGTGGTGCTGGACGCTCCGGCCACCGTGACGGCCCGCATGTTGACCGACGGCCAATGGTCGCCTCCCGCCAGGGCATTCTTTACGTCGACCGCGCAAGCCGACGCCACGAACCTGGCCATTACCGAGGTCAACTATCATCCGCACCAGGCAAATGTGCCCGATGGCGAGCCGGATGTCGGCCGCGACGAATTCGAGTTTGTCGAGCTGCTCAACACAGGGCCGGTACCGATCGATTTGGAGGGCGTCCAACTGGTTGAGTCGGTCTTCAGAGATCAAAGACAGGGCATCCGGTTTACGTTCGACACGCAGATTCTCGATCCGGGCGAGCGAATCGTCGTCGTGGAGAATCGAAGTGCATTCGCGGCGCGCTACGGCCAGGACGTCCGGATCGCCGACGGGCGCGACCAGACCGGCGACGCCAATGGAGAGTTCGGTGGAAAACTCGACAATCAAAGCGATCGTCTGACGTTGCTGGATCGTTTCGGCCGCACCATCCAGATTGTCGATTATGACGATCGGGCACCGTGGCCGGAACGGGCCGACGGACGAGGTAGTTCATGGCAGAGATCCCCGGCAGGTCCGGGTGACGGCCCAGACAACAGCGGGCGTGCATCGGTTCGGTATGGAGGATCGCCGGGATTTGATGAGGGCGATGCGCTCCAGGATGTTGTTATTAACGAAGTTGTGGGATCCGCCGATCCGGCCGGCACGGAGCGGGTCGAATTGTTTAACACCTCCTCCGAGACAATAGATGTATCGGGGTGGCGTGTGGGACGCGCCTCGGGGTCAACGTCCGATTACGTGATTCCGCCCGGCACGATCCTCGGGCCTGGGGACCATGCCGCGCTGGATTTGACGGCCGCCGGGTTCTCGTTGCCCGAGCAACAGCCCGAGCGGTGGTGGCTGTTGGCCGTCGACCCGGCATCGGGGTCGCCGCAGCGATTTGCCGACGAGGTCGTCGTCCATCCCGTAAGCGGAGAAGCAAGCGCCGGTCGAGTGCCGGCGCAGCAAGACGAAGTGCTGTTTCCCTTGGCTGATCCGAGTCCGGGGGCAGCCAATGGCGCGGCTGCTGTGCCGGGACTGGTGATTTCCGAGATCCACCGGGAACAACCCTTTGCCGTCGTGCGAGAGGATTTTTCACACGAAGCGGGTGACTTGCAACCGCGGCTGGGCGATTGGCAAGTTGCCGAGGGTCGGTATGTCGTCACGCCCGGCGAACAAGGGGACACGGTCGCACTGCTGGAGAGTTTTATTCCACCTGGCGACCGTTGGGAGTTGGCGGCGACGCTTCGGACGTTTGATCCAACCGAAGGCTTCGGGCGGAACGGCGCGCTGATTTTCGATTACCAGGACACCGAGAATTTCAAGTTCGTTTCAAGCCATATTGGGGCGAGTCGATGGCGCATGGGACAGCGCGACCCGGACGGATGGCATTTTCTTGAGGAGGCACGCGAGTTTCCCGATCTGGAAAGTAACACGGACTACCGGATGCGGCTGGAAGTGCACGGTTCCCTGGCCCGGCTGTGGGTCGACGGAGCGGTGAAGCTGCAACACGATTTTCAGACACCACTGAATACCAGGATGGTCGGGCTTGGAAGTAAGAACGGAAAGGCAATATTCGATGACGTCGTCGCGACGGTGACAGAGCCGGGACAGTTTGACTTCGTGGAGGTTTTCAACACTACTGCCGAACCGGTGGTATTGGCCGGATGGCAATTGGCCGGCACGGCGCAGTTCACTTTTGAGGACAGTACCACCATACAGCCGAACCAGGCCTTAACGGTCGTGCATTTCGATCCTCGGGATTCTTCCCAGGCGGACAATTTCCGAAACTTCTTCGGCCTGGAATCGGCGACGGAGTTCGTTGGTCCGTTTCGCGTCGTACCGAACGGCCGCTCGAACGAAGTGACGCTCGTCGGACCGGCGGTGCCCACCGAGAGCCCGGAAGCCCGGCAGCTTGAAGACCGCGTGGTCGTGGCCCCGCGGCTTCGAGGCAGGGAGGCGCCTTTTCAGCCGATCGCGTCATCGCATCGGCGGGCCGCAGGCGCCTTCGGCGCATTGGGCAGCAGTTGGATCGAGGGTCCGCCGACTCCCGGACAGATTTCGTTCACGCTGCTCGGTGACATGGACAAGGACGGACAGATAGCCCCCGCGGATGCGGCGGCCTTGTCGCTGGCCATAAAAAGGGCCAACGACTACGAAGCGACGTACGATCAGCCGGCATTTGCGGCTGGCGATATTGACTTGGATGGAGATCTGGATTTTGACGACATCGACGATTTCTTGAATCGGCTGTTTGGGCCGTCGAATCCAGCCGCGGCCAACGGAGGGCTCGATCACGATTACGAACGGGCAAATCACGCCGGGCTTGAGAATCGAGCGCGCAACGACGCATCCGCGGCATGGAGCAACAGCGTAGATGCGGCGTTGAAGACGGAACCGTTCTGGCGGTAAACAGGCTTTCGTAAGAAGTGCTCACCGCCGAGGCCGCGTGCCATACGGATCAGTCTGCTTGAATTGCCGAACAAAGCAGCTCCTGGATACGCAGCAGTTGATTGTATTTCGCGCCGCGTTCGCCGCGCGCGACGGACCCTATTTTGATTTGCTCCGCCGATGTTCCGACGGCCAGGTCGGCTATGGTCGTATCTTCCGTCTCTCCACTTCGGGCGGACACCACGACGGAGTAGCCCGCCGCACGCGCGGTCGCCAGGGTCTGCAGCGCTTCGGACAGCGTGCCAACTTGATTGACTTTCACGAGCACACTGTTCGCCACGTTCGTTTGAATACCTCGCCGCAGCCGCTGCGTGTTCGTCGCGAATAGATCATCACCGATCAATTGGATGCGGTCGCCCATGCGATCGGTCAGTTCCTGCCAGCCTTCCCAATCTTCTTCCGCCAGGCCGTCTTCGATGCTTGTTATGGGCAGGTTGTCGACAAGTGCCTCAAGCCGGTTGATCATCTCGGAGCTTTGCAGGCGAACGCTCCCTTCGTTATCGAGACAATAGAGTCCGCCGCGAAAAAAGTGGCTCGCTGCCACATCCAGCGCGATCGTTACGTCGTCACCCGGCTGCAGCCCGACCGCCTCGATGGCCCGCACGACAAATTCGATTGCCTCGCGGTTCGTCTCCAGACGTGGGCCGTAGCCGCCTTCGTCGCCGACAAGTCGCCCATCATAGCCGGCGTCGGCCAGAAGCCGTCCGAGGCGGCGATAGATGCGAACCATCCATTCCAGTCCGGTGCGATAGTCGGCAGCACCCCGGGGCGCGATCAGGACGTCTTGAAAGTCCAGATTGCCACCTGCGTGCAGTCCTCCCGAAATCATGTTGGTCATGGGGAGGGGCATGGTGAGCGGCGGGGTGGAACATGCGGCATCCGCGTGATCCGCCGCTTCGGCCGCGGGCGAAGTGTCCCGCATAAGCTGCTGAATGTGAAGAAACAGCGCGGTTCCGCGAGCAGCCGCAGCCGCATGCGCCGCGGCCAGGGAAACCCCCAGCAGGGCATTGGCGCCCAGCCGTTGCTTGCCGGGCGAACCGTCCAGGTCCACCAGACAGGCGTCAAGGGCCTGTTGGTCGACGGGGTCCAGGCCCAGCACATGTGGCCGGATTGTTTCTCGCACGTTGCGCACGGCCTGCCGAACTCCCCAGCCGTCGTACCACGCTTCGCCGCGATCGCGCAGCTCAACAGCCTCCGCCGCGCCTGTGCTGGCGCCGGCAGGCACGGCGGCGCGGCCGGACATCGTGCCATTAACGAAAACATCGACTTCGACTGTTGGATTTGCTCTGCTGTCGAGAATTTCTCGAGCCAGGACGTCGGTGATGCGAAACATGGGGACGGTTTCCGATGGGACGCGCCCAGGTGGTCCCGCGCCGGTCGCCGCGCCTGCGCCCGGGCGGCGTTGCCTGGCGAAGACCTTGATTTTTTCAGGCGTAAGGTGGTCGACCGGCCAACGCAGATGCCAGGAACTGTTGGGCGAGGACCTGCGTATCCTCCCAACCAGCAGGCTCATGCTGCAAGATGCGCCGGCAAAAAGTGCGTGCCTGTTCTTGTTGTGACGGGCTGAGATACTCCACGGGGCTCTTGCCGTCGATGCGCGCCAATCCGCAGCCTCCCAGGTGCAGCATGGACCGTTCGGCGAGTTGTCGCAGTGCTTCGGCGCTTACCTGCTTTGAGGTTTCTGCTTCGTAGGATTTCCAGAACGCCGTCAACAGCTCCAGAAACTGAGGATAGCCTTCTCCGGCATGAACGGCTTTCAAAACCAGATGGCTTTGAAAGAATCCCAGGTCGAACGCCGGATCGCCGTAATGGCCCACTTCGAAGTCGACCAGCGTCATTCCACCGGTGTGTATGATCAAATTCTTGGGACTGAAGTCTCCATGCACCAGACACAAGGCATGGCGTTCCATGGAGTCGATCAGTCGCTGCATGATTTTCTGGAGGGAGCTGTCGGTCCGGCACAAGTGCCGGTAATAGGGGTCGATGCGAAGATCGTTGAAGAATCGCCGATCCCCCAGGCGGCGTTCGATGCGCGGTTTTCGCCAAGAGGCGGCGTGCAGGCAACCCAACAGGCGGCCACAGGCCGAGGCAAATCTGGGATTGGTGGTGCCGGCCAGTAAGTCTTGTTTCCAGACGCGGTGAGGCAGTGGCGCGGCGGTCATCGCAAATGCGTAGTTGTCCCGATCCTCGAACAGCACCCCCGGCACGCGAATGCCTAGGTAGGCAGCATCCGTTTCATTGCATGGACGACGGCACAGGATGCGTTGGCATTCGTGCAGTACGTCCAACTCGCGCCAAATACGTTCGACGCTGCAATACCACGGGGCGGCCACCTGCAATCGCTCGCGGGCCTGCTTCAGCACGAAATCGCAACCTGCGTCGGTGCCGCGGGCGATATGCAGCACGACATTGGACACGCCGCCGGCCAATCGCTGTACCCGGATCGATTCGTGGGCCTCGACACGCCCCGCTTCCTTCAGATAGCGTTCTGCGTTCGTTTCGTCGATCTCGATCATTTTTGTGGATGGCCGCGCGGACTATAAAACCCTGAAGTTTGCGTCCAGCGACCAGTTCGCCGGGCTTCCGCTGGTCGCCCCAGGGCCGTTCGCAGCGCTGTCTGAAGTCGTGCGGCACGCTGTCTCGCCAGTACTACATCTGGCGTGTGGGATGCCCCTCGATCAGAACCACACGGACTGGCAAAACCGATGTGCCCTGGAAGCTTCACTTATAATCGGCTTTATACCGGGATACAATCACGGCCGAACCGGACATAGTGGGCATTGTTGGGGACATTGTTGGTGGATGGAGGGATTGGACCACGATGTCATTGGATGAAGCTGCACAAGGATCGGGAATTCCCCGTCGGCCCCGCGTGGTCGTTGTCGGTTCGATCAATATGGACCTCGTCGCGCGCGTGCAGCAATTACCCCGGCCCGGCGAAACCGTGCATGGGCGTGACCTCGTGCAGAATCCAGGCGGCAAGGGCGGCAACCAGGCCGTGGCCGCCAGCCGACTCGGCGCCCGGTCGACAATCATCGCGCGCGTTGGCGACGATGGATTCGGGCGGCAGTTGATCGATGCGTTGCGGTCTCAGAGCGTGATTGTCGATCAGATCGCCGTGACGCAACGTTGCGCGAGCGGCGTGGCCTTGATCGGTGTGGATGAGCGCGGAGAAAACGCGATCACAATCGTGAGCGGAGCCAATGGTTGCCTCACGCCAGACGATGTCTTGCGCCGGCGCGATGTGATCGCTGCGGCGGATGTGCTTGTCGCCCAACTGGAGATCCCGCCGGCCACCGTCGAAACGGCGATTGGAATTGCGCGAGACGAGCGAGTCATGACAGTGCTGGATCCCGCGCCGGCGCCGCTCGGAGGACTGCCGGCAGCGTTGTACAATGTGGACGTCCTGACGCCGAACGCGACGGAAGCCGAAATACTGACGCAGTCGGGCGTTCGGAGCGTCGCGGAGGCTGCCGCCGCGGCGCGCGCGCTGCGTGCTCGAGGCGCGGCGGCTGTGGTCGTTAAACTTGGCGAGGCCGGTGCGATGCTGCTGGCCGAAGCGGATGAGGCGATACATATGGCGGCCCGCGCCGTCGACGTTGTCGACACCACGGCTGCCGGCGACGCATTCACGGCCGCACTGGCAATGGCGTGGGCCATGCGTGTTCCGCCGAGTCAAGCCGTGGCGCGGGCCTGTGCGGCCGGCACCTTGGCATGCACGCGTCAAGGCGCGCAGCAGTCCATGCCGAATTGCGAGGAACTGCAGCAGTTTCTCTCCCATGCGGCCCGTTCGGCCGATCGTGTCGAGTCCAAGTGATTTCCACCATTTGCCAGTTCCGGAACCGTAGGGAGTATCGCCAGGAAATGCGCCGGAGACCTGCGAAGGTTATCGACATGCACCGCTGTCTGGGGGCCCTTGTTGCCGTTTTGCTGGGAGTCACCGCCGCTTGCGGCACGTCCGCTCAGGACGATTCGCCGCAAAAGCCTCGCATCGCGCTGATCATGAAATCACTGGCCAATGAGTTCTTTGCCACGATGGCCGAAGGCGCGCGGGCGCATCAACGCGAGCATGCCGAACAGTACGCGCTGATCATCAACGGCATCAAAGATGAAAGAGACCTGGGCAGGCAGGTAGCGTTGGTCGACGAAATGACCGCTTTGGGCGTCGATGCGATTGTGATCGCTCCGGCAGATTCCAAGGCGTTGGTGCCCGCGTGCCGACGCGCCCGGCAAGCGGGGTGCGTCGTCGTCAACATCGACAACAAGCTAGATGCCGAGGTACTCGCGTCGTCGGGCGCTCGCATTCCATTTGTGGGTCCCGACAATCGCCACGGCGCGCTGCTCGTGGGACGGTTCGTTGCCAGCCAATTGAAACCGGGAGACGCCGTGGCGATTCTGGAAGGCGTGCCGACCGCTTACAACGCCCAGCAGCGACGAAAGGGATTCCAGGACGCGGCGATCGAGGCCGGCTTGCGCGTCGTCGACTGCCAAAGCGGACAATGGGAAATGAGCGTGGCCCAAACGGTGGCGTCGGCGATGCTGGGTGAGCATCCCCAACTCCGAGCGCTGCTGTGCAGCAACGATAGTATGGCCCTGGGCGCGCTGGCTGCCGTTCGCGCGACGGGCCGGACAGGCCAGGTAGCGATTGCTGGATTTGACAACATTTCCGCAGTCCAGCAAGCAATACGCGCCGGCGATATCGTGGCGACCGCTGATCAGCACGCGGACCAGATAGCCGTCTTTGGAATCGAATATGCCCTACAGATTCTGTCGGCCCGGACAGATCCCGTCGACAAGAAGACAACGGTCGAACTGATCACTGCGGAAAACATCGGCACGCCGTGACACGCTTTCGTGCTTACCTGTCCCCGGTTGCCACAGCCGGCCGACGCGCGGTCCTGCTGGACTACGGCGGTTTGATCTTATCGCTGGCGGCACTCATTGCTCTTTTCGGTGTCGTGAGCCGACATTTCCTGACGTGGCGGACATTTTCGACGGTGGCCAACCAGATCCCCGACTTGACCGTCATCGCCGTGGGCATGACCTTCGTGCTGATCGTGTCGGGTATCGACCTTTCGGTCGGTTCGGTGCTGGCTCTCAGCAGTGTGATGGTGGCGGTGTCGATGGTTCATTGGGGAAATCCCCTGTGGATGGCTGTGGTGTTGGCTCTCGGCACCGGCACTATGTGCGGATGTGTGAGCGGATTTATTTCGGTAAGTTGGTCAATACCGTCATTCATCGTGACGCTCGGCATGCTCGAACTGGCTCGAGGTGCCGCGTATCTGCTCGCCGATTCTCAGACGATCTACGTGGGCAAAGCCATCCAAACCGTGGGCACGCCCTGGCTCGGGCTCGGGCTGTCGCCTGCTTTTCTTGTTTCCGTGGCAACGGTGGTGGTCGGTCAGATCGTGTTGTCCCACACGGTGCTGGGAAGGTACATGCTGGCCATCGGTGCCAATGAACAGGCCGCGCGGTACTCAGGAATCAATCCCCGACCTGTCAAAATCGTCGTCTTCGGCATACAGGGATTCCTCGCGGGGATGGCGGGCGTGTTCTATACGTCGCGTTTGGAGGCCGCCGATCCGAACGCCGCCATCGGGATGGAACTGGCAGCCATTGCCGCCGTCGTGATCGGAGGCACGAGTCTGATGGGCGGCCGCGGCTCGGTCGTCCGCAGCTACCTGGGCGTGCTGATCATCGCCGTCCTGCAGTCGGGGTTGGCCCACGTTGGAGCCACCGAACCGACCAAGCGTATCGTCACGGGCGCTGTTATCGTGGCAGCCGTCATCGTGGACGCCCAGCGGCGCAGGTAGATCATCGGCGGCCGGTCCACGTGCCGGGGACGGAATCGGCCCCGGCCGAAGATCGACCAACACTAAAATCGGCCGGCACGCGCCAGCATCCGGTTCCTCCACGGGTTCGTGGTTCCAGGAAACCGTAGGCCAGCGCCCCGCGGCTCCTATGACATGATCGCGCCCAGTGAATTATGCGGTCCAACGAAACATCGGGGATGCATGACTCATAACGCAAGTTTGCGGGTGAATCGACGGATGTGTTGGAGGCTTTTAAACGCAACGCAAGATCCGCAACGGCTCTAGCGCACGCGGCGACTCAGCACGATGGCAGCCATCGCCAGCAAACCCGCCACCGCCATCGTGGCCGTCGAGGGTTCCGGGACGGCGCGGCCGCCGTCGGTTACCGGACCACTCAGGATCTGCACGTAGACGCCAATGTCATCGAAGTCCATGTCGCCGTCGTTGTCCGTGTCGCCCTTCATCACCGGCGGCAGCCCGAAAATTGCCTCGTAGCCGGCCGCGTCCGTCAGGCCCATGACAAAGTCATTGATGTCGTCGAAGTCGACGTCGCCATCGCAGTCCATGTCGCCGTCAATCAACTCGAGCGCCGCCATCTTGGCCCACGGAAACCGTGCTTCGACCTGGTCAAAGTCGCTGTTGAAGTCGTTTTCGTTCAGGATCATCCCGCCGAAGAAACTGGTGTACGTTGCATCGGCGCCGACGCGGATTTCGGCCGAAGGTTGCGGATCACCGGGCCGCCACAGGCTGGCGATCACGCTCGACCCGTCGTGCTCGAGCTGCATCACGACGTCGACTTCGCTGCCTCCCAGCGGAAAGGGACGCTCGCCGCCCAGGTCGGCTGCTGCGGCGCCGCCATCAAGCCGGAAAAATCAAAATCGCCGTCCGTGCCGTCGCTACCTCCGGTGCTCAGCAGCATGATATATCCGCTCAGCGGATTCGCCTGATCGATCAGGAACAGTCCCACGGTACCGCGACCGTCCTGCGTCTCGGGATCAAAGTTGGACATTCGCATACGGGACCGCAGCGAGACATGGCCGGCCGCAGAACTGAACCCATCGACGGTATTCGCCGAGACCATGCTTTCGTCGAACGGATCGCCCGCGGTCGAACTGTCGTTGGTGAGAAATACGTACTCGTCGCTGTCCACGGAGAAATCTCCCGTCAAGATTCCCACTCCTGTGGGATCCTCGTTCCAGGCAAACGGGCTCCCATCGGTGGCGTTGCCGTCTGAGAAATCATCGAACCAGAATGTGGGGCCGACGCCAGCGGCAGCCATGTTGCCCAGCACGCCCGCCAGCAGGGTCACGACGGCGACGACAATGCATCCATGATGTGCTTTTCGGGAAAAACGATGAAGGAAGAGATTCATGCTGCGCCTCCGTAGAGCAAATAAGAATGGAATCAGGGCTCGCGGCCACCCACCGAGAATCGGCCATACAGCAGTCGTGGGTCACGCGAAGCGTCGCGGAAGCCGATCCAGAAGCGTTCGCGGTACCCCCCTGCCTGCCCCGTCACCGCGAAGGGTAGCATGATAGTCCGCACAAAACGGCCGCATCAAGCTAATTGGTGAGATTTCAAGCTATTTTTTGGCCGGCGCGGTGCGGCGCGTGCCGCTCAATAGAAGGCAAACATCATGTAGACAGCGACGGCGCACAGCAGACCGGCCCAACACCGGTCGTCGAGCCAGAGAGGCACTTGTTGCCCGGACATGGCGACTTTAGCAGGCGCGGTAGGGGACCTTGGCGAGACGGCGGCCGAGGCAACGAACATGGCCATGGTCCAAATTCCGCCCAGGCAGCCGGCCGTTGCGGGGCGGATCCGGCCAGACACCATGAGTGCCGCCAGGCCTGCGTAGACTGCGAGCGACACCAACACCGCGACAGCCAGCCGCATCAGAACACGAGGATCATGCCCACCCAGGTCCGTCCAGGTCAGACGCTGTTTCTGCTCGTCGGCATGTCCTGCGAGACTCACGCCGACATAGGTCAGCACGCACAAGACGAGCACGCCGACAACACGGTGGAAGAAGTTGATCTCCGGCCCCAGGTAAGCGCGAATCGTCGGATAGTCAGCCAGGTATTCGTTGTACAGGTAGACGATGAATCCCGAATAGAAAATGCCGCTGACGATTGACGCAAACCCGGCGGCGGGCGTTCCGCGCCGCCAGAACATGCCCAGCACGAACGTCACCAGTATTCCCGGCACCAGATATCCCTGGTAATCGGCGATTCGGAGGAAGAAGTTGTCTTCCGAGTTGGGATCGAGCGCAAAGATGGCCAGCACCGTCGCCAAAACGACCATCGCGACGATCGAGATTCGGCCGACGAGCACCAGGCGGCGTTCGGTCGCGCCGGGACGCAGGTACCGTTTGTAAACGTCCATGGTGATGATGGTCGCCGACGAATTCATCATCGAATCGACGGAAGAGAGGATGGCGCCGAGGACTCCGGCCATGATCAGGCCGGCCAGCCCGAATCCGGCGGGAACGAGCAGGCGCACCAGGTGCGGAAACACGGTGTCGGGATCGACCTGTCGGCCCGGCAGTCGATCTTGAAACAGATAGATCGCCGCGATGCCAACTCCGATGGAGAAGAACGGAATCAACATCTTGAGGAATCCGGCGGCGACGATGCCCAGCCGCGCCTCGCGATCGGTGCGAGCGGCCAGCGCGCGTTGCACGATAAATTGATTGGTACCCCAGTAAAACAGGTGCAACGCCACCAGGCCGGTCAACACGCCGGTCCAGGGCAGGTCCTTGTCGTCCGAAGGCAGGTAGAGTCGCATGCGTTGCGAACCGGCCAGGTCGCGCGCCACCATCGTGCTCCACCCTCCAATCGCGTGATATGCCAGGAAGGCCAGCAGCAGACCGGCGACCAGCAGAAGTACCGATTGGATGACGTCGGTCCACACCACGGCCTTCAAGCCGCCCAGGATCGTGTAACTTGCCGACACCGCGGCCAGGATGATCACCAGCAGGTTGTAGTACGTCAGATTGACATGCAATCGAGTCCGGGTCGCGGCGCTGGGTCTCTCTGCCGGCGCATCCTCGGGAACCACGGCCTCTTCGACAGGCGACACGTCCGGCTCCGCCAATGGAACCTGGTGTGTGTCGGAGGCCGCCGTTTGCAGGTTTACATGACGAACTGCGTTACCTCCAAGCAGTACGCACATGGACCGCGCGCCGATATACAACGCCGGCGCCATTTGCACGATCGCCATGATGATGACCATGATCACGGCGTACGCAATGCGGCTCCGCGCGTCGTACCGTTGTTCCAGATACTCGGAAAGTGTAAACACGTTAAGCCGGCGATAGACGGGCAGAAACCCGTAGCAGAGCATCATCAGTCCGGCGATGGCTCCCAGTTCGAAATGGCTTTGGGCGAATCCGACGCTGAAGCCGAGGCCCATCATCCCAACGAGGTGATTGGCGCTGACATTGCTGCCGAAGATGGAGCCCGCGACGCCCCACCAACGAATGGACCTGCCGGCCAGAAAATAGTCTTCCGACGTTTCTTCTTTTCGGCCGGCCACGAGTCCCACGGCCATGGCCAGCGCCAGAGTGCCCAGCAGCAGGATCCAGTCCAGCGGCTCGAGGATGATACCCACCGACAACCCCCACCAAGAGTTTCCGTCGCGCCGCGGTTGGTGTCCGGGCAGTTGCCAGCGGCGTCGCGGGCCGCCATTATAAACTCAGCCTGGGGCGATCCAATGCCCGTCGGGCACCCGGCGTTCCGGCCCTTAACGGCTCTCCCCGCCCTACAACGCGTTATGCTGCAACAGTCACCACGGTTGGTTCCGCCACCACGGTTCCGCCGGAAAACGCGCAGCGCCGGAGTGCGGCGGGGACCGGGTTCGGGCGCTTTCACCGGAGGGACGTGACAGGGAGCATCGAGTGACCAGATGTATCAATCGCCGCGGATTCTTGAGCACGTCGGCGGCATGCTCCATGGCCGGCTTGTTGCCCGAGGCGGCTGCCGGCGGCCGGGAGGAGTCACGTGGTCGCCCGAGTATTCTGGTGATCATGACGGACCAGCATCGCTACGACGCAGTGGGAGCCAACGGAAACCCAATCATCCAGACTCCCCATCTTGATCGATTGGCGAGCGAATCGGCATGTTTTCAACACGCCTTCGTCAATGCCCCCGTCTGCGTGCCTTCGCGCGCCTCCTTGTTCACGGGCCGATACGCGCACGCCCATCGCAACCGGGTGAACTACACACCGTTGAAGCCCGACCAGCGGCTGATGCAACTGCGGTTACGGGAGGCCGGCTACCGCACGTCGCTCGTGGGCAAGACGCACTTGTTTCATGCCTATCCGCCCACTCCGGCGGAAGCCGCTCGAACGGGTTTCGATCATGTTGCCCTGCATGACGGCGTTCGTTTTACGGACGCCTGGTCGGATTACGCACAATGGCGAAACCAGCACGATCCCCTCCGCCGAGTGCATTACCGGACGTTGGCGCGCGACGTGCCCGAAGTCGAAAACGGGCGGAATCCCTACCGGGCGGCGATCGACGAGCAGTTCACCGATACGTCCTGGGTCGGGACGGTCACGTGCCGGCAACTCCGCTCGCTGTCGGAGCATCCCCAGCCCTTCTATCTGTTCAGCTCGTTCTGGAAGCCGCATTCGCCGTTCGAGGTGCCCGTGCCGTTCGACAGTCTGTACAACGACGCCACGATTCCGTTGCCTCGTGCGGTCGACATGGAGCAGATCCGCGGTTATCCGCCGCCCGTGCAGAAGCTGGCGTTGCGAGGCAAAAATCCGCCGTGGGACATGCCCCGCGAACGGTTGCAGTGGATCTACCGCAGTTACTATGGATCGATCACGCATATCGACCGGGAAATCGGTCGGATCCTCGACACGCTGCGGGACACGGGACAGGCTGACAACACCGTCGTGGTGTTCACATCCGACCATGGCGATCAACTGCTCGAGCACGGAATCATGGGCAAGAACGTATTCTACGAAGGCTCGCTGCGTGTTCCCTTCATGCTCCGTTACCAGGGACACGTCGTGCCGGGGTCCTACGAACCGCTGGTGGAATCGGTCGATCTGCTGCCCACCCTCTTCGGACTGGCCGGTCTGGAGGAACCTTACGACTGCCAGGGCCAGAGCCTCGTTCCGCTTATCACGCGTTCGGACCAGCCGTGGAGCGCTAAGGATGCCGTGTTCTCCGAAAACGTGATTCCAGAGATTATCACGGGGGGGTCGCTTGATTTTGTGTTTGAGAAAGGCAGGGGGGTGAAAGGGATCCGGCATCCAGACGCAAAATCCGTTCGCACAAAACGGTGGAAGTTCAATTACTACCCGAACGGCGCGGCGGAACTGTTTGATTTGCTTGACGATCCGGCGGAAGATCGCAATCTGGCCCAGGCGTCCGGATATGCGGCGACGGTTGCCGATATGAAGGAACGATTGCTTCACTGGCTTGTAACGGCCTCGGAAACGGACCAAATTGCACCCCGATGGGTGATTCCATGACGGCCGGTTGCCGGCGGCCGAAAGCGGTTGACGAGGCTTGAAGGTGCGTTGCGCCGGCGCCTCACATCAACGGGTGGCAAGGATTGAACCAATGAGACTGGGATTGATCAACTCGGCGTTTGCCCAGGTTGGCGTGGGGACGGAAGAGGGCCTGCGGACGGCGAAGCAGATCGGCTTTGACGAAATTGATATCTTCGCCGATCCGCTCGACATCGACATCCGCGAGCGGGAATTGATCCGCAGCGTTGCCCGGCAGTGCGAACTGCCGATTCGCAGCGTGTGCTGCGTGGCCCTGGGACTGGTGGATTTCAACGCATCCGTGCAGCGCTTCCACATAGACAGGTGCCGCGAGTTTCTCGACCTGTGTTACGCACTTGACGCCGGCAATCTGCTGCTTGTGCTGGGCGAATACGTCTGGCGGCAGGAGGTTATTCGCCCGCAAGACCAGTGGCAAGCGGCCGTCTCCAATGTCCGTCTGCTTGGACAATATGCCCGGCAATTGCAGCTGGAGATTGCCATCGAACTCGAGCCGTTCCCGTTGTCTTTGGTCAACTCCGCCGATACCATGCTGCGGTTTCTGTCCGAAGTCGATATGCCCGAGACGGTCCGGGCGAACTGTGATATCTCCCATCTTTATCTGGTGGGTGAAAAACCGGAGGCGATTGGCCGCCTTGGCAAACAGATCGCTCACGTGCACCTGTCGGATTGCAACGGAAAAGTGCATGGTGACCTGCCGCCGGGCCGAGGCGTCGTGCCGATCGCGAGCTACGTGGAAGCGCTGCGAGATTGCGGCTTTGATGGGACTGTGAGCATCGAGTTGGAATACGCACCTCAACCCGACAGAATCGTCGATTGGGTCAAGGAAGCTTACGCGGAAACAGCGGCGATTCTCGATGCGTTGGGATGCCGCGAAAAATAGCGGTGACTGTTTGCCAGGGACGGCGCTACGCCAGATTCAGCAGGAACCTTCAGTGACGAAAGACAGATACATTAAAGTCGCCCAGCTCAAGTCCGTGGAAGCGTTTCGCGCGCGGTTGGCCGAGCTGGGATTGGATGACTTGCCCGTGGACGACAGTGTGTTGTCGGCCGAGGCGGGATCGCCGCTTGCCGAACCGCTTTCGTTTGGTCCCTGGCGGATCGGCAACCGGTGGTGCATCCACCCCATGGAAGGCTGGGATGCCGAGACCGACGGAAGCCCTTCGCGGCACACGCTGCGCCGTTGGCGCCAATTTGGACGGAGCGGCGCGAAGCTGATCTGGGGCGGCGAAGCGTGCGCCGTGAGGGAAGATGGTCGCGCCAATCCGAACCAGACACTCGCGATCCCGGAGAACCAGTCGGGACTGAGCCGGTTGCTCGATGCGCTGAAGTCTGCGCACCAGGAAGCGTTCGGCACGACCGACGACCTGGTGGTCGGCTTGCAATTGACCCATTCCGGACGATTCTGCCGGCCCGTGACCAAGGACCGCTTGGAGCCCCGGATTGCTTACCATCATCCACTGCTCGACACCAAATTCGGGATCGACCCGGCGGATGCGGATGTCGTCATTTCCGATGACGACCTCCAGCGGCTGACGGACTGTTATGTGAACGCCGCGCGGCTGGCCCGGGACGTCGGTTTTCAATTCGTCGACATCAAAGCGTGCCATGGATACCTGCTGCACGAGATGCTCAGCGCGCGAGACCGCGCGGGACCATTCGGAGGGGATTTCGCCGGGCGCTCGCGATTGCTCGTGCAGATTATCGAACGTGTGCAGGACGCGGTGGCGGACCTGCCGGTCGCGGTCCGACTGAGCGTGTTCGACAGCGTTCCCTTCCGGACAAGCCGCGCGGTGGGACAGCCCATGGATTTCGAACATCTGCTGCCGTACCGCTATGGCTTCGGCGTCAACGCCGACGAGCCGCTGGAGATGGACCTGGATGAGCCCGTTCGCCTGATCCGGCAATTGCACGCGTTGGGCGTGATTGGCGTGAACGTTTCTTGCGGCAGTCCTTATTACAATCCACATCTGCAGCGGCCGGCAATTTTCCCGCCCAGCGACGGTTATCGCCCCCCTGAGGATCCGCTGGTCGGCGTCGCCCGTCAAATCCGGGCCGCGCGGACGTGCAAGTCCGCGGTACCGTCGTTGCCAATGGTTGGCAGCGGTTATTCGTATTTGCAGGATTACTTGCCGCACGTGGCGCAGGCCATCGTGCGCGAAGGCTGGATCGACAGCGTCGGTATCGGACGCATGGTTCTGGCCTATCCGGAAATGCCCGCCGATGCACTGGCTGGCAAAACCCCCGTTCGCCAGCGGGTCTGCCGTACGTTCAGCGATTGCACCACGGCTCCGCGCAACGGCCTGCTGTCGGGGTGCTTTCCACTGGACCCCTACTACAAATCACTGAAAGAAGCCAAACTGTTGAGGGCCGTGAAGGAGTCGATCAAGGCTTCGGACGCGTAGCGGGCGCGGTTCTTGGTGGGATGAGAAACAGGTTCAGATGGAAACAATCAAGCAGCGGCTGAATGCCGGAAAGATCGTTCGCGTGCTCGTCCTGGGACCGCTGGCCACGACACCCAAGTGGGTGGAGGTTGCCGGCGTTTTGGGTGGATACCATGGGATCTGGATCGATCAGGAGCACGCCGCGGTTTCGCACCACTCGCTCGAGGCGATGTTGATTGCCTGTCGGGCCGCCGGCCTGGATGCCTTTGCCCGCGTTGCCCCCACCGATTACGGCACCGTGATGCGACCGCTGGAAGCGGGCTGCAGCGGCGTGATGGTCGCGCAGATTCGCACGCTCGCGCAAGTTCATCAGGCCGTGCAATGGTCGCGATATCCGCCGCGGGGCATTCGAGGACTGTATACGAGCAATTACGAGGCGGGCTACGGGACTCTGGAAATCAACGCGCGGCTCGAGAAAGTACAACACGAGAATTGGCTGGCGGTTCAAATTGAAACCGCCGAAGCGGTCGACGGCGTCGAGGAAATTGCCGGCGCCGACGGCGTCGATTGCTTGTTCGTGGGCCCTGCCGATCTGGCGTGCACGCTCGGCGTCCCCGGGCAGCCGATGCATCCCCGTTGCGTAGATGCTCTGCAACGTGTGTCTGCCGCTTCCAAGCGAGCCGGGATCGCCTGGGGCGCTCTGGTCGTCGATAACGACCACGCCACAAAGTGCCGGGAACTTGGCTGCCAGCTTTTCAGTATCTCGGGCGACCTGGATTCGGTCCGTCGTGGGATTCGCGCTGCCCAGTTGCAGTACCAGGATTTGTTTTCGGTGGATTGAACGATCGGGCGCGCGTCCGCTGCTGCGGCACCCGCACGCTGCCAGAGGCGGGTCGAGCCCCAAAGCAGGTTCGGAAAAAAAGATTTTCGCGAGCAGAACCCGGGGCGGGTCCAGTGGTTTAATAAGATACGAGAGTGCGGGGGGGCAGAGGTCCGAGTCCAGAAGGTGGCGGCGCCGCGGATGACGCCGTAACCGAAAAGAATTACTCGAAGGGGAATAGATCCATGGGCAGTATATCGTTACGACGTCGGCTACGTGTGGAGACGCTGGAACAGAAGAAACTGCTTGCGGGTGATGTTACGGCGGAACTCGTGGAAGGACACCTCATCGTGAGCGGCGACGAAATGGACAACCAGGTGGCCGTGCGGAGCGGTGAGATGCCCGGCCAGTTCGTTGTGGTGGGACTCACCGGGCCCGACGGCGAGCAGACGACGGTCAACGGGTCCCAGGATCCCGTTGTTGTGAATGAAGTCCGGCGAAACGTCGTGGTGAGAATGGGAGACGGCGATGACGTCCTGCGACTGGCGAATGCCAGAATTCGAGGCAACGCGCTGATCGGAATGGGGGACGGCGACGACACGGTTCTCGTCGGCGGCCGCGATCCTGCCCCGGACCCGCCTCAGCCGGTGGCCGCCGGCGTCCTCGGCGATGTCGAACCGCCGCCCGAACCAATGCGGCTGGGTCCGTCCGTAGCCGTCGGACAAAACCTGGTTATTGTCACCGGCGACGGTGACGACCGCGTGTGGGAAAACAGCACGCGTGTTGGGAAAAACAATCGAATCAATACGGGCGACGGTGACGACGCCGTACACATTGGCCAGCCCCGTCGGCCGGTGCTCGAACCGGACGCCGAACAACTGGGCGACGATGGGGATGGGGATACGGAAGCGCCCAACATAGCGCCACACCGACCGGGATTGGCTGTCGGTGGAAATCTGACCGTGCACTTGGGAGCAGGCGATGACGCGCTACACGCGTCACACGCACGGGTTGCCGGAAAGTTCCAGGCAGGCGCGGGGCGCGGCGATGACTCGATCGCGTTGGATCACGTCTGGGCCGGTAGACGCATCTATGTCCGCGGTGGTCTGGGAGATGACGATATCGGCATGCACCATGTTCACGCACGAACGTCGTATGTGAATTCGGGTGCGGGCGACGACGAAGTAACGATCGTCGATTCCGTGTTTGGACGCCTCGGCGCCTGGATGGGCCGCGGCGACGATGTCTTGCGCGTCGGCGGCACCCGCGTCCGGGGCGCGGCGCTGTTCAACGGGGGACCTGGCGAAGACGCTTTGGTTCGCCTGGGCGGTAACGCCTTGCACCGGATCGCGGTCGTCAATTTCGAGCACATCGGCCGTCCGGAAGACGAACCGGCCGTCGAAGTGTGACGGACGGCTCACGGTATAACTCGCAGGGCGACGGCCGGTTTGTCCGGCCGTCGCCGTTCGTGCCTTCGGGGCTGCCACGAGACGTGGTTGTTCCTGCCCTGTCCCGCACCTCATCGCGGGCGATCCGCATCGATTGCCAGTCGCTTCGCAAGCTATTAGACTAGGCGCTTTTCATGCCGGTTATCCGACGCCCCGGATATCCGACGCCCCGGAACCGCCTTTGAAGTTCACCTTATGGCAAACGCGTCACGTTGTTTGGGTTATCGGTCGGCAGCGGTCTGTGGGCCGTTGCGTGCGCGACCGAATGCGTTACCGTCCGGTTCGCGGCACGCCAGAGGGAAGCAGTGCGTTCGGGCGTTGCGGTGCACGGCCGGTTTCGTCGCTGCTGGATTGATTAACACCGCTCAGGAACCGTAAGCAAGGCGCCCAGTGATGAGCAGATCCACCAAGACCAATCGGGCTTTGGGCCATGGCAACGTCGCGCGACGGGGCCCCACGTCTGTCTGGGGCCGACGGGCGTTTCTGGCTTCGGCGGCTTCCGCGGCAACGACGTGCCTGTGGGCCCGGGATTACGGACCGGGAGCCGATCCCGTTCGCTACCCGGACCCCGACATCGTCGTGCTCGATCCGCGTTTTGCGAAATACAAGCTCGGCAACACACCCATTCAGAGGCTCCATACCGGTACTTTGTGGGCGGAAGGGCCGGCATGGAACGGCGCGGGACGCTACCTGGTATGGAGCGATATTCCCAACAACCGCCAGCTCCGTTACCTGGCCGAGGACGGCCACGTCAGCGTGATCCGCCGCCCGTCGGGTTATAGCAACGGGAACACCTTCGACTTTCAAGGCCGGCAGATTTCCTGCGAACACGGCAACCGCCGCGTGGTGCGTTACGAGCCGAACGGCGGTGTGACCGTGCTGGCCGACAACTGGCAGGGCAAGCCGCTCAACGCTCCGAACGATGTCGTTGTCCATCCGACCGACGGTGCCGTCTGGTTCACGGACCCCGGATATGGCAGCCTGATGGACTACGAAGGCCACAAGGCGGAATTGCAGCTTAAGGAAGCCGTCTACCGCGTCGATACCCGGTCGGGAAGCATCGAGAAAGTCATGGACGAGATCTACAAGCCGAACGGACTCTGTTTTTCGCCCGATTACGACAAACTATACATCGCGGACACCGGCGCCACGCACTACAGCGACGCCCCGCGCGTGATCCGTGTGTGGGACGTGCAAGATGATAAACGGCTAACGAACGGGCGTGAGTTCGTGTCGATGGAACTGGATGGCAGACAGGGGCTGGCCGACGGAATACGCGCGGACATCGACGGCAATGTGTGGGCCAGCGCGGGATGGGTCGGCGACGGTTACGATGGTGTCCACATTTTCGCGCCCGACGGTGACCGCATAGGACAA
>CAZNKT010000073.1:0-31847 GCA_964573605.1 uncultured Pirellulales bacterium
TGGAGGATAGGGGACTCGAACCCCTGACCTTCTGGCTGCCAGCCAGACGCTCTCCCAACTGAGCTAATCCCCCGAAATGTGCGTGCGGAAATGGAGCCGTACGCGCGGTGACCAGGATTGCTGAGCCTATCACTGGGGTTGCACGATGTCAACGGCCAAAGTATGCATAGCGGCGAATCGGGCACGCCAGCTTGGCGCCGATACGCGATCCAGCCCGCCGGTGCGGCCCGACCGGCCACTGCCAACGCGACGCGCCTGACGCGCAACGTGCGTTGCCTGTTCCTTCGGCCGCCGTCGTCGACTCCTGCCAGCGTTGGTGCGCAGTGTATGGTTTCCCATCGTTTGAAAACGGCATCCATCACCGGAGTTAAACTATGCGTTTCCGCCGCGCTTTTGGCATACCTGGTCAGCCAGGCCAGACAGAATGACGCCTTTGCGGAATTGCGCGGTGGCAGCAAGAACTGGACGTGCCTGGGAACCGCTGGCGTTTGTGTGCTGACGGGCGTGCTGCTGACCATGGTGCGCTGGTACTATCTGGTGCGCGCGCTGGGTATGCCTTTCACAATGCTTGACGCCTTGCGACTCGGTTTTCTCGGCTACCTGCTCAATTTCGTCGCGCTGGGCAGCGTGGGGGGCGATCTGTTCAAGGCCGTCTTTCTGGCCCGGGAACAGCACGGTCACCGCCCGGAAGCGGTCGCCAGCGTGGTTGTTGACCGGCTGGTCGGTTTGTACGCGCTGTTTTTCATGGCCTCCATTGGGGTCCTATGGACCGGCGCGCTCCGCCCCGAATCTCCTCGCCCCATTGCGATCATGGCGTGGGCGGCCTTGAGTGGAACCGCGCTATGCACCGCCGCCATGGTGGCCACCGCCATGATGGGCCAACGACTTCGGCGAATGATTGCCCGCGAGCCCGCGCCTCGTGCCGCGCACGAGATCTCCCTCCGCGTCGTGGACGCCACGATCGTGTATCGGAAAAAATACGGCGTCGTGATACTGGCGTTCGTGCTGAGCCTCGGCGTGCACGCGTTCATGTCGACCGGATTTTACTTCATCGCGCAGGGACTGCCGGGCCCCAGTGTGTCGCTCGGGACGCACTTCATGATCGTGCCCTTGAGTATGCTGGCCGGCGTGCTGCCTCTGCCGCTGGCCGGGCTTGGGGCGCTGGAAACCGCGTTGGAATTCTTCTATCAATGGTCTCTGGCCGGCCGCACGGCCGTACAGGGCCGCGGGCTCGTGCTCGCCCTGACCTACCGTCTGATTACCGTCGCCGTCGCGGCAGTGGGAGCGGCGATTTACGCCCTCAGCCGCAGGGACGTCGAGGCTGCGTTGCGCGAAGCGAGCAGCGTGGCGCTGGAAGGGCCATCCGAGAACGAAAGCACGGATTGGAAATGAACATACGAATAGGTGATGCTTCGCTGGAATTGGTGACGGGCGATATCACCAAACAGCAGGTGGACGCGATCGTCAACGCGGCCAACTCACGCCTGGCCGGAGGCGGTGGCGTCGACGGCGCGATCCACCGCGCCGGCGGACCGGCGATCATGGAGGAGACGCGCCGCAAATATCCCGATGGCTGTCCTTCGGGATCGGCCGTGATCAGCGGCGCCGGAGAGCTGCCGTGCCAGCACGTTATTCATGCCGTCGGGCCTGTATGGAGCGGGGGCCGCGCGGGAGAAGCCGAACAACTGTCCGCAGCCTATCGGCACTGCCTTTCGCTGGCCGTCGATCGACAATGCCAAAGCGTCGCGCTGCCGGCACTCAGCACCGGAGCGTACCGTTACCCGATCGAGCAGGCGGCACGCGTTGCCCTCGATACGGCGGTTGAATTCTTGACACAGCACGGCCAGCCTCCGCTGGTGCGATTTGTGCTGTTTTCCCGGGATGTGTACGATGCGTTCGCCGACTGCCTCGCACAGCGAGGTACGGATGCGTAGCCGGAACTTGCGTACCGGAGATCAGGCGCGAAATGATGCCCGCACGAGCAAGCCAAACTCGAGGAATCGCCATTCTATTGCTGGCCGGTTGCGTACTGGCCCTCGCTATTCCGCTCCACGGAGACAACTGGCCCGCGTGGCGGGGTCCGCATGGCACGGGAATATCCGAGGAGAAAGGTCTTCCAGTACAGTGGAGCCGCAACAAGAACGTTCGTTGGAAGGTCGATCTACCCGAACCGTGCAATTCAACGCCCATCACCTGGAACGGCAAAATATTCCTCACTCAGCCCGAAGGTCCACGTCGCACCCTAATCTGTCTTGACCACCAAAGCGGCCGGCAGCTCTGGCGAGCCGCCATCGACCACGACGAGAAGGAGCCGACGCACAAGGCCAACCCCTATTGTTCGCCGTCGCCGGTTACGGACGGCCAGCGAGTGATCGCTTGGTTTGGTTCCGCCGGGCTGGTCTGTTTCGATACCGACGGCAATCAGGTCTGGAGGCGTGATCTCGGACCCCAACAGCACATGTGGGGTCACGGCAGCTCGCCGATCTTGCATGACCGCTTGTGCATCTTGAACTTCGGGCCCGGCAATCGGGAGTTTTTGATTGCTGTGGATAAGTTCACGGGCGAAACCGTATGGCGCATCGATGCGCCGCCTCCGCCCGAAGGCGGAGATACTGTGGTGGCATCGGGCGGTGGCGATCATCAAAACGCCGAGGCCGACACGCCGCGCGCGGAGTTGCTCCGTGGCTCGTGGAGCACGCCGCTGGTCATCGACGCGGGGATTCGCCAGGAGCTGATCGTGCCGCTGCCGGAGCGAGTCGTCGCAAGGGACCCCGCTACGGGATCCGAGTTATGGACATGCCGTGGCCTGGGCGCGTTGGTGTATGCCTCTTGCATGTGGGGCGACGGAGTGCTCGTAGCGATGGGCGGGTATCGCAGCCCGTCCCTGGCGGTCAAGCCGGGCGGACAAGCCGATGTGACGGACACCCACCGTCTGTGGCGCACGACGCCGAGTGCGTTACGGTTGGGAACCGGAGTCGTGCGGAATGGCTACATCTTCGCCAACGTCATGCGGGGTCACGTGGAATGCCTCGACTTGAGCTCCGGCGAGGCGATATGGAAAGAACGCCTTGCCGGCTCGGTGGGCAACAACGCCACCTGGGGATCCCTGGTGTGGGCCGACGGCAACATCTACGTGCTGAACCAGTCGGGCGATACGTTTGTCATCGAGGCAGGTCCGCAATACCAGTTGTTGGCCAGAAACGAGCTGGACGAGACAACCAACTCCACGCCCGTTCCGTCCGACGGAACGATGTTGATTCGCACGCACGAAGGACTGTGGTGCATTGAATCGTTGCCTCGATAGCACGTTTTGTCGGGGAAGCCCGAGTATTTCCTTCGCTCGCGCATCGGGCTTCCTTTCCCTGGCCTGCGCTTCGAGCTCCGCGCGGAGACGAAAGACTCAGCAATTGGGCGGGGCACTTCCCGGCGGAGCCGGGGCTGATCGCGAAGTCGTCGATGTCCAATTGGTTGCGGTGTTCCAATTCCTGTCGGGACCGCCATCGTCCAGAGGAGGCACCGCCCATCTGGGGGTCGTTGGGCGTCCAACATAATGGTGAGCCGCACCTTGTCCGGCGGTATTGGAGGGGATTTACGGAAAAAACAAATTGGGGAAGTTGGAATCGGTTGTTTGGGTGGTCGAGATAGATGTATCCCGCGAACCGCCCGACCGCGGGCCGCGACACGGCGTACGCTACGGTAGCCCCAGACCGGCTTCGTCAGGAACCGGCACCTGGCGGCGCTGCATCCGCGAATCTTTCCGTGCCAGAAATGCCTGCCGTGCCACCGCCTGCCACGACATCCACGGATCGCTGGACGGCCATCGTCGACGAGCACCGGCCCGTCGTCCGAGTGATGCTCGCTTTCCTGGCGGCGGCATTTGTCGTGGACTTGCTGCTGAGCGACGTCGGAATCTTCAGTTTCGCGCTCTACAGCCGGGCTTTTGCTTCGATTCTGTGGGTGTGCCTTGTCACGCTCTGGGTCGGCTACCTGGTGGCCGGCATGTGGCGGGCCCCCCGCGGCGAGCCCCTGTTTGTGTGGCTGCTTCGTGATCTGCGGTACGAAGTTCTTACGCGAGAGAGGATCGCCGGCTTTTTGATCGTCGTGGTCTACATGCGCGTGCTGGGAACCGTTTTCATCAATCTCAAGGCAGCCATTCCGCAGTGGGCGCCGTTTGCATGGGACGCAACGTTCATGCGGTTCGATCGGATGCTGCACGGTGGACAGCATCCCTGGCAATGGTTCCAGCCGTTGGCCAGCCCGCCGGTGACGACGGCGATCAATGTCTGCTACAACCTGTGGGCCTTTGTGCTGGCGGGATTCTTCTTCTGGCAGGGCTGGCTGGCGTATTCCGCACGGCGACGTCAGTTTTTTGTCACGTTCGGCCTGTGCTGGATCGTGATCGGGCTGGTGGCGGCGTCGTTGTTTTCGTCGGCCGGACCGTGTTACTACGCCCGTGTCACCG
The DNA here is from genome assembly GCA_964573605.1 of uncultured Pirellulales bacterium. Taxonomy (GTDB): domain Bacteria; phylum Planctomycetota; class Planctomycetia; order Pirellulales; family JBBDJB01; genus CAZNKT01. The sequence continues at coordinate 4,463 of CAZNKT010000073.1, forward strand.
GGAACTCAAACGATCCGTACGCCTCGCTGATGCAGTACCTGCACGAAGCGCAGGCGGCCAGCCCCGTCTGGGCGCTCCAGATCCAGCAGCAACTGTGGGACTACTACGAGCGGCAAGCGCACGCCGCGGGCGACGGTCGGGCGACGGCCGACAGGATCGCCCAATCGAGCGACGCGTCGGTAGTGAAGGGGATTTCGGCTATGCCCAGCATGCACGTTTCGATGTGCGTGCTGATGGCGCTGACCGGCTGGCACCGTCGGCGCTGGCTGGGCATCGGCTTGGGGGTATTTGCCGCCGTGATCCAATTAGGCTCGTTCCACTTGGGCTGGCACTATGCGATCGACGGCTATGCATCGGCGGTGATGACGGTGGCCATCTGGTGGGGCGTGGGCCGCAGCCTCGGCATCGCGCCGACGCGCGGCGCGGCGCGGACGGCCGGCGGCGCATCGCCGGCGGCCGCCGCCCGCCCGACGGAAAGTATTTCGTGAACGCCCCCGGCTGGCCGCCACGGCGTATGGCGTCTCACCCGAACAACCCGCACCACGGCAAGGGCCAACCTGAGCGAAACGGCCGGTAACAGCTTGCCCGATCGCCACTTGGGAAAATCTCCTTAAATTTTTCATTTTGCCTAAGGCTCTCAATTTGACTTTGGTTCATCGTGGCATAGGTTTTCAGTGTGGACGGCGTCGAACAGCACGCCGACCGCAACGGAGGGTGGCCACGGTCGCCCTAGAGATGTCTTGGCTCGTCCGGCCGGCCTTGTTCTGGGGCATGGCCGAACGACGAACGGTTTCAGGGTTTTCACTTCGTGCCGTGCCTTGATTTCGGATCGCTCTTTCTGCGATCGAAGGCATGCTGAGAGATGGAGGACGTTATGAAGAATTTTGCCAAGAAACTGCACCGGTTCCTCGCTTCCGAAGATGGCCCCACGGCGGTTGAGTATGCCGTCATGCTGGCCCTGATTGTCGTCGTGTGCCTCGCCGCCATCGGCGGTATCGGCACCAACGCCAATGCGACATTCGAGACGATCCGATCCAGCCTGACCCCGTAGGCTGAACCTGGAACAGCGGAGGCAAGCCAGGTTTCCCGACTCGGGGACCTGGCTCGCCTCATTTCGGAACCTATCGAGTGGCACCGGTGCCCCCGGGGTGGGCACCGGGCCACTTGATGCGCGTCGCGGGCAAACCGACCGAAACACGAGCAAAGCCATGTTGCCCTTGATCCCATCCGAAACCATTGCGTGCGGACTGGAGATGGGCTGCTATTTCGTGTTCGCAGTAGCGGCGTTTTTGCGTCTGCTGTTGTTGCCTCGCGGCTGAATGGCGTCCCCGCTGCGTCACCGGGGGGATGCATGAAGAGTTCAATTGACCGGGGGGAGAACGACGAGCCATGGACATGATTCAGCAACTGGGCGGCCTCTGGGACGAACGCTGGCCAATCTGGCTGGTCAGTGGGACGCTGGTCATCGCTGCCGTGATTGACGGCTGGAAACTGAAGGTGCCCAACTGGATTACCTTCCCGATGATCCTCAGTGGCTGGGCGTACAGCACGTGGGTCTTCGGCTGGGAAGGGCTGGTGTGGAGCTTGGTGGGCACGGTGGTGGGTCTGGGCCTGTTGTTGCCGGCCTACGCCATTGGCGGCATGGGCGCCGGAGACGTCAAGCTGCTGGCAGGCGTGGGCGCCTGGTTGTGGCCGTCAGTGACGCTGTACGCGTTTTGCCTGTCGGCCGTGGTCGGTGCGGCATTGGCGGTCGTGATGGTGCTGATGCGGCGCGGCTGGTCCAAACATGTGGGGCAGTTTTGGATGATTCTGGACGAGATCTTTACTGTCCGCGATCCGGAAAAGCTGGCGGCGATCGCGGCGGACCGCAAGAGCTCGATGTTGTTATTGCCCTATGGCATTCCGATTGCCATCGGGACGATTACCTACTTCGCCTGGACGGGGATGCTGCTATGAGCTTGCACCAACAGAATGCCCTTAGCGAACCGAGTAATTCTCCGCCGGCGGCTATTGGACAGCCGCGTGGAAGACGGAGCTCTGGGCGGTTTAAGCTGGAGAAAGTTTGCCGGTCCTGCCGAAAGAACCGACGAGGCGCGGCTGTGGTCGAATTCGCAGTCGTGGCTCCGTTATTCTTTCTGCTGGTTTTCGGGATGATCGAGTATGGTCGGATGATCATGGTTCAGCAGATATTGACCAATGGCTCGCGCGAAGGCGCTCGATTGGCGGTATTGGACGGCATTTCGACGTCCGACGTGCAGACAGCGGTCGACAGCTACCTGGCCGGAGCGGGCATTGCCGGTGCGGGTGTATCGGTGGCGACCAATCCTCCCGTTGCCCCGGATTTTGCCGAATCGATGACTGTTACGGTCACCATTCCTTTTGATCAAGTAAGTTGGCTTCCGTCGCCAATGTTTCTGGATAGCTATCAGATGACAGCCAACACAACGATGCGCCGCGAAACGGTCGATAACTGACGGTACCTCGCGTTGGCCTGCCACGTTTTCGACGGGCGGCCGCGCGGGCCGGCAACGACGGCTCGAGGCACCTAAGGGGGGTGTGATGCGTCCGAAGTCTCTTTTGCTATTGACGCTGGCGTTGGGCTGCGGCCTTGTGGCCTCGATCGGGATCAGCCAGGTCCTTGATCGAAAAGGCGGCGGACCGCAAACCAAACAGGAGACCGAGGCAATTTACATTGCCAAAGTCGACGTCAACCTCGGCGACGCGCTGACCGAGGATCTGCTGAACCTGGAGGATTGGCCGAGCGACAAAGTGCCGGCCGGCGCGATCCGAAAGCTGGAGAGGATCAAGGGCCGCCGTCCGCGAACAAAGATCTACAAGGGCGAACCGATCCTGGAGGCAAAACTCATTTCGGCCGACGCCCACGATCATCCCGCGCAGCAGGTGCCTCCGGGTTACCGCGTGGTGTCCGTGCGCGTGAGCGTTCAAACCGGTGCCGCCGGACTGCTGCGCCCGGGGGACCGCGTCGACGTTCAGTTGTACGCCAAGCGCGACCAGCGCAGTGGCATCATGAAGACGTTTACCAAGACGATACTGAAGCAGATCCGCGTGTTTGCCGTGGACCAGGAGTTTCGGCGGGCCTCGGACGACGACGATAGTTCGCCCGCCCGAACCGTATCCCTGGTGGTCACGCCCGAACAGGCGGACAAACTGATGTTGGCGTCGCGCGTCGGCGAAATCAACTTGACGATACGGAATCCCGATGACAGTTCCACGGTAACGAGCGCGCCTTCAAGCCTGGAAGACTTGCTGGAGTCGAGCGCCGGGGATCCGGATCGGGAACGCGGAGCCGTCGGCGCGATCGCTCGGAAGGCCACCGGTCTTCTGACGTTCCTGCAGGCGATGCGGAGCACCGCCGGCAGCGGGCCGTCTGCATTGGACGGTTCCCAGGTGGCGGCGGCTGACACGCCGTGGACCATTCTGATTCTGGAAGGCAGCGACGTCCGCGAAGTTCAGGTAAGCGCCGATGGTCAGGGCACGCTTAGCCCGACGGACCCCGCACGGACCATTCCGGATTTTGCGCCTCGGAACCGGCAACGAACATCTTCGGCCGAGCCGCGGGAGACGTCGCACGATCTGCCATTATCAGACGACGACGACCTCGGCATTCTCGATGATGATGCGCCTCTTTCCTTTTCGCCCGAGGAGGATGACGCGGAAAGCGATTGACCCAGAACAAGCGTGGCCGGAAGTCCGCGCTGATGCCGTCTTGAAGTCAGCACACGGATCCGCGTCCTGGAGGCATGGCGCGGTCCGGCGTCCTGGCCCATCGGGCTGGACGGCGTGCTGCCTTTTAATCTCCTAAGTTACGGACAACCAATAAGGAAGTACACGGATGTGCAGGAACCTCCCTGGGCGGTCTTCGATCGCCTTCTGCCGCCCCATTTGTCTTTCCCTCGCGATGGCTCAGGCCTGGTTTCTGGCCACGGTCAGCCCCCTCGCCGCTCAGGACATCATCCAGAAGATCGAGGGTGCCAACGAGCGCGTTGAGCTGACGGTCAACACCAGTCGCATCTTGACGCTCGATCACAAGGTCCCCCGCGCGCAGGTGAACAACCCCGAGTTGCTCACGCTGACTCCGCTCTCGCCCAACCAGATCCAGATTTCCGCCAATGATGCGGGGGTCACGCAGGTCAACCTGTGGGACGAGACCGGACAGGTCCACAGTGTGGACGTCATCATTTACGGAGACGTTCGCGAGTTGGAAATGGCGCTCAAAATGCAGTTTCCCCACTCGTCGGTGCGCGTGTACCGTTACAGCAACAGCCTGGTTTTGACCGGTTTTGTCGATCGGCCCGACTATGTCAGCCGTATCACGAGGCTGGCCGAGGATTACGCGCCCAAGGTGATCAACAACATCCGGGTGGGCGGAGTCCAACAGATTTTGCTGCACGTCAAGGTGATGGAAGTCTCGCGAACCAAGCTCCGCACGATGGGCTTCGATTTCGCCAACTTCAGCGGCGGAGGCGACATCGTCCAGAGTATTAGCGGACTGATTGCATCGTCCACAAGCAGCTCGGTGACGAGCAGCGGCGGCGAGACGCTCAGTTTCAGCATCTTCGACAATGGTTCCGCGTTTTTCGGATTTCTGGAAGCGCTTCGCCAGTACGAACTGATGAAGATTCTGGCCGAACCGACGTTGGTGACCGTCAGCGGTCGTCCGGCGTCGTTCAACGTGGGCGGCGAGTTCCCGATTCTCGTGCCCCAAAGCCTGGGGACGATCTCGATCGAGTTCAAAAAGTTTGGCACGCAGGTCGACTTTGTTCCCATCGTGCTGGGCAACGGCAACATCCGGCTGGAAGTTCGTCCGCGGATCAGCGAAATCGATAATACACGGAGCGTGACCATCAACGAAATCTCCGTGCCGGGTCTCCGCGTACGGGAAGTCGATACCGGTGTGGAGATGAAGGCGGGACAGACGCTCGCGCTGGCCGGTTTGATCCAGAACCGTATTGAAGCACAGAACCGCGGCATCCCGGTGCTGGCTGATTTGCCTTGGGTCGGCGCGGGCTTCCGCCGCGTGACGGAGGAGAACAACGAAATCGAATTGCTGATCCTGGTGCGGCCCGAGTTCGCGTCGGCCCTGGATCCGCACGAGGTGCCTCCGGGTGGACCGGGCATCGATACGACGTCGCCCACCGACTGCGAAATGTATTTCCGCGGTTACATCGAGGTGCCCCGCTGCTGCACGGACGGAAGCTGTGCCAAGTGCCGCGGCGAGGGCGGTCCTTACGGGGCCGAACCGATCGATGTGCCGGCCCAGGATTCGGCTCCGGCCGACGGCAACGGTGTCACGAATTCTGCCGCGTCGGCGCGGCGATCGGCGGCCCAATCCCCGCCATGGCGGGGCCGGCGAACACCCGCCGTACCGACGCATACTCCGTCCGATCCGTACGACCCGCCTTACGCGGCCGAGAAGGGCGAGGACGACTACGGCCAGGAACCGGACGAGCTGGGTTTGATCGGCCCTCTCGGATACGACGTTGAATAGTGACCTACAGTTGGGAGAGGATAAAAGGAGAATTGCGTTGACACATGCGCGCCGTGCGTGCACGCGTCCAACGTCCCCTGGTCTCGGCTCAGCCGCCAAGGCCAATCCTCGGACGACGTCTGACACCACGCATTCGTGCCCGCGCTTCGCACCATGAGCAACGTGCTTCGACTGGCCATCGTCGATCCAAATGATACGGCTCGTGAGTCGCTCAAGGCCACGCTCCTGGGGATGGACATGGTGTGGTTGGAGGCGGAATGCTCACGGTACGAATTTTTTACCGACGTCGTGCGACAGACCAATCCGGACATCGGTTTCATTGGTCTCGACAAGGATCCCGAGCGGGCGTTGGAGCTTGTCGAACGACTTCGCGAAAGCGCTCCGGAATGTAGTGTCCTCGTCGCCAGCCAATCCACGGATGGCAACCTGATTCTGCGGGCCATGCGGGCCGGAGTTAAGGAATTTCTCACCCAGCCGATACAGATCCAGGACCTCGTCGCGGCGCTGGAGCGGATCAATCGGCAACGGCACGGTGACAGTGACGTCCGGTCCTCGGGAACCCGTGTCATCGCCGTGGCCGGGGCCACGGGCGGCGTGGGATCGACGAGCGTCGCGGTCAATCTCGCGTGTGATCTGGCGAGTGAGGAACGCAACTCGGTCGTGCTCGTGGATCTCGACCTCTGTCTGGGCGATGCGGACGTGTGCCTGGACGCCATTCCCGACTACACGCTCGTGGACGTGGCCCAGAACGTCGGGCGTCTTGATTTCACGCTTCTGAAAAGGTCGCTCACCAAGCATTCGTCCGGGCTGTACTTATTGCCGCGCCCGGTTCAACTGGAAGACACCAAGCTGATCACGCCTGACGATCTGCGGCGCGCGCTGGGGCTGTTGAAGGCCACCTTCACGCACATGATCATTGACGCCTCCAAGGGCTACTCCGAACTCGATATGGCCGCCTTTGAAATGGCCACCGACGTGTTGCTCGTGACGCAGCTCGACCTGCCGTGCCTGCGCAACGTTGTCCGGCTGATGATGTCGTTCGGTGAAATTGACGGCTTGAAGGAAAAAGTAAAAGTGATCGTCAATCGCGTGGGGTTGAGCAACAACCACATCAGCCTGAAGAAGGCTCGCGAGACAATCGGCACGGATATCTACTGGCAACTTCCCAACGACTACCGCGTGATGGTCGACGTCCGCAACAACGGCGTCCCGCTGCTCGAACAGGCACCCAAAGCGCCCATTACGCAGAGTATCGGCATGCTGGCCGATGCCTTGACCGGCAAGGAGACCGCGACAGGCACCGACGAGAGCGGCCAGGCATCAACGGGTCACCGCTGGCTCCATAATATATGGCCCGCGCGATCCAAGAGCCAGTAACCGAACGGACGGTCCAGCCGTCCTCACCCGCTTCATCCTTGCGTCCCGCACACACCGGGGTGCGCGGCATACCGGCCCGCGTGAACCGCCGCGATCCTTCGAACGCTTGCCTGCCTCCCCCTCGACTTTTCTAAGCTATGCTTTCCCAGATACGAGAGGACGGTAGCCAGCGCCGGTAACGGTCGGCGCGGGCGGGATTCCGAAAAAGGAACGCAACGCACGATGAGCAGGCTGTCTCCGGCCGACGCCCCCGCGGCGTCGAAAGAACTCGAATTCGAAAGCCTCAAACGCCGCATCCACGGTAAGCTCGTGGATAAGCTGGATCTCACGCGAGTGGGTGAACTGGAAGGCGACGTACTGCGCCGTGAAATCCGGCTGGTCGTGGAGCATCTGTGCGACAACGAAGATACGCTGCTGAATCGCAACGAGCGGGACCGGCTGATCGATGAAGTTCTGGATGAAACGTTTGGATTGGGTCCGCTGGAAAGTCTGCTGAAGGACCCGACGATCAGCGATATTCTGATCAACGGACCGAGACAGGTCTACGTCGAACGCGGCGGGCGGGTGGAAAAGTCGGCGTGCACTTTTCGCGACAATAAACATCTGCTGCAGATCATTGATCGCATCGTTTCCAAGGTCGGGCGGCGCGTGGATGAAACCTGCCCCATGGTCGACGCGCGATTGCCGGACGGTTCCCGTGTCAACGCAATCATTCCTCCGCTGGCGCTGGACGGCGCGAGCGTTTCCATTCGCCGCTTCGGCGCGAATCCGCTCAAACTGGAAGACCTGCTCAATTACAAGAGCATCACGCCGGAAATGGTGATGGTGTTGGAGGGGGCCATGAAGGCCCGGCTGAATATTATCATTTCAGGAGGCACCGGTTCCGGTAAGACCACGCTGCTGAACACGCTGTCCAGTTTCATCTCCAACGACGACCGGATCGTCACGATTGAAGACGCCGCCGAATTGCAGTTGCAGCAGGAACACGTCGTCCGACTGGAAACCCGCCCGCCCAATATCGAAGGCAAAGGCTCCGTCTCGGCAACGGACCTGGTGCGAAACGCCCTGCGTATGCGTCCGGAACGCATCATCATCGGCGAATGCCGAGGTCCGGAGACGCTGGACATGCTGCAGGCCATGAACACCGGTCATGAAGGCTCGCTGACCACCATCCACGCCAACACGCCGCGGGACGCCATTTCGCGTATCGAAACCATGATCATGATGGCCGGCTTCGAACTGCCCATCAAGGCCATGCGCCAGCAGATCTCCAGCGCCGTGGACATCATTGTTCAGGCCAACCGACTGCAGGGCGGACCGCGCAAAGTGACCCACATCACGGAAATCGTGGGTATGGAACAAGAAACGATCGTCATGCAGGACATCTATCGCTTCCAACAGGAAGGCATCAACGAAAACGGACGGGCCATCGGCGCATTCCACGCCAGCGGCATTCGACCCACGTTCATGGACCGTTTGGAGTCGGCGGGGGTCCGCCTTCCGGCCAGCGCGTTCCGTGAACGGGTGATGCTCCGTGACTAGCAACCGTAACCGACGATGCGAAAACGAAAATGACTTCCTTGATCATCATTGCTGCCGCGTTTGTAGGGGTCGCCTCACTGGTAGGCGCCGTGGCCTTCATGCTCCGCGGCGACGCCGATAGCGAACTCGAAGAACGACTGGAACTGCTGACCAGCAAGGGCGGTTCCTCCGCCGCGGCCGCCGGACAAAAAGCACTGGTGCTGGCCGGACCGCTAGACGAAGGCAAAGGCATTCTGGAAGGAGTGCTCTCGAAGCTGGGATCGTTCTCCCAGATCTTCGAGCAGGCCGACACGAATCTCAGTCCCGCCAAGTTTGTCGTTCTGTCGGCAGCGCTGGCCGGGGCCGGAGCCGTTTCGTTCGCCTTCGCCGGACTCCATCCGGCATTGATACCCCCGCTGGCCGTCCTGGCCGGTCTGTTACCGCTGGCATGGCTGCTGATCCGCCGCAAGCGCCGGATGAAACTGTTCGCCTCGCAACTGCCCCAATCGTTGGAACTGATTGGACGGGCATTGCGTGCCGGCCACAGCCTGGCCGCCGCATTCAGCCTCGTTTCCTCCGAGATGTCCGATCCGATCGCGACGGAATTCGGCCGCGTGTTCGAAGAACAAAACCTGGGCGTGCCGCTGGAGGAAGCCCTGCAGTCGATGACTCACCGCATTCCCAACCTGGACCTGAAATTCTTCGCCACCGCAGTCATCCTCCAACGGCAGACCGGTGGCGATCTGGCGGAAATTCTGGACAAGATCTCGCACCTGATCCGGGAACGCTTCGCATTGTGGGGACAGGTTCAGGCGCTGACCGGCGAAGGCCGTCTGTCCGGCGTGGTGCTGCTGGGACTGCCTCCCCTGCTGTTCGCCACCGTTTGGAAGCTCAACCCCGATTACATCATGCTGCTGTTTACCGATCCCATGGGCAAAAAGATGCTGATCGGTGCCATCATCATGCAGTTATTGGGCGCTATCGTGATACGAAAGATTGTGAATATTAAGGTCTGATCCTGCCATGATTTTCGCAGATTTGGTCGACATCTCACGTTTCGTGCCCCTGGCGATTTTCGGCGTATTCGCCGCCGGCGCCTGGCTGCTGCTCGATGTGTTCGCATCCGACCGACAGCGGACCGAACAGCGGCTCGACGAATTCAAAGACCCCCGCCGTCGCCGTCGCGATCTGGAAATGGATGCGAAAACCGGCAAGAAATCGGAGGCGATGGCCAGACTGTTGGAAAAAGCCTCGCCCACGCTGGCCAAACCGCTGACGCCCAAATCAGAAATCGAAGCCAGCAAACTCAAAACACGGCTCGTCACGGCGGGCTTTCGCAGCGAAGCTGCGCCCAGCGTCTACCTGGGAATCAAACTCGTGGCCCTCATCGGTGGGCTCGTGCTGGGCGGGGGCGGCGCGCTGCTGGCCAAGGGAATGACGACCGAAGCGCTGATCTATGTCGTCGGCGTCGCCGGCAGCATGTTCTACCTGCCCGACGTCGTCTTGTTCTTCATCAGAAAGAGCCGCAAAGACCAGATCTTTCTCGGATTGCCCGATGCCCTGGACCTGATGGTCGTGTGCGTCGAAGCCGGTCTGGGCCTGGACCAGGCCATGCGCAAAGTCAGCGAAGAAATGCGGAAGAACTTTCGCATCATCGCCGAAGAATTCGGCATCTGCAACTTCCAGCTCCAAATGGGCCGTTCCCGCGTGGAAGTGCTCCAGGAATTGGGCTTCCGCACCGGTGTCGAAGACGTCCGGGCGCTGGCCGCCATCCTGATTCAGGCCGACAAGTTCGGGTCCAGCATCGCCCAGGCACTCCGCGTGCAAAGCGACTCGATGCGGACCCGCCGCCGACAGATTGCCGAAGAAAAAGCTGCCAAAACAGCCGTCAAATTGATCTTCCCACTCGTGATCTTCATCTTCCCCGCCATCTTTGTCGTCCTGGTCGGCCCGGCCGCCATCACCATCGTCAACGAAATGTTCCCTGCGATGCAGGGGAGATAGCCGGATTACGACGGTTGTGGAGGTATAGGAAGAATAGGGCTCGTAGGCGGTTCCCGATTGCCGATACACTCAGTGGCCCCACCCAAGGGCCGACAAGGATCCCCGGCTGGCCATCGGGTCAGGCGATTTCCCAGTCGTATGGCTGTATCCCCGCATGGAGGAGCGCTCAGATGTCACGGATCGTTTCAGCCCTGCTCGCCGCCCTCACGCTGCTGTTATCCACTTCGCCTGCACACGCGGATTGGCGGGATCGGCTCGAAGCGTTCTGGGCCCGATGCGAAGTCGACTGGCACCGCAACAACTGCTGGCCAGAACCTTTTGTGCGGCCTGACCGCGCACACGTCACTACTTTTAATGCCTCCGTTGAGGCAGCAGGCTGGCATCGGCAGAATCTGTTGGGAGCCCACCACTTTACACCGGATTCGACGGCCTTGAGTACCTCGGGCCAGTTGAAGGTTCGCGGGATCCTGACGCAGGCCCCGCATCAATACCGGACCGTGTTTGTGGAGCGCAGTGTTAACCGCGATCTTACTGCCGCACGGATGGATGCCGTGGAACAATACGCATCGAACTGGCTGCCCGACGGCCTGGTCGCGGACGTGCAGGAGTCCCATCAGTTTGTGGAAGGGTCGCCCGCACCGATGGTGGATTACATCAACGTGCGATTCCGCGAAACGTTGCCGGTTCCTCAACTGCCCACCCCGACGGGCAACGAATTCTAAATGAATTCCTGAAAATGGGATCGTGCCGTGCCGGCCGGTGCTTCGCGACCGGGACTCGTCAATCGCGTCGGGACACTATCCCTTTGGTGTGGACCTGTAGAGCAGCCGTTCGAGCCGGTCCCATCTCGGAACTGTTCGAATCGCCGTCCGCTGCGGTGCCGCTGCCGACGGCGATGGCACGGATCGACGCTGGCTGGTCGCCCAATGCGAAAGGGAGAATAACGACCTGGTCGCACGGTGTCCGATTTAGAAAACTGCCGGCGTGCCTTCAGCGCCAGCAAACCCCCTGGGATTCGTAGAACGGGTACAGGTCATACGGCCGGCCGGTCGATGAAATACACGGGGGGGGTGTCGCCATCGCATCGTAAGATCCATGGCAGCAGTTGGGCTTCGGGCCACCCGTGTGGCCAGGTTCGCGCCCGACGGCCCAGGCGGCAACCACCGGACGTTCAGGGAGGAGGTCTCGGGTGGGTAGAGCCGCAGCGACGACAGGTGCGATTGCTGTTTTTGGCATGGTAGTGATGGCCGGCTGTGCCACGAGTTCGCGGCCGATGTCCCGCATCGATGGGACCGGGGGATCGTTGCCTTCGGGCCTGCCGGGGGCGGCGTCGGAATCGTTCCCCCGCGACGCCGTCACGGGCGGATCGGCAGGTGTGTCGATGCTGCCGTCCCCATCGTTTTACGATCGTACGGTGGAAGCCCTGACGGATAACGCCGTTGTCCGGGCGCTGGGCTCCATCGCTCCCGCCTCTGCGATGCCGGAACGGGGAACCACCGCCGATGTCTTATCGCTGAGTCGAAAGCCCAAGACTCCCGGCCCCGACCTGTACACGTCGATGGCCCGCCTCAGCGAGCGGACGGGCAACATCGAGCATGCGATCAAACATTACGAAATGGCGTTGTCCATGGATTCCACGTCGCTCGACGCGCTGATGGGGTACGCCCATTTGTACGACCGACAGGGAAACTTCGAGGAAGCCGTTGCCTACTACCGCCGCGCCGTGCAACACCATCCCGAGCACGCCGCGGCCCACAATGATCTGGGTTTGTGCCTGGCCAGGAGCGGTCAGTTGGAGGACGCCGTGACCGAGCTTGAGCGTGCCGTTTCCATGCAGCCGGGCCGCAAACTTTATCACAACAATCTGGCAACCGTGCTCGCCGAAACGGACCAGCGGGACGAGGCGCTCGCCCATTGGAGCAGAGCAAACGGCTTGGCCGTGGCCCATTACAATCTGGGCCGTGTTTTGCAGCGGAAAGGATTGATCGAAGAAGGGGCCCACCAGTATCGCATGGCATTGCAGGTCGATGGCACGCTGTCGCAGGCCGGCGCCGCCCTGGCGGCCATGGACCGTGCCGACACGCACACCGCGTCGCGGCCGGCGACCATGTCGGACGCTGCTGTCGTGTCGCAACCCGGGCAGCGCGTCGAGGCGGCAGGCCTGCCGGCGCCGGTGGACGTTCGGCCGGTCGCACCGAACTACACGAGTTTTGCTCCCGCGCAGCCAACCGCCGTGGGGACACCGCTCGACGCGGCATACGCTCGCCGGCCTTCGGCCCGCGAGCTGTCCAGCGATCCGCTGCCGCCCACGCCCGACCAGGCTCTCGGGCCGCAGAGCATGTCCGTGCATCTGCCGCCGGTCCGCAGCGGCAATGACCAAACGGCAGCGCCCCCGACGCCGGACCAGGTCTACGCGTACCCCAAGTCGGCCACGCCGTACGTTTACCCGGGGTACCCTCCGCGACGCCCGCTCGCCCCCTATAATCGCTGAATGTGGCACGACCTCTACTGGTCACCGGTTACGCGGGCATGGTCGCCGGATCGGTCATGCGCCATGCCGGATCGCTGTGGAACGTGACCGCAGTTTCGCGAACCGCGCCGGCCGCCGGGCCGGGAAGGGGTCCGGCACGTTTGCCTGGACCTTTGCGACGCCTACGGGCTGGTGCGCGTGATCAACGCGCGAGACGCCGGCTGACATCCGCGGCAACGCGCAGAGCTCCGGGGGGGACCGACCGTCACGGCAGGGCCGACGTAATCGCGTGCAGGCCCACCCCCAGCGTCTGCCGGGCGATTGGATCAAGCAAATCGGGAGATCCCTGAAGATGGAACGTGCGATGGCGATGCCGCAGGCTCCCGCCGGGCTGGAGTTCGACCGCCGGCGATGATGTTTCCAACTCGTAGAACGGTCCCAGTGGCTTCGCGCCGGGCGAGGGGGGCCCGTCGTTGTAGCTGTTGACAACATCGCCGCCGAACGGTTCCCGCTGTACCTGCCACATCGAATTGACATAGTCCCTCGCGTGGCGGGGCAGATCGTAGTGCACCAGCGTGAGCAGGCTGCGGTGCGGGTCGTAGCTGCCGAGCACGGGCAACGCGTGCGACGGTCCGATGCCGATCTTGCTGCGGTGCGCGCCGTCGGCTTTGAAGTACACTACGCCGTCGGCTACGGACAGCCGGTCGTCAGGGACCTGCCCGAAATACTGGTCGTTCACCACCGGCCCGGGATCGTCGCCGTCCGTATTTCGCAGCGGAATCACCACGGTGCACGCCGCGGAATGTTTGAACATGCCTAGGATCCAGAGAGACAACAATCCGTTCGCTTTGCGCCATGGATTGGATCCCGTGTTGGTGATTTGATTGTCCGATTCGAACGCAACCCATTCCAATCCCTCGATTGGCCCGATTCCCAGCAGGTCCCGCATGTCGGACGCTCGCAGTAAACGGATCGTGCGTTCGATGCGCAGATCGAAGCGCGTTGCCGAATAGTTCGCGAGACTTGCGGTGCGCTGGAAAACGGCTTGCCGCCCATCGTGCGAAACCATCTCAAACGGCTCACTGTCAATAAGCGCGGGCGTTTGCCAGTGCTGCAAGTCAAAGGGATCTCCTTGACGGAAGAAGATTGCAAACTGCCCTCCTTCCGGTCCCAGCCAGAACCGATCCTCGCCGCCATACGCATTGATGTGCGGTTGCCACTGGCGCGACCGGATCAAGGCGTAATTGATCCACCCCAAGCCGTGCCGCGGTGCTGCTCCGGTGGTGCTTGTCATCACCCGGCCTTGCCATGCGGGAACGACGGCCACTTGGCGGCTGCGGGGATCCTCTCCCAACACGATCACGTCCGTATGTTGCTCGAGAAACGCCACATCGTCTTCGAATGTGGGCGGGTTGGCATCGGCCGCGGATGAAGCTTGGGCAACGATCAGATTCATGACAACACTCGCCATCATCCAGAATATTCTCAACATAGGAGCCTCATCGATCATTGGTTGCCAAACTCCGCAGGGCGAGGATAAATCGTTCCGGAGTCCGATGATAACAGCTTTGGACAGCGCCGTCATCACGGCGATGGAAGCGGGCACTTCGGCGATGTACGGCCGCCGCGCGGGTCAGTGGCGGACCATACCCGGCACGATGTCCAGGTCGAGGCCGGCCAGGCGTCCGGCCTTCCAATGCTCTATGGCAATGGCGCCCATCACGGCGTTGTCCGTGCACAAGTTCAGGGGCGGGACATGTAGTTGGATGTCGAGGCGCCGCGCGGTTACCTCGAGTTGTTGCCGGAGCCGCTGGTTGGCAACGACGCCGCCGCCGACGCACAGCGTCGTGCGCCCCGTGCGTCGAACGGCCAGTTCCGACTTCGCCACCAGGCAATCGACCACGGCCTCCTGAAAACTTGCGGCCATGTCGCGCACGACGTTGTCCGCCAGATCCAACTCACGGAAATCGACGCGGCCCGGGCCTGCCAGGTGGTACCGGACCGCCGTCTTCAGTCCGCTGAAACTGAAATCGAGCCGTTCGTGATCATCGCGCAGCGGCCTGGGCAGAGCGAATGCGGCCGGGTTGCCCCGACCCGCCGCCTTTTCGATCGACGGTCCTCCAGGGTAAGGCAGCTTCAACATGCTCGCGACTTTGTCGAATGCCTCACCGGCCGCGTCGTCGATCGTGCCGCCCAGGTGCTGGAAATCCACGGCCGTGGGACAGTCGTACAGGCTCGTGTGTCCGCCGCTGACGATCAGACCTACACACGGGAAGACTTCCGTGCCGCTGGATAGGCGGCAAGCGTAGACATGCGCCTGCAGGTGGTTGACTGCCAATAGGGGGATGTCGAGCACCAACGCGAGCGTCTTGGCGGCGACGAGTCCCACCAGCAACGACCCTGCCAGGCCGGGCGTGTTGGCAACGGCGATGGCATCCAGGTCGGACAATGCGAGTCCCGCCCGCCTCAGCGCTTCATCGACGACCGGCAGGATCCGCTGCACATGTGCGCGGGATGCAATCTCGGGGACCACGCCGCCAAACCGCTCATGCAGCGGGTCTTGAGAAGCGACCACCGAGGCGAGCACTTGCAGCCGATCCGTGACCACGGCGGCGGCCGTTTCGTCACAGGTCGTTTCGAGCGTGAGAAAATTCACGGTGCGGAGCGTTCGGACAGCTTTTCGTGCACGTAAGCCAGCGCCTGGAGCAGCTGCCGGTCATTCGTCAGCGGAGTCTCCGCGTCGCTCGGGGCATTGCCCGAAGCACCCGCGTCGTCGTCATCTCCCGCAGTCGGAACGTCAGCCAGGTCGCGGCGCCGACGCTCGAGAAGCAACCGGCTGATCTCCTCCTGATTGAGGGCTATTTCCAGGCCCGTGTCCGGTTCCACTCCCCACGAATCGGAATCCTTGGCGCCGGAAGCGCGGTGGATATTTTCGCCATTGGGCCGGACGTAGCGCGACGTCGTCAGCTTCAACGCGCTTTTTCCATTTTCCAGTTCAATAACGTTCTGCACGCTGCCCTTGCCCCACGTTCTTTCTCCCACGATGGCGGCCCGCGAGTGATCTTGCAGGCAGGCGGCCAGTATTTCGCTGCCGCTGGCGCTAAAGCGGTTGACCAGCACGGCGATCGGAAAGCCCACCAGCGATCCTTCGCGCGTCGCCGTGACTTTCCGAGGGCGCGTGTTCCTGCCGATGATGCTCACGATACGGCCTTCGGCCACGAACAGGTCCGCTACGTCGATCGCCGACTGCAGCAGTCCACCCGGATTGAAACGCAAGTCAATGATCAAGCCCTGCAGGCCTTCCTGCCGCAACTGTTGCACAATCCGCTTCAATTCTAAGGCGGTTTCGCGGCCAAACAGTGTGATGTGCACGTATCCGACACACCGCTCCGGATCGAGCATAAACTGCCAGCTGCCGTCCTTTCTCCGCTCCAAGCCCACCACCGTTTCGATGTGGATGACGTCCCGCCGGATGGACAATTGACGCGTTTCAGGCTCGCTGGCCGGTTGGATTGTCAGTCGGACGTTGGTGCCGACAGGCCCCTTGATCCGTTGGACCACTTCCTCAAGCGAAGCGCCCTCGGTCGAACGTCCTTCGATGGCGCGGATTTCATCTCCGGCCGCGAGTCCCGCTTGAAAGGCGGGCGTGCCGGCAATCACGTTCATGACCATAAGTCGACCGCCGCTCCGCGCCAGCCGCACGCCGATGCCGCTGAATTGGTTCTCGACGCTCTGCCGCAGCGCATCCATTTCCGCGGGCTTGATGTAGCTGGAGTATGGATCGAGCTTTTCGATCACTCCCTCGATTGCGGCTTCGAACAACTCTCGGCGCGAAATGGGTTCCACGTAATTCTGCTCAACCTGGTCCAGCGCGTCGGCCAACATGCGAAACAGTTCGTACGTTTCTTCCGCGACGGCATCGGAGTCGCCGGATCGATCAGGGGACGCGGACGGAGCGGCGCGCGTAACGGCCAGTGCTGCCAGAAGCACGATCAAGAAACCGGTTTTTATCACGTGGCGGGATCGGATCATCGGGTTACCCGTCAATACGCGTTACGAGCTTGCCTTGTGCCCAACCTTTCTATCATACCCGAAGTTTTCAGGCCGCAAACCGCGGGTGGGTTGGCCCGCATTGGCTGGCATGATCGCGAGGCACACCAGCCTGGTCGTACGGCAGCTTGTCCGATGCGTGGGGCATGCCATATTTTGTCGATTCTCGGCAATACGCGTGTGAATATATCGAATCAAATGGTAGCGGCCTTGCTCGGCGTCTGGCGGGATAGCAACCGCTCGGCGATCCGCAGTCTGTCGACGCAGTCCGAGTGCCGCGACAGCGGGCGGTCCTGTTCGTGGTGCATCCGGGCCGCCGTCGCGCGTAAGGGCAGTTTTCAGAATATCGCACGAACCGGGGCCTACCATGACCTACACTCATACCCAGACGAGCCCGCTCGATTCGCTGCTCCTGGCAGCCTTCGCGGTGTTGCTGGGCAGTGCTTTGATGCTGGATTCTGAACCCGCGGTCTATTACTCGTTGCTGCTGGCGTCGTCGGCGGCTCTGGCAGCCGCTGGCTGCTTCGGGCGCCTGCGGGTCGAGGGAGATCGGGATGGGTTGTCGGTGCGATTCGGGCCGATCCCCCTGTTTCGCAAGTACATTCCTTATCAGGAGATCCGCGAAGTGCGCAAGAACCGGTCTTCGCTTCTCGATGGATGGGGTGTCCATTGGATTCCAGGCCGCGGCTGGACGTGGAATTTGTGGGGCTTCTCCTGCGTGGAACTGACGACCGACCGGGGGCCGTTGAGGATCGGCACCGATGATTCCGACAACCTGGCCGCATTTCTGAGACGAAAGATCGCACGTCCTAACAATCCCTCTAATCCCTGATGCGCGCCGTGAAGCAGTTTTGGCCAAGGAAGGTGCACGTCTTTGCAGCAGCCGAACTTGCCAAATGTTTGGCCAAGTTGGACTGAGGTCAAAGTCTGGCGGCTTCGGCTACAAGAATAGTTCACGGGATTACGTGAAAGGGCTACGGCCCGAGGTCCTGTTGCGGGGGACGGCGTACGTGGTGCACCCAGGCCGGCGGCGCGTTGAACGAAATAACGTCGCGAGCGAATTCGTGCCGGTCCAGCAGATCGTCCAGCACCTGGCCCACGGCTCGTATCTGGCAGCGTTGTTTCGGGCCGCTCAGCAGCGACTTCAGCTTGCGTACACCAATGTATTCAAAGAACGACAGAGTTCCGCCCGGCCGCAGCAGATCCATCAAGGACGCCAACAAGGAACGTACCGTGGACGTGGAAAAGTTATTGAACGGCAGTCCCGAAATGATGACGTCGTAGCGGGCGTTGCCGCCGAGATTTGCTACGTCGTCTTCGATGACCCGGATACGCTCCGCCGCGGGCTGGAAGAGCCGGTCCTGCCGCAGGCACCGGCGTAGATGCCGTGCGAAACTGCTGTTGATTTCCACCAAATCGAGCGTATCGTGCGGCTGCATGGCCCGCACGATATGCCGGGTGACTGCCCCCGTTCCGGGGCCCACTTCGAGTATCTGTTGGCACCGGTGCTGCGCGCGTACAAAACGCGCCAGCGCACGGCAAAGGAATCGACCGCTCGGCAGCACAGCGCCGGTCGTGTGGAAGCTCTCCCGAAATTCGCGCCAAAAAATGCGATGGCTTTCCAGCAAGGAATACCCCCCGGACGGCGCGGCACGATCCCCTTGGCTGTTCGGTCGCCATCCGTCCCTGCCGCGCGTCGGGAAGGGAAGGACACGCGCTCAATAATCGTACCACAAACCAAGTCCCACCTGCTGTTCGCTCATATCGAAAAACTCAAACTGGTTGGACTTTCCATTGAAGTAATGCAAACCAACGCGAAAAAGGTGGCCCGAGGCACCGCGGGTCTGCCAGCCGGTTTGGACGGTCAGATGGCCCCCGAAATCTACTTCTTCGCGGAGGTGCACGTTGGCCGCGAAAAACGGAGTGCACACCATACACCGTGAACCTGGCGGGCTGAATTCGACGCCGAACTGAAACTCCCAAGGCTCCGATCCACCGTCCGTTTCGAAACCCCAGCCGACCTCTCCGTACAACCGCCACGCGGGGCGGACGTACGACGACATGCCCAATACCAGCACGTCCCTACTGAAGTTGATCCGCGACGCCAGCCGGTCGCGATCTCGCACAAGCAGTTCGTCGCCGAGATGGGCGCTCAAATGGTAATATGCCATTTTCGTCTGCACGTTTCCCGAACCGTACGTTAACGGAACGCCGAAGCGGAAATCGGTCGCGTCCACGTCCCAGTTTTGCTCCAGGTTCAGACGCGGAAACGCCGCGCCTTCCACGTCCAATTGCCATCCTTGTGGCCGCGCCGAGTCGGTGGTGCCCAATCGCAGCAAGCCCACGCGACCGCCCAACGTGGCGTCCAGAAACCATCCTGCATTCGTTTCACGGGCAAAGACGCCGGCGATGCGAGGTTCCTTGACACCAGCCAGATAAGGGGCGTAGATCAGGCCGTCGGGCAGCACCTGCCAGCACGCGCATGGATCGCAACTTGTTGGTCCGACCCGATAGGACTCGGCGTCGACGCAGGGACCAACAATACGTTCATCCGACCGGTGACGGCAAAAGCCGCGGAGGCAACGGGAGCACATGCGCGGAACATGTTCGGCAGGGGCGTCGTCGACGACGTCCGAGCCGGGCCGCGTAGGCACCCAACCGTCCGTCCAACGTTCGCCCACCTCCTGTCCGCGAGCCGCGCAACACCAGACCCCGCAGGCGAACATGACCAGAATGCCCCGCACGAACCTCGCGGGGACGCTGGCGGTCGTTGTCCACGGACGAAGACGAAACCGTGATGCGTCGCCGTGGTGCGCGGCGGGGAACGGCCCAACCTGGCGCTGCATCAAGCTCAGCGTCTCCGCCGGCATGGGAACGGATCGAGGGCAGTGGATTAGGACAAAGACCGCGTAGTGTAACGAGGAACCCGGGACGCGAACAGAGGAGATCAGTCGATGCGTGCCCATGTTTTGCCAATGGCTTCACGGGTGTTCACTTTCGCCGTAGCATACTCTCGTGACGGAATTGCGGTGTGACAGGACTCCGTCACCGCCGGATCGGAAGCTTTTCAGCCCTCGGAGTACGTCACGTGGAATAGCAAAGGCACGCTGTCGGTGCCAGCGTGGGTCGACATCCGCCGTGCTGCTTCTAAAATGGGTCGAAACGGTAATTCAGGTATTTGGAAAAATGTTCGGGAGCCCACACGTGGTCCTGCTCGAATTCAGCGTCACGCCGCTGGGACGAGGTGAAAGCGTCAGTCGCTACGTTGCCCGATGTATCGAAGTCGTGCAGCAGAGCGGCCTGCGCTATTCCGTCCACTCGATGGGCACGATCGTCGAGGGCGAATTGCCCGACGTGCTCCGCGTCGTGCAGCAGTGCGTGGAAACCGTGGCGCGTGACGCGGACCGCGTCACATGCGTGGCGAAGCTGGACTATCGAAAAGGAGCGGAAAGCCGTATGGATGCCAAGGTCGACAGTTTGAAAAAACATCTCACAGTCTCTGACAAGACGGCCGGTTCGTGAGCAAACTCGCGTTTTGGATAGTGCATCCGTGATGGATTGTTGGACGTTAATAAGTCGACATTTTGACCGTTGAAGCCGAGAACGGTGCCGCGGAACAGATGCGGTTCGCGCAGCCGAGTCGGGATCGTGTTCGGTGAGTCAGGCTTCTGTGCAGGCGGGCAGCGGAGAGCAAGCGATGGGTAAGGACGGCGTGGATGCGATTCTGGGTCGGGTCCCCAGCGGTCTCTTTGTATTGACGTGCGCCTCCGGCGAGCAATCCACGGGTATGCTCGCCAGCTGGGTCATGCAGGCCGGCTTTTCCCCACCGATGGTCACTGTCGCGGTGAAATCGGGACGCTTCCTGGCCGATTGGGTCGCCGAAGGACGCCCTTTTGCGTTGAACGTCCTGGGGGAACACAATAAAGACCTCATCAAGCACTTCGGGCGTGGGTTCGAGCCGGACGACGCCGCGGCATTCGCGGGCGTCGACTGCGATGGTGACGACCCGCCGGTACTGCGCGACGCCGTCGGTCACTTACTGTGCAAGGTTACCGCGCACATGGATTCCCCGGACCATCGGATTTATCTGGCCCGCGTCGTGGATGGCAAGCTCCAGTCCGACGACCGGCCCGCCGTCCATATTCGCCGGAGCGGTTTGCGGTACTGATGGCCGACCGCTGTCCGCCGCGCGCCGCGTGACTGACGTGCGGCGGTGTGCGGTACGCCGAATGGCAGCAGCAGGATGATGCAACGAGCGGACGTCATTGTCATCGGTGCGGGAATCGTGGGACTGGCCACGGCGTACCGGTTTCTGGAACGTTTTAGCGGCAAGACGCTGGTGGTCCTCGAGAAAGAATCCGGCATTGCCATGCACCAGACGGGGCACAATTCCGGCGTGCTGCATTCGGGGATCTACTACCGGCCCGGATCGCTCAAGGCGTCCAACTGCCGGACCGGGAAACAGGCCATGGAGGCCTTTTGCCGCGAACAGGAGATTCCCTTCGAGATCTGCGGCAAGGTGATTGTAGCCACCACCGCAGCGGAATTGGGCCAGCTCGACGAAATCTACCGTCGCGGCCAGGCCAATGGCGTGCGCTGCGACATGATTGACCGAACGCGTCTGGAACAATTGGAGCCCCACGCGGCGGGCATCCGGGCCATACATGTTCCCGAAGCGGGGACAGTCGATTTCAAGGAAGTCTGCCTGCGGTTGGCCGCGTGTATCGAGCGGCGCGGAGCGCGCATTGCGACCGGCGCGCACGTCCGCGCGGTCGAACAACACGCGGACGGCGTAACGCTTGAATCGAGAAACGAATCGTATCACGCAGCATTCGTCGTAAACTGCGCGGGCCTGTTTTCCGACCGGGTAACGCGGTTGGCCGGCCAGAAACCCGCTGCGCCGATCCTGCCGTTCCGCGGGGAGTACTACGAGTTGGTTCCC
Organism: uncultured Pirellulales bacterium; assembly: GCA_964573605.1. GTDB lineage: Bacteria > Planctomycetota > Planctomycetia > Pirellulales > JBBDJB01 > CAZNKT01. The sequence goes on from CAZNKT010000073.1 coordinate 26,336, forward strand.
GAGGCCCGCGAGTTTTGCCGGACCATGATCTACCCGGTGCCCGACGCGCGGTTTCCGTTCTTGGGTGTCCACTTCACGCGCGGGATCGACAGCCATGTCCACTGTGGCCCCAACGCCGTACTCGCGCTGGCCCGGGAAGGATATCGCAAGAGCGACGTGCGTTTGGGCGACCTGTTTGAAGCGCTTACCTATCCAGGCTTCCTGCGTCTTGCGGCCCGGCACTGGCGGATCGGCGTGGGAGAAATGTGGCGATCAATCAGCAAGCGAGCGTTTGTGCGGGCGTTGCAGCGGCTGGTGCCGGAAATCCAGCCCAAGCACCTGTTGCCGGCGCCGGCCGGCGTACGTGCCCAGGCCGTGGGGCGTGATGGACAACTGATCGACGATTTTCTCGTGCAGGCTTCCGGGCGCATCGTCCACGTGGGAAACGCTCCATCACCGGCCGCGACCGCGTCGCTGAATATCGGGGAGTACGTCGTTGACCGTCTGGCGGAAATCATGCCATGATCTAGACAGCCGTCGCAACCCTGTTCACCAAGATGGTCACCGGCAAACATGTCGGCGGCACGGGCCGCAGCGGCCCGAACACCATCGATTCTCGATCCACCTCGCGAGGTAATCATCAACGATGTCCGATTTGTCGACCGCCACGCCGGCCGGAACGTCCGCGCTGGTCTCCGAGTTGGTGAAACTGCTGGGAGCCGAACGGGTGCTTACCGGACGCAGTGATCTTCTGGTGTACGAGTGTGATGGTTTCGTGATTGAGAAAAACTGTCCTGACGTGGCCGTGTTCCCTTTGACGACCGACGAAGTCGCCAACATCGTCCGCGTGTGCAACAAGCACGGAGTGCCTTTTCATCCCCGAGGTGCGGGCACGAGCCTGGCCGGCGGATGCCTGCCGGTCGGCGGTGGTGTTATGATTGTGCTTACGCGGATGAAGGAGATTCTCGAGATCAATGTTCGAGACGGGTATGCGGTTGTGCAGCCCGGCGTCGTCAACGCATGGTTGACGCGGGCGCTGCGGGGTACCGGCTACCACTACGCTCCGGACCCCTCCAGCCAGGGTGCATGCACGATTGGGGGCAATGTGGCGACGAATTCCGGCGGTCCCCACACGTTGAAATACGGGGTCACGGTGAATCACGTGATGGGCGTCGAAGGTGTGCTCGCCGACGGGCTCGTCGTGCAGCTGGGCGGACCAGTCGAGGACGGACCGGGTCTGGATCTGGTGGGCACCGTCGTCGGCAGCGAAGGCACGCTGGCCATTGTTACCAGAATCTGGGTCCGGTTGACCCGCGATCCCGAAGGCGTTCGTACCATGCTGGGAGTATTTGAATCGGTTGACGACGCGACGACTGCCATCAGCCGAATCATCGGCGCAGGAATCATTCCGGCGGCATTGGAGATGATGGATCAAGGAATTATCGAAGCCGTGGAAGCGGCTTTCCACTTCGGCTTTCCGCTGGATGCGCAAGCCGTCCTGCTCATTGAAGTCGACGGCGTGGAAGCGGGGCTCGACGGGCAACGCGACCGAATTGTCCAGTTGTGCAGCGAGTGCGGCGCTCGCGAAGTTCGCCAGGCCCGAGACGCGAAAGAGCGTCTTGCGTTGTGGAAGTGCCGCAAACAGGCGTTCGGCGCGATCGGGCGCCTCAGCCCCAGTTACTGCACGCAGGACGGCGTCGTGCCGCGTACCCAACTGCCTCACATCTTGCGCCACATCCTGGAAGTGTCACAAAAATACCAGGTGCGGATCGTCAACGTATTTCACGCCGGCGATGGCAATATCCATCCTATTCTGCTGTTCGACGAACGAGATCGATCGCAGATCGAACGGGTACTGCAGGCGAGTCGTGAGATTCTGGAGGAGTGCATCGCGTGCGGCGGCAGTGTCACCGGCGAACACGGTATCGGCGTGGAGAAGATTAAGTTTATGGACAGACTTTTCTCCCCTCAGGACGTGGCGGCCATGCATCGGCTGCACGACGCGTTCAACCCCGAAGGCCGGCTGAGCCCCGGCAAAATGCTCCCCACGGCCGGCGCTTGCGGCACGGAGCAGATCCATCCCGGCCGCCGTGCCCCGCTCTAAGAACCTATCCATGTACCTGCGGTGATGGCACTGCTATGCGAGCGCTAGCATCGTTCATAGGGTGCTTGGATCGGCTCTAAATAGGCTCGCGTGATTCCGGGAATGTTGCACCGGCACGCCGTGCGCCACCCCTTCAGCAGGGAGCGCGCGTGAAAGGCAGTTTTTAGCGGTTTCTCTGTAACGCGGCGAAGCCACCGACGCTTAGCGGGGTGTGAGGCAACCCCCAATAAGGCAACACGCACGCGGAGAAGAATCATGAACACGCGAACCAAAATCAGCGCGCTTCTCGTCGGTTTCAGTCTGGCCGTCTCGGCGTCCGCCGACGCCCACGCCAAGGATCGAGGCCGCCAGATCGTTGGCCAGATACTGGGCAATATTGCTCAGCAGTATGGGTCCAGCGGCAGCCAGCACCATCCGTCGCCGTCCGGCAACCAATACAAAAAGAACTGCAAGCCCGGACATTATTGCCCTCCCGTACAGGTTTGCCCGCATTATTTCCTGGGCGTGTGGACGACCGCCGTCCAATTGTCGGCCAATCCTGCGATGAATATTAACGGACCGATGGTGCACGGTGGAGTGGGACAGACCGTGGCACAGACGCCGTTCATCGCTCCCGGGGTGGGGCAACCCGTTTTTGCCTTGCGGATCGACAACATCGTGCAGTATTCCGCCGCCCAGCGGGCGGGACTTGAGCCAGGGGATGTCCTGATTTCCGCCAACGGGTATCAGTTGCACTGTCGTGATCAGCTCCACCAAGCCATCCGTCGTTCCAGCGGGGTCATGCAGATGCTGGTGCTCGACGGTCGCACGGGGCAGTTGACGAACGTCGCCGCCTTTCCGGAACGACGGTAACCGTGGGACGTCGCCTCCCCCACGAAGCCGGACGGCCAGCAGGCAACTGTGAAACGACAACCGGCAATGAGCGAGCCGTCCGAATCGGCCGCCCGATCCGCCACAGGACCGGGCGGCTTTTTTTCTTCATGGACGACCCGTTTCATTTCCCGGTTCCGCCGCGAGATGGCCTGCGACTCCCGTTGGCCCGCGGCACCTCAAGAAATTCCCGTACGCTCAAGCTGGAATTTCGTAGCCCTTTCGCTGGTCTCGCCGGACCCACGTCGCGGCTTCCCCGTCGCCCACGATCTTCTCCGCCGCGGGGTCCCACTGAATGGGACGGCCCAGTCGGATGGCGATGTTGGCCAGGTGGCACGTGGTGAGCGCCCGATGGTGTGTGTGCACGTCGGAAATCGGATCTCGTCGCTGCCGCACACAGTCGAAGAAATTCGCCATGTGGGCGTTGTCGTCGTGGAGTTTCATGCCGCGGTAGGCGCGTCGAAGTGCGCCTTCCGGGAGCGGATCGTCCTGCAGTTGATCGACCGGGTCACCCGCAATTTTTCCGCGATTGACGAAAAAGCGCCCCGTCGTGCCTTCGACGAGGACGCCATTGTCCGTGTCATGGCGAATCACGAGCTCCACGCCGTTGGGAAAGGTGCATTCGATGAAAAACTCGGTGGCCGTGTTATACGAATCGTCGCGGGTGGGCATTCCGTTCTCAAGCGGAACCGGATGTTTGACCATTACAGGCCGTACGGACTGGGGGCCCGTATCCTCCAGGCCGGCAACCCAGTGCGCGACATCGACATGATGTGCCCCCCAATCGGTCAGCTTGCCGCCCGAATACTCGTACCACCACCGAAATTCGTAATGGCACCGCCGCTCGCGGTATTGGACCAGGGGAGCCTGGCCCAGCCACCGCTCCCAATTCAGGTGGTCCGGCGGCGAAGCGACGGGGAAGGGTCCGCCGCTCGGCGCTCCGCCGATCGCGCATTGCAATTTCTTGACTTCGCCGATACGACCGGCCTGCACGAGCGCCACGGCGGTCACGAAACGTTTGCCCATCTCGCTTCGCTGCTGCGTGCCCACCTGGAACACACGCCCTGTTTGCTTGGCGACGCGGCAAATCTTTTGCCCTTCCTCGATCGTGAGCGTCAACGGTTTTTCGCAATAAATATCCTTCCCTGCCAGCATCGCTTCAATCGCGATCTTCGTATGCCATTGGTCGGGCGTGACAATGGTCACGACATCAATCGTCTTGTCGTCGAGAATGCGTCGGTAGTCTTCATGCATGGCGGCTTTGCCGCCCACCAGATGATTGGCGGATTCCATGCGGGACCGATCGACGTCGGAGACCGCGACGATCTCTCCAAACTGGGCGACGTTACCGCCCACTCCCCCGAATTGGTTTTCGCTGCGACCGCCGATCGAAGACCACCGATCGCCGACACCAATACATCCGATTCGAAAATCAGAGTCGGAATTGGCTGCCGCTCGAGCTCGCTGCGCGCTAAATAGGTACGGGATCGAGGCGGCCGACGCAGCCATGCCCGTGGTCGTTCGCAAGAATCGTCTTCGTGTCGTCCGCCGCGTGGGCATTGCTCGTTTCTCCTGTATTGGCTGGTGGGTGAGCCTGTGGTTGGGGGAATGGGGGCGAAGTGCCGCCAACGGGCCGGCCACCGCGCGATACCACGCAAAGCCTGAAGCGACGCTCACCGCCCGCCGTCTATTATGCCGACACGGGATCGCCTGTCAAAAGAACGGCCCCGCGGCGATGTCGCCAGACGCTGCGCCCTGCAAACGCTCCTGCGTTTCTGATGAAAGATCGCGAAGCAGCGGACGACTCATGCCGCGAAACTCGTCAACTCCATGGCGAACTTTCCAGCGGGCAACGGGCATTGGATGTCATGGATCGTACAAATATCTGCACGCTGTTCCCGCGGATTTCGCCGTGCGTACGATGGCGCGCACGGGGTTCCTATGATAGAATACCGTGCCGGCTCGTGTCGCTTTCTTGGCGAAGGACACATGCACTTTATGATGGGTTGTCCACGAATTGCCACATCGGTCGTCGACCGCGTGGTCCCGGGCACGCTGTGCGTGTCGCTGGCGGTTCTGATCGCACCGTGCTGCGTTGCGGCATCCCGGGGCGCGGACGAAACTCCTGATTTCTCGTTCGATTCGCCGGACGTCTCGGTGCCTGTTGACGTCTGGGAACATCCCCACGCATACGATGCGGATGCCATCGACTGGCAAGGACGGCTCTGGTACGCATGGATCGAATTCACGCCGGGGAAGGGGGACCAGGTCTGGGTGGGATCGCGGGAGGACGCCGAGTGGCTGTCCCGGCAATTGATCATCTCGGAGCCCGGCGAGTATGCCCGGCCAACATTAACGCTGGACACGAGCGGACGTCTCTGGCTGACCTACGAGGCCCGGTCCGGCGACCAGTGGGACATCATGGCCGTGCGGGTTGGCGGGGCCCCTTCAGATGCCCTGCGTGTCAGTCCGGACGACACCACGGACGTGCAGCATAGCGCCGCCGCGGGTGTGGGCGGGAGCGTGTGGGTTGTGTGGCAGACCGATCGCGGCGGGCAA
>CAZNKT010000074.1:0-31569 GCA_964573605.1 uncultured Pirellulales bacterium
TGCAGGCGTGGCTGCGGCGGCGCCCGCTATTTCCACCCCTGTTGTGAGTTTGTCGGAGAAGCGGTGATATCTTGTAGCAATGTCCTTACGGAAAGCAGGTCGGAACAAGCAAAGCTCGGGCCTGCATTTGTATTGGTGGAACGCGGAGGCTAGTTTGGCGTCAGAGACTTCCAGCGGGCAGTCCAAGCTGGGCACGTTCTCGACGCTGTCGATCGGCATCGGCGGCATGGTGGGCGGCGGTATCTTCGCCGTGACTGGACTCACCGTAGAGATCACCAGAGGTGCCGCCCCCGTTGCTTTTTTGATTTCAGGGATCGTGGCGCTGCTGACCAGCTACTCGTATCTCAAGTTGACGCTGCGCTTTCCCGGAGAGGGCGGGACGGTCGACTATCTGAACCGGGCGTTTGGAAGCGGAATCGTGACCGGGGCCGCAAATATCTTGTTGTTGTTCAGCTACGTGGTCCTGGTGGCGGTCTACGCATATGCCTTCGGAAGCTACGGCGCCAGCTTCTTTCCCGGGCAGGATATCGGTCTGTGGCGTCACGCCTTGGTCAGCGCTGCGATCATCGGGCTCGTTATCCTCAACGTTTTCAGCACTGAACTGGTCATCCGCTCGGAAAATATGTTCAACGTCGTCAAGATGCTGCTGTTGGCCGCCTTTGTCGTCGCCGGTCTAATTACGCCGATGGAGTGGAGCCGGCTGGGACCGGAGAACTTCGTGACACCGGTGGGTCTGGTCGCCGGCGCCATGCTTATTTTCTTGAATTACGAGGGCTTCGAGTTGATTGCGAATGCCTCCAAAGACGTTGCCGACCCGAAGCGCTCGCTGCCGTTTGCCTATATCGGGGGTGTTTTGATCGTCATCGCGATCTATGTCCTGATCGTGACGGTCGTGGTCGGGCACTTGACCTTCACGGAAGTCGACAGGGACAGCGACCGTGCCTTGTCACTGGCGGCACACGATTTCGCGGGCAGGGCCGGATACATCGGCGTCGCGATTGCGGCCCTCCTGGCCACAAGCTCCGCGATTAATGCGACCTTTTACAGCACCGGTCGCCTGACGTACATCATCGCGAAGACCGGCGAACTGCCGTTTGAGTTGGAGCGTTCGATTCGGGGTCAACACCTGGAAGGCACGCTGATCGCCGCGGCGCTGGCCCTGGCCGTCGCGAACTTCGTTCCCCTGGAGGCGATCGCAACCATGGGCAGTGCCGGCTTCCTGTTGCTGTTTATGGCGGTTAATATTGCCAACGTACGTCTGGCTCGCGAAACGAACAGTCGTGCATGGCTGTCCGGACTGGCAGCGCTCAGCACGGCCGTCGCTCTGATCGTGCTTTGCGTCCAAGTGGAGGAAAACCCGGCGACCCGCAACCACCTGTGGATCCTTGTCGGTATGATTGTCGTGTCGTTCGTGATTGAGATCGCCTATCGCGGCATCACGGGGCGTACCATGCGTTTGGTTCAGAACACAGATAGGGACCGCCCTGGGAATTAATGCCGCCTTACGCTCGGCACGAGTAGCTTTACTTTCGCCGAGCGAACACCGACTATGGTTGGTGAAAATGAATGAGCAATTTCAAGCCATCGTAACCGTGCTGTCTCTAGTAAACCCTGCCATCTGTGCGGCGATGTTTGCGCGGGCGACGGCGGGGCGCGCGCGTGGCCAGAAGATGACCGACGCCACGAAGGCCGTTCTGGCCATCCTGGCCATCCTCACGGTCGCTGCCCTCATCGGGACGCAGTTGTTGCATCTGTTCGGCGTGTCTCTGGATGCCTTCATGGTGGCCGGCGGCGGCGTGCTGGCCTGGATGGGGTTCTCCATGCTGGGCCGTCAGCCGGCTGCATCCGCGTTAGCCTCTGAGGAATCAAATGCAACACAGTCGCTCATGCCACTGATTCTCTTTGCCGCCAGCCCGGGGACCATCACCGGAGTCATTACCCTTTCTGCCGCCCACACGCGGTTGAATGTGCCGGTCACGGCCCTGGTGGCCATCGCGGTGGCGACTGCGTGTACCTGGCTGGTCATGTTGCTCGTCGCGCGCCTCGCCGGCCCGCCGGGCGGCGGCGGATTCCTGCAGGACACGCTGACTCGCTTCATGGGACTTATCGTCTTGTCGATGGGCGTTCAGTTCGCACTGACCGGATATCACGCGTTTGCGCAGGGAGCGGCAGGTGCTGGTTGAGAACCAAGACAATTGTCGTCGCCGGGATCAAACGTTTATTCACGCGTTGGCCTGAGACGGATAACGCCCGAAGGTAAGCTGCCCACTTTCCACGATCCGCTGCTCAATCATTTGATTGTTGACAGGGCACTTTGACGAACTACATCCTCTAACACAAGAAAGTATCAGATGACTCGATTAAAGACTACCTGTGCCATTTGCGCGGCTCTTTGCTCGGCACCGCTCGTGCTGCTTGGACAAACCAACGATAATGACGCAGACTTGGCGGCTATTCGCCAGACGGCGAAGTCGTATCTCGATGCGTTCGACCAGGGCGACGCGAAAGCGGTGGCAGCGCACTGGACAGAAGACGGCGAGTATATCGATCAGACCGGCCTTGCCCTTCTGGGGCGCGAGGCAATTGAAAAGGGTTTTGAGGAGTTCTTTTCCAAGAACAACGGGGCCAAGCTTCAGCTGAAAATCGAGTCGCTGCGTTTGTTGGAGGAAGACGTGGCGGTCGAGATCGGAGAATCGGCACTGACAGACGCCAATGGGAAAGCCGGGGACCGTGCACGGTACAAGGCGATTCACGTCAAGCAGGACGGAACCTGGAAAATTCAGAGCGTGCATGAGGGACCACCCTTGCCGCCTTCCAATTATCAACATCTGAAGGATCTGGAATGGATGATCGGCAATTGGGTCGATGAAGAGGTGCGCGAGGACACACAACAACCAACACTGGTCGTTCATACGCAAGCGCGTTGGTCTCCGCACAGAAATTTTGTAGTGCGGGATTTTACAGCAACTATGGAGAATCAGGTTGTCACGACGGGGACCCAGCGGATCGGCTGGTACTCGCCCGCAGACCAGATCCGATCCTGGGCGTTTGATAGCGATGGCGGCATTTCCGTCGGTGTGTGGTCGAAGAACGGTGACCAGTGGGTCGTTAAAACCGAACAGGTGCTGCGCGACGGCAAAATATCGTCGGAAACCGAAACCGTAACCATCGACGATCTGCATGCACACAACTGGCGGATCACCAACCGCACACTGGATGGGAAATCACTGCCGGACCTGATGATCAACGTGCATCGCTACGGCACGAAACAACCTTGATCATGGTCGAGCCACGATGGGGGGAATCTGGCGATGGCCCGATAAATCCCATGTACTCGCAATATTGCCCCTGCTTGTAACACGTCCTTTTCAGGAGAACACCGATGATGCCACGATCGTTACCTCTTGCCAGTATGCTGACGGCGGCAGTCTTGACCCTCGGACTGGCGAGCACCGCGAGCGCCCGCGGTGGCTTTGGCGGCTTTCACGCGGGTGGTTTTCGCGCGGGCGGCTTCCGCGCGGGTGGCTTTCGCGCGGGCGGCTTCCGCGCGGGTGGCTTTCGCGCGGGTGGAATTGACCGGTACCACTTGGGAGGGTACGGAAGGATTCATTATCACCCCTCGATCGGGTACTATCATCCCGTCGCCCGCGGCGCCGCTTACGGTGCTGCGTATGGCGCCGCGGCAGACCCGGTATATGATCCGTACGTGTATCCCTACTATGACCCATATGTGTATCCCTACTACAATCCGTACAGTAGACCCTACTATTACCCGTACTGAAACTGGAATTGGAGTCGACTCACCTCCTGCGAAGAAGGTCCGGCTGCGGCACTCCGGCGTTGTCACGCTGATTCATCGTCGACACAAGTCCATTGCGGTGGAGCTCAAACGGTTTGGGGCGGGAGATCGGAAGCTATGAATGACCCGTCGGCAGAATCAGGTTTGCAGCACGAACGGAGCTCCGAGAAATGTCTCGGCACCGGTGACGCATAGACGAGCGACTGTTCCCGTTCCCATCGATTGCCCAACCGTAGCTCTGGCGTGCCTCAGCCACAACGCCCTGTCATTCCTTGTTCTGGGCTCCATTCGCTTTCTGCTGTTTGTCGCTCGTCTCGATAGACCGACCACAACCAAGGTACCACAAGGTACGTGACCGCGCAGAAGTCGATGCGAATTGCGCTTCGCCTGAAAAGATAACTGTTGGTCGTGGGGATGCCGAGTGTGTTCGTTTTCATGCTCTCATACCAGTGTCGTGGGAGGAGAGTCGACTTGCGGTTTACGATAAAATTAACCGGCCACTGGACCATTGTACGGTGAGTGTCCTATTTGTGAAAAAACGTAACTTGTTGCGGATGAAAGTGAGCGTGGTCAGTCGTTTGCTCATAACCAATGCACGAATTCGATGACGTTGTTGTCCGGATCATGAATATACACCCACCTCACGGTGTCCGGGATTTCCAGTGGTCCTTTCACGACGGGAATGCCGTCCTTCTTCCACTGGGCCAGCAAGCTATCCAAATCCTTCGTTGCGATGGCCAGATGAGGGCAATAGGGCTCGCGGACCGGCGGGGGTGAGAAAGGTCGCGGGCGGTTTTTATCATCGAGCGATTGGAGCAGTTCCAAGTTGGCACCTTCCATTTGCAGAAAGCAGAACGTCTCGTGGTGCTTCTCGTCCAACTTCCTGAAAAGCACGTTCATTCCCAATTTGTCGACATAGAACGCCATAGCGGCATCCAAATCCGACACCCTTATCGCTACGTGGTCGAGTTTTTGCATGCGTCGCTCCGAATGGCATGTACAACGGCTGGGCAGCGAGTTCCTCTTCTCGGAAGCTGAATTCTAGATGGACCCGCGGACAGAGCACCAGCCGAATCGCGATTTTCTGGGCATTGCTGCCTAATAGCGGTAATCTGTGTCATAGGGGAAAAGTCTGGTTTGGATGAATGGAGCAACGAGATGCGTTTTCGAGTGTTGTCCGTCGCGGCGTTGACCGCGAGCGCACTTGTGGTCTGCTCGACGGCACACGGCGAAGTTGATCTAAGGCGAGCGGTCGTCATCGTTCGCCGGGAGGAGCGTGGGCCGGCTGAGACGATGGCGGCGACGATCCTCACCGAAGAGGTCCAGCGACGCACCGGAGTCGAGCTTCCTGTGCGCGACCGGTGGCCAAAAGGACGCCAACCGGTGATCGTCATTACGACGCGAGACGGGCGGGAGCCCTGGTCGCAGCGCGTGCCGAGGAGGAAAGTCGCGAATGTACCCGAGGCTCGTTGCGAGGGTTTTGCTATTCGTGTTGTCGATAACGCATCGCCGGAAGTGTTCGTCGTCGGTGCCGACGGGCGCGGCGCGATGTTTGGCGTCGGCCGGCTTCTGAGGGAGCTTCGTTGCGAACCTGGAACGATCACGATTAATGCATCGTTCACAGCCTCCACCGCGCCGGAGTATCCCATGCGGGGACATGAGCTGGGCTATCGCGCACGGGCGAACAGCTACGATGCCTGGACACCCCAACAGTATGAGCAGTATATCCGCGAGCTAATCCTATTCGGTGTCAATTGCATTCAAAACATTCCGTTCGAGGACGCTCGCACCAATTCTCTGATGAAAGTCTCAAGACAGGAGATGAACCGCACACTTGGTGAGATCTGTGCTCGCTACGATATTGACTACTGGGTGTGGACCCCGGCTGCGTTCTCGCTCGATGACGTGCCTTTGCGCAAGGCCGCCCTGGAGCAGCATGAGAGTTTCTATCGGTCGACGCCGCGACTTGACGCCGTGTTCTTCCCGGGTGGGGATCCGGGCGACAACCCGCCGGAGTTGGTCATGCCGTTTTTGGAAGAGCTGGCGGCAAGACTGGCAAAACATCATCCCAACGCGAAAATATGGCTCTCGTTGCAATACTTCGACGCGCCCAAGATCACCTACGTGATGCGGTACATTTCCCGCGAGAAACCGGGCTGGCTCGGCGGAATCGTGGCCGATACATCGGCCCTCTCGGTGCGTGAAACACGGCTGCCGCTGCCGAAGCAGTATGGACTCCGCTGGTATCCGGACATCACGCACACCGTGGAATGTCAGTTTCCCGTGAATTGGTGGGATCCGGCATACGCGCTGACCCTGGGACGTGAACCGACCAATCCCCGGCCAGCGGCGTTTGCGTCTGTTTTCCGGCGACACGCGCCGCATACGGACGGCTTCGTGAGCTATTCGGACGGCATCAATGACGACGTCAACAAGGCTGTGTGGTGCATGCTGGGTTGGAACTCGAAACTCAGAGTGCGCGACATGCTGTTACAGTATGCTCGAGTGTTTTTCGGAGAATGTGTGGCGCAGGAAGCGGCCGACGGTCTCCTTGGTCTGGAGAGCAATTGGCGCGGAGGCCTGGCCAACAATGCGGGAGTCGATGGGGTCCTCGCCTTGTGGCGGCGGATGGAAAAGCAACACCCCGAATTGATGAGCAACTGGCGATTCCAAACCCACTTGATGCGAGCGTACTACGACGCTTATACGCGTCACCGGCTTATTTATGAAACCAGCCTGGAACGAAAGGCAATGCACGTGCTGGAACGAGCGCCGGAAACCGGTGCGGCATCCGCGATGGATGACGCTTGGGCGGTTCTGCATCGCGCGCAAACGATGCCTTGCAAACCCCGTTGGCGGAAGCGTATCGACGAATTGGCCGAAGCAGCGTTCCATGCCATCGGTTACCAGACCAGCGTCAAGCGTTACCGGGCGAGCGGTGCCGAGCGCGGATGCGTCATGGATTTTATCGACCGGCCGCTGAACAACCGGTGGTGGTTGCAGGACGAGTTCGTCAAGATCCGCAAGTTGGATAGTGAACGGAAAAAGCTGATCCGGCTCGAGCGAATCCGCGCGTGGGACAATCCCGGCCCGGGTAGCTTTTATGACGATGTCGGTCATGTCGGCAGGTCGCCGCATGTCGTGCGTGGCGAGATGGCGAACACCGATCCTGAAATGCGACGGCACGAGAACCCCGGCCATCGGTGGGTCGACAACGGAAAGAGTCGGTGGCGTCTTGCGTGGCTGCATCATATGAGCCGGCCGATCGGGCTTTCGTATGACGGGCTCGACATAACGGCGAATTACACAGTGCGACTCACCGGGCAGGGAGAGTCGCACATTCGGGCCGACGGTGTGAGTTTGTCGCCGACGAAGTATTCCAAACAGGTCGGAGAGTTCAAGGAGTTTCCGGTCCCCCCGGACTTGACCGCGGACGGAGAGCTCCTTGTCACGTTCGACCCGATCGATGAGTCACAACTCGACTGGCGCGACCGCTCGCACGTGGCCGAGGCGTGGTTGTTGAAACATTCGTTGCCTGCCGCACCATGATGACCATCGCCGATTGCGCGAAGTATCAAAGGCATCGCCAAGTCCGGGCAGATGTCGGCGAGCGGTTGCTTGCCATGTTGCTGTTCGCCAGCATCGGCGCCATTACGTGGGCCATCCGCGGCACGGGCGGCTGGGGGGGAATGGATGGGACAATTCTACCGGGGATGTCGTGGGGCTTGCTGTGGTGTTACCTGTGCCACCGCAAGGGAATTGACGCACGCGAAATTCCGTTGTGGTTGGGATTGGGAATCGCTCTCGGCGGCGAGCTGGGTTATGGCCAGTATGTTTCTTGGATTCAAAGTATGTTTAACGTTGGCGACGAAGTCATTTCCGTCGCGCCGTGGATTGGTTACGTATGGTTTGCGATTTGCGGGATCGGTTGGGCCGCCCCGGGCGCGATCGCGCTGGGGTGGGCGTTGAGCAAAAACGTTTCGCTCGCGACGTGGCTGGTCCGGCTCGTCCTGCCGGTGGGACTTGCGCTGGCAATGCGGCTGGTGATCCAAGCCCGCCCATGGCTGTTCTTCCCCAATTGGGACCTGGCCATCTACACGGCGAGCGCCGACGACTCGCTCGAACAGGCTGCTTCCACGGCGGCGCAGATGCGCATGATCCAGGTCTGGTTCGCCGCCGCACTGTTGACGGTATTGACCTGGGCGATCACCAAAATCGTTCGGCGTTCGCATTGGTGGGTTTACGGCGTCTGCGTTGTCGCGGTTGTGTGCACGATCATACTCCTGGTGCCCTTGAGCGAGTGGTTGTTTTTTCCCAGCGACGGACTTGGAATAGTTCACGACGGCCTGGGCAGGCATCTCCGGAGGACCGTGTATACGAACTCGCAAAATGCCATCGTACTCGCCTGGTGGACCGGCGCGATGCTCGTGGCGGTCGTCCAGCGAGACTGGCACACGGTAACCGCCGGTGCGGTGATCGGTGGCGGTTTCGGAGTCGGATTTCCGTTGGCTGCCGTGTGGTGTCTGGGATATACGTACGCACCGAAGTATATCGATTGGTGGAAGATCTGGGAGCTGAACTCGGGTTTCTACCTGGGGCTGCTCTATGTCGTCGTCATGTATCGCACGTTACGCCAAATCGACAGAAATCACACACCTCACAACGCGCCGCTTATCCCCGCCGGCGTGATGGACGCTCCTTCGAGTTTTACGCGATGGTGCGAGACCGCCTCGAAGGCCCTGGGCGTATTTCTCATAGTCTACGTCGTGAGCCGCGAAGAATTCCGCACCGTGGGCGTGCTACTGGGGCTGTTCTACACAATCGCCCTGTGCCTTGCCACGCGTCGAAACGACGCAGCCGGCGACCCGCGCAACGTCGTGGATCGACGAAGGGCCATCTCTGTGACCTACAGCGCGTTTCTGTTGCTGTTTGTCATGTTCTGGGGAGCGTCCAGCCAGGCGGGCATTCTGTTGGAGCTTTACGAAGCGAAAGACGTCGATCAATACGCGTGGCCCCCGGCGCGCGTCATGCTGTTTGCGCCCGCCTGCATTGTCATCGTCGGCGCGACGCTGGTTCGCATGGGTCGAATTGTGCGGGGCACTCATGTCTCGTTGCGAAGCGGGCTGCTTCTAGTCGATCTCATGACCATAACCGGCGTCGTCGGCGCAATCACGATCTGGCCCGCGAAGATTGGTGTACTGTACGCGCTGTTTCTCTCGCTGGCCGTCTTTTCCTTCAACCGGCTCACTCGCCGCTTCGATAAAATCGATGCACGACCGACCCGTCCGGACTGAAATGCCGCGCGGCCGGCTTGACGATCACGATGAGCGGCCACAGGATCATGACATCGATGGTAAGCGGGAGATCTTTATGGTAGATTGCGCCCGTTGTTTTAAGAGCCGCTAACAAAACCGCTCGTTCGTCTGGAAACCTGCGTTTTGGGTAATGCACCCTTGATGTTTTGTTAGACGCTATGCGTCTCTTGGCCACGTGCACGATGCGAGGGTGCTGAGAACCGTACGGCCGCACTAGGACGCGCATGCTGCGTCTGTATGCGCTCAATTTGGACTACGAGGAGGAGAGGCCATGATTCGCAGTCTGTGCTTTGCGCTGAGTGTGCTGTCCAGTAGCGTTGGGCAAGGGGCGGACACACCCTCCGCGACTCTTGTGGAGAAGTACTTAAAGGAAGGCCGTGTGGCGGAGGGCGCACAGGCGCTTGCCGCTCGTACAGATGAACATCCCAGCGATGGCCAGGCCCGCTACGGGCTCGGCGTGTTGCGGCTGTTGCAGGCAGTGGAAAACCTTGCACAGAATCTGTATGTCTACGGACTGAAACCCAACTCGCCACAGCTTCCCTTTGTCCGCTTGCCGGTGCCGGCCAACGCGAAACCGGAGCAGCTCGATTACGAAAAGTGGCGCGCGGTGCTGCAGCAGTTCTACGACGACCTGGATCGAGCCGCCAGCGCCCTCACCCAAGTCAACGATCCCGACGTCAGGCTCAGGCTGCCGGTGGGCAGTATCCGCCTGGACCTGGACGGGGACGGAATCACGGGGGACAACGAAACGTTCTGGAAGGTTTTCACGACCGTCGCCTGGCGCGCCGCCAAACTTTCCGACGAACAGAAGGAATTTCGCGTCGGATTTGATGCGGCCGACGTACATTGGATGATCGGCTACACGCATCTGCTAAGGGCCATGATCGAAGCGTGGCTGGCCCACGATACCGAAGACTTTTATGACCAGACGGCGCATTTCTTCTTTAGCGGCGCCGGGTCGCCTTACGGAACGCTGGGGAGCCGGCAGGACAACCGAGGCTTCAACGTCGACGAGATTGCGGACGCCATAGCGGCGATCCACCTCGTTCATTTTCGAGTTGCCGATCCTCAACGAATGAGCCGTGCACGCGGTCACCTCTTGGCAATGGTCGAACAAAGCCGCCAATGCTGGGAGTGCGCTTTGGCCGAGACCGACGACGATCGCGAATGGATCCCCAACGCGCAGCAGACGAGCCTCACGCCATTGACGGTCGATGAGCAACGCATCGTGGCCTGGAAACAATTCCTGGACGAGGCGGAAGCAGTTCTGCAGGGCAGGAAGTTGCTGCCTCACTGGCGAGTTAGAGATGGTCGGGGAATCAACCTGAAGAGAGTTTTTGAGGAACCGCGTACGTTTGATCTGGTGCTGTGGGCGCACGGAGCAGCGGCGGTTCCATTCCTGGAGGAAGGGCAGCTGGTCACGGCGGAAACGGCGCGGTCGCTGAACGGAGCGTTCCAAGGAAGATTTCTTGCTTTCGCGGTCTGGTTCCAGTGATTTGTTGCGGTGGCGGACCGTGAAAAACGATGGCTTCCGGAGAGGACGATGGGTCGCCGAAAATGTGTCATCATTCTCTTGGATGGGCTGGGTGACCGCTCCCATGCGAGTCTAGGGCATCGGACGCCCTTGCAGGCAGCCAGGACGCCGAACCTGGATCGGTTGGCACACGAGGGCGCCTGCGGACTTTTCCATGCCACCCATCTGGGACAGCCGCTCCCCAGCGAAACTGCCCACTTCGCGATGTTCGGCTATGCTCACGACGAGTTCCCGGGTCGCGGTCCGCTGGAAGCCCTTGGCGCCCGGATCGACCTCGCCCCGCATGACGTCGCCATCCTTGCTCACCTGGCGGCGGTTCGAGCAACACCTGAAGGTTGGCGTCTGATCGATGGGGATCTGAAGTCAACCGCCGGGGAAGCGGACGCTTTCTTTTCGGCCATAGACCGTCACGAAGTCGACGGCTTGCAATTCCGACTCATCCGCACGCGCCGGCTTCAAGGCGTCCTGGTGGTGCGTGGCGGCGCCTCACCTTGCGTTACCGACACGGATCCGCTTGTCACAGGGCGCCTGGTGGTCGAACCACGGGCTTGGCGCAGTTCCGCGGGCGATGGCGACTGCCACCGCACGGCTTTGGCTCTCAAGGCCTATCTGCTTTTCGCGCGAAAGGTGCTCGTGAACCATCCGGCCAATCGCGCCCGTCGCGAACGTGACGTCCCGCCCGCCAACGCTGTGGTAACGCAGCGCGCGGGCCGGTTGAAAACTGTTCCTGCGTTCCGGCAGCGCTACGGACTCAACGCCTTGATCCTGGCTTCGGGAATGGTTCTGCCCGGCCTGGCGGCATACATCGGCATGGACGCTCATCATGTTGACGATTCCGAGCGGCCCGACCAGGATCTCGCCGAAAGGATCAGGTTGGCCCAGCATCGTCTGAGTGATTACGATCTGATTCATGTCCATACCAAAATTCCCGATGAAGCCGCCCATACGAAAGATCCCCTTAACAAAGTCCGGGCGATCGAGAGCTGCGACCGTGGCATCGGCAACGCCATCGAACCTCTGAGAGACGATCCGGATGTGGTCATCGTGGTGACGGCGGACCATTCGACTCCCAGCGGCGGCATCATGATTCATTCGGGGGAAGCGGTTCCCTTGCTGTTTCACGGAACCGGCGTGCGCCGTGACCGCATCGACCGATTTGACGAAGTGGCCGTAGCCAGTGGATCGCTAAGTCTGGTGCGGGGGCGCGAACTTCTCCATCTGATCCTCAATCTCCTGGATCGAGCCAAGCTCCAGGGACTCATGGACACCCCCGATGACCAGCCCTACTGGCCCGGCGACTATCAGCCTTTCTGTGCCGATGAGCCATGACCCGACCACGCGAAGTCTACGAACTTGGTGTCATCCACGGGCGTTTTCAGGTGGTCCACAACGACCACGTGAAGTATCTGCTGGCCAGCACGGCGCGTTGCCGGCATCTGGTCGTCGGAATTACCAACGCGGATCCGGACATGATTCATGCGGAAGCCGCCGATCCCCAGCGCAGTACGCTGCTGGCAAATCCACTCACTTACTACGAACGATATCAACTCGTCCGTTGTGCGATGGCAGAGGCCGGCGTTGCCCTGCACGACTTTTCCATCGTACCGTTGCCCATCAGTCAGCCGGAGCGCTATCGGTATTATGTTCCCCTGGATGCGGTCTTTTTCCTGTCGATCTACGACGATTGGGGACGACGCAAGAAGCAGTACTTTGAGTCGCTCGGCTTACGGACTCACGTCTTGCGCGAGGTAACACCGGCAGAAAAAGGGATCAGCGGCACGGAAGTGCGACGGCGCATGCGAGATGGAAAAACCTGGCATCACCTGGTTCCGTCCTCCGTCGCCGCCCTGTTAGAAAAATGGAACTTCGCGCAAAGGTTGCGCGATATCAAGCGAGATGCCAACGCACCGTGATGCTGACGGCGCCGTGGGCGATGACCCGGCCCCAGTCAAGGAAACCGCGATCACTTTGTCGTCAATGAATGGCCGGCTCCGCGCCAGGCGTATAGCCCACCAGGGTGTCGATGCACGTTGGTGTACCCCAACTCTCGAGCGAAAAACGCTGCGTTGTGACTCCGAGCGCATGTGACAAATCCGCAATAGGTGACAATTTTTCGATTCTTGTCTTCGCCCAAGAGCGCCTCGTAGTCCGATTTTCGACGTCCACCCATCGCGTCGTCGTTCCACGCATCGACCGCGTCCTTGGGAAACTCGAAGTTCACCGCATCCGGAAGGTGTCCCTTCTCGAAGCTGGCGGCTGGCATGGCGTCCACCAGCAAAAACTCCTCGCCACTGCCGAGTAGTGCCTTCAATTTGGGTGTGGCGATCAGTTGATAGCCGCCGTCGGTCGTCTCCCTCGCCAGTTTGATGGCCGCTTCTTCGGTTTGCAGCTCTTGCTGAAACTGGTTGGTGCCACACCCGGAGACGGCAATCGCGGCAAGCAACATGCAGCGAGCGCCGAAAGACAGTCCGCGCGTGTTCAGGGTGTCGGCCTTGACCGGCGAGGAAATTTCACAAGCGCGCCACGCGGGGCGAGCGTTGAAGTGCGACATCTCTTTCCACTCCAAATTACGATACCGGCCCACAACAAGAGGCCAAAATCAATGAACAGCTGAGTCTTTAAAGTCACTTGATAGCCGGGGCCGAAGCAGCCGCAATCGATGTCGAGCCCCAACTTGACTCCGTAGACCAGCACGGCGAGGAAGATAACGATCAATACCAGCAGGCAGCACAGGCTGCCGCGGAGATTGACGGCCAGCGCCAATCCCGCCAGCAGTTCACACCAAGACACGGTCCAGGCCGCCGGCACGACCAGCGTGTCGTACACCAGGCCAAAGTTGGCCAGCCGAGCCGCGAACTCCGCGATATCGGTCAGCTTGGCCAATCCGGCCAGCACAAAAACAAGGGCGAGGCCCAATCGCGTAGAGTGATGAAGTATGCAAACGAAGGAAGACTTGCTCACGAATCCAGGTTAGCCCGTCGCGCAACGCGTTTCAACCGGTAATCTTGCACGTTGTCGGTCTGGCCGGTGACGATAGCCAGATCACGGCAACTTCTTCTGATCAACCCGAGAGCGCTATCTGCACCGGAGCGGACGGCAAGGAAGGGTGCCCGAATCTTGGACGCGAACTGCACGATCAGCGGCGATTCCAGTCGACGTTTTCACCACCAGAGATTGTCAGCAGTGACTTGAACAATCTGGCGTTGACATCCACGAGGATTGCCTGGACATGACCGTCGCAAAATCCAGCCAGAAAGATTTCTGGATGCGGGCCGCCCAGACCTTTCATCGCGTCGCCTTCGTCCAACTCCCAGTCGTCGGGCCGGGTCCAAACCGCTGCCCGATCATCATTGACCTGCAAAACCGCGATGGAATTGGAAGTTCCATCACGTATGTCGCGTATTCTTCGACCCTCGTTTGAGCCGTCAAAGAACATCCCTTCGCCCTTGACGCCCAAGAAGTGCGTCCGACCCTGGTCGACACCCAGGGCGCTGCTGGGGTCCGAGTAAACGGCGGGCATCTGGGGGATCAGCGACTGGTTGTGCTCGCTGTTCCACGGCTCTTCCAGATGAAACTGCTCATACAACGCCTCCTCTCCCAAATACGGCAGAATATGCACTCGCCAACTCAATAGCGGTTTGCCGTCTTGGCTGTAATTGGCGTGGTTGGGGAAAGACTTCTTGTCGTTTTCGTACATGAGAATGGCGAGCATGATTTGCTTCATACTGTTCATGGCCGCCGTCCGACGCGCCGCCTCGCGCGCTGCCTGTATGGCCGGCAGAAGCAGTGCTACAAGCACGCCGGTCACCGCCACGTACGTCAGTTGATTCTGGCCATTTTGGGAAAGATCAAGCTGTGCCAGTTTGAACGTGGTGCCCTCGCGGGGCACATTGAATTGGAGAATCGCCTTCCCTATTTCATCTTGTATTCGCTGTATATAACGACCCATCGCCTGTTCGACGGGGTCCTCCGAGGCCAGCATCCGCTGCGTCTCTGTGTCCTCCTCCGTGGCCGTGACGAACAGCGCCTGCACGACATGCTTCATCTCTTCCAGGATTGTCTCGACCCGCTCGGCGTCCGCCTCGCTGTTGGCCGTGACCATCAGCTCTGTAAGTGACGAATTTGAGATGTTGATGGTCAGTTCCACGGATTTCAACAGGCTGGGAATCTCCAGCAAAGGTCGCGCCTCCTCGGGAAAGTCAGGCGGCACCTGCGACAGTGCCATTTCGATGATTGGTCGTGCCGCTTCCAGGTCGAGAAATGCGTAGAGATCGTCGCCGGCAGCGGCGGTCCCGATTCGGACCGCAATGGGACTCTCATCTCCTGTTCTGGACAACAATGGCTCCAGCACGTGTTGGGGCGCCGCCAGCAGGGACTTGTTGTCGGGTCGCAGAAAGCTCGGCAGCATCGGGTGTTGACTTTTCAGATATTTCTGTTCGTTGAGCCTGCTGGGCGTTGTGTGTTGGGTCAGTCGCCCCGTTTTGAGTTCGCAGGCGTTGGAAAACCGTGCATGCACTGCGTAAGCGGGCGGACCCTGCAGCGGCGGCCTGACGGAAATGACGAGTTCTTCCGTCTCCAGCGGGTCGATGCCGGTTTCTTTGATCCCGGCCGCCTGAATCACCTCCAAGGGCATCAAGCGCATCCGGTCGGCAGCAAACACCTGTTTCGGTCGCAGAACCAACACCGCGGCGGCGTCCGGCACAATGTATTCCAAAGGGCTATCCGATTGCGCTGCGCAAAGCGATGGCGTCGTCCCCACCGGCCCCGCGGCCAATAGCACCGTCAGCAATACGCAGAGCAGTCGGTGGGACGCGCTGCGGGACGTCAGTGGAGCAGGCATGACGATCTCCCATAGGAATGATGAAATCGCGATCACGGAGACGACCACCGCCCGTTAATCATGGGCACACGTTGCCATCGTTGCTTCATAAGGTACTGATGTTGGCCTGACTCCGTCAACAAATCGCACGGAATCGCCTGAATGGATGGCCATCGGATGAACCGGCGCCCCTTGGATGGACTCAGAATAGCGCGTGCGACACGGTGGACTCGCGCGGCGATATCGCGGCCGAGAGAGTGCTCGGTCACCTGGTTAGTCTCATTCTGAGAAACGGGTGAATTTCGCTCGATTTCCCGGCACCATTACTGCGATACGGAGCGACTGATCGACGGCGGCGCCTGGCACTCTTCAAACAAAGGAGATCGCCCCTGTTTCGTGATTTCGGGAATAGGCGATTCCGGGCGCTTTTTGATTGCGGCATCGCTGCCCATAATTAGAGAGTGAGGCCAACGCATTCAGACGCGTGCAATTATGCTGTTACGGTACTTCGTTGTTGACGCTGAAGATCAGTTTCAGTTTGCCGGGCGCAAAGCCGTTGAGAATGTCTGGCGCGGCAAGAATTCGGCAGCCTCTCTCGGCTATCCGACCGGCGAGCAGCTGCGCATCGTCAGCGTCTTGTGCGATGAAGAGCGTCTCGCGCCCAAAGTAATCTTCTTTCTCCGCACGGAGCTGGAAGGCGGACGGATCACGGACAAGTCGCGGTTCGACGCCTATGAAGCGATGACGAAGCACCACCGGCGCCGTTACGACAGTGAAGCCGCCCAACGTCAGTTGGCCGGTTGGCCGCAGGACTGGCAACGCCAGCTGGCGGTGGCCCTGGACGCCCCGGCCGTGGAACTACGCCGAATCGGCGTTGGCGGGCCGTTGTTGATGGCGGATCTGTGGGGATATTCGATCGACCGAATCCTCGACTATTTTGAGCGAGCTGCTGACAGGTAGTTGGACAGCGCGATTTGGCGAGAGGGATGCGCGAAATCTGAACCTCTTCGCCAGCGACACAATCGGCTCCTGTTAATGACTCGCTCAGGCGTGCGGTGCCGCACCGCGACAAGGCAAACATTGGCCACTTCGAAAGCTGGAGACGTACTGATGCGCGAAAAGTCGCTGCGCCCGTGGATGGCATGCTTACTTGGTGGATTCGTCGGTCTGGCCGCCACGGTGTCGCCGGCCGCCGCCGAGCTGATCAACGATCCGTACGTGCTCAATTTCGCGGACGGGGCAGGGTCTGTCGCGGTGGATCTACCCGCGAACACCGACGTTCCCGTGGTTTTCGATCTGTCGTACGGATCGTGGCGTATCGCATTTGTGGATCAAGAATTGGAAGTCGTCTTGACAATCGATCCGATGACGGCGACCGGGCAATTGCAGCCGGCCGTCGGCGCGGGCGGATTGGACTGGACTCCGCTGCCTGGTGTTATTACAGGCTTCGTGCGCGATCCAGAAAGTTTTCCCTTCCTATTCGATCTCACCGTCATCGGGCTACCCGGCAGCGTCTCTGCGTCGAGCACCTCCACGGCTTCGCTCGCTAATATTGGTGACGTGCCATCAACGGTTACGTGGCGCTGGGCCATCGAAGCGGATCACGTGCCCGAGCCCGGCACGCTCGTCACGGCTCTGGTTGGCGTGCTCGGATTGGCTATCTACCGCCTGCGGCAACGCAGGGCGTCCTGCCGATGATTGAAACGTCGGTTCGAAGGAGGTGCACGAGTGTGAAATGACTACAGAGCCGTGCTCGCGAATCAGTCACGCTTTTCTGTCGCGCGGTGGCCGCGCGGAGCGAGTCCAAAGTCCTTCAGTTGCACAAAGTCGCCGTCGTCGTCGATACCGTTGTGCATGACCGAATAGATGATCCAGCCCTCGTCGACGTGTTTCCGTCGGAGCGGCTCACCGGAGAATGGATCGATCGTCGCCCGTCCGGGCAGCGACAAATCGCTCAGATCGCGCGCGTCATGGCCGTTCTGCTCGGCGTATTGCCGCATCGCGTTGAAGACGCGCAACGCACGTACGACTGTCAGATTCCGTGCGTTTGCATCATAGATAGACTGGATGGCTGGCATAATCATTTGTGCCATGGTGCCGGAGTTTTCTCTTTCCGGGGCCGATAGGGTGTCCCCAACTTGTTCGTGTGCTTCTAACCAGGGGCGGGCAGTCAGCGGGAGCAGCACGTCGTAGTAGTCCAAGACGAGAATCCAGTCTCTCTTGATCGGCCAGGCAAGCAACTTATTGAGAACCGGGTTTGCCCGGCCGAGCAAGGAGTCGAAGGCACTGATGCCAAAGGCCCGTTCGGTTTTCAGTGCTCGGACAAGTCGATGGGGATCGTCATGCCGGGCGAGTTCGCTGTCCAGCGCGGCGTGCTGCTCCGTAGTGATCGTCCCTGCGGCGAGGGTATCGTAGAGCGTCGTCGAAGCGATGCCGCGGGCCGCCGCAGCCACTAGAAACGCTATGACCGTTGGCTCGGACTCGTGTAAGCGTACCAGGCGTAGCAACCGAATGCCGCGTTCGGCGGCTTCCTTTGATTGGCCGTCGATAGTGAGTATCCACGCTTTCCACTGAACGAATCGAGCCACGGAACGAATGCGTGTCATCGCCGGCAGTATCTCTTCCAGGAATTCCGCGTGGCCCAGCGAAAAGTCCAAGCGAGAGGCATATTTTTGGCAAGCCGACGCCTCGGCCAGACCGGAATCGATTTCGGGATATTTTTCCAGAATGGCTCGAACGGCTGCGATCTGTTCGGATGTGGCTGGCTCGCCACGGATCTGGGATTGGAAATACGCCTTGCCCGGCGCCGACTCTCCGAATTGGCCGCAGTCCTTATCGAATGCATCGAGCGACGCCTCGATGCGATCCAGGTAGACGGCCGCGTTTTCGGCATCGGCGATCGGTTCCGGAGCCAGGTCGCGGATCGACGCCGGATCGCCGTCCGCCCGCACCGCGGCGATCTTTTTTTGAAGCCGACGCTCCGTGAACCATGCCATGGACGCGTTGGCGATCAGCCCCAGCGCCACGACGATGGACAGCCCTATTGCCAGTCGCTTCCAACCTCGCTTTGTCGGCCAGCATCGCATGGCGACTATCCCCGATTGCTGCCCGCGGTTGTGTGCGCTGAGGCCCGATTGACGGCCGCTTCGACGGACAATGCATCTTCGCGGCTGAGTTCCCATCCGCTCAGAGCTGCCAGCCGCAGCGCGAATTTCCTTCCCGTATGCACGTCCGTGGCCTCTGCAACAGTTGCGGCTAATTTCACGACCGATTCTCGTGACGGGCCTCTTGCGGTCCTTTGACTTTCGGTGGCAGCCTTGTCGTGCCACCATCCGACAGCCATGTTAAATGCTATTCCGAACACCAACAAAGCCGCGGCGGTATGAGCCAGCCGACGCTCCCACCGCGTTGTCCGCAGCTCGCGACGTACGTCGGATAATACGGAACTGCGAAGCCCGGCGGGCGCGTCTGTCACTGGACAATTCGCCAATTGCCGTTCGATAGCTCTCAGAGGTCGGTCATTCATCCTGTCACCGTAGCTGCCGCGCAAGCCAGCCGCGCAGCTTGTGCAGTGCTCGCCGATATCGTGTAGCCACGGTTCCCTGTGGCATCTTGATCAGGTACGCGATTTCACGAAACGTCAGATCTCCATAGATCTTAAGGTCCACCAATTCACGGTCGGCGGGGTCCAGCCGCTTCAGTGCCGCGGCAACCGTCTCTGCGTCATCAACTGCCATCGCGTGATCGGCGACCGAGGGCAATTCTTTTTCTCGCAATGATCGGCCGCTTTCTCGTCTCCGTGCTCTTGCCAAACGATTCGGTTCGTTCATCGGGTTTCCATGACAAGGACCCGTCCCGAACCTGCTCTTATTCAGAAATCGGAGAAAAGCTCGCGAGTTGAAACGGGGTGGCCGGACCGTCGCGTCCCTCGGCGAGCCGGTGGTGTCTCGGCACGCCGACGTGAATCTACGGACGACCGGGCGACTTGGCAGCACGGCCGGTTCTGCCCGGAAAACCGGAGGCTGCCATCGCAACGGCATACGCCAGAGAACTATCGGTACTTTCGAACGCCGATTCTATTGGCGTCCAGGGTGCAAGCCGTCAAGCCATCCGCCCCTTCAGGACCCAGGCGATTCCGAGCACGCCCATCACCGCCAGCAGTAGCGTTGCCGGTTCTGGTATCTGCTGGTTGTTTCCCGGTATCAAGATGTCAACGAATCCAGCGATATCGTCGAAATCCTGGTCTCCATCTTCGTCGATGTCGCCTCTGGACACCGCTGGTACACCGAACGAAGACTGATACCCGTCAGGATCGCTCAGTCCCAGGACAAAAGGTCCGATGTCGTCAAAGTCCACATCGCCGTCGGAATCCATGTCGCCGGGCAGCGGCAGGACAAGGCGGATCGTGCGGTCGAACAGCATCAGGCCGTCGGCCGTAAGAGAACCAAACGAGCCAAGACCCACGAACGTGCCCACACGCTGGGAAGGCGCGGCCGACAGGTCCGACAAGAGATCGCCTTCCAGTACCACGGCAACGGGCGCGAAACGGATTCCGAAGATCGGGCTGAAGTAGCTGGCCACTCCGGTGGCTCCCGGAGCCAGCGATGCCGGTATGTTCAGTGGAATAAAATCGTCCAATGTGGCATGCAGGATGACTTCCCGTTCCGCGACGAACACATCCACAGCTCCCTCCGGCATGCCGCTAAGCACGGAATCCTCGACGGTGATCGCGAACGTATTATCCTGACCCTGGGTGCTCGCACTGTCGTTGAATTTAATATCGTCGGCCAGACCGGGCTCCATGCTCAGTATCGGGACAGCCGCACTGAATAGCGTACTGCCATCCCCACCAAAACTGGCGAGAATATTTCCAGAAAAGACCGTTGCGGAGATGACGACGGCGTCAAAGTCGGTGGGATCTATGCCCGTCGCGTTGTCGTCAACAGCGGTTACATTCGTCACTTGGGGCATATTGGCAATGTGCTGAATCATGTCCGTGTCGGCTGCCGCAAAATCAGGGTTGGCGCCGTCTCCCATCTCATCTCCGTCGAGGTCACCGAGAAACAAGACCTCGCGAGCCTGCAGGGACGTCATGCTTAGCAGTGCCAGACAAACCGCAGCCTGCATGCAGCCTTTATGCATGGAATTCATAAATCCTTCCTCCGGACGCCAAATAAAGCCGCTGCCAGACAGGCCATTGCGCCGAGGGCCATTCCGGACGGTTCCGGCACGCGAATAAAGGTCACGGCGGTTAACGGCCCGCTGGGATCCGCCCCGGCACCTCCCGGGAAGCCGGTGACGCTGACCACGTGAGGCGTTCCGAACGTTGCCGGCTCGGTGAACAGTGCTTCAAGGTCCGCTGCTGAAGACGGAGGTACTAGAGACGGTCCGACCACGCTGTTCTGGTACCCAAGTTCAAGGGGTGTATCGAGGCGGATATCCTTGGGGCCGATGGACGTCACGACGCTGTCGATCCACGATCCAAGATCGGTTGGTGGAATGGGACCGAAGAAATCCGTCAAGTCGTTGGTTAGCTGCAGTCGAGGCGAATTGCCCCCCGTTCGGGAGAGTTTCGTGTCGGCCGCGCTCGACGAATCGGCATCCAGAAACAACGTCTTGGTGCGCCCGGCGGGTGCGTACGAATGCTGCGCTTCGGGAGGTGCATTGGCGGTGTCGTCGTTGAAATCTTCGGTGGGTGATTGCATGGCATTGAAGAGAAAGTCCCAACGAAAGGGTTTGTTGAGGTCCGAGCCTATCAGCGTTGGATTTCCACCCGTCCAGATCCCTTCCACGCGAACGCGATAAATTGCCGATGCCGAAGCCTGGGCTGCCATGCAGAGCCAGGCCGCCAACGCCGTGAGCATGAGACTGCGGTTTTGAATCTTCATTAGCTCACCCCCTAAAAGGTAAATGCCCTACAAAAAAACATGAAGTTGCCGGAACAGACCGGCCGTCCAACACCCGCCTCCAACCATGCCGGCAGTGTCCGCTCCCCGACAATGTCCATCCCTGGATATCCCCGGCGCCCGAATTCTGTGTCTGGTCAAGATAAGCGCTTCCGCGGAGATTCTCAACTGGATTTATTTCGTCGTTGGTTCCAAAAGCACAAAAGCAGGCGTGCGGTTCGGCGAAGAACCGGGCGTTGGCGGACGGACGTAACGTGCTTGCCATTTTCATGTTAGCCGATAGCACGGCCTCGACGTCCGTGTGGCTCTTCACGTCAGCCCGAACAGTTGCCACTGAGGATCGGTGTTGCCTTTGCGACCAATAATCTTCTCATCGACTCAGCTCATCGACTCAGCGAGCGGACGCGTATCCGTTGTCGGACGACCGGGGTCCTGTTTGTGAACCAATCCAAATCCGGCTTGCCCCCAGGTGACACCACGGCGAACCGGTCCTGAGGCTGCCTTGTGCCTTGTTCGTTGTTTGCGGAAATTTCCGCCCCCGATTAGAGTAAGAATACGGGGAACTCCTCTACCAATGTTTGGTGAGACCTTGTGAGAAGAGGCATCATAACGCTGGTGTGGCTCGCATTGGCCGCGGCGAGCGGCGGTCGGGCCAGCGCCGTCTTCGTCGACGCGCCCGGCGCGCGAGCCTGCGCTTGCGGCATGTGTTCGGACTGCGTGCGGCAACGTTGTTTTTGCGGCCCTGGCGTCGATTGCCCCCATACCGAGGGCCGGGATAACGGCCTCCAGAGTTTTTCCGCCGGCTATACATTGGGCGGCAGCAGCCCCGGGAAATGGTATCCCTTCACATTCGGTGAAGGGTCGGCGATCACGTACAGCTTCGCCAGCGGGGACGGTTACCCGACGGGCGAAAGCAGTTCGGAGGGGACCGTTCTGCCGCTGGAATCGTTCATGCCATTTTCGTTGGATGAAATCAAGGCCGAGATCCGTCGTGCGTTCGACGCCTGGGAAGCGGTGGCGAATTTGACGTTTGTCGAAGTTCCTGACGATGGAGCGCGGTTCGGCGAAGTTGATCTTTTCACCACCAGCGGCCAGATCCGACTTGGAGGCCATGCCTTTGATGGAACTCGAGGTTTATTGGCCCATGCCTATTTCCCGCCCAATTTTCTCGCCTCCGGCGCGGGCGACATCCATTTCGACGTGGCCGATGCATGGACGATCGGTTTCGAGGGAGAGGGATTCGATATTTTTCAGGTCGCCGCGCACGAAATCGGGCACGCCATTGGCCTGGACCATACCACGGTGCCGGATTCGCTGATGAACTCCACGTACAGCGAAGCGTTCGTCGGACCGCAGACAGACGACATCGCCGGAGCGATTGCCCTGTACGGCGCCCGTGTGCCCGAACCCGCAACACTCGTATTGGCCCTTTGGGCGGGATTCTTTCTGCTGGCCCGCATGCGTTGCCGTCGATAGCTTCTCGGGCATCGAGCACGAACGATGGCGGTTGCTTGGTTCGCGTAGCGTCTGGCTGGCCCCCGGACTCCGTCCGGGGTATGAACGGCCAAGGGATTCGGTAGGGCAATTTCCCCGGGCGGAGCCCGGGGCTGCACGCACGTTGAATACGCTCTGGGGACGGCCGGCGCCGATGGACGGACAGCGCGGATGAGCACACAGAGTGTGCGGATCGTCACGATGCGGGCCGGACGCCGCGACGGTGATTCGCATTCTTCCGGGCGTTTCTTTTGGGGTTCTGTTTGCGCGGTCCGTCTTTCATCTGTGACGACGGTGAAGTAGGATCCACTCCGCACTGGCATGGGAAAGGAGTCGCATGCACGATCCCATAACGCACCTGGATGGCATCCGCGCCACACGGATTTGCTCACAACGTCTGGAAACCCAGATGCTGACGAGCGGACCCGCGGGCGGTGATCCAGTCCTGTTTTTGCACGGCAATCTCTGTACGTCGACGTTCTGGGAAGCGACCATGCTGGCATTGCCGGCACGCTTTCGTGCCGTCGCGGTGGATCAACGCGGGTATGGACTGAGCGACCCATCCGCTCATATCGATGCACGGGCGGGTGTGGCCGACTGGGGCCGCGACGCCATTGCCGCGGCCAATACGCTCGGTTGGGGCCGCTTCCACGTCGTGGGCCACAGCCTGGGTGGATGCGTGGCGTGGGGACTGATCGCGACCTATCCGGAGCGTCTCCGGAGTGTCACTCTCTTCGCGCCGGGACCTCCCTGCGGCTTCGGTGGCACTCACGGGCCGCGCGGCGAACTGAACTCGCTCGACGGCGCGGGGTCCGGCGCGGGCCTGGTGGACCCCGAATTCGTGCGGAGACTGGCGTCGCGCGAGAGGGACGTGGTCGATCCCACATATTCTCCACGCTCAGTCATGAATCGCATGTATTGGAAACCAAGCTTTCGATCGCCCCGTGAAGACGCGTTTTTGACCGCCATGCTTCAGGTGCATCTCGGTTCCGATCAGTTTCCGGGCGACATCGCGCCATCGGAGCATTGGCCGGGGTTTGCACCGGGCCGGTCTGGTCCGCTCAATGCCTTATCGCCGCTGTACAACCAACACGTCTTGGAGGAGGTTTTGGCCGCGCAGCAGAAACCTCCCGTGTTGTGGGTGCACGGCAAGGGCGACGTCGTCGTGTCCAACACGTCGCTTTCGGACGCGGGAACGCAGGGCCAACTCGGTCTGCGGCCCGACTGGCCCGGCAACGACGTATTTCCGCCGCAGCCTCTGCTGACCCAGGTTGCGTACGCGCTGGACCAATACGAACAGGGCGGCGGACGCGTGACTCGAATCAAGCTGCGCGGTGTCGGCCACACGCCCTTCGTCGAACGTCCGGCCGAAGCGCATGCGGGACTTGTCGAGCATTTGAATGCCTCGTAGCGGCCCGGTTGTCCTGGCCACAGCGCCGGCAAGTCGAGAAGCGGTTTCAAAAGGCCCTGTATTCGCTCCACGACCGGGAAACGTCACCGCACAACCAGGTTGTTGAAACCACGGGCTCCAGCAACGCCCCGGCTGGCGTTACGCGGGCAGGCGACCCAGCCCGATCACTCATCAGCCGCTGGGCTAACCGGCGGTTCAGCAACGAAACCGGCCGCTGCCGCGCTCCGGCTGATTCGCGCTGCGTCTCGGGCAAGGCTGTCTCTCGGGCAGGATAGCCGTAACGGGTTGTTCAGGTTGGTGTCCTCAAGAACGTTTACCAGTTCCTGGAGTTCCTGAATAATCCGGCCTAGTCGGATTCGATCTGGACCTCTGGCAATCGCAAGCCCGCTGTTTCCAGCAGCAGGAGGCGCGTGGCGTTCAGACGCTGCACGAGCACCTGTGCAGCCCGCCGCATGAAATCAAAGCCAAACTCCGGATTGTCGCAGCACAGCTCCAGCAGTTTGCCGCCATCAAAGGCGATGGCCACGACGGGTGTTATCGTGAATGCCGTATCCGAAAGCCGTTGCCGACCGAACAGTGGCGACCAACCCATCATTTCGCCGTGATGCACCGTGCCGATCTGGCGGCACGCCACACGTGGAGCGCAGATCGCGAGCGAAACTTCACCGCTTACGATCAGGTAGACGTCTTTTGCCCGTTCGTGTTCGCGGAAGATGGTTGCCCGCGCCGGGAATTCCACGACATTGGCAATTGCCTCCAGTTTATCCAGATGGGCTTCGGTGACGTCCTCGAGAAACTCCATCTGGCGTAACGTTTCCCGTTTGTCAATCTCTGCCATTGACTATTACTCCCTGTGTGTCTGACTGGCCCTTTTTCCGTGCCCCGATCCCGTAATGCGTGGTCCTCAGTTCCCATGGCGAGACCATTCCGGGGGGCGACCGGAGGTCCAGGTATTTATAACATTTTTGCCTAGGAGTCTTCGAGTCGGCGGAGGCGTTTTTCGAGTTTGGCGACGCGCTCGGCCAACGCCGCATCGGTTTGACCAGATTCTGCATTGGATTGCGTAGCGTCCGCGTCTTTCTGCCGCTGCGGGGCAATCTCGTCGATCCAGGCCTTGATCCAGTGCATGGGCCGGGCGAGGTTCGTGGCCGCCGTGCCATGGCGCTGCAGGTAGTCGAGATAGGTCAGTGCATGGCGGAAGTAATCGCGAAGAAAGTCGGTCACCATGTCGTTGGACCGCAGGATGAAATGGAGCATGTCGACGGGAAAAATCAGCATCTTTTCGGGCTGGCGGTCCATGATGATCTGCGTCAGCACCGGCCGTGTCAGGTCCTGTCCCGTCTGACTGTCACGAATCTCGACGCGCTGCCCCTCCAGCACCAAACGCTCGATGTCCTCCAAAGAGACATATTTGCTGGCGTGCCGGGCGTAGAATCGCCGGTTCGGGTAGCGCTTGATCTGGAGGGGGCCGTCTGGCATAACTTGCTCTCAAATTCGATCCTGTTCGATCCTGGCGCCGACACAGGCAGTATACAGGATAATTCTCGCAAATGCGATATTGGCTTCCGCCGTCGCCCCAGAAATGGAGCTATGATTGCCGGAATACTGCTGAAATGGTGGTATAAATGGCGCAACCGGCGTTTTTCGCAATTGCAGCAATTCGGATTGACTTTTGGGGCCCGACAGCCAACAATTGCGTAGGGTGCCCGGGCCGCTTCGCACGGCGTTCCGGCACCGGAACCGACTATCAGGCACGAGAATTGCGGAGGGATGATCATGGCAGAGACCAAAGAGAAGAACGCAGTCGACGACGTGATGAAGAATATCCGGAACGCGGCGGAGACCCATCTGAAGATGCAGCGGGAGATGTTTCAAACATGGCTCACGCTGTGGCCTCAGTTGCCCGGTTCCCAGTCCGCCTGGTTCGACAAAGTTCAGGAATTCCAGAAGCAATGGACGAGCACCGTCTCGGAACTGGCTCGCAAGCATCGTGAAGTGATGGATCGCCAGTACCAGTCCGCGCTGGAGTCCCTGGAAGAAGGGTTGAGGGTCGTTGAGTCCAAGAATCCGGAGGAATTCCGAAAGCGGTCCGAACAGCTCTGTCGCAAGACGCTTAACTGCTTACGGGAAATCTCCGAGGCACAGATCAAGGAGTTTCAGGAGGCGGTCGTCAAGTGGGGCGAGACGGCCACCAGCGCGGTAGGCTGATGTTGGCGTAACGGGCGTGCATTTGGCGATTCGGAAGATCTGCTATGCAAGATGTCGTCCGCCAACTGGCGGAAAAGCGCGCGGCGGCGGAAATGGGAGGTGGCCAGCAGCGCATCGACGCGCAGCATGGCAAGGGCAAGCTGACGGCGCGCGAACGTATTGAATTGCTGCTCGACCCTGGCACATTCGAAGAATGGGACATGTTCGTCGAGCACCGATGCACGGACTTCGGGATGGACGAGAAAGGGATTCCCGGAGACGGCGTCGTTACCGGCCACGGCACGATAAACGGAAGGGTCGTGTTTCTTTTCAGCCAGGACTTCACGGTCTTTGGTGGCTCACTGTCCGAAGCGCATGCGGAGAAGATCTGCAAGATCATGGACCACGCCATGAAGGTCGGGGCTCCGGTGGTCGGATTGAACGATTCCGGTGGGGCCCGGATCCAGGAAGGTGTCGCTTCGCTGGGGGGCTATGCCGACGTTTTCCAGCGCAACGTCCTGGCGTCCGGCGTGATCCCGCAGATTTCCGTGATCATGGGGCCGTGTGCCGGCGGTGCTGTCTACTCGCCGGCCATGACCGATTTTATCTTCATGGTTCAGGACAGCTCCTACATGTACGTTACCGGTCCGGACGTCGTGAAGACCGTAACGCATGAGACCGTGACCCATGAGCAGCTGGGCGGAGCCATCACGCATTCCACCCGATCGGGTGTCGCCGATCGCGCTTTTCTCGACGACGTAGAAGCGCTGTTGATGGTGCGTCGCTTCATCAATTATCTTCCGGCCAACAATCGCGTGCCGCCGCCCCACCGGCCCACGCCCGATCCCGCGGATCGCAGCGAGGCGTCGCTGGATACGCTTGTTCCGGACAACCCGAGCAAGCCTTACGACGTCAAGGAACTTATCCTAAAAGTTGTCGACGACACCGATTTCTTCGAGATCCAACCCGAGCACGCCAAGAACATCGTTGTCGGCTTCGCCCGCATGGAAGGTTATCCGGTGGGCATCGTGGCGAACCAACCGATGGTGCTGGCGGGCTGTCTCGATATCCGGTCATCCATAAAGGCCGCCCGTTTCGTGCGATTCTGCGACTGTTTCAATTTTCCGATTATCACTTTTGTAGACGTACCCGGCTTTCTGCCCGGAACCTCCCAGGAGTTCGGCGGCATCATCAAGCACGGCGCGAAGCTCTTATATGCCTATGCGGAAGCCACGGTGCCGAAGATTACTCTGATCACCCGCAAGGCGTACGGCGGCGCTTATGACGTCATGGCTTCCAAGCATCTACGCGGCGATGTGAATATCGCCTGGCCGAGCGCGGAGATTGCGGTGATGGGCCCCAAGGGAGCCGTGGAAATCATTTTCCGGAAGCATCTAGGAGATGACGCGAAGATCGCCGAGTTGACGGAGGACTATCGAGCCAAATTTGCGAATCCGTTTATTGCGGGGCGTCGCGGTTTCATAGACGATGTCATCACACCCCGTCTTACGCGCAAGCGCGTCTGCCGGGCGCTGGCCATGCTCAGGGGCAAGAAGCTGGAAAACCCCTGGCGAAAGCATGG
Source organism: uncultured Pirellulales bacterium (assembly GCA_964573605.1). Lineage (GTDB taxonomy): Bacteria > Planctomycetota > Planctomycetia > Pirellulales > JBBDJB01 > CAZNKT01. Next base: position 28,048 of record CAZNKT010000074.1, read on the forward strand.
CAACACTCCACTCTGAAGGGATGCAGGAAAAAGGGACATGGCCATGTCGGCCGGGGCAGTTGGACCGGACGGGTTAAGCGAGTTCGTTCACCATCCATTTGGCAAAGCTGTGTTCAGCGACACATGTTTCAGAAGATCGTTATCAGCAATCGAGGAGAAATCGCGTGCCGCGTCATCAAAACGGCACGCCGCATGGGCATCGAAAGCGTGGCAATTTACTCGGAAGCAGATAAAGACGCCTTGCACTGCCTGATGGCCGACGAAGCGGTCTGCGTGGGGCCGCCACCCGCCACGCAAAGCTATCTGGCCATCGACAAGATCGTCGATGTCTGCCGCCAGGTGGGTGCCGAGGCCGTCCACCCGGGTTACGGATTCCTGGCGGAAAACGCGGCGTTCGCCCAGGCACTGCTGGACGCCGGCGTGACGTTCATTGGTCCGAACGTGCACGCCATCACGAGCATGGGCGACAAGATCACGTCCAAGCGCCTGGCGCGCGAGGCGGGTGTCAATACGATCCCCGGCCACGCCGACGTCATCCAGGATGCCGACCACGCCGCGGCCGTCGCAGCAGAGATTGGCTACCCCGTGATGCTCAAGGCCAGCGCGGGTGGCGGCGGTAAGGGCATGCGCATCGCTCGCGACGATGCCCAATGCCGGAGCGGGTTCGAGCGGGCCGCCAGCGAAGCGCAGTCGGCTTTCGGCGATGGGCGGTTGCTGATTGAAAAATTCATTGAACAACCACGGCACATCGAAATCCAGGTGTTCGCGGATGGACACGGAAACGTCATCCATCTGGGCGAACGTGAATGCTCGCTGCAGCGGCGTCATCAGAAAGTGATCGAAGAGGCGCCGTCGCCTTTTCTGGACGAAGCGACCCGGGCGGACATGGGCCAGCAGGCGATCGCCCTGGCCCGCGCTGTCGACTACCAATCCGCAGGGACCGTGGAATTCATTGTGGACAGCAGCCGCAACTTTTACTTTCTCGAAATGAATACCCGCCTGCAGGTCGAGCATCCCGTGACGGAACAAGTCACGGGCCTGGACGTCGTGGAACTAATGATCCGCGTTGCCGCCGGCGAACCGCTGCCCGTGTCGCAGTCCGACATCAGGCGGAACGGTTGGTCCATCGAAGCACGGGTGTATGCGGAAGACCCGTTCAGGAATTTTCTCCCTTCCATCGGTCGCCTGGTCCGTTATTCCCCTCCTCGTGAATCCGACGCAGTACGCGTCGACACCGGCGTGTACGAAGGTGGTGAAATATCGATGCACTACGATCCGATGATTGCCAAGGTCATCACGCATGGGCCGACCCGGGCGGGAGCCATCGAGCACATGCGGGAAGCCTTGAATGAATTCACGGTCCGCGGTGTTTCGCACAATATCAGTTTCCTCGCGGCGCTGATCGAACACAGCCGTTTTCGCGAAGGGCGGCTCAGCACGCAGATGATCTCCGAAGAATTTCCAGACGGTTTCCACCCCGCCGACGTGGTGCACGACGACCCCGCATTGTTGATCTCCGTCGCGGCGTCCATCCATCGTCGCTACATGGACCGGGCAGCCAGAATCAGCGGGCAGTTGCCCGGCTACGAAAGGACGGTGCCCGACGACTGGGTGGTGGTCATCGGCGGGCAGCGTCATCCGGTCAACGTACGGGCCATCGATGGCGGCCACGACGTGGTGTATGGGGGCGAGCATTACCGCGTGATGAGCGATTGGCAATTCGGTCAAGCGCTGTTCAGGGGCATGGTCAACGAGCACGGAGTCTGCATCCAGACCGAGAGGCGCAACCTCATCTACCGGCTGTTCCATTGGGGATCTCAGGTGGACGTCAGGGTAATGACGGCCAGGGCCGCCGAGCTGCTGGCGTGCATGCCCGCCAAAAAGCCGCCGGATACCTCACGGTACCTCATTTCCCCTATGCCCGGCTTGCTGTCCAAAGTAATGGTTGGCGTGGGAGATGAGGTGAAATCGGGACAGGACGTGGCCGTCATTGAAGCGATGAAAATGGAGAATGTGCTGCGGGCCGAGCGGGATGGGTCCATCGACAAGATCCTCGCGGACGTGGGCGATACGCTGGAAGTCGATCAGCCCATTCTCGAATTCAGCCACGAAGAGGACGGTCAGGAGCAGCAATTGGGCGCCGATCGTGAGCGTCGTGCCCGCAGCCGTTAGAACCTCGAATAAAACCGCCGGTTCGTCGGCAAACTCACGTTACGGATCATGCATCGCAGATGTTTTGTTAGACACCATCAATCCCCAGCACCTCCAGAATTCTTCGGGCTGCGACCTCCGGCGGGAGATTCTCCTGCAGCACTTCTTTTTCCAGATCGCGGCGGAGCGCGTTGACCGCTGCATGGGAACGCACCGATTTCAGAATCCCGGCTTCGACCATGGCCCACAGCGAGCGAAGATTCTGCTGGCGGCGCCGATGTGTGAGTTGCCCGTTTCCTCTCATGCGCTCCAGCCGCCTGTTGATCGCTTCCCACACGGCGTCGATCCCGTGTCGTTCACGGGCGCTGCACGTAAGCACGGTCGGCGCGTCGTGCGCGTCGCGTCCGGCTAGGAATTTCAGGGCGTTGTTGTACTGCCGGGCGGCAACTTCCGCGGCAGTCCGATTTTCTCCGTCCGCTTTGTTGACGGCCAGCACGTCGACGCGTTCCAGCAGGCCCCGTTTTATGCCCTGAAGTTCGTCTCCCGCGCCGGGCAGCAGGAGAGTCAAAATACAATCCGTGATTTCGGCCACGGCGGTCTCGGATTGCCCCACACCGACCGTTTCCACCAGCACGACATTGAAACCCGCCGCTTCGCACACCAGGATACTCTCGCGCGTCGTGCGAGCCACGCCTCCCAACGTACCCGCCGATGGCGACGTTCGGATGTACGCATGTTGCTCGGCCGACAGCGCCGACATCCGCGTCTTATCGCCCAAAATGCTGCCTCCGCTCACGCCGCTGGAAGGATCGATCGTGAGCACGGCGACGTGATGGCCGCTGCGGACCAGGTAGACGCCCAGCGCGTCGATAAACGTGCTCTTGCCGGCGCCCGGCGTGCCGGTAATTCCCACGCGTGCCGAACCGCCCGTGTGCGGCATCAACCGGGTCAGAAGCCGTTCGGCCAGAATCTGGTGACGGGCATTTTGGGATTCGACGAGTGTCAAAACACGCGCCAGCACCGTCCGATTTTTTTGGCGGACGCCCAGGAAATACTCGTCGATGGAAAAATCGCGGCGGGGTCCCGAAGGGCGAGGTGCGGCGCGGGGGGCGACGAAAGTTGCGGATGCTGGCGGTTTTTTTTCGTCATCCGTCATTCGTCGTCCCTGGCGTTGTCGGCAAGAGACACCGCCAGCCGGTCGGCCAGCGTGGCGAGCAGTTTCATGGCGGCTTCACTGATCACGGTTCCCGGACCGAAAACGGCCGAGGCGCCGGCCTTCGCCAAAGCCGGGTAGTCCTCGGGCGGGATCACGCCGCCAGCAGCGATCATGATGTCCTCCCTGCCGAGGCGGTTCAGCGCGTCGCGCAGCTT
>CAZNKT010000075.1:0-31000 GCA_964573605.1 uncultured Pirellulales bacterium
GGCGCATCTGCTGTCGAAATCCTGGAAGCGTTCGCCGACAGAGCCACCATCGAACGTTGGGTCGTTTTAGTTGAATCAGCAGATCCTCGCATCGGTACCAACCGATACCTTTCGTTGGTCTACTGCGTCCGCCAATTCCTTTTTCTCTATGCGGGAGCACCTTCGTAGCGGCATCGACCGACTTCCCCGGCACGCCGCCCGCCTTGCCCGCTGCGTCGCGGGCGTCCTCACGTTTTTGTTCCGGCAATTTTTCCGGAATAGGTTTTCGGCTTCCGCACCTGTCGCTTCTTAACCGCCGGATTGTAGCAATTCTGAGATTGCGACCCCCAGAGAGGAGAATTCGTTGACAAGTCCACTTCCGCGCGCATACACTACGCCAAGACGGAGGTCCGCGGTGTGACTGCGAATCGCCAAGCTGTCGTAATTGATTGATGCCCGGGGTCCTGAGTATGCTGCGCTGAGCAAATGATCACGACTGCGGGCACTTTCTTTTTAAAGCCACAGTGGCGGGAGGGAGACTAATGACACGCATACTGATGGTTGCAGCTCTCTTCTCCTTGTGTACCGTCGACGCACTCGCAATCAACGTCAGCCATGTCTGGCTTTCGACAACAGGTACAATTCCACCCGGCCCTACCTTCGGTGACGTGCCTGAAGTGAACCTACATTCCAGCGACCCAAGCCAGGAAATCTACGTGTGGGGACGTCCAGCCGTAGACAAGACACTTGAGGCCTGGAGCCTCAATCTGCGATCCTCACATCCAGACGTGATCCGACTGACGGGCGTTACGGTACATAATCCGTTCTTGGGTACAACTGGTCCGCTACTGAACAAGGACATATTTCGACACGAGTTTGTGGCTGATTCTAACAATGATGCACTTGACGATGAAACTGGCCCAGACTTGTTACAGAGGTTTCAGGGTTTTCGCACGGGCAACCACACTGTGATCGGAGCTGGCATGGGGTCAGGCACGACAGCGTTCGATCCGCTGTACGACACTGTTAACGACGCGTGGCTTATGGCCACGGTCAGCTACGAGATGAAAAGCGTTGGACACACAGAGCTGTATCTTCAAATCGGTAGCAACGGTTGGCTTCATGATCTGGAATCGGGCGAAGGCTCTATCAATGAGTCTGTTGTATTTGGTGATCCAACTGATCCTGGGCTGAACGGAAACAACGATCGGCAAATAGACAGTGCGACGCCCGACGCAACGATCTGGACCGTTCCCGAGCCGCCGACATCCGTGCTCTTGGCCGTCGCACTCGTGGGTATCGCCTGTCTGTGGTCCAAAGTGGGCTTCAGTTACCCGTTATCACTAATGAGACGTGTTCTTGTTGGCGTCACGATGTTTGCCACTTTCGTGTCCTACGCCTCTTCCGGGGAAGCCGAGTTGGATGTTTTGACGCCCCACGTCAACGACACATTAGGAATTGGAGAAGCCGTTCATGTTCCCGTTCTGGTTCGAGTAGACACGCCAGGCGTTGATATTTCGCTTGGAATGGATCTTGGCATCGTTTCGCAAGGCGATCTGGATGCTGTATTGGTGGACGGCGAAGTTCATAACCCAATGACAACTGTTCCTGGTCCATTCGGAGACTTGGATGTACTCCGCTGGGAAACGACGTTCTTCGGATCTGATATCGGTGACCCTGCAATCAAAGCAATCAAAGGATTCACACTCTTATGCCAGAATGCCGATGCCTGTATTGGCATAGGCGAACTCGGCAGACAGATCGATCCTGGATATGATCCCGTCAAGGATACTTTTGACTTTGCGCGGCTTTGGTTTGAAGGTCATAAAGCGTGGACACGTCGATCTCTTCCTGACAGTTGGACGTGCCGGTGTCGCAGGTAGAGACTCTGAAGGCACCATCAACTCCCAGGATATCGATGTGTTTTTTAACGACGAGGGACCCTTCAATGCGACGTTCGACAGGTTCGTCACAACTTCCAAACCGCAATTTCGCATCTGGGTAGTTCCGGAACCGTCGGCCATCGTTCTCAGTGTGCTCACGTCGCTTGCCTTCGTCCGCTTCACGCGGTTATGTAGCTCAAAAATCGGATGCTCCACGGTCAGTACCTGGCCTACGGCGTGCAGATGAGGGGCTCTGTGCATCTGCCTTGCGCGGTGCTATGCTGACGGCGTTCTATCTCTACAGTCACCACTCGCCTAGCAGGACAGCCTTTATTGCCGTCCAACCTGCTGCTCCGGTCCGATCACTGAGGCGGTGTGTCGGTCTTGTCTTCGTTCGTGCTGCGAGACCCCGGCACGATTATCGCCTCACGTTCCATCGTGGCGTCCGTCATTCCCAGTTCGTTCACCAGATAATCGAAGAACGCCCGCGCGCGTGGAGACCGCCGGGCCTGGCGCTTCTCGAAGTTCGTGCGCTCGTCTTCCCCGGACGAGTCGGCGTCTGGCTTGTTGCCTTCCATTTGTGCCCTCCGTCATCGAGGGGCGTAGAAGTTTCCCCGCCACCCCAAATGTAATCCACCGGTTGCGTGCCCGACTTATGCCACTTGCGTAGGGTAGGTACGAATCGTATGTTGGTTTTTGCTACCCGTCAAGCAATTATGGCACTGCGAGGGAAGGCAGGTGGTTGATTGAGACCGTCGTGCCAGCGCCGAATGAGAACTGTGTGCGTTCTAACGGGTTGTGATGCCCACAAAGAAACACGCCCGGCAGGATTCGAACCTGCGACCTGCGGATTAGAAGTCCGCTGCTCTATCCAACTGAGCTACGGGCGCAACGTACTGGGAATCTAGGGATTATAGCAAGGCGAATACTTGGCCTCTACACCCCTCTCAAGACTAAACCCCCATCCGGCCTCGTTCTGGCAGCACTGGGGCTCATCTCTTCTAGGATGCAACGAGTGGCGAATCTCGCGCACCAGCGCGCCGTAGTGGCCGCGGACATCACCCACGTGCAGGATTAACTGGACTGCTTCGGTATAATCGGTGAGTGGATCTCCGTGCCTCAACAGGGCCTCGACGAAAATGAAAGGACAATGGCGGTAGCCAGGAGTGAGCGAGAATGAACCGTGTGCCGCTTCTTTTGATGCCCGATTATCGACGATTCCACGATCTGCGGGCGATGGCAGGGCTCTTGCTGTTCTTTGCCGCCATCGCCGGTACGCGCGCGGCGTACGCGAACAAACACCCCGATTCTGCGTGCGTCTCCGTCACGGACTTCCTGCCAGATGGTTACGTCGTTGATGGATCGGTCAGCTATCAGTCCGAAGTTCAGGCCGCGCTGGCTGTTGCCGGCGAAGCTCGACGAAATGTCGTGTTTGCTCCCATCAAGTACTTTCTTGACGATGCGAAAGGACTGAGCGTATCCTCGGGAGTGACGCTATTGATGAATGGCGCGACGTTCATCCTGTCGCCTGACATCCGGGATGACGGGCAGACATTTCTCGGTGAAGGCGTGCGTGACGTCTGCTTCTGCGGCGGCACCATCATTGGCCAAAACCACCAATGGCCGGCCGGCACGAATGTTCGCGGCATCCATTTAACCGGCCGAACACGACAGGTCCGCATAAAGAATATGGTGATGCGCGACCTGTCCAGCAACGGTGTCGGTGTCTTCGGACCGGATGCCGCCAACGTTGCGCGCGACCTATGGCTTGTCGACACGACCATCAACAATTGCTGCAACGTCTACGGGGACTATCAGGCCGGGCCGGGCGAACTTCGTGGTCCGGAAAAAGGAAGTGATCGCAAGGACCAGGGTTCGGTTGCTTTGTATTTCGTCGAGGATTTCGTCGTTCGAGGCTGCCGATTCGAAGCATCCCGCTCCGATGGAACTCATTTCTTCCGGTGCCGCAACGGTCAGTTTACCGACAACCGCGTCTGTCGCGCGGCCATGGGCGGCTACTTCGTTGAGACCTGCGAACACGTACTCGCGGCGAACAACGTGATCCGGAACAACGGATCGCGCGGAGTGACGATTGAGCGGGGCAGCCGGGCTTGCACGTTGGTTGGCAATACGGTCGAAGGCAGCGGCCGCGAAGGGTTGTGGATGCCCGACAGTTCAAATTGTGTCGCAACGAACAACCTGTTTCTGCGGAACGGGCGCAAGGACAACGGTCAGAGCCCTCACCAGATTTGGGACGCGAATGTTACCATCAACGAGTCTAACGTCGATCCCAGCAATTCGCCGGTCCGGAACTGCGTGATCTCACATAACGTGTTCGATACCGGCAAGGATCAGATCGCGGCCGTTCGCGTCCACACCAGCGAGTCCGTCCGGGGGATTTTCATCCAGGGGAACGTGCTGCTCGGGGAAAACCAGCGGATCCTGGTCGAAGGCAGGTTTCCGGAACATGTGCGCCTTGTGGGCAATCTTTTGGGCAAGGTGAACCGCGATTGACGTTTGCAGGTCGGCGGTTCGCCTGCCGGACGAAGGCCGTAGCCGACGTTGCCTGCCGTCATGATGAGGGGCCACATCTGGAAATCCTGGCCGGACCCGGTGGCAAATATCGCCGCTCCGCGGGGACCTGTACGGGGGCCAAAAACCGGCGACCGAACGCATCGGTCCGGCTCAGGTCGCGAGCGGGCGATACGCCCGGAGCGGTTGCGCGGATTGCGCCGGGTTTGCGGTGTTGTTTTCCAGCAAAACGGTCGAAATGCTCCATCAAACCCGGCCGCCTGTGCGGGGCCGCCGTGCTAGATTTCCATTGCACGCCCGCAGGAAACCGTCTTCCTCCCCCGAGATCCTGCCATGCCTCTCATGCCGGATGCCAGCCGAACACCACCAGGCCAGATCGGCGCAAGCGATTTATACACGATCGACGAATTGAGGCGTCGGCTGGGACTCAGCGCCTGGGCCGTGCGGCGGGCGCGCCGCCAGGGACTGAAAGTGTACAAGATTGCTCGGCAGAAATATGTGCTGGGACGCGATTACATTGCCTACGTCGAGGCCGCCGGGACACCGGTCTGACACACGCCAATTCGCCGCCGTCCCGACGAAAAACGGCCGGATGAAACCGGCCGTGTGTCTCGAAGCGGCAGCACAGAGGTGGGGGTGAGCAAGCCCCCGCTAGCCGTTGCGTTTCCAACGGCTGCGCGCAAAGGGCAACAGCGTGGCCAATCCCGGAGAGTACGCGATGCAATTCGGTGTCCCCGCGACACAGAAAGGGGACACCGACTTCGACGGCGACCTGGACTTTGACGACATCGCCGGTTTCGTGGATATCTTGCCCGGCACGCACGTAGCAGCGCACGCTGCGCGGACTATCCCAGAACCGGCCGGTGTGTGGCTGATGGCAACAGGGATCGTAGTGCTGGGCTCGGTCCGGTTGCGACGCCGGGGTCGCCGGCGGGATTAGCGCACCGTTGTAACCGATTGGTGAAAAATGGCGTCAGGTCCAAATCCGCGATGACGTCCAGCGCACCAGCCAGCGCGCGGCGATGGGTTTGGGGGGCAATCGTCGCCGCGACGACGGCTGTCGCAACGGCAGGGGCCCAAGAGCAGCCTGGGCTGTCGACCGTCGTGGGATTCTCGCCGTTAAACATCCCCTGTCGGCTGGACTCAACAGGCGACACCGCGGTCCCGCGCAAGGCCTCTCCCGGCCACGAACTTCGATCCGCGTTCGAATCCGCGGTGGCCCGTTGCCAGCGCGCGATACAGTCGGGCGAAGAAGGCGTTACCGAATACGTGGGATTGGCCGAAGCCGGTATTGGGCTGTGGTGTTTTGGATTCGTGCCCCGGGATGCCATATTGGCCCGAGCCGACGCGGCCGTCGAAGCGGCACTGCAGTTGGACGACAAGGTCGCTCTTGCGCACACGGCCCGTGGCGTGCTGCTGTTGGCTCGACGTAACTGGATCGCCGCCGACCAAGAATTTCGACGGGCCGTCAATCTCGACCCGGACCAGGCCCGGGCACATCAATGGTACGCGCTCTTTTTGGCGGCGATGGGGCGTCATGACGAGGCAATGGCGGCATCGCGCCGCGCGGTAGCGCGCGATTCGTCTCCCGGTACCCAGACGGTGCGTGGCGCGACGTATTACTTCGCCCGAAGATTTGAACCGATGGTCCGGCACATGGAACAGATCGTGCGGGCAAGTCCTCGTTTCGCACCGGCGCACGACTGGTTGGGGATGGCCTACGTGTAAACCCAAGACTTCGACCGTGCGATAGAAACCTACGCCAGGGCCGTCGAGCTATCGGAAGGAGTGACGGAAATCAAGGCCGGGTTGGGACACGCGTACGGAATGGCCGGCAAAGATTCCGAAGCACGTGGCGTACTGAACGAACTGAGTTGCCGCGCGCAGTGCGAATATGTTCCAGTTGTCCAGTTGGCTTTCGTGCACATCAGTCTGGGCGAGATGGACGCCGCGCTCGGCATGCTCGAAAAGGCCTACACCGAAGGAGCATGGGAGCTCGTATTCATGCAGGTCGAGCCGTGGCTCGATCCGCTTCGCGATGAGCCTCGATTCCAAAACCTTCAACAGCGCATGCGGTTTCCAAAATGATGCGCCGCGTCGGAGGTTCACGACACACGGCGGTCCTCGGCCGGCCCGGGCATCACCATCAGTGATGTGGCCGCGCTGGTCGAATCAACTGTGCATTCGCGGCAGCGGATCCCCGCGGGCAATGATCTCCGACTCTTGCTGGGCAAGCCGCTCCAGCCTCGCTTCGACTACTTCCGCGGGTGCGAACTGCCTGGCGAGATGGAGATACGTAGCGTGGTGGCGAGCTTCCGACTCGAACAGACCGCCGTAAAAATCGGCCAGGGCGCGGTCGGACATCGCGTCGCGAATTATTCCAAACCGTTCACAGGAACGCGCTTCGATAAGCCCTGCCACCAGCAGCCGATCTACGGCACGGAGCGGTTCCTGTCGATCGGCCAGATCATTGAGTTCTCGGCCGTATCGACTGGGTTTCAATCGCCGGAACCGTATGTTGCGTTCGGCAAGCACCTCGAGCACCATGTGAAAATGCTCGAGTTCCTCGCTCACAATACGCGTCATTTCGCGGCAGAGATCCCCATTTTCGACGTACGCGAACAACAAGTTCATGGCTGTCCCGGCAGCCTTCTTCTCGCAGTGCGCGTGATCGATCAACACCTCCTCGAGATGGGCCTCGACTTGTCGAAGCCAATCCGGCGACGTCGCGGACTTTAGGTGCAGCACGTACGGAATCTCGCGGGTGGGCCTGTCGCCGGAACCGGTCCGCGCGACGTTGGCATTCGCGTGCGACCGATCACTCGAAATCTTGGGGCGCGGACACACAAAACGACACCGGCCAGACGTGATTTTGTTCGCTCGTTTCCGTTCTGGCAACCGCTCGGTCGTTGGCCGCGGAGTCCCCAGCCTGGGCACAGGAAGTGCAACGTGGCCAGCCGTCACGGAACAGTCACAAGGCCGCGGACCATGCATTACCAGGCGAACGAGCAACCAAAACTGGCCGTTGGGCGGCTCCGAGGCACCGAGGGTGATAGCGTCGAGGGATAGCATTCTACGCCGTGGCGACTCGCCGATCAGCGTTTTCTTGGGGTCTACTCGTGTCGTGATTGACTCGACGGGGGAAGTGCTTGCCCATAGGCACCAACTGGCGGCCGATCGTGTTCCGTCGTCGGGCACATGCATGCCTGCATTCTCCCTCGGGGCGTGGGAGACTGTGGGGGCGACTGTCGACCGACTGTCGACACGGGGCAGGATCCTTGTTGACACGACAGGGGGGCTTGACTACAACCACGCCCCGCGTGGGGCGGCCGGATGGGGGATGTCACGCCAGGAATCGTTCGGTGCGTGGGCCCTCGACCGCGTCGCGCACACCGACGGCCCGCAGTGCGCGACCGCCACACGAGGCAGGAAGCCATCGATCGAAAGGAGTCGACATGTCTTGGTCTGGCCATAGAATTGCGGCGCTGGTCGTCGGGGGCTTGTTGTTGGTATGTCCGGCCGGTTGCCGGCAATGCGGTTGCTGTGGTCCCGTTTACGGTCCTGGTTCCTGTCCCCCGCCGCTCACCGGGCCACCGGCGGTTTACGCGCCCGCACCGACCACAGCACCGACCTATGTCAGTCCCGGTGATGCCGCCCCCACATACTCTCCCGCCCCGCCGCCGACCGTTCCGCAGCAAGGATCCGGCACCCGGTAAACGGCCCTCGCGAGCGACCGTGGAAAAGGTAGTGGCGAATGTAAGCCGCACGTCCGCGAACGTTCGCTGCGCGTCGTTCTGGGCGCTGCCGTCGTGTCGTTGGCGACCTTCCTGCGCTAATGGGAAATGAATGATCTGCTGTTCGTGCTTCTGGCAGAAAATCTGACACACGAAACCAGCCCGGCATCCGTGGTTCTCCGTGATTCCCCACCGCCGGCGAACGGCGATCGTCACTCCGCTGGTCCATGCCGCCCGAAGCTTTATTGCGAAGCGCGGGGCGCTCTGTAGCTGATCTTACAGATTAGTCGTTGGCAAGGACGACATCATGGGAACGCTCTGGCTGACGGCAGCGGTACTGTCCAACGCGTGCCGGGCAGCGGGGGCCCTGGATCGCTGCGAAAAACCATTTACGTGTCGACTGCGAAAAGTCGGCTGCGCGGGAGGGCTCCTTGATAATCATTGCATGATCAGAATTCAAATTTCAATCTGTGCCGAAACGACTAGAGGCATATTAAGAGCCTATCCAAGTACCCTAAGAACGATGCTGGCGCTCGCAAATTGGCGCCATCACCGCAGGTAAGTGGATAGGTTCTAAATGGCCTTGCGTGATTCTGGGAATATTGCAGCGGATCGGCGTACGGCACGCTCTTGACAGAGATCGCGTGTGACAGGCAGTTTTCTACGGTGCATGGTCAGGAACGAACGTGCCAGGCGGGCGCTCAAGGAGTGGGTGGGCTGGGTCAGCCGCGACGGACGCTCATTGTCTGCCCATGCAGGTGAGCCCGGAAAGCTTCACGGACACGACGAACGCGGATGGACATCGAGAATATACGCGCCGCGCAGCCGCGACAGCGTTTCGCCGTTGGCGTCAGCCGACGGGCACCGGACAGAGAGACCTCTCAGCCCCGCCAGGAGCGACAGCGGCCCGGCCGATCAAATGCGCTGTCGCCCCTTGCGAGGCCGGAACCTCTCTTATCCGATGCTCCCCGCGGGTTTTGGCCCGCGGCTTCATGCCTGCGCCACTTCGTGGCTGGCTAACAACCAACAACACGGGGGGCTCACTCCCACCTCAATGCGTACACCCCTCCGTAGCTTGCGTTTCGTGAGACGATTGGCATTGTCGAGGGCTCACGGTGAAAGGATGCCACCGCCGAGCAGCCATTGCCTGAAGCACGAACTGCAAAAGCGTTTCCAGGATCACGAAATCCTATATAACCCACGCTCAGCGGTGCCATCAGTGCGATGGCCCCCAGTGTCGTCGAAAAAAAATGGCGTGCCGGCGCGTCGGGGCACGGCGACGGATATCAGCGGAGGCGCGCGAGCAAGATACTGGTTCTGCGCGTGTGGCCGGGCGATTTAGAAACGCATCCGGTGTACGCGGATCGATGGCGGCGTGACGGGCACCCGGACGACGCGCTGGCCAGCACGGTGTGGTACGACGTCTTCCCGGCGGTCGATTGCCGCGACTCGATGAACTCCAAGTAGTGCGGGCCGCACTTCGGACAATTCGTCAGATGGAGCTGAATCCTGGCAGCCATTTCAGGATCGACCCGTTTTGCGTAGTAATCGTCGAAGCGAGCTACGACTTCCCGGCAGGTGAGGCCGCCGTAATCTTGAACCAGAGGTGCCGCGGGCGAGGACCAATAGATGATAGCGACCGTCACCACCAGCAGTGCCATGACGGACGCCCCGCCCGCCCGTGCCAGCATCCGATTCCGCTTCCGCAGCTTAAGGTCATGAACCATTCCGATCAATTCGCCCTCAGCGCACGGTTGCCAGCCATCGTTGGAATTGGTTCGGGAATTCATGTCAACTTCGTATTCCGTATGTCGGGTGCCCGCGGAAAAAACAACCGGTATCTCGTCTATTATTCTCGCCCTATTCGGCGACGGACTCTGTGAAGCTCCTTACACAGCACGCGTTGCCCGCGGCCCGTTGAGCCGGCGCTGGCGAATCGCACGCGCGGCAGGAACGCTGCTTCCCCGAATTCGGCATGTTCATGGCGATCGTCAAGGGCACACGTCAGGGAGGCCGCACGTCAAGGACCCGCGCCGGGAATTGATTCGAACCGCGGCACCGGCGCGGACACGCTCTCCGCCAGCCGCTTGACATCCGTCAACACGATCCTTCTGCGACCCAAACGCAGGCTGCCTTCTGCCTGCAATTCGCCGAGCACGACAGTGACCGTCTCCCGCGTGCTGCCGATGATATTCGCCAGCTCCTGATGGGACAACTTGATACTCAGCGCCACGCCCTCTCTCGTGGCATATCCGTACTTTTCGGCCAACTCCAGAATTAGATGGGTCAGCCGTTCGCGATTCGATCGAAACAGCAAGTATTTCAAGCGGCGCTCGATGCGTCGGCGCCGCAGGCCGATCAGTTTGGTAATGCCCAGCGAGATCTCCGGGATCTCGTTCATCATTCGGCGGATTTCATCCGCCGGAATAAGAATGACCTGACTGGCTTCGGCGGCTTCAGCATATTCTTCGCGTGCTTCATCATCGAGCACCGCTAATTCTCCGAAGAGTTCCCCGGGCTCGATGAATGTCAGAATGGCTTGTTTTCCATCCGCTGAAAAACTGCAGATCTTGACTCTGCCCGAGGCCAGCAGCAACACGCCGTCGGCTTCGTCGGCCGGCAGGTAGATCGGAGAACCGCGCGGAAACTTCTTCGCTCTGCACCGCAATTCCAGCTCGCGCAACTTATCCGAGCTGAGTTGCTGAAACAGGTCGCATTTTTTCAGGTGCCATATTTTTTCCGACATGCTACCTGTCCCATGGCATGCGACAGCAGGCAATGAAACAGCATTTTATCCGCCCGCTGGCAAGTTGGAAAGCGAAGTGGACTCGGTAATTTCAAAAGTACGAAACCCCGGACGCGCATGTTATCAGATGGCATGCCGCGCCACGTCGCAACGCGCCGCGGATCCGGAAGCGCAAGAACGCTTCGGCACCAAGCATCGTCAGATCCGAATGAAAATACGCTGGCGATACATCCAGTAGCCGATCAGCCAGATGACAAGCCCCACCATCACCGCGCGTTGTGTCGGTTCATTGGCAGCACCGGCCCATCGAAAGACGCCTGCCCCCAGGTGCGTTTGTAAGGTATCAGCGATCCAAGGGCGCAGCAGCATGTACATGCAGTATACGGCAATCGAGTTGACGCCTACGATCATCAGGGGAAACGTCCATCTTTGCCAACCGGCAACGTCCACGATTGCGTACAGGCATGCCAATATCATCAGGCAGATTCCCGCGGAAAACAGCGTCCACGCCGGAGTCCAAATTCTCTTAACGATCGGTGACGCACCGATATGGTCCAGCACGATACCGGCACCGATGAAAGCAACACCAGCGCCGACAAGCACACTCAAGATTGTCGCCGCGCGGCGCTGGGATCGCAGCCATTCGCCTGCCATCAGTCCGAAGATCATGGTTGCCAGCGAGGGCACGAAGTTGATGGTCTGATAGCCGCCGCCATTAAACAGAAATGGCTCCCTTCGCGGAAACGTATTCAGCAAGCGCAGGTCAATGGCGTGTCCGACATTGGCGTTCTTGTGCCACGCCGGAGGCACGCCGGCGAGATGTTCTGCCGCCCAGTCCGCGGATACGTCCACTTCCGGTGCACCGCTGTCCGGATCGATTCCCGCGTAGGGATAGGTGGTGTAAAGTAGCCACGTCAACAATAAAGCTCCGGCGGCCGTCAGCATCTGTGTGGCGGGCCGACGATTCCACACCAGAAACAGCAACGGGTATCCCAGCCCGATTTGTGTCAGGACGCACATCAGCGACCACCGCGTCGAAGGCTGGCCGTTGGAGATCAACATCACGCCTAACACAATCAAGACCGCGGAACGCCGGAGTGCGTGGGCAACCATACGGCCATAGGAATGCCCAAGTCTTTGCCGCTGCGCGTAAGAGTAGGCCATCGAGACGCCCACCATAAACATGAACGACGGCTGGATGAGATCCCAGAAGGCGCATCCGGACCATGGCACGTGACTTGCCTGGTACCCGACGAACCGCCAAATGCCGGCATCAGGTTCGCCCCGCAGGTGATTTTCGGCGGTCTCCGCCAGACCAAATCCAGCAAAGGCCAGTGAGACCATAATCAGTCCGCGGTAGGCGTCCAGCGAGCGCAACCGCCGCGCAAGAAAGTGCGTTTCGGACGCCGAGGATGCGCCCTGTTGTGAAAGACCGCCGTTCGAAGCCGCTTCAGGCAAGTGACGGTTCCCAGCCCGGTTCGTATTCCCGCGACCAGAATCGCATGGCCTGGGCGTCGTCAAGGACCTGGCCGTCTTGCGGATTGCAGCGGAGCGTGCGTTGCACGCGGTGCGCCATGTTTCCCAAATGGCAAAGGAGCGTGCTCTTATGCCCTTCGGCGATTTCCGTATTGAGTTCGTCCGGCCGTCCGTGGCGAACCGCCGTCAGAAAATTTACAACGTGTTCGTTTTGCCCGTTCCCCTGCCCCGGTTCGGTGCGCACCTTTTTGCCCTGTCTGTCGTAGACCGTGTACGTACCATTCGATTCCAGATCGAGCGCGCCATCCTCGCCATAGAACGTCACGAAGCCCCCACCATGCGGGTTGCAGCTGAGACCTTGCCACGTGATTTGCCTGCCCCCGTCAAATTTGAACGCCACCATGTGTGTATCCGGGGTCTCCTGATCGTCGTCAAAGGCGTATCTTCCCCCTGAAGACGTGACTTGCACGGGATAATCCACGCCGACTCCCCAGCGACACAGATCGATGGTGTGCACGCCGTTGTTGCCCAGTTCACCATTGCCCCAATGCCAGAACCAGTGCCAATTATACGGAATCCGGTTATCGAGATAGGGCCGCCGAGGTGCGGGACCCTGCCACAGTGCGTAGTCGAGTTGCGGAGGGACCGGTGCCGGTTTGCCTTGCCCGATCGTCCGTCGCGCGCTGTGGTACCAGCACCGTGCGACGTAGACACGACCGATGGCCCCCGCGTGCACTTGCTGGATGGCGCGCATGGTCCCGGTCGCGCTGCGGCGCTGGGTTCCCACCTGGACGACCCGTCCGTGCTTGCGGGCGGCGTCGATCATCCACTGTCCCTCGCGGGGATTATGGCTGCACGGCTTCTCCACGTAGACATGTTTGCCGGCAATGCAGGCCATGATCGTGGACGGCGCGTGCCAATGGTTGGGCGCGGCACAGACAAGAGCATCCACCTCGTGATCATCCAGGATGCGGCGAAAGTCCACGACAACCTGAGGTTCCACCTCGAAGGAGCGCGACATCAGACGCGCGCATTGTTGCGCTGTTTCCGCATCAACGTCGCAGAGATACTTCACGACCACGTTTGACTGGGCGGCGAAGGTCGACACCAAGGACCGGCCGCGGCGTAATCCCATCACACCCACGACGACGCGCTTCTGCGTGTCGTCATCCGCCGGAGCGCGTCGTGGGAACGCCACGAGACCCGTAGCCGCCGCCGTACGACGCATGAATCGGCGCCGATCCAGATCCTGGAACATCAGAATTTCCCCCCACGACCGCTTGTTGACGCTGATTGCCGCCCGCGTCGCGGGCAATTTTTTTTCATCCTCGACCGGTGCCGGAGCACGGCAAGGGCCAAGGCTTGACCGCCGCCAGACAGCAACCGCCATTCGCCAATAGCAGCTTACAACAGCAGTCCTGTCGAAGTCCCCCAACGACAGATCCGACGACAGAAACGTCGACCGGAACCCCCATTATCATACTGCGAACCCCCGCTGCGCCAAAGCTATCCCCAAAATCGGTCCCGCGACAGGCGCAACAAAGCCGAACGACTGCAGGGTCCCGCTGCCACGAACACGTGCCCTCCCGTGGTGTGGTTCGGCACACCGAGCAGGTCGGATGACGGGGAAGCGCCTGGCGCGATGCCCCTTGCGATTCGGCCAATGATTGCTGATGTGCGAGCACGGGTTTAAGATGGGCCGACTGGCCCCGTGCGGGCGAGGGAGTCGAGGCGCGTGTGTTGGACGCGCAGGATGACAGAATTCTGTGAGCGTTTTTGTGAGCGGAAGTGACGGGCGCTGTTGGTGATTGCCGGTTTGGAACAACTTGAGGACCGGTTGAGCGATCCTGGGCCGGCGGCCATCGACGCACTTGCGCGTCTGGACGGCGATGTGCTGATCTTGGGGGTCGCCGGAAAGATGGGGCCGTCGCTCGCGCGGATGGTCGTGCGCGCGAGCCAGGAAGCGGGTGTTTCCCGCCGTGTGATCGGCGTCAGCCGGTTTTCGAATCCCGAGCCGCGCCGGCAGCTTCAGGAATGGGGCGTCGAAACAGTGGCCGGTGATCTGTTCGACGATCGCTTCATTCGCGTGCTCCCCGCGTGCCCCCATGTTGTTTATATGGTGGGGCGCAAATTCGGCACGTCGGGCGGCGAACCCATCACGTGGGCGACCAATACGTATCTCCCGTCGTGCGTCTGCCGACGATTTTCCGACAGCCGGATCGCGGCTTTTTCGACCGGCAACGTCTATCGGCCCATGCCCGTCGAGGGCAGCCGGGGATCCGGCGAGTCGGATGCACTCGCGCCGGTAGGAGAATACGCGATGAGCTGTCTGGGACGCGAGCGGCTGTTTGAATATTTCAGCCGCACGCAGGGAACACGCCTGACCATTCTTCGCTTAAATTATGCGACCGAGATGCGCTACGGAGTGCTGGTGGACATCGCGCAGAAAGTGTGGCACTCGGAAGAAGTCCCTCTGTTGGTCGGCTACGTCAATGTGATCTGGCAGGCAGATGCCAACACGATGGCGTTGGCCGCCCTGGCCGACGCGGCAAGTCCGCCGTTTGTGGTGAACATCACGGGTCCGGAATTGATAAGCTGTCGCCGGGTCGCGGAGCGATTCGGCGCGCTGATGCGCAAGCCGGTACGGTTTTCGGGAACGGAGGGATCCGTGGCCTTGCACAGCGATGCGCGTTTGGCGCACGAGCGATTCGGCGTTCCCCGCGTGGGACTCGATGAACTCATCGGCTGGACCGCCGACTGGGTGATGCGAAACGGCCCGACGCTGAACAAGCCGACGCACTATGAGGTGCTTGATGGCCAATTCTAATCGACCGCTCCCGCACCGTTTGCTGGGGGCCTTTGGCCCGGCGATCATTGTCGCCGCCGTCGTACTCGGCCCTGGCAGTATCCTGACCAGTTCCAAGGTGGGCTGCCAGTATGGATATCGGATGTTGTGGGTGTTGGCGGCGGCCGGCGGACTGATGATTGGAGTGACGGCGCTGGCGTCGCGACTCGGCGTGAGCCTGTCGCGTACGCTGTGCGGTGAGCTGGCGGCACGGTTGGGCCGCCCATTTGCCGTGTTTGTCGGATTGACCCTGTTCGTGATCGTGGCCTGTTTTCAATCGAGCAACAACATCGCCGTCCTGGCCTCGATCGAACCGTTCTTCTCGGCCGATCCGACGCAGGACGTCGGCGCCGCAAGTCCGCCGGTGGCCGAATCGGAACGACCCGTGGCGACGCCGTCATTACGGCGGGCGCGCGACGCGACGTTGCTCCTGCTCAACGGCGTGATCATCGCCACGCTCTACGGATTCAAGCGACTGTACCGGCCCTTGGAGCGCCTGATGATGCTGTTGGTGTTGATCATGCTGGGCGCGTTCGCCGCCAATCTGGCGTTTTCCGCTCCTCGGCTGGCGGCGGTCCTGCAGGGACTTGTTCCTCAGTTGCCCATTCCGGCGCGCGAAGGTCTGCTGCCTGAGTTACGGGACGGACGCGTTACCGATCCCCTGTGGGCAATCCAAGGTCTGGTGGCGACGACCTTTTCGATCGGCGGCGCATTCTATCAGGGATACCTCGTCCGCGAAAAAGGGTGGACCATCGACGATTTCCGCCAGGGGCTGACCGATTCGATTACCGGTATTTCCGCGCTGGTCGCCGCATCCGCCATGATCATGATTACGTCGGCGGCCGTGCTGCACGGAATCGTTCCTGCCGAATCGCTGAACAGCGCTGCGGACGTGGCGTCCCAACTGGAACCGCTGTTCGGTACGGCGGCAACAACTTTGTTCCTGTTGGGAATCCTCGCCGCCGCGCTCAGTTCGTTCCTCGTCAACGCCATGGTGGGTGGAACGCTGCTGTCCGATGGTTTGGGGTGGGGCAGTTCCATGGATGAAAAATGGCCCAAGCGATTCACGGTCGCGGCCCTGTTGATCGGCGCTGGCGTTGCGTTGGCCACCACTTCGGGCGGGATGAGCCGCGTCGGACTGATCATTTTTGCCCAGGCCCTGACCGTGCTCGGCGGACCGGTGTTGGCGTTCTCGCTCGTCTATCTCGCCACGCGCTCCGACCTTGCACCGACCACGCGTGTTCCTGCTTGGATGAAGCTGATGAGCACGTTGGGCGGTGCGGTTGTTCTGCTTTTGGCCATTCGCACGGCGTGGCGGCTTTATCTTCAACTGTCGTGAATCGGATACACAAGAATATGCTCGAAACGTCAGACGCCACCAGGTGCCGCGGCACACTGCTCCCGAAGGATGGATGCAGGCTGCCGATGGTTCCCGCTTTGGCCGACAGCGCGGTCCGCTGCGTAGGCGCGCGACCCCTCGGTATCTTGCTCTTGGCCGTTTTGCTGATTACGGCCGCCATGCCGTCGTGGTGCCGCGTTTCGGGGTCCGAGCGGCCGAACGTGCTGCTGGCCATTTCGGACGATCAATCCTATCCGCACACGTCTGCCTACGGTTGCCGAGAGGTCCACACGCCGGCCTTCGACTGCATAGCGCGGATGGGCGTGCTGTTCTCCAACGCCATGGCGGCTTCATGCGGTTGCTCACCGTCGCGCGCT
Organism: uncultured Pirellulales bacterium; assembly: GCA_964573605.1. Taxonomy (GTDB): domain Bacteria; phylum Planctomycetota; class Planctomycetia; order Pirellulales; family JBBDJB01; genus CAZNKT01. The sequence goes on from CAZNKT010000075.1 coordinate 16,912, forward strand.
TCGCTGCTCATCGGCCGGCATCCCTGGCAGAATGAACACGCCGGCACACACGCCAGTTACTTCGCACCAAAGTACGCCGTCTTTCCCGATCTGCTCGAAGCGGCCGGTTACTTCGTCGGCTTTACGGGAAAAGGTTGGGGCCCCGGCGACTGGAAATCAAGCGGTCGTGTTCGCAATCCGGCCGGCACGGAGTTCAACCAGGCAAAGCTCGATCCTCCCTATAACGGAATCCGCAGCACCGACTATGCCGGCAATTTCGCACGGTTTCTGGCGGCACGGCCCGCGGAAAAACCATTCTGTTTCTGGTATGGAGCCGGCGAACCACATCGGGCGTTTCAGCCCGGAAGCGGCGTCGCATCCGGAAAACAGATCGATGCCGTGGACGTGCCTCCGTTTCTGCCCGATACGCTGGAAATCCGATCCGACCTGCTCGACTATTTCGTGGAGGTTGAATGGTTCGATAGCCACCTGGGGCGCATGCTCGACATGCTGCGGGAGGCTGGAGAACTGGACAACACGTTAATCATTGTGACGTCCGACAACGGGATGGCCTTTCCGCGCGCCAAAGCCAACCTCTACGAATACGGGATCCACGTGCCGCTGGCCATCAGTTGGAAGGACAACGTGCCTGCCGGGCGAGTTATCGACGACCTGGTAGGTTTTGTCGATCTGACGGCCACAATATTGGATGCGGCGGACATCCAGCACCCGAGCGAAGCACTTGGTGAACTTCCGCCGAGCGGCCGCAGCATCCTGGGCGCGCTGAAGTCGACCGATCAGGGCATCGTCGAGGCGGGGCGGGACCACGCGCTTTCTTCTCGCGAACGTCACTCGTCGTCGCGCTACAAAACGCTGGGCTACCCGCAACGCGCCCTTCGCATGCGGCAGTACCTGTACATCCACAACTTCGCGCCGGAACGATGGCCGGCCGGGGCGCCCCAGAAGTACGGCGTCGGCACTTACGCGGCACCGGGGACCGAAACATCACTGGGGCCCATGCACGCAGCGTATCATGATATCGACGGCTGCCCTTCGTTGACGTTCCTCGTCGACAACCGTGACGACCCGCACGTCGGTCCGTTCTTTCACCTGGCGGTGGACAAGCGGCCGGCGGAAGAGCTGTACGACATCCGGAAGGATCCGGGGTGCCTTGTAAATCTGGCCGCCGACCAGCGCCATGCGGAACTGACCGAACGGCTGCGAACGCGGCTTTTTGAGCGGCTCCGTGCCACGTCCGACCCTCGCGTCCTGGGTCACGGCGACGTGTTTGAGACGTACCGCCGCGTTTCGCGGATTCGCCGCTTCCCGCCACCGCCACACGCGTCCAATTAGGCGTCAATCCAGCGCGTCGCCGGCAGGGCGAAGCTCGATGGTCAGTTGCGACTCGTCATCATGCCTTTCCGAGGGCACACCCGTGATCGCGCGCATCGCGTCGCCGCGACGCACTTTCACGGTGTAAACACCTTTCTTGAATACTTTGGGCCGCCACGTCGTGCCGCGGATGCGCAGCGTGTATGCGATCTCTCCCGTTTCTTCGTCGATCACCTGCACGACGGGATCGGTCGCGCCGCCGACAGTCAACCGGGGCAGGTAGGCGATCGGCTGTCTCCCGTAATTATCTTCTTGTCGGATGGTAACGGGCCAACCCGGAAACTGCCGCGCATCGGAATCGCGCACGTCAACATGCCGTGGCCAGCACTCAAAGGTAATTTCGCGGGTCGATTTGCGAAAACGGATCAGACCGTATCCCGCCGCGTTATGGTTGTCGGGCGCGGGATTGGCATAGGCCAGCATGGTGAGTTGGTTTCCCAGGCCGTCGCGGTACCGGCCCGTGAAGGGCAGGGGGCTGGCGGGATCACGTTGCAAAGGTGCTTCCAGCGGCCACCACCAGCGACCGTAGAAGTTTACAATGGACGGAACGCAGAACGAGAATACCGAATCCTCCCATGCATCGACGCCATGATGGATCACGGTGGCCAGGTGTTGGTCCCCGGCAACGTGCGCGGCAAAGCATTTCCGCAAGGCGCATAACGCCCGTTCGCGACCGGACTGGGGCCAACCGTTCGAATCGAGATCGGCCACCAGGCGCGCGTTGTGTTTGCCGTGGATGTGCGCGCCACCGGCAAAGATGGTTTGGGACAGGACGGCCTTCATTTCCGCGTCGCGCCAATCCTGAGCCCAGGCGTCGAGAAAGGCGAGTTGACGCCCGCCGAGCAACCGGGCCTCGGGCACGTCCACCGAGGCGGGGTCGAAGTCCGGATCCGTCACGTGATCGGGGCGGGGACCTTGTTGCGGCACGACGTTGGCCGGTCCGGTCTTCCATTTCCGGTCTTCAATGATGGCGAAATCGATGCCGCCCACGTTCAGCGACGTGTAATATACGCCAATGCCTTGCCGAACCGGCGTAGAGTCGTAGGGGTCCGGCAAATGGCTTGTCTGTGCGCGTTGCACGCGGTTTACGTAGTCGGGAGGCATCACGTACCCTCCATCCGTCGCTCCGCGCAGATGCGCCTGCTTGCCTCGTTGCCCCCACAGGTTGCCCTGACCGACGTCGTGATCGTCCGGGATGACGACGACCGGTCGGTCGCGGAGAATATCCCTGAACTGCCGTCCAAAGAGCAGCCATGCGGCCGTGTGATGCCGGTGATCGTAGCTTTGGTCGCCGGAGAAAAACAACAAGTCAGGGTCCTGAAACGTGACATTGCGGATGATGTCCTCGCGCATGCCCCGGTCCGTATTGGAATTGCCGGTGAACGCCGCGACCACGATTTCATCTTTGCTGACGGGGTCCCTCCGGATCCGCCCTTCAAAGATTGCGCCGTCTTCGTGATGGACGCGGTAGGCCGCGCTGCGAGAACCATCCCAGTTGGGAATGCGAAACACCGCGAGCCATCCGTCGGGATCAACGGGCGCTACGGCTCGTGTTGTCCATTCGCCATGGTCGCGGAACTGGAGTGACACACGTCGAGACTGATGGTCCTGCAGCGGATAGAGCTGGACGCTCAGCTTCAAGATACCGTCGTGCACGGTGTACAGCGCGAAGCCGATCACTTCGTCGGGCCGCACATCGGGAATTTCAGGAGGACCGCTTGCCCGATCGATGCGGATCGGTTTCGGACGCTGCCGGGGCCCATCGGCTGCCAGCCCGCCTGCCGCGCCGGCAAGGACGGTGAACAAGAGAACAGCGCGAAATTCGGGCATGGCATAGTAAACACTGATCATTTCGTGCATCGCTTTGGCTGGTGCGCGGCCTTGCGCCGCCCTCGAGATTGGAGCGTGTGTTCCGGCCGATATCCCCTGCATAACAATTTTTTTCGGAAGGTCTTGCCAACAAACCGCGCGGCCAGCATCGCGGACGGCGGGGCAATAACACAAAAGGGGGCTGGCCCCGCCTTTCGGTTACGCCACAATGGCGTCGATCGGTCTTCCGTAGTCGATCTCCAACCGTTTGTGGCCCGGGATGTTCAGCCGCCGGGAGTCGAGCCCCATGAGCTGGAGCACGGTGGCGTGAATGTCGGTCACATAATGGGGCGATTCCACGGCGTGGAATCCCAATTCATCGGTGGCGCCATGCACCGAGCCGCCCTGGATGCCCGCGCCGGCAAACCAGATGGTGAATCCGTGTGGATGGTGGTCCCGGCCCGAGAGATTCGAACCGCCTTCCCGAACTTCCACGCCGGGCGTGCGGCCGAATTCCGTGCAGCAGACCACCACGGTCTCCTCGGACATGCCCCGACGCTTGAGGTCCTTCAGCAGGCCGGCGAGCGGCTTGTCGACGCGACGGCACGACTGGCTGTGCTTCTTCCGAAGCTTCTGGTGGGAATCCCATTCGCCGTAATCGCTGAGGTATACGAGCGTAAAGCGGACTCCCCGCTCCGCCAACCGGCGGGCGGCCAGCAGTCGCCTCCCGTAGATTTCCGTCAGCTCGTCATCAATCCCGTACAACTGCTGTGTTTCCTCCGTCTCCGCAGTTAAGTCAAGCGTCTCCGGAACCGACGTCTGCATACGGAAGGCCAATTCATACGCTTTGATGCGGGCGCGCAGCGTTTCGTCGTCGGGATACTCAATTGCCGAGATGCGGTTGAGCTTGTCAATGAACGCAAACTGGCTCTCTTGTTCTACGGCCAGCACATCTTTTGGACGCGCGCCGAAGGGCAGCGGTTCGTCCGCATTGAGAGACAACTCCACGCCGCCGTACATCGGACCGAGATAGTCCGCGCTAAAGTTCTCCTTGACGCGCTGGTCGCTGTACTTGCCCAGGAAAACGAATTCAGGCAGGTTTTCATTCAAGCTGCCCAAGCCGTAGCTTATCCACGACCCGATCACGGGCTGCTTCTCATCAAGTTTGTGCCGTCCGTGGTGCATCTGGAACTCCGCCGCGTGATCATTGTCCGTCGTGTACATCGACCGCACAAACGCGATGTCGTCGACGCATGTTGCCAGGTGAGGCCACCAGTCAGTGATTTCGATACCCGACTGGCCATGTTGGCGGTAGCCGATCTGCAACGGGAAGATCCTTGCATGTTCGCGATTGACATTGACCACCGATCGGCTCCGCTGGCGGTAGCGCTCATCTTTGAACGGGTCCGGATAACCTGTGTCGGAGAAGGTCTTGCCCGCGTACTTGTTCAATGCCGGCTTGGGATCGAATGTTTCCAGGTGGCTGTAGCCGCCCGAAAGAAAGACCCATATCACACTTCGCGCGCGGGGCCGCAACATCGGCAGTCCGCGATCGGAATACTGGGGCTCTTCCGCACGCACGATGCCGTCGCCAGCCAACAGCGAACCGGCGGCCAGCCCGGCGGTACCCCAGCCCAGGTCGGAGAAAAACGTCCGCCGGGAAATTCTTCCACACGGAGGCTGGCAGTTGGAATGCACGATGTCTTCTCGCTTACAGGCTTCAACAATTTTCGACGGAGCCCTACCGATGGCATCCCATGCGGTCAGTGAATCGTAACAAAATCGTAATGGTTCAGCAGCGCTTGAACGAAATTCTCGCGGGCCCGGAGGTCAGAATCCGTGGCGGGGCTTTCCGTCCGCGAGCCGCTTGACTGCCCGGGGTCGGCAGCCCGCAGCATGTCGATCTGCTGGTCGAGAAACTGCTGCGAAACAGCCAGCTCCTGGGCTGAAGCATCCCGCGACAGAATCTGACGGAACACGGTCTGGATGAAGGCGTCGCACGGGTTGCCGTTGGGTGTCGGCCCCCGCGCCTGTTGCCGCGTCAGCCGGCGAACGAACTGGCGTCCGCGGACGGTGATCAGATCACTGTTGACCATGGCCAGTGCCTGTTGTGGCCGAACACTCATCGTCCGCCGATAACCGTCGCACGGGTCGACGGCGTCGAACAGTTCCAAAAACTTCATTTTCCCTTCGCCATGATGGGAAAAGTAAATACTGCGCCGACGCGACTTCAGTCCGTTTTTGTATTCGATCTCCGGACCTCCCATCCTGGAATCGAGTGATTCGGTAACATGCAACACGGCATCGCGGACGACCTCGGCCTGCATCCGCTGCCGGGGAAATCTTGCCAGCGTAAGGTTATCCGGATCCAAGGCATTTTGGCGGGCGTGGTTCGAGCGCATGGCGTAGCCGCGGCTGGTCACGATCATCCGGTGTACGTGTTTCATGCTCCAGCCGGTATCCCGCAATTCGGCGGCCAGCCAGTCGAGCAGCCGGGGGTGCGTCGGCGGGCTGCCGCTCCGACCGAAGTTATCGGTTGTGGCAACCAACGCCTGGTCAAAGTGAAAACGCCATAAATGATTGGCGGCCACCCGCGCCGTGAGCGGATTTCGGCGGTTCACGATCCAACGCGCCAGCGCCGTGCGGCGACCCGTCGTCGCACGTGGATACCGGGGCGAAAGCGGCGTATATTGCGATGACGTTTTCGTCGCTGCCACGTGTGCCTCGACGACTTGTTTAAACGTGTTCGTCCATTCTTCGCGTGCCTTGCGGATCTTTTCCTCCCGCGACGTGTCGTCATCCGCAAGCAGCATCGCTGCGCAGATAGCTCGCTCCGCGGCCGTGCAGTCCGCACGCGCGGTGGCCAACGCGAACCGTCTCTCCGCGCCAGCCGCTGCTCGCGAGGCATCACCGGCATCCGGCGTCTTCAAGACGTACTTTTTGTGATCCGCCTCCAAGCGCGCGTGGACGGCCTGCAATTCATGCTCGGCGGCCAGAACCTTTTGTTGGACCTCGGATATCTTCAAATCCAAAGCGCGCCGTTCGAGAAACGCACGACGGTGCTGCCGGGCGGCGGCCCGTGAGGCATCGGCAGGTGGGCTTCGCACGATTCGCGTCGCTGTCGCATCGCCACCTGATATCGATGGCCGCCAGCCCGCCAGGCCCACCGGGCTGTCCTTATCCGCAAACCAGGGAGACGCAAACGTCAATTTCAGAACGGGAACGTCCGCCGCATTAAAAATCTCCACCGCGCGAAACTCGACGATCGCACCAGCGTGCGCGTCGAAGCAGATGCCGCAGTTGGGGTTGTCGACAGGATCCCACCCGTGCAGTCGCACGGGATGGCGGTCCACGATCGTGCGGCTGTCCACCGGCGCCACGACAGACAGCACCGCGCGGTCCCGAGCGACGTTCAGTTCCATTTCGATCTGGAAGTCCAGTGAGCCCTCCGCGTGATCGTAGGAGCCGACCGTGACGGGCGTGGTCGCGCCGACCGGGTAGCTTTTGATTTGCCCGTCCGCGAATTCTACGTAGCCGCCCGTCCGACCCTCGGAAAAGTCTTCAATCAGTTGGAAATTGCAGCGGCCGTCGCGAACGATCGCCATCGCAACGCGGATCGTGGTTCCATCCTCCAGAGCTGCCAGTCCCGGCAGGCTGTTTTCCAATGTCTGTCTGCTGTGCGAAGCGTCCAAGCGGACGGACGCAACGGCGCCGCGCGGGTCGGCAGGAGCGGTGTCGCCGCGGGAGTTTGAGCAGGATGCGGGCGGGTCGTCCCATGGGGCTGGGACCTGGCGCAGCGCTTCGGCCAACCGAGGCCGCGCTGCGCGGCTCGCCACGGTCATCGAAACGGCGTCGGCGCGAGCCGCCGCCAAGGCCCGCTCGCGTGCATCAATCTCCTCGTTCTGGATAAAGCGTTTCAATCCGGGATACCAGACATTAACCGGCAGGTCCTTGCGCGAGATGTTCAAATGATCGCCGTCCAGCACGGCGGGCGCGGAGGGTGGGATGGGCGGCCGTTCCGGCACGACATTCCGCGCATCGCCACCAGTGTAGAAGAAGGTCTTCGCATCCAGTTTCTTGTCCATCACGCGCACCATTCCGCTGGTGATCGGGCCGAAGGACCGTCCTAGTTTGTACTCCGGAAACGGCCCCGGGTCGGCTTCGCCGGGCACGCGATCGTGACGGATTTCCAGTGGTTCGAAAAACGCGCGGAACGCGAAATACTCCTCCTGAGTGATGGGGTCGTATTTATGGTCGTGACAGTGGCAGCAGTTCATCGTCAGGCCCAGAAAGGCCTTGGCGGTATGCTCCACGTTGTCGTTCATCCAGACGTTGTAATTCCAACGAAAGAAATTGCGGACCAGGAAGCCCGTGGCGACCAGATTTCGATCGTCTTGGGGCGCGATTTCGTCGGCCGCCAGCATCTCCAGCACCATCCGGCCGTAGCCTTTATCCTCGTTCAGCGACCGGATGATCCAATCCCTCCACCGCCAGATCTGCCCATAGCTGTTCAGCACGTCGGGCACCTTCCGGCGGCCGTACCAGTCGCTGTAGCGCCACACGTCCATCCAGTGCCGCGCCCAGCGCTCACCGTAGGCGGGGTGGCTGAGCAGGAAATCCACGACCCTCGAGTACGCATCGGGGGCAGGGTCGGTCAGAAAGGATTGAAGCTGTTCTCGCGTGGGCGGAAGCCCAATGAGGTTCAGATAGATGCGGCGGAGCAGCACATGGCGAGGTGCGTCCGCGGCGGCGCGAACGCCGGAGCGACGATGTTTGGACGCCAGGAACGCATCGATTGGGTTTCGCGCCCAGCGATCATTTGCGACGACCGGCGGCGCGGGTCGGACGACGGGCAAAAACGCCCAGTGACGGCGCGGGTCCGGCTCCGGCTTGTCGTCCTCGGGAAAGACGGCTCCACGTCGTATCCATAGCGCGAGGGTCTCGATCGCCGCCGATTCCAACGGCGCTCCTTCGCCTTCCGGCGGCATCTGAAATCCGGCCGTGCCGCGAACGGCCTGCAACAGCAGGCTTTGGTCGGGATCGCCCGGCACCACGGCCGGGCCCCGGAGTCCGCCCGCCACGAGTGACTTGCCCGCGTCAAGCCGGAGTTCGGAACGCTGGCGCAGTGCGCCGTGGCAAGCGAAACAACTGCGCTTGAGAATCGGTTTCACGTCGCGCAGGTAATCCACCGGGCGATCGACCCCTGGGGTCCTTTCCTCACACCATGCAACAGTACAGCACGCTGCGAGCAGGCACGCGGTCGTCCGTGTGAAAAGAGCACTGCGTTTGCCGGACGCCGTATCGAAGAACATGGCCGTCACGTTCCGCCTCTTTGAATGGCAGCCGCTCTCTTCGGAAAGGACCGGCCACGATTTCGCGTATCGCACAGCGTTGCGTGGGCCCGTTCAGCTTAACCGCCTCGCGCAAGAAGTCAAGTTAGTTGAGACTTGAACGCGTTGTCGACACTCGTAAGGCAGCTTAAAATCAGGGTTGCATCCCCGGCATGACCGTGTGGTTGCGCGCGATCCGACCGTGTCTTCGAATGTCGCGTGAACGGCGATACCAGCTGTCCGCCCCCGTCCGGCAATTTGGTCATGAAGAAGTGAACTCTGCGAATGACGAAGCGCCGTCGTAATTCCAAACACTCGCCGGGGCGGTCGCGTCGCGGTGCGCCGGCTCCGCGAAGGCATCCCGTGGTCCTGCTGGTAATGCTGGCCGTCGCCACCGTCATTGCGGGCGTCGCCTATTTGCGTGGAAGTTTCGATGGGCGCTGCGCGGCTTCGTCTGTTCAGCCGGATTCCGACAGGAGACGGAACAACGCCGACGCGCGGGAGTCGTTCGCCATCGGCGGTGCAGCGGACGACACGAACGCCGCGATGGGCGTCCTACCCACCCGGCAGCTTCGGACTCGGCAGGCAGCGGAAAGACAGGTCCTCGATCCTCTTCGCGACGGCTGGGGCACCGAGGCCTTTGCCACGTCGGCGGACACGGCAACGACGGTTACCGTCTATTATGTGGGCAACATGTTTTCTGCAGCCGGCAACCGTATTACGTTCCAGGACCAATTTCGTCCGGGTACTTCCCGTGACGTGCTGATCGCTTATCAGCGATTGGCACGCGGAAATACGTTGCTGAAGAATAACGGGGACGGCACATTTCGGGACGGGAGCGAGGAAACGGGCGAGACCGTGGGCAAGTGGAGCTGGGGCTCCGTGTTCGTGGACATCAACAACGACGGCTGGGATGACTTGCTGGTCGACAACGGCTCCATCACGCAGCAGCGCGCCGATGACTTGTGAAGTGTCTGGTGGCGGCAGGTTCTGTCGCATGCGCCCACGCGGTCCGATGATGGGTCGCGGCTTCCCGAAGAATTCCAACAGGCTTCGGATCGCATTTCGAAAATGGTCATGGCGCGGATGTCGTGGAGCGGCAACGAGCGTAACCGCGTGTTCTTGAATACTGCGGGCGAGCGATTTGCCGATGTCTCCGCCGTGGCGCGTTTCGATTTCCCCGACGATTGCCGGTCCGTGGCTTTGGTCGACTGGGACCACGACGGCGATTCGGATGTCTGGCTGGCCAATCGCACGTCCCCGCAGGTGCGTCTTCTACGCAACAACATCTCCGATCGCGGGCATTTCGTCGCGGTGCGCCTGACAGGCGTTTCCGCCAACCGCGATGCGATCGGCGCGCGCGTTGAACTGCACCTGGCCTCGGAACACGCGCCGCGGCTCGTGAAACCGCTTCGCGCGGGCGTAGGATTCGTGGGCCAGTCGTCCAAGTGGGTCCGCTGTGGCCTGGGGCGACAGAGCGATATCCGGCAGCTCGCAGTGCACTGGCCGGGCGGCGCGACGGAAACGTTTGGTCCCCTGCAGGGTAACCGGCATTATCGCATTACCGAGGGTTCGGGGAACATCGAGCCCTGGTCGCCACCTCCGCGGTCCGTCCAACTGACGCCTTCCCGACTGGCTCCCGCCCAGCCGCGTGGGCCGACGAGTGTCGTTTTGTCGACACGGCTGCCGCTGCCCGAGCTGCCCTACGTCGCGTCGAGCGGCGTCCAAAGCAGCGCTGCGCATTACCAGGGACGGATCCTGCTGCTCAATCTTTGGGCCAGTTGGTGTGCGCCCTGCGTCGCGGAATTGACCGCGCTGGCCCGGCGAGCCGCCGAGCTGCAGGCAGCCGGTGTCGACGTCCTCGCGCTGTCCGTGGACGCGGTCGACGGCCGTCAGGAATCGGACGGCGATGCCGCACGTCGCGTGCTGCACCGGATTGCCTTTCCGTTCGAATCGGCCGTGGCGACGCCTGAGCTGATCGACAAACTGCAGATCGTCAATGACCACCTGTTCACGCTCGACGAGCCCTTGCCCGTGCCGACCAGCATCCTGATCGATTCAGCCGGCTGGATGGCGGCAATTTATCGAACAGTTCAAGAACCATCTCTCCGGGGATGCTGACTATGCCAAACTGCTGTCCCAGTTGGGTGGCGAGCTGCTGCGCTACAGGAGAGTTGCCGAGGCGATCGCGCGGTATCAAGCGTCTCTGGAGGTGCGGCCTGATGATCCGGAAACACACTACAATCTGGGGGTCGCCCTGGCAGCGCGGCAAAGAGTGGACGAAGCGATCGGGCAGTACCGCAAAGCCATTTCGCTGGCTCCTGACGATCCACGGTCCCACAATAATCTGGCGTCGATCCTGGCGTTTCGAGGGCAGTTCCAACTGGCGGAGACGCACCTTCGCCACGTAACCTGGCCATCGCGCTGAAGAATACAGGTGATCGCGAGGAAGCCATGCGTCATCTGCAGGAGGCGATGAAATTGCAGCGGATCCGGCAACTCCAGAAAAACCCATCGGCGGATACTCGACCATGAGGCTCTCCACGCGCGAAAGCAAAGAGACGACCATGCGTGCCGGACGAAGGCGGTTCGTCCGCAACCTCTCCGCGGCGCTGGCTGCATACGCCGTGCCGCGTTCAGCAGCCGGCGGCGAGCCGCGTGCCGAGCAGAAAGGTTGGATCGACGCCCACGTCCACGTCTGGACACGGGATATCCGGCGATTTCCCCTGGCACCTGGATACGGCGCCCGGGACATGCGGCCGCCCAGCTTCACGCCGGAAGCGTTTCTGGCCCACGCCGGGCCGGCCGGAGTGTCACGCGCCGTATTGATTCAGATGAGTTATTACGGAACGGACAATCGCTTCATGCTGCAGTCCATGCAGCGGTTTCCGGGGATATTCGCCGGCGTCGCGGTCATTGACGAGCAGACGATGCCCGCCGCTGACATGCAGCGGCTGAGAGATCAGGGAGTGCGCGGAATCCGTATCGCGCCGGGCAATGGCAAGCCCGACATGTGGCTCTCTGGCGAAGGCATGCATCAGATGTGGCGATGCGGGGCCGAGCAACAGATTGCGATTTGTCATCTCGTAGACCCCGTGTTCCTGCCTTCCATCGATGCCATGTGCGCCCGGTACCCGGACACTCCGGTCGTGGTGGACCATTTCGGTCGCGTCGGAATCGACGGCACGATCCGCGACCGTGACCTCGACAACCTGTGCCAGTTGGCGCGTCGCCCGCACACGGCGGTCAAGGTGTCCGCCTTTTATGCGCTGGGTCGCAAGCGCGAGCCATACACGGACTTGCTGCCGATGATCCGGCGGCTGTTGGACGCGTTCGGCCCGCAACGGCTGATGTGGGCGAGCGATTGCCCGTTTCAGGTGGCCAATGGCCGCCACTATCGCCCGTCGATCGATCTGCTACGGGAACACGCCAATTTCCTTTCCCCAGACGACCGCCAGTGGATCCTGCGAAAAACGGCGGAGCGGATCTTCTTTTCGTGACCGGTATTCGTGACGGGCGCGATCTTTGGGTTGAGGGGAAAAAGACGCGTCCCTGGATCGGCTTTCAATCATGGTTCCCGATTGGCGAACTGACCCCGGATCGCGGCAATGACGTTTTGTTCCGCGCGACTCATGGGATGAACCAGCGCCCGATCCCGCAGATCGTCCAGCTGTCGACAGCCCGCGGCCTGTTCGTCGCTCCACTCTTTGACAAACGCCCCCTGCTTGATATCTTCCTGCAACAGGTTGCGGGCCTTGTGCCGGATGGCGTCGTTGAGCAACCGTGAACAGCGACTCAACGTCCCGTACTGGCTTGTCGTGGAGTGGTGGACCATCTGGCGAAAGAAGCCTTTCTCCGCCATCATGCCCAGGATCTCGGCAGCTTCTCCCGATGCGTACAGTTCCATGACCATCAGTTCGGGCGAGAAACCGGCCTCGACGCCCATTTCAAAGCATTCCAGAAACCAGGCGGTCAGTCCCGCCCACACGATCTGCTCGGCGAACAGGTCCAGTTCGGCTTCCTCGCGGAACGTCGATTCAAAAACCCCCGCGCGGGTCAATCCGATTCCCTTGCAGAGGGCCAGCACGCGTTGTCTCGCCTGGCCCGAGCTATCATGATGGATCGCGAACTGGGCCACGGCGCCGCTGCCGACTTCATAAAGCCGGCGGACCATATTGCCTGTCATTCGCGGCGCTACCATGACAACGTCGGTGTCGGGCGGCGGACCGATGAGCCCGTACCCGACGTTATAGCCGCTGGCCCAGACCAGCGTATCTCCAGGCTGGATTGCCGGTGCGATCTGATCGTGCCAGATGACCGGCTGGGATTCATCCGTCGTCAGAATCAGCAGTACGTGCCCGGCCCTCGCCGCGTCCGCGATGGGCAGCGGTTCGAACCCGTCGTCGACGGCATGCCGACGGTAATCATCGTCACGGTTGCCCACAAGGACGTCGATGCCGCTGTCGCGCAGATTCAGTGCCTGCGCGCGGCCCTGATTTCCATAGCCAATGACCGCCACTGTTTTTCCTCGGAGCGGTTCCAGGGAGGCGTCCTGGTCAAAAAGTAATTTCATGGACTATCGGATCCGGTACCCATTGCGTAGATTTCCTCGAGGAGAGCCTGCATCCTATCCGAGCACGCAGGAGCAGGCAAACAGATCCTGTTCGTGGGCCGCCTTCGCAGGCAAACGGGTTGAGGTGCTTCAGGCATGGCTTCCAAGACGATCATCGAACGTCTCTTGACCTTCCTGATTGCCGCCCTGTCGGCGGCCGTGTGCGCGGCGGGGTCGGAATGCGCCGTAAAGCTTACCAAGAAAGGCACAACGGTAACGGTGTCCATCGGCGGTGAGTCTTTTGCCATCTACGAAACCTCCCGTCATGCCCCCAAGCCTCACTTCGCCGAACTTCGAGGGCCCGGCGGAATCCGGCTGACTCGACCGCTGGCCGCGCGCGGTGGCCACGATGCACACCACCGGGGAATCTGGATCGCGGTGGACGAGGTCAACGGAACCGATTTCTGGCACGAGGAAGGAAAGATCGAAAACCAGACCGTGCACCTGCTCGTGCCGCACGGCGATCCCGCCATGATGCGCACCGTCAACGTGTGGCTCGATGCAAATGCGCGACCAGTGCTGCGCGAAACAACCGATATCCGTATCCATGCGCGCCGTCTGCTGGCATTCGACATCCGTTTGCGAAGTCTCCACCGTGTGGTGACATTTGGCGATACGGAGGAAGGATTCCTCGCGATTCGCATGGCGGACTCCATGCGGGAGGAAGCGACAGGCCATGTGGTGAATGCGGACGGGGTGACCGGTGCGAAACGTTGCTGGGGCCGAACGAGTGCCTGGGTGGACTATTTCGGCGAGGTGGAAAACACGATATGGGGCGTCGCGCTGTTCGATCACCCGGCCAACTTCCGCCCGTCGCGCTATCACGTGCGTGATTACGGGCTTTTTTCGATCAGCCCGTTTGGCGAAAGCGATTACACCGAAGGAAGCATACCGGCGCGGCCCGTGGTCGTTCAAGCCGGCCATGAAATCCGGCTGCGGTACGGACTCTGCGTTCACGCGGGCGTCA
>CAZNKT010000076.1:0-19147 GCA_964573605.1 uncultured Pirellulales bacterium
ACTATCGTTTCGATCCGGTTCGATACGGCGTTTTGCCCAAGAACCTGAGCGACGGCGACCCCGACCAGTTTCTGGCCATCGCGGTCATTGACGAGGCGCTCAGGGACGCAGGCATAGCCCCCGAAAGTCCTCTGCGGGAACGCTGCGACGTTATTATGGGACGCGTCGGCTACCCGACAAATAAGATGTGCGAAGGGTATACGCGCGTTGATTTGATGCAGCATTTGCTCACCTACATTTCTACGCGCTTTCCTTCGCTAAGTACCGCGCAGCTGAATGAACTGGCCCTCGACATGCGCTCGCTCATGCCGCCCAATGCGGGAGCCGACAGTTCGGCGACCAGCATGTCCAACCTCTCTGCCAGCCGCGCCGCCAATCGACTGAATCTGCGCGGTGCGGCATATCTGGTCGACGCCGCCTGCGCATCGTCGCTATTGGCCGTGGAGCACGCCGTGCTCCGGCTCCGGGCCCGGAAATGTGAAGTCGCCATTGCCGGGGGAGTTCAGTTGTGCCAGACGCCAACCTTCTGGTATGTCTTCAAGCAGCTCGGCGCACTCGCCCGGTCCAACGTGACGCGGCCTTTTGACCGGCGCGCCGACGGTCTTTTGATCGGCGAGGGAGCGGGCGTGGTGGCCCTGAAAAGGCTGGCCGACGCGCTGCGCGACGAAGACCAGATTTACGCTTTGATCAAAGGAGTCGGAAGCGCCAGCGACGGTCATGACACGGCGCTGCTAACGCCGTCATCGGCCGGACAGGCGAAGAGCCTGGAGAATGCGTATCGGGACGCGGAGGTTGACCGTGACACGATCGGTTATCTCGAAGCTCATGGCACGGGTACGGTCGTTGGGGATCCGGTCGAAATTGAGACCATCAAATCGTTCTTCGGCGGCAGCTCCGGTCATCCTCCCCATCGGGCGATGGGCAGCGTAAAATCGATGATCGGCCACACGATGTCGTCCGCGGGGGTCGCTTCGCTGATTCGAACCGCGCTTGCGCTTTCCAACAAAGTGTATCCTCCTAGCCTTCATTGTGAACAACCGATCGCCGAACTCAACGACGCGCCCTTCTTCATCAATCCCCACGCGCGTCCGTGGATCCACCCGCGGGGGCGGCATCCTCGACGCGCGGGCGTCAACTCCTTTGGCTTTGGCGGCATCAACGTTCACGCTGTGCTGGAGGAAGTGCCTGAAACGGGCCCGCTCGGCGCGCGGCGGCGACCCTTCCAGGATCTGTTGCAACGCGAGACGGAATTGCTCGTTTTCTCAGGTAATTCGACAGCGGAGCTCACGGGCCGACTGGACCTGTTGGACGCCCGACTAATGAGCCGTGAAAGCAGACCCTCGTTGGCCCAGGTCGCGGCCACGACGTGTCGCGATTTTGACGACTCGGCTCCCTGCAAATTGGCGCTAACGTCCCGTGATTGGGAGCAGTTTGAGCAGCAAACCGCCATTTGTCGGAAGCGGCTGTCCGATGCTGAGCCTGTATTTGACGGCAGCCAGTCCATCGCATTTTCATCCCATGCCCAGTCACCTCCGGGCAAGGTTGCGGCGATCCTTCCCGGCACCGGATTTCCAGGCTTGATCGGAAACTACCCGGACCACCTGATGACCTTGAGCATGCATTTCCCGGAGGTCCGCACCCAATTCGACATGGTGGAGCTTCGAGACGAGCATCCCGAAGACCCGGTTCCTACCAGCATGCTCTTTTCACCGCCCGCCAGCCTTCCTCTGGAGAGCCGTACGGCACTCCGCCAACGGCTCGAGGCGCCCAGAGTGGTCACGGACGAGCAGCTGAACAACGGGGCAAATGCATCATTGCCCAGCCGGCGCAGCGTCGCCCTGGGGGCGGTTGTAATGAGCACGTGGGTCAGCTGGGTTTTGCTCAAAAAGCTTCGCCTGCCAGTCGACATGCTGTGCGGCCAGAGCGTAAGCGATATTTCCGCACTATGTGCCGCGGGCGCACTCAACATCGAGGAGGTCATGCCGGTCCTGTGGAAGGCTTTGGGGCTCGTCCCCGAGTACAAGGGGGACAAAGGGAGAATGGCGTTTGCCATGACTACCGAGGAACAGCTGACGCCGTCGTTAGCGCGCTTCCCGACGATTGGGATCGCCATGCATATCGCCCCCAACATGCTCGTGCTCGCCGGTCCCGACGACCAATTGAGCACGCTCATGACAGAAATCCGCCAACAGGGGCTTACCGCTTCCTTCCTGCCGTTTCCTCCGGTTCACACCAGACACAACAGTTTCATCCGGGACGAATTGCATGAGTTTCACTACGCGCCGCTTGAGTTTCGCCAACCTCAGCTACCGATGTATTCGTCGATCACCGAACAACCCTTCCCCACCGACGCGGAGGGAATGCGCGAAACCAGCATGTTGAACATCGATCATGCGGTACGCATCTGGCAGACCGTCAGGCGGCTCTACGAAGATGGAGCGAGAGTCTTCGTTCAGGCTGGCAACAGTGGACTGACCTCGACCATCAAATCCATCGGCCTGGCGGAGGATGCGGTGGTCGCGCAGATCGACCAGGATCACTGCGACCCGATCACTCAGTTGAATCACCTGTGCGCTACACTGCTCACATCGGGTGTTCCTCTCGATCTGGAGCTGCTCCATGTGCATCGCGGCCTCGGCCCGCTGGCGTGGGACGCCCAGGAACCCGCCGGTCCCCGCGCGGAGATCTTGCTGCCGCTGCGGCTCGATCTGTATCCCTTTGGAGAGGAGATACTGCAAAAAGCGCTGGACAATCTGGACGCGTCGTCCGAAGATGTGCCGGCCGCTGAGAAGGATCAAGCGGTCGACGAGCGGGCCGCGGTGGCCATCGACCAACCGCCGCCGGAGAAGGGCGGCGATCCGGTCACGCAACCGTCCGGCAGCGATCATCATGTCTCCCCTTCCACCGCCAACGACATTCGCCTTCCATTTCTCGGCCAAATTGAAGAGTTCGTGGAAGGACAGCAGATTACCAATGTCCGTGTCCTTGACTTGAACGATGATCTGTTTCTTCACGACCACGTCTTCATCAACGCGACGCAGTACAAGCCTCTGGAAGAATGCTCGCCCATGTTGCCCATGGCGATGACGATCGAAGCTCTGGCGGAGACGGCTGCCTGCCTCGCGCCGGGCCTCGGGTTGATCGGCTTGGAGAATATGCGTGCCCTGCGCTGGGTGGCCTTCCAGGACACGACGTTGTTGCCCATTTGCATCAAGGCTCGTGTCGAATCGCGGGACGAACCATCCGGTGTCGTGGCCGTCCGGGCCGAAATGTTTTCCGATGGCAATTCCACTGGATCGGCGACGTTTCTATTTGGCTCGGCCTACCGGCATGGTGCGCCGCTGACGTTCTCCGAACTCCAGAATCCGCGTGACTGGGTGATTGGAGTCGACGAGATCTATCGCGACCGTCATGCTTTTCACGGTCCCAGACTCCAGTGCGTGACGGACCTGTACCGGATGGGAGACCAGGGTGGCCAGGCGAGTCTTACACTGCTGCCGAGCAACGATCTATTTCGCAGTTGCCCGCGGCCCGAACTGCTGTTGGATCCGATCACGATGGATGGCGTCGCCCAGTTGCTGGGCTTATGGAGTCTCTGCTACGACAGGTATTCGCTTCCCAACGGGATTCGCAAGCTGGAACTTCTCCGTCCGCCGCCACCGTGCGGAACCAAGCTTCCGGTCCGCTTGGAGTTCACGCACCGGGACCTGGACAGCCGAATTCTGGTCTCGAATGTGGAGGTGCAGGACGGCAGCGGTAACGTTTGGATGCGAATTGAAGGTTTCACGCATTGGGTTTTCAATTGGACGCGGCGAGCAATTGACGCCCAGCGCATGCCGCAGCGGTTTTCCGTCTCCACGGAAAAACAATACTCGGCCGAGGAAGCCGACACAGTTTTGACCGTACTGAAAGAACAGGATATTGCGGTTGGCAATTTCGAGTGGGCGACGCGACTCTGCCTTACGTATCGCGAAGCGCAACTCACTGACGGGCTGGCGACACCCCGCCGGCAGTGGCAATGGCTGCGTGGGCGGCTCGCCGCCAAGGATGCCGTGCGGGCCTGGCTGGCCCGAGAATACCAAATCGAAATGGTGCATCCGCTTGCCATTGCGATCCTGTACGACGATCGCGGCAGTCCATACGCCGAACTTGACGAAGGGCTGCCGGCGCCGCCGTTCATCAGCATCGCCCACAGCGATGGGACGACCATCGCTGCCGCGTCTCGAAGCCCGGTCGGCGTCGACGTCGAATTCAACGAAAACAATGTGGAAGAGATCGTTCCTCTTTTTTGCCATGAGGCGGAGACCAGCTTGATCGACAATTTGATCGGCAACCATGCGACCTCGGGCTCGCGAACCAGTTGGTTGACGAGGTTGTGGTGTGCCAAGGAGGCTGTCGGCAAGTGCCTGGGCACGGGGCTGGCGGGACGACCGCGAGACTTCGAGGCAATCGACGTCGAACGGGATGGCCGCTTCCTGATTCAGCATCACCCCAGCGGACGCCGTTTCGTCGCACTGACGCACGTCGATGGCGATGTGATCTTGGCCCAAACGCTCGCGCAGGAGGCGGCCGTGGAAACGATGGAAACCTCCAATCCGGCCTAGCCGTTGTGCAACATGGACGATGAACCGCCCAGGCAGCGTCATTTTCAGCGGTGGCTGAAGCCCATGCAGCCGGGCTGTCTGCACAGGGACAATATTTGGAGTTATCTTCCGGCCTACCTGCGGGTGGCAACTCGCAACCGTTTTCAGCAGAAGCGGACAAAGCCCGGCGGCCCGGCGGGCCGGACCAGGGCGGGCAGCCTGGCGGCCTGCCGTGAGGGAACTCCGACGTTCTGGCGGCAGCAATTGCCCCCCGGAACGCTCGGTTTGACGTTTGACGACGGGCCTCATCCCGTCGGTACGCCTGCGGTGCTCGACGTTCTTGCCCGGCATCACGCGCGCGCCGTTTTTTTCGCGCTGGGCGCCGCCATCACGGCGCATGTGGAACTGGCCGTTCAAATCCATATGGCGGGCCACGCCTTGGGATATCACGGTTGGAAGCATCGTCCGGAGCGATCCGGCCAGGGATTCGAGGGATTTGACCGGACAGCGCGGTTGCTGGAAAGTAAGGCGGAGCAACCGGTCTTGCTGCCGCTGATCCGTTATCCCCACGGGTTCAATCAATTCTGGTTTCCCACGCAACACGATCGTTGCGTGATCTCAAATGTCGGTTGGACGCTGGACAGTCTGGATTATTCCGCCCTGCCGCAGCGCAGGAAGCTGAAGCGACTTCTTCGCATTCTCAGCCGATCCGCGGCACAAGGCCACGTCATTTTGATGCACGACGGAGGGAGAGGCGGCGAGTCGACGGCTGAGCTATTGGACCGATTCCTGGATCGGGCGGCGTCCATGGGTTGGCAAACCATATCCCTGACCGAACACTTCCAAAATTCGCGTTGAACCGATGACATACGTACTTACCGCCATCTTGTTGATCTGGATCGCACGCCTGCACAAGGGGTGGCAGAACTACCGGTCCCTAAAAGTTCCCAAACGGGGTCCGCTGCCAGCGCAACTGGCGGAACAGGCGCCGTTGATTTCGATCTGCGTCCCGGCGCGGAACGAAGAGGAATCGCTCGCCCATTCACTACCCAGGTTTCTCGGCCAGGACTATCCCAACTACGAAGTGCTCGTAGTAAACGACCGTTCCGACGACGGCACTTCCCGGCTTTTGTCACAATTCTCCAATCATCCTCGGCTGCGCGTGTTGGAAGGGACCGAACCTCCGAGCGGCAAGGTGGGCAAATGCTGGGCCCTGGACCAGGCACAGAATGCGGCGCGAGGCGAATACCTCTGTTTCTCCGACGCGGACATCGACTACGAAGCCGACACGCTTTCCTCGGCCGTACGGGCGCGCGAAGAGTCCAACGCCGATCTGATCGTGTACCTGCCCCGAATGCGAATGGAAACCTTCGCGGAGAGACTTCTGATGCCCTGCTTTTCTTATGTTCTGCTCTTCTCGACTCCGATCTACCAAATCAACCGCGACCAGCGTCCCTCCAACGGACACGGAAACGGAGTGCTGATGCTCGTGGGCCGGCGGGCTTACCACGCTGTGGGCGGCCACGCCGCGCTGTTGGATGAAGTGGTCGACGACATTACGTTGTCGCAACGTATTGTCCAGGCAGGTTTTCGGCAGCGGATCTACGACGCGTCCGATCTGGTTTCGCTCCGAATGTACGCCGGATTTCGCGGTGTCTGGGAGGGGCTCTCCAAGAACCTCGGTTCCAAGACACATCGGCCTCTATACAAGACGATAACAGCCGTCGTGGCGCTGTTCGTTCTCAATCTTCTGCCCCTGTTCGTCCTGATATACGTCCTCTTCCGACCCAATGGTGTGCACGCTGCGCTCGCGGGCGGCAGCCTCTTGCTGCTCCTGGGCAGCGATGCCTGGATACGGCGGAAGCAGCATGTCAGCGCCGCCTATGCGCTGCTGAGGCCCTTGGCCGTGACGATTCTCGCCGCGATCACCATTCGCTCGATCGTGCTGCATTTGCGGGGGGCGGTCATGTGGCGCGGCCGGCTGCTCAAGCCGGAAGCTCCCAGCAGATGCGGTCCGGCCGATAAGCCGCCGAGAATGCCGGCATCAACGTCGGAGTGGGTTGAATAGAGCCGGCTTCAAAACCCGATTCTGCTGTGCCAGTTCCCGGTCAGGGAGCGATTACAGGACGTTTTGAAACCGCTCCTAAACAGGTCCACACGGAAGGGATAGTGTCCCGAAGCGATTGACAAGGCCGGTCGCGTAGCACCGGCCGGCACGGTACTATCCCTTTTTCAAGGATTTATTTAGAACCTTTTTTCGCTTCCCAACCAAGCGCAATCCAAAGACTCCCAGGATTGCCAGTAGAATTGATGGCGGTTCCGGCACGGCATAAACATAGGCTGAGCCGGTGTCGATTGTCCCAGCGTTGTCGTCCAAAGCGCCGACGATGATATGGCTTCCGTCAATGTTCACGTCGAAACCGAATTCGTCGAGCAAGCCGGCATCGGATGCCGTCAACTTGGCAATTTCACCCCAATTATCGGGCCCCCCAGCATCGCGCCGAAAGACGTACGCCGACCCCTCATTGATCGAGCCGCCATTGTCGCTGTAGGCACCAACGACAGCGAGATCGTGTGAGATAGCGACCGAGAATCCGAATTGGTCATTTTCGGCGCCATCCGAAGCAAAAAGTTTGGTGACCTGACCCCAGTTGTTCGGTCCACCGTGATCGCGCTCGAAAATATAGGCAGAACCTACGTCGGCACTTCCCAGGTTGTCGCCCCTCGCACCGACGATGGCGATATTGTCCGATATCGCGACATGGAAGCCGAATTCATCGAAAGAGGTCCCATCGTCGGCGGTCAACTTGGCGGACTGGCCCCAATTACTCGCGCCCCCTTGGTTTCGTTCGAAAATATACGCCGATCCGATGTCCTGACCGCCATTGTCAGCCCCCTTCGCACCAACAATTGCAACGTCGTCGTCGAGAGCGACGGAGAAACCGAAGCCGTCGGTCGCAGCGCCATCCGAGCCCGTCAACTTCGCAACCTGCCCCCAGTTGTTGGAACCACCAAAGTTCTGCTCGAAGAGATACGCTGAACCTGTATCTGGGCTGTTGGCACCCAGGTTGTCGCCCACCGCACCCACAACGGCCAACGTCCCGTAGACGTCGACCGCATGACCAAAGTTATCGGATGCATCGCCATCGGAGGCAGTCAGCCTTACCACCTCACCCCAATTGTTCGGACCGCCGAAGTTTCGCTGATAGATGTAGGCCGCACCCGCATCCAAATTTCCGCCGATGTTGCGGCCCTTGGCACCGATGATGGCGGTGTTCCGTTCCAGGCCCACCGAGACGCCGAATTTGTCCAACGTCGAACCGTCTGAGGCGGTCAATTTGGCAATCTGGCCCCAGTTTCCAGGACCGCCCTCGTTGCGGTTGAAGACGTAAGCGGACCCAGAATTCAGACCACTGGGGTTATCACCAATTGCTCCAACGAGGGCGATCCCTCCGGAGACGTCGACCGAGGAGCCGAATCGATCGAAGGCGGCAGCGTCGGAGGCAGTTAACTTGGCAATCTCAATCAACCCGGCATGTGTCGGCGCGTGCAGGCCCAACGTCGACACCACTCCAAGTGCGAAATAGACAGCCGCCGTCGTTATCGCCCGAGCCGTTAAGACATCGAGCGCCCAAATCCGCAACAAATTCATTACGTATTCTCCTTGCTCCGCACGGCAGGCCCTCTTTGCGCGCACAACAACCCCTCCAGGCGAAGTGGACACAGCAAGCAATGAGGATCGTGCAGTGAGAGAGCAGCTCAGACAGAAACCAAGGCGAGAAGCGCCAAGGGGGTCGAAGAGAGAGCTATGCGTTACCGCAACGCTGTACTCTCAAAAGATGCATTAGCCGTGCCGAGTGCGGTAACCGGGGTCGAATTTGAACTGCGGCTCGTCGTAGCAGACGGCCAATCTCTAGCCTACGGCGTTTCCCGCGAACTGTCAAGCATTGCAGTCAAATTTTCATAAAAACACCGGGCGATCGACGCGCCAACAGGCAGATGCCTGCGGAGTTGGGCACGTTTGTCAAGACGCGGTTCGCACCGCAAGCCGTGGGTTGCCACCGACTCGAATCGCTAATCAGATACGCAATGGCAGGACAAGCGCGCGGAGGAATCGCACTGCGTTTTTCCCGTGGACTCCCCACGACGAACAAGGTCAAGGCAAACAAGACCAACCTGAACGCTGCAGACGTACCGCCGCGAACTTCGACGGACCCGGCTTCGCGTTATCGGACATACACGAGCTTCACGAAGAATCCGTCGATACCCAGGTCGTTGCTGCCATTGCTGAAGACCGATGGGTTGAATTCGCCGATGATTCCTCGTTCGTCATTGAAGTTGACCCGTTCTGACACGTTGAACCAGGTGGAGAATTCATAGCCAACCTGAACCGTCAGCGAATGGAAATCCAAGTTCAGGCCGGTTGCCACGTCGATCGCAGGTACCGACTGGAAGTAATCATCGGTCACGCTGACCTGCTGGCCGTTGTCTTCTTCATAGACTGTTCCGAAGTCGCCAACGAGGACGGAGCCCGAGCCACCACCAAAAATGCTTAAATAATCTGATAGATACCAGTGTGCCGAGCCGCCAACCCGCAGCCCGACGCTTTGCATTCCGACACTTTGACGAACCGGATAATTGCCGATGTTGCCGCCAGCATAATCGACTGAAAAATCCTGATCGATAATTGCAGATCGAATGCCCATGAAGAACCGTACCGATGTAGAGTCACTCGGGTCCAGCCATCGGCCCATCTCCAGATCGAAAACATCCATATTCAGGCTGGCCGCCGCCGCCGCGGAATCGGCCTGGTTGTTTTCAAATCCGTCCGGCAGGACGCGAGTCGCCCAGAGTGAGCCACCCGCAGGCTCCCTGACGAATCGCGAATCACTGGAGTGGAAATTGGTGTAAGTGAATGCGACGTCCCAGCCGCTGGCTGTTAAATAGCCGATGGTCGTCCGAAGTCCTCCGTTGCTTTCCAGCTCAAGCGACTCGACCTTGCCTTCCAAGGTGTTCGTCAGAAACTGATCGTCGGGGTCTGAGATAGCAAAATCGAGTCCTCGACGTCGGGGCTTCCAGCTCAGGTACTCCGCAGACAGAAATAAGCCGGGACAGGCATCCCGCCCGCAGCCACCGTCGCCGCAGCCGCACTGACATGCATCGCAAGCCGAACGTCCCGTCTGTCGGCGATATCTTGTTAGTTCCGCCTCGAGGACGTCCAGTCGCTCACCGTAGCTCATCCATCCCTGCGCATAACTTGGACGCCGGCCCAGCAGCGCATCGGAGCCGTTCTCGAGCGGGAAGATCTCCTCTTGCGCGTCGGTTGGGTCGACGCCGACCCAGGCTCCGAGCATCAAGCAGGTCACCATTGTTAGAATCCGCGTTTTCATTGGAAAAATCTCCTTGCGGCCTTAACCCCTTTACCTGACCTGATCGCTGAGCATGAGTAACAGCCTTCCACTGTTCCATTCAGCCCGGTCAAGCCCGGCATTCCGCCAAAGAGGACACATCCGCAAAACCCGGTGAAATTGACTGGTCGTTATTGCCCATCGACAAGTTAAATGCGGATTCAGGATAATTCTCGTCATGAGCGGTAGAAGCGCAACGATCGTTATAAGCAAGAATACAGCTAAAACCGGTACAACCGCTATATTTTGTCAGCCCTGGGCGAAAGACCCAGGGGAAAGGCGGGGGGCACATGCGGACCGCCGGAGTGGCGGGGTGCGGGCGCAACCTTTCGCCACTCACCACTCAAGAATCAACCGCGCGATCGCCGATACTTATCAGATTGGCCCTCAATTATCCGCTCTACCAGTGGTATCCGCTCTACCAGTGGAAATCGCTGTACGCGTTCCCGGAAGATGCCGACATCCCGCTGGACCACTTTTCAACGGTCACGGAGGCGGCTCAGGGCAATCCTCGCTTCGGCGAGTTGTTGGTGTGCAAGCACTAGCCGGTCCACACTGACCGTGTCAGCCTCATAGGCAGCCGTTGTAGCGTCGACGCAATTTTCGGCAGCTTCCACAGCGCCCGCGTACGATTTAGCGCACTGCTGGATCTGGCCTTGAGCAAAAGCCAAGCGGGCATTTGCAATCAACATGTGATAGCGCGCCAGTGTTTCGTCTTCCGCTTCGCCGCCTACCGCGCCAGCATGATGCAAGGCGGCTATCCGTTTATGCAGCTCGGCGGCCCTCTTGGCCCACCTTTGTAATGCAACGATTTCTTCTCCCGGAGCGGTTGCCAGGGAGGGTCCCGGGTTCGTTGTCGCCGCTCTGAAGCTCGGACTACTCACTCCGCTGTTGCTCCTTGTAGTTGTACTCTACATAAGATACCGGTCAGGGACATATGCTTCCATAATCTACGCGCTAGGTGTCGCTGTTCTGGCGAAGGTCGCGCTGGTCATGCATGAATACTTTCCCGCTCGCTATTTCAAATACGTGCTGATTCTGGCCATGTTGGCCGGTGCTTTGCGCGTGCTTGTATATCTGCTCCACATGGTAGCGTTCCCCAACACGGACTGGCTGGTCAAGCCATACCGGGAGGCCTACGAAGCATTCCTGTGTCCCGTGTGCGGACATCCCATACGCCGCGGTCCGCTAAAATACCTGTCGTGGACCCGGAGAAGTATTCGTAAGCTCTCCGCGGTTCGCGGCACCACGGGTGAGCCGGCGGAGGAGCCCTACACGTGTCCGGCGTGCTGCACGGTGCTGTACGAACCCTGCACGGCGTGTGGAAAAGTCCGGCATGCCCTTCTGCCCGCGTGCGAAAAGTGTGGGAATCGGATATCGATCGTCGACGTGCCCGCTGCCAGGCAATGATGGCGTGGTGCGCCTCCCGGCACGGCCGTCACAAACGCCGAATCACGGCGACCTGCCGGAGCGGTAGGCACCGAGGCCCTTCGTTGACTCCGCCGCAACGGTTTGGGTAAGCTTGCATTCAGTGGGGCGACAAGTCGCCCCCGTGGCTCGCCTGAAACTCTGTGGAACCAAGTCGTGATGCGCTCCAGCCTTATCGTGCTTGTTGCCGGTCTCGTTCTTGCCAGTCGTGGTCCTTGCATTGCGGCGCCGGCGGGCGATCTGTTTCAACAAGTTGAGCCCCTGCTGCGGAAACACTGCGTGAAATGTCACGCGGGCACCCGGCGAAAGGGCGGATTTTCACTCAATTCCCTGACACTCTTACTGGCCGGTGGCGAAAGCGGTCCCGTTGTCCAAGCTGGCAGCGCGTCGGACAGTTACCTGATCGATCTCGTAAGCGAACCGGATCCCGATCTGAGAATGCCGCAGGAAGGACCCGCTCTGACCGCGGATCAAGTTCAGTTGCTGAGTGATTGGATTAATGCCGGCGTCCCGTGGCGGGACGGTTTTGTTTTCGGGCATCTCCACGCTCGGTCGCCAATTGCGTTGCGGCCCGTCGAGCTTCCTGCAGTGGATGGCGTGGCCCACCCGATCGACCGACTGATGAACGCCTACTTTGCGGAGCACGATCTTTCGCCACCGCCGACGGTGGACGATCGCGTGTTTGCCAGGCGCGTTCACCTCGACTTGATCGGTTTACTGCCCACGACAGATCAGCTCGCGCGGTTTGAGGCAAGCTCCGCAAGCGACAAGCGCGCGCGGCTTGTGCGGGAACTGCTCGCCGATCGCCGCAGCTACACGGACCACTGGCTGACATTCTGGAATGACTTGCTGCGGAATGCCTATCGTGGGCCAGGATTTATTGACAACGGCCGTGCGCAGGTAACCGCCTGGCTGTACAAGTCGCTGTACGACAACAAGCCGTACGACAGAATGGCGCACGAATTGATTCACCCGGTTTCTGGCAGCGAAGGATTTGTACGAGGCATCAAGTGGCGCGGAACCGTCAATGACAGCCAGCGATGGGAAATGCAGGCGGCGCAGAACGTTGCGCAGGTGTTTCTGGGCACCAATCTCAAGTGTGCGTCCTGCCACGACAGCTTTGTCAACAATTGGAAAGTCACCGAGGCCTACGGTCTGGCCGCCGTGTTCACCGATCAGAGGCTGCAGGTGCATCGTTGCAATAAGGCCACCGGGACGTGGGCGGAACCCGGCTTCATCTATCCGGAACTTGGCTCCGTCGACCGCGATGCGCCGGTCGATGCGCGGATGCAGCAACTGGCCGACATGATTGTGCAATCACGTGATGGCCGTTTTGCCCGTACGCTCGTCAACAGGCTGTGGGCACGGCTGATGGGCCGTGGTCTCGTCGAACCGCTGGACGACCTGGATGCCGAACCGTGGCATGACGGACTGCTGGAATGGCTGGCCGCCGATCTAATCGAGCACGGTTACGATATCAAGCATACCCTTGAACAGATCACCACATCCGAAGCGTACCAGTTGCCGGCGCTGGACGCTGACAGCGACCAGCAATCGGACGACTTTGTATTCCGTGGACCGGCCGTCAAACGCATGACGGCCGAACAATTGATTGATGCCGTATGCCGATTGACCGGGCATTGGCCAGATCCTACCAGCGACATGCTCCGCCGCGACAGTCGGCAGCAGGGGGGCCAGCTAAGCGCCGTCCGTGCCGTGCTGGGCGACCAGGTGCCGTCGTTCGCGGCCACGGAAGCGAAGTGGATCTGGGCCGGGTCCGCTGGACGCGACGCCCCAGCCGGTCAGACCGCGCGGATCCGGTACGCAATTACGCTCGACGAGATTCCTGCCAGTCTGCTGGGAGTTTTTTCCGCGGATAATCAGTTCACGCTGTTCGTCAACGGACAGAAGGTCGCCGAGCACGATGATTGGCAGAATCCATTAGCCGTTGAGCTGCGACCGTGGATCGCAGCCGGCCGCAATGTCGTGGCGATCCGCGCGACCAATGGGGGAACGGGTCCGAATCCCGCGGGGTTCATTGCGGACGTGGCCGTCGTCGACACGGACGGTCGAATACTAGAACGCTTGGTAAGCAATGGGAGTTGGCGGGCCACGTTGGATCAGCCCGACCGCTGGTGGCAGCCCGATTTTGACGACTCGGCATGGAACGCGGCCGTCGAAGTGGCGGCGGCCGGCAGCGCGCCCTGGGCGATCGCCGACCGGATGGTGCCGGTTCCGCAGGTTCCGACCGCCGTTCGGGCCGTTCTGTTCATGGACGATCCGCTCAACCGGGCCTTGGGCCGTCCGGACCGCAACCAGGTCGTTTCGCAACGCGAATCGTTGGCCACGACTCTTCAGGCCATGGAACTGACCAATGGCCAGACATTGGACACACTGCTAGCGAACGGAGCGCGGCAGTGCCTGACGGACGAAGTGGCGGTGGAGGACCTGGTCGAAGCCGCCCTGGGACGTACACCGACCGAGGAGGAAAAACGGACCATGCGTTCTCTGGCCGGCACTCCCGTCACCGAACAGGGACTGGCCGACGTGTTGTGGTGCTTGATCATGCTGCCTGAATTCCAGTTGATCCATTAATCGAGCGGCCCCGGCAGCGCGGGCCGGGTGCTGCGCGGTACAATGACGAAGCTTGAACAAAACGGCCGGCCTGTCCGAAAATTCGCGTTTCAGTCGTGGGTCCGTGGTTATTTTGAACAACGATAAATTGACGGAATCTTAAACGTTGGGGTCGACCGAATTGAACGCTCAACAGCATCCGGACCGTCGTGATTTTATCAAGTCCGCATCGACCGCGGCGCTCGGAACCCTCGCGTCGGTCGCACCCGCTGCCGCACGGGGTGAAACGCCGCGCAGCCTGCTGGAACCCACAGCGGACGCCGTCATCGTTTTGTGGATGGCCGGCGGTATGCCTCACGTCGAAACCTTCGATCCGAAGGAGCATACACCGTTCCGCCAGGGAATGGGTGCCAAGGACGTGATCTGCACGTTTCCGTCAATTCCGACCGCGGTGGATGAAATCCGATTGACGGAGGGACTGGAGAATATCGCGGCGGTTATGGACCGGGGAACGCTCCTCCGGTCACACGTTCTGGGAGACCTGGGGCAGATTCTGCACTCGCGTCATCAATTCCACTGGCACACGGGATACGAACCTCCGTTGACGGTCGCGGCCCCGCATATGGGAGCTTGGATCGCGCATACGCGCGGCCCTCGGGATCCAGCCATGCCTGCGTTTATTGACATTGGTCAGCCGTATGAAGGAAACGGCGAGGCAGAGGAATTGAAAGCCTTCCAGACCGCCGGCGTGCTTGGCGCCGACAACGGGCCGTTTCGTGTTCCGTACCCAGAACGGGCCGCGGCGGCCGTCCGCCCGCCGGCCGGAATGAGCCGCAAACGCTTCGCAGCGCGCCACCGCGCCTTTCACGCCATGCTGCGCCAGTCACCTCGGTTGAAGGACGCCAGCGGACTGCATCGCGAGGCGCTCGTCCGGTCGATCGACAACGCCTATCGTTTGCTGGCTTCGCCCGCGTCGCGCGCATTCGATCTTTCGCTGGAAGACCCCGAACTCTACGCGCGCTACAACACGGGACGCTTCGGGCTCGGTTGCCTCCTGGCACGCAGGTTGGTTGAGGCAGGCGCGCGATTTATTGAAGTCAGCACGGAATACGTGCCATTTCAAGGATTTGATACGCACGATAACGGGCATACCCGGATGATCCAGATGAAGGCGCTGATCGACCGTCCCATCGCGCAGCTCGTGCGCGATCTGGAACAGCGAGGGCTGTTGGACAGGACGCTGATCGTGCTGGCAAGTGAATTCAGTCGCGCCGTCCTGGTGGAAGGCAAGGCGGACAAGCGTGTCATCAAGGGCCAGGTACCGCAGCCCGACACCGTCGAAGAGTTGAAGTATTACGGCATGCACAGGCATTTTACCGGTGCTTCCAGCGTGTTGCTGTTTGGTGGCGGCATCCGTCGAGGGATGCTGTATGGCCAGACCGACACGGCGCCGCCATGCGGGGCAACCGCAAAACCGGTTCGTATTTCCGACCTGCATGCCACCATTTACCGGGCCGTGGGAATTCCTGCCGACTACGCCGTGGAGGTGGAAAAACGGCCCTTCTATGTGACCGAAGACGGCCAGGGACAGGTCGTCGGCGAATTGTTCCAAAATGCTTCGGTTATCGGATAGCAAACACGATGATGGACCAAGGAACCGCTGGAAATGGATTGCCGGGATGTCCATGCGGCGAGGCAGGCCCACGAACAAATGCTGCTTGTCGATTGCCGCGGTACTGACGGCTATTTCCGATCTCAAATCTGGGAGGTCTGGGCACTTTGTCCGGCATGTGCCGATCGTTGCCGATGTGGCGGGTGTGCTGATCCCGGCAGTGATAGGGCGTTTTTCGATCGTTGTGGATGATGTGTTTGTATCGCGTCGATGGCCAAGAGTATCCCTCGAAGCGCCACCCACCATCTTCGACAACTGACCATCCGCTCTATGCGCCAGGTCCGCCGGCCCCGATGCCTCCCTTCCTCCTGCGGTCCTCCCATCCGACATTTGTGGATGCTCGGGTTCGCGATCATTGCGCCTGGGTTGCTGACCGGAAGCGCCCCGGCGGGCAGTGACGAGCGTCACGCGGGCCCGTCGACTGCCGTCACCGAAGGGCGCCTGTGGTCTCCGTGGGCGACGGAAGCCTTCGCGACAATCTCCGCCGAGGACACGGCCGCGACAGACGCCGAGCCCATCGTGCGGATTCCCCCGGTCGGCGCGCAGCGATGGCATTTCGATTGGGACGGGCCATGCCCCGGTGCCGGAGAATTTGCCGGTCGCGGTTCGTGTACGGCACCGTTCGGCGCCGTGCCAGGCCCGGGGTTGAACCAAGGACAAACAGCGGAGTGGTACCATATGCTGTTTCCGGATGTGCACCGCGTCTCGGACGGCGAATCATGGCTGGAAATCGACGTTCTGGCACGTGCTTTTTACGTGAACGACCAGCGGCTGTATTGGACCGGGCAGGAAGCGACATTCGGGGCCGAAGCGATCCTGGCGCCAGTTGCCCGGCAGCAGTTCGGTCTGTGGGACACCGAGATGGGCGGTGAATTCTTTTTAAACCAGCGATTCGACAGGAACATCCTGATCGACACTGCGGAACGTCGGTCGTACACAGCGCATTTCGAACCCGATGTTTTTGAGGTCTCCGAACTCTACCTGGCCGTCGAACGAGGCGACTGGGCTCTGGCTTTGGGAAAGATTACGACGCCTTTTGGCAGAACTTACTTCCCACTGTATACCAATTCCCGCGTGGACGCGCCGTTTATTCGCACCGAGTCGATACTTTACCGCGAGACCGGTTTGCTTATCCACTACCACCCCGGAATCTTTGTAGGCGACGTTGCTCTGGTAAACGGAAACGAAGACCGTGATACAAACTCCACCAAAGCGTTGATCTCCCGGCTGGGCCTGGAATCGGCCGACTGGGCGCTGGGAGCCTCGATCAAGGTTCAGGATGGAATCGGGTCGGAGCAGCAAAAATACTTCAACGCGCATGTGGGAGCGGATGCGATGGTCCGTCGCGGCCCCCTCACCTTGTCGGCGGAAGCCATCTACGACCAATATGGTCTTCGCCGTCCCGGCTTTGATCCCAATGACATCACGTGGAAGCGCAGTATCTACTATCGGGATACGAACGACAGCTCGTACGACCCGATCACGGGCCTGGGGTACTATGTTGATCTCAGTTTCTACGAGGAGAGGTGGTTTTGGTCATTGAACTACGGCCAGTTCCACCCCGAGCAAATTGGGCATCCTCAGCACGATGTCCTGCAGCGACGCGGGATCATCAAGATTGCTTACCAGATGACGCCCTGGTTTCAGTGGTATAGCGTGACGATGATCGAAAACGACGGGTATATTGCTCAGGACGGGCGGCCGCGTCGAGGCAGTTTTGTGCTGGCCGGGTTGCAGGGCCGCTTCTGATCAAAGGCCCATTGGTGTCGGCTGCCGGGCATCGAGTAATGGTTGCCGGCAGGAACGCTACTGGCGGGCCTGGGGTGGGTTGCGTGGCGTGCCTAGCGCGCCGTCGGACGGGCCAGCGTGGGGGCCTGCCGGCTCGGAACCGTGCGAAGGAGCTGGTCGTTTACCGTCCCCAAACAGATTTCGCTTTCGCGAACCGTCAGCGGTGAAATGTCCCTGACTTTGGCTCCGGGTTTGTGCACAACGAGCACGGCGTTCTCCTGCCATTGCTTCAGGAACGTGGGAACCGTCACCCGGATGTTTCCTCGAATCGGATCGGCAAGATACACCCACCATCCGTCCGTGCCCCGGTACACGACGAAGTGATCGAAATCGTCGACCGTGACACCCACAACCAGCGGCACCTTGGCTTCTATGAGTTTCTCAAATGTCAACCTGCCGACGACCGCCCGATAACCGGTGCGAACCGCCACGCGGCGCAGGTCGCTCATGGCCAGACCATTTTCCACGCGGTCCCGGGCCTCTTCGTCGGTCAGCAGCTCACCGAGCGCATCGAGAAAAAACTCCTCGTCGACGTCGTCTCCCCAATAGTAGCGGACCACCGTGGCCAGCGCCGCCGCACCGCAGGAATAGTCCCGTTGCTGCATGACAATGTTGCGCTGCTTCAGTTCCAACCAGCTCGGGATGCGTTTGGCGATCTTCCGCCGCGGATCGCGAACAGGTGAACGCGTCGCGGGCTGGGCCACGCAGGACGGCGGCACGAGCAGAGTGAGCGACGTCAGCGCGACCAGGGCCCAGGCATAACGCAGGTTCGCACTTTGACGAAAAGGAATGCCGGCGGCATCAACCATGCCATGGGCGACACACGCAAAAAGGACGGAAGCCTTGTCTCGTATTGGCATCTGCGCGTATCCTTGCGCCATCTCCGTCATCCGGTGTTGCGCGTCGCCCGAAGCGTCCGCGAAGAACTCGGTGGACGTGATCTTTCGGTTGTTCATTTACTCTCGGTCGCGGCGGTCAGTTTATTCGGCTCGCGCCGCGGATTGTCATTTCGCGGATCCTTCATGCCCCGCGGCGCTGCCCGGCTAATGCGTCCACACAATCCCGAATCGGGCGGATGTTGCGTCGTCAGTAAGTCCGAATTCAACGAACGGTTCCACAAGCATCTTCCGCCGCAAGATCGTCGCTGCAAAGCGCAGCGCCATAGGCTCCTGAATCGTGCCAGGCACGCGCTGGTTGTCCAGATGGAGCTCGGAAACATAAGCGCCGGCGAATGTGGAGCTGAGTGTCACTCTTTCGTTTACCGCGAAACCCGCCCCGAAAAGATAGTTGTATTCGCCGCCGGGTTGAAAAACGACATCATCGAACGTACGTTCGAATCGCTGACGTGTACCGACACCGTAAAAAAATACGACCGGGTCGATGTTGTGGATCATCAACAGGTCGACGGCCAGAGCCCAGAAACCGTCCCCCATATTTGCGGGCGCCAGTGGGGTCGGCACGGTGAGCACGGTTGCACTTCCGGTCGGCGCCGTGAAGGAAAACGTGGCCGTGATGTCGGGAAAGTCTTCCTTCCCCTGCTTGAGCAGCACGGTTGCTCCGCTTCGCACATCGCCGATTCCGCCGGTGTTCTCATCAGGCTCGTTCCAGTTCGTGCCGACTGCGCGGGTCGATATCGACAATGGTAATCTCGGCTTCGCCGGCGCCGATCTGGTCTACCAGGCGGCCGGGCTCGC
>CAZNKT010000076.1:19157-30760 GCA_964573605.1 uncultured Pirellulales bacterium
TCTCGAACGCTTCCAGACCCTCCATAGCCAGTTCTGTATTGGCCCAACCCAGCGGAATGCTGACGAACACCTGGGTGTTGCGAACGAGCCCATAACGAAATTCCAGAGGTACGATCATTTGGCGCTGCCGGATGCGGGACTCGGCCACAACGTCCGGGGCCAGAAACAACGGCAGGTCATTCTCGGCCAGGGAATAAATCACACCGAAGTCCATCTGGAGCTGGCCCGGCTCCAGCAACACCGTGGCGGCGCGAAGAAATTGGAGTGTGTCGTCTTGGGGGGCACTCCCCAGCTCCTGGTCGCCCGCCAGGCCGTCGGCCTT
Source organism: uncultured Pirellulales bacterium (assembly GCA_964573605.1). Taxonomy (GTDB): domain Bacteria; phylum Planctomycetota; class Planctomycetia; order Pirellulales; family JBBDJB01; genus CAZNKT01. The sequence continues at coordinate 19,480 of CAZNKT010000076.1, forward strand.
TTGTTGGCCTTCTGCCGACGGCTGCCCTTCGGCCGGCGGAGGCAACTGTTGCGCCGCATCGTCAATGCCCAGTGGCAATTGCGAGCGGTCGCCTTGCTCGTAGGCGACAAGCGCAGCCTCGTTTGAAGACGGTTCGAAAGATTCCGCGCCGGGTTTCCACAAGGGACGCCACAACGACGGTCCCCAGCTACCGCGTGTGCCGCTCCACGTGTGGGTCAACCACTGCGCGGCCGAGACCAGCGGTGAGTCGCCGGCCGCCTCCAAAGGTTGGCCGCCCATGGTCGAGTAAAACGGCTGGAGAAGAACGGGAAGTTCGTCCATCTGTTGGCCGGGGCGACGTTCACGACGCTGTGTCGAATCGCCGCCGCCGGTCGGATCGGATTCGTAGGCCAAGGGCTGCATCACGCTGATCGGCAGAAGAAGCGCGTCGATCCGCTCGTTGATCGTCGGTACGCGTTCCAGCGCGACGGACGATTTGCTGTCGGGCGCTTTTGGAGGTTGCCAGGTGCTTCCGTCCCTGGTCAGCAGGAAAGGCCGAATCAGCGGAGATACCGTGCCCGGCACTCCGTCGTCGGCGGCACCGGTGGAGCCGCTGGTGCTCACAAGACCTGAGAACAACAGCGCAACCGCAATCCGAGCAGCCCTTCGCCACCAAGCAACCAGACGCTGCTTTCCAGGCCAATGGCCCTCGGGCACCGCCACGGCAGAGTTCACGCTTGCGATTCGGTAAGCCGGCACGTCGTCATCCCGAGAGCCTGGTTTCCGACAAGAGCCGCGGACTGGTTGCCCGCGCCTGCGCCACGGAACGGCCCGGATTCCGCTTGTCAAAATAGGCGAACTTTCTGCACGAGTGCTCCGCGCACGACCGAAGCCGAAATCGCGGTTAGGCAAACTTTGCAGCCTCTAACGGTTAATCGGCGACCCATGGCCGATTCTTCAGCCCACGCACCGAAAAGGCGTGCGGTCGATGACTGGGATGTCAAGATGCGTCATTCAAGAGATTCGGGAAGACCAAACAGCGCGCGATGAGCCCGTAGTAGCACCGATTAGCGTGGGAGAACGGGTAGAATGCGCGCGGATTAACGGCTGCGGCAACTTTAAAGGCTGACGGCAATTTCTCGAATTTGCCGCTCGTAAAGGTCGATCGTTTGGTTCGGAAGACGTCGGCCTGGATGGCTGGATGGGTCGTTACGCACGCGTAGGGACGGAGATACGATTCGATGCGACTGTCTAAGTCTAAATGCGTCCAAAGGGTGGTGATGGCGGTCCTGACCGTCCACATGTTGGGAACCGCTGTGCGTGCGGCCCCTCCTTCTGCGTACACCACCGAACCGGCAACCGAACCTCGCCCGATCAACCCGTTGACGGCGGATGTGAACCGGCTGCCACTGTCTGTCAACCGCCCGAACGCTTCTCAAAATTCCGCCGAATTTGGCGTGGAGCGAACGGCGCGCTCCGAGCAACCGTCGGAGGACCCGTTGGCAACGTTCGGCGCAGAGATACTCACGATGCAGCAAGTTCTGGCTGCTTCGCAAGAGCAGGACGCCACGCTGGCGTATTTGGTTGCCAATCCTCTGGGACCCGAAGCCGTGGTCCCGGGGGAAACGAACCCCGTCGAGCAGGTTCGCTGGGACGACGGCTTGCAGAACGTGAGCAGTCGCCAGGAGCAAATCGCTCCGGGGCAGCTTGAGTACGAACCACCGACGGAACCCGGCGCCGCATGCGCCGACAATAGGTGTTGTCCTCCCTGCCGACTGCCGACGTGGGCGTTCGGCACCGAGGTGACTTTTCTAGCGCCTGATTACAACGCGGGCGACGTCCGCTATCTGGTCAGCGACGTGGCGGCCGGCTCGTCGCGACTATTCGCAGTTGACGAGGTCAGCGCGCTGACAGTTGGGCCGCGTATCTGGCTCGGCGTACAAGGTCCGTGCTGGGGCATTGTCGGCCGATACTGGCATCTCCGGGATAGCGATACGGGACACGAGCCGTTTTCGATTCCGCCTTCCGGCGGCGACTATGGTTACTTGACCAACAGCCGATTTGAGGCCTATACCGTAGACCTGGAATTGACGCGCGCTTTTTGCCTGCACGCAGCGAAAATGACCGCCGCGATCGGGGCGCGCTACGCGGCCATGGAGCAGCATAATTCGGTGCTTGGTTTTGCCGCCGTCGACGACGACGTGTTGACGGGAACTGCCCGCACGGGCCGAAGTTCCCACGGCACGGGATTTACCGTGGCGTTTTCCGGACGCCGTCCCTTGTTCTGCAACTCGTGTGCGAACGTGTTTTTCAATCTGCGTAATTCGGTGGTCTGGGGCCGATCGTGGGTCGGCGCCGACACCAGTTCGACGGTGGTCGATCCGGACGGCAGTGCTCAAGCGTTTAACGGCGCGTTGGCGGACGTCAGCGACCATATCTATATCGGAGAGGTTCAGCTGGGTATCGAGTGGAACTACGCCTTGCAGTGCCTGCCCGCCAACGCGTTGTTTCGTTTGGCGGCCGAGTATCAATACTGGGATGCGGGCGAGGGTGAAGCTTACGCTCAGTCGGTCGCCGAAGATGTCGGCGTGGCGGAAGGTACCGCCACCGCCTTTGCACAAGGGTTGCGAACCGACCTGATCGGATTCAGTCTTGGCGCCGGCTTCACATGGTAGGCGCTGCTGCCCAAATCGGTGCCAGCGGATTTGCGGCGTCATGCTCGTACACGATATCATGCGGCAGACGGCGGTTGTCCGGCCGCCGAATCCAGGCGGGAGCACATGATGAGCAAATATATCGTTGAATTCATCGGCACTTTCTTTTTGGTTTTTACGATTGGCAATGTGGTTATTGAACCGGGAGCGGGCAGTCTCGCACCGCTGGCCATTGGCGGAGTGCTGATGGTCATGGTCTTCGCGGGAGGACACATTTCCGGGGCACACTATAATCCGGCGGTCACGTTGGCTGTTTATCTGCGTGGCAAGTGCGATACGAAGGACGTGGGGCCTTATATGGGATCGCAGATTGTCGCCGCCCTGGTTGCCTCGATCCTGGTGCTGTTTCTGAAAGGGCCGGATGCCAACATCGAAGCCATGGATCTGTCGGCGGTGCTGCCACAGGTGATCTTGGCGGAGGTTCTCTTTACATTCGCTCTGGCGTTCGTCGTTTTGAATGTGGCTACCGCCAAAGGGACCGAGGGGAATTCGTTCTACGGGCTGGCCATCGGTTTTACCGTCATGGTCGGCGCCTTCGCCGTGGGCGGGATCTCGGGTGGTGTTTTTAATCCGGCCGTCGCCGTCGGCATATCACTGATGGGCCTGTCAAGTTGGGCAAATATCTGGGTATACCTGGTGGCGAATTTTGCGGGCGGCGCGATTGCCGCCTTCCTGTTTGCGTTGGTGAACGCCCCCGACTCTGCCGGGGGATAGCGCGTCCCTTTCGTCGTGGCCGCACCCTTTTCAGCCCCCCGGCTCTGCCGGGGGATGACGAGCGCACGGATCCGCTTGCCGTGTAAAGCATCAAAAAATCAGGCACCCCGTTGTCCCGGAAGGAACAACGGGGTGCCTGTACGCATCGTGGCGACGTATGCGGTGTCTGCCGGCGGCTAGCGGGCTCGGGCCCACGAGGTGCCGTTGGCGAAGAACTTCTTCTTGATCTGGATCTTCACATGTGGGCTCCGGTAGCCGTGGCCGACCTTCTTGGACACGTGGATACCGGCCACCGAAGAGGTGCCGCCTTCGGCATAACGCTTGCCGCTGGCCTTGTAGCCGTTCTTGGCGACGGCCTTGCCGCCGTAACCGTTGAAGTAGGCCATCGAATTACCCCACGCCGAGGCATGGGACTTGGTGTGCTGGGGTGCGTGGAAGTAACCCATGCCACGAATCGTGCTGGCGTCGGTATCGGAAATCACGTCCAGCCCCGAGAGTCCCATGGAACGGAGTGTATCCTTGGAGACACGACCGTCGTTGGCGACCGCGGAAGTGGCAACAAAGCAGCACAATGTCGTCACGCAGAAAAAAAGGCCCTTACGCATGGTTCAATCCCCTCAAAGGTGTTCACAGGTACAAAGATGCCAGGTCGCGGACAGTTACAATCAGGTGGCCACCATGGATTGCAGGTTGTTACTCGCGATGGCTAATGGGTAATGCAGCAGTCGTGCCGCGACCCGCGCCGGGGGGGTCACGTTAGTGCATAAGTGTCATTAGGCAAGTGACTTACGAAAAAATCCATGCCACGGCATACCGGCGTTCGACGCTGCGAAAAGACAACGTGCTGGAAGACAGAAGCCCGATAAATGCTTCCGGGGAAAAGACTTGTATCCAGGCGCGCTGAAAATCTGCGCCGCGTTGCGCCAGTGCATCACCGGCTGGCCGACGGAGACCTGGCCTTTTGATGTCGAGAGAGTAAACGATGCGGAGTCCAAGTCGTGGTCCGTCGCCGGCCCTTACCGCTCGAGCCAAGGTCTGGCTGGAATCGGACGGAGAATACGTATTCGGATTAGGGATCAGCAAGATTCTCCAGGCTGTCGGTCAAGAAGGGTCGATCAAAGCGGCGGCCGTCGTGGTCGGCAAGAGCTACCGCCATATCTGGACGCGTATCAAGGAGACGGAACAGGCCCTCGGCGTACTGCTCGTCCAAACCACCGTCGGTGGCAACCGGCGGAGGCGGAGTGAACTTACGCCCGAAGGGCAAGCGCTGGCGAGGGAATTCGACCGCCTTCGCCGCCGTGTTTTCCGACTCGTCAAAAGAGAATCCACGTCCATCCTCAAAGTGGTTCGCGATACCTGCGATCACCGGTCGCGGTGATTGGCCCCCACGTCACCTTGCGGATCCCGGCGGTATTGGCTTAGGATGCCCAAATGGCAGGAGGATGCCATTTGAGGCACACGTTTCGCCACCGCCGAAAGATGTGCCAGAACCAGTTTCAACACTTGAGCTTGCTGTGACATTTGCCGGTCATGGAGCGATTCCAAGGGCGTTTGGAAACCGTTTCTCATGAAGCAGTAGGGGGGAGCGTGTTGGTCAACGGTGCCGCCATGGGGTCGCGGGTGGCTTTGGTTGTTACCGCCTTGATAAGCACGGCGATCGCCGTGACGCAGGGCTGCACGGGAAACGCCGACAAAACACGTGTGCTGCGTGTTGCGACGACGACCAGTACTCGTGATTCGGGACTACTCGACGAGTTATTGCCACTGTTTGAAACGGCCTACCGCTGCCGTGTGGATGTGATTGCCATTGGGACCGGAGCGGCATTGAAGCTCGGCGAAGAGGGAGATGTGGACGTCGTGCTGGTTCACGCACGTCAGGCCGAAGACGCGTTCATGGAAGCGAGTCATGGAATCCGTCACGAAGAGTTCATGTACAACGACTTCGTGCTTTTGGGGCCCAAGGATGACCCCGCGGGAATCCGGGATGTCGCGCCAGTTGAGGCGATGAAGACGATCGCTGAGAAGAACCACCGGTTTGTCTCTCGAGGCGACGACAGCGGAACGCACAAGCGGGAAATGCGCCTGTGGGCCATGACCGGGGGACGACCAGCCTGGGATGATTATGTCGAAAGTGGCCAAGGCATGGGGCCGACACTGATTATGGCCGACGAATTACAAAGCTACGTCCTGGCCGACATGGGGACATACCTTAAATTCCAGGACAAAGTCAATTTAGAGCCGTTGGCAGCCGCTGCGGAATTGCTGCGAAATCCTTATGCGGCCATCGTCGTCAATCCGCGGAAGCATCCGCAGATCAACGCAACACTTGCACACGAGTTCGTCGACTTTTTGATCTGCGACGAGACGCAGCGGTTGATTGCGGGCTACCAGATCGCTGGACGGCAATTGTTCCATGCTTCGCGGCACAACGACACCGACTGAGGCGGATGTCGGATGCAGCTTCTCTGGGACGGTGTGACCGGAGCTGTCCAACGGCTCGTCCACGGGGATCCGCTGATCCTCTCTGCCGCCTGGCGCAGTCTGTGGATATCGGTTATGGCCGTTTGTCTGGCCGCCATTTCGGGCATGCCGATCGGATCGCTGCTGGCGCAAAAGAGGTTTATTGGCCGCTCGGCGATGCTAATTCTTATTCGCGCCGGCATGAGCGTTCCCACGGTGTTGATCGGCTTGTTGTGTTACGCGATGTTGTCCCGGCGAGGGCCACTTGGTGGGCTCGATCTGCTCTACACGCCATGGGGAATCATCGCCGGCGAGATTCTTTTGGCATGGCCGATTATCGTTACTTGGACCCACGGCGCCATTTCGAGTCTTGATCCCCGCGCTGCGGAAACTGCGATCACGCTCGGCGCCGGACCTGTGCGTCGCTGGCGAACGTGCCTGTCCGAGGCGCGTCTGGCAATCGCGCTGGCGTTGCTCACCGCATTCGCTCGTTGTTTTACCGAACTGGGCATTGCCATGATGGTCGGAGGAAACATCAAATACCGAACGCGCACATTGACAACGGCGACGGCTCTCGAGACCGCGCGGGGAGAATTCGATCGTGGCGTCGCGATGAGTTTGATTTTGTTGTTCATTGCGGTAATCGTGACGCTTCTTATTGCGTGGCTCGGTCGTCAGGAAAGGGAGGCATGACGCGATGCTCCGCATTCGGGATCTGAGCGTTGAGAAGGCAGGCAGCACGATTTGCCTCGTGCACGATCTGGAAATGAGGCGAGGCGAACGGGTCGCCGTCATCGGACCAAACGGCAGCGGCAAGACGACGCTGCTGCGCGTCGTGAGCGGCCTGGAACGCGGATTCGCCGGAGAGTGCCAGACCGGAGTGCCGCTACGCGATCGCGTGTACGTGCATCAGTCTCCTTATCTGTTTCGCGGATCCGTGTTGATGAATGCAACTTACGGCCTCGCGGCACGGCACGTGCCGCGGCAGCAGCAGGTCTCGGTGGCACATCGGTGGCTCAGGATATTCGGCATCGATCACCTCGCCGGCCGACGGTGCGCGCATCTTTCCAGGGGGGAACGCCGACGGCTTGCCCTGGTCCGCGCGTTCGCCATCCAGGCGGACATGCTCCTGCTTGACGAACCGCTGGCCGACCTGGACCAGGAGGGCGTCGAAACCGTCTGCCGTGTCATTTCCACCTTGTCCCGCTCGACGATTTTAATATCGTCACCAATCCCGCTGCCGAAGCCGCTGTCCATGCGCACGTATTGGCTCGCGGACGCTGCATCGAACAGCGTTACCGGCCCTGAGAGTTTTTTTTGCCAGGCTGGCGGTCCATAGTACTATGGAAAGAGGCGGTCTGGACAAATCAAAACGGCCAGTGGATAAGGGGAAGTATCATGTGCTTGAAAGTTCGCCGCGTGTGGGTATTTACGGTTCTGAATTGCGCGATCCTGGCCGCGGCGGGCCGGACGGCAACGGCCGGTGACGCCAGGATCTGGCACATCAAGGCGGTGCATCCAGAAGGCAGGTTGCTGGACGTCAAGGCCATCGACGAGGAAGGGAATATCCATGACGTGAAGGCCATTGAACAGGCGGGTAATCGACACATTTTGGACATTAAAGCGTTTGTAAACGGCAAGGTGTTCGCCGTGAAAGTGCTCGCCAGCGACGACTGGTTCGGTCCGGTCAAGGCGGTGGCGGACGATGGTTCGTTTCTCGACATCAAGGCGCTGACTCCGGAGAAAGACCGGCTGGATGTAAAGGCCGTGACGCGCTCCGGCCACGTGCTTGATATCAAGGCGATCGGGCCGGAGCACCGGTTCTATGGCGTCAAGGCAATCGCTCCGGAGGGCCGCGTCTACGACGTCAAGGGAGTGAAGATGTCGGATGATCCCGTGGAGCTGGAAATCGGCGGAACCCCAGTTCGGGCTCATGTCAAGGCACTGCCGCAAGTTCAATGAGCGCGGTGTGGCGGACGGCGGCCTGGAAAGAACCCGCCGTCCGTCTTAAGAGAAGTCTGTCGTCGTGTTGTTCAGATCGGTCATGGCGACGAGCCGATCGAGGGGACTTTGCACTCCGCAGGCGCCCCGTTGCAGGACATGGGTATAAATCATCGTTACATCCTTATAGAGCGACCGAAAGGAGATACAAACGATGAATGCCGAATCAATAGCCGGCCCAGCGGGCATGGTAGGGAAGGTCTTTGCCGTAATTTGCATGGCAATCTTTTGGCTTCTACCATTCTCACCGTTTGTGGCGATCGCTGCTGTGGCAACGACGCGCGACTCAGCGGGTTGGCCGCGGACGCTTGCCAAGACCGGAGCCATCCTCTGTACACTCTGGACGGTGATGGCCGCTGGTATGCTCCTGCTTTTCTTTTGCGTTAAAATCCTGCACGGGTCCTGGTCGTTTTGATGACGACGAGTTAGGGCTGCGCGTGTTGGTGTTGCCGCACGAATTCGGCTTGAGCGTTGTCCTGCTCATTTGGCAAAGGCCATGGATTTGGTAAACTGAATATTGTTTCGGCGCGATGCGTATCGCAACGTCTGTGACGCCCACGCCACTCGTAGGCGGACTTGGAGATTTAGCATGGATATAACGAAACGTTGTCCGAACTGACATCACTGCCCGTCACTGACCGACTGCGCGTGGTCGAATCGCTCTGGGACAGCATCGAATCAGATACCCCGGTATCGCTATCGCCCGAACAGCGCGATCAGGTCAATCGCCGTATTGAAGCGCACGAAGCGAACCCCGACAAATTACTCACCTGGGACCAGGTTTTAGATCGACTCCGAACGAGCAATAAATGACGTACATCCTCCGTTTTCGTCCTGAAGTTGTGGGCGATCTGGAATATGCGGCAAATTGGTACGAAGATCGAAGGCTCGGGCTCGGTGGCGAATTCCTACAAGAATGCAAAGCCCCACAACATCACGCTCATGCCGGGCGTACACAAATCGGTGGAATGGAGTTGGCTCGCCTTTCGGTTTTTCAACGTCATTTCCTTCGTTTACAATCCTTGGTGTGCCTACGTCAACTCCATTGGTCCGCCAACCCGGTTACCTCAAGCGTTACATGGCTCAGCCTTCTCATTGTTAACGATCGATATTCAAGACTCGACCGGAGGACTTACCGATAATCGACGCTATTGAAGTACTCGGTCTAATGGTTCCGATTTCGCTGCTTCTGGTCGCGTATTAGTGGTTGCGTCTGGGGCCTAAACGCTGTCCGAAGTGTCGGCGGCTCACTTGGGGAGTTTGGGGAATACCTGTCGGAATTCGACGGATGCACTTTCACTGCAAATCATGTGGTATTGAGTTTCAGGGTCATTGGCGGATGCCGCTATAAGATCGCCGGGTTCTCTGGGGCCCGCACCAACTGCAGTGCTGGGCGCTTTTCGCTCTAGTTCGCCTGGCGCGCGCAACGTGTTATAATCGACGTGGAGGCCAACCGATGACGAAAAACTTAGATGCCGTCTACGAAAACGGGGCGTTTCGCCCGACTAGCGACGTTGAAATCACATTGCCAGACGGTGCGCGGGTCCGGCTGACAGTGGAACCAATTGCTCAGAATGCAGAGGGGAACATCCTTGACCTAGCGGCCAAAGTTTACGCCGGCCTTTCCGATGAGGACGTTGCTGACATCGAACGAATTGCAACGGATCGCACAAACTTTTTTTCTCCGTAGTTCGGAACTGGCTGGATGAACAAGGCTGTTCTCGACACTGATACGTTGTCAGCGATTATGCGTCAAGACTCGGCGGCCATATCGAACGCGCAGGCTTATTTGCCTTCTTATTTGGAACTTTCGGCAGTGCAATTCGTGTCAGAAACCTTTTTTGCTCCAGAATGCAAGCGCCGAAGGCCGATACGGCAACAAAAAGGTTCCTGACACCTTTTCTTCCCCCTCCCGGTTCGCGGGCATCGCGACATCTGCTCCGAGGCGAACACAAGCTGCCAGGCAAGCGCTCGCGCGGCCCTGGGCGACTTGCGGTGGAACGCGTCGGGCAGGTCGACGCGTCCGAACCCGCGCCGGAGGTCGTTTGCGTGCAGTTCGGTTCGCCACGCCATCTGTCGTTCGACGCGAGGGGCCAGAGCATCGGGCAGCGGAACGGCGCGGTCCTTATTTCCCTTCCCTTGGCGGACGAGTATCTGGCGCCGTGTGACATCAATATCTTTCATTCGGAGTCGGCAGCATTCCATGACCCGCATTCCGCTGCCATACATCAGTGCCGCCATCATCTGGTAGATCCCGCGTGCTCCCTGCACGGCGTCGAGCAGCCGGGTGACTTCGGCCCGGGAGAGGACCACGGGGAGTCGCTTGGGCCGTTTGGCGCGCACGGCCGAGAGTAGTGGCAGCTTGATACGGAGGACGTGGTTGTAAAGAAACAGCAGGGCGCACAAGGCTTGTGTCTGCGTGCTGGCCGCGACACGGCCTTCGACGGCCAGGTGAGTCAGGAAGCGCTCGATCTCCGGGCCACCCATTTCTTGCGGGTGTCGCTTGCCGTGGAACACGATGTAGCGGCGGGCCCAGTGGACGTAGGCTTGCTCAGTGCGGTACGCGTAGTGTTTTGCGCGTAGTGTGTGCCGCAAACGATCCAGGAGCCGCGGTGAATGCGCGGATCTTGCTTGCGTGCCGAGACCGGGATAGGCTACGGACATAGCGTTCTCCGTGGCGGGCTCGATATATATGAACGTATGTATAGTATTTTGCCAAGGCCGTGTCAACAGCGCTATTGAGAAGTTTCCCGGATAAGGTTGGCTTACACAGGAAACCTCGAACCAATCAAACGTTCCGCGAGAGAAGCAATTTAGCTTAGACATCGACTAACTGACAGGAAGACGCCTCGTTTTTGATGAGATAATGAACGCTATTGCACGCTCTGCCCGCTGGCGTGTGACTTCCAACTCATGGCGGGGCAACATAACGAATGGAGAAACCATGAAAACGCAGATACGCATCCACCGCTGGATGCTCGCCCTTCCCGTTGTGGCACTGCTGGTAGCCTGCCTGATGGCTGTCGGCGCCACCGCACAAGCGCAGGAGAAAAAACCAAACATCCTGTTCATCATGGGTGATGACATCGGGATCATGAATGTTGGCGCTTATCACCAGGGTCTGATGGTCGGCGAAACACCCAACATCGACCGACTGGCCAAAGAAGGCGGTCGGTTCATGGATTATTACGCCATGCAAAGCTGCACCTCCGGCCGCTGTGCATTCTTAACCGGTATGTATCCGATTCGCGTCGGCTTGACCGTGCCGCAGCTCCCAGGCAGCCCGGCCTGGCTGCGCCCCGGCACGCCAACGATTGCCAAAATCCTCTTGAACCAAGGCTACACGACGGGCCAATTCGGCAAGAACCACCTGGGCGACCATGCAGAATCGCTGCCCACCGCGCAAGGATTCC
>CAZNKT010000077.1:0-30354 GCA_964573605.1 uncultured Pirellulales bacterium
CGACGTGCTGCGAACCGTGCTGCGAACCGTGCTGCGAACCGTGCTGCGAACCGTGTTGCAATCCGTGCTGCCGCCCCAAGGGTTGCGGGCTGCTGCACCGCCTGTTCCACCACTGCCGCAAGCCGCGCTGCTGCGCTCCGGCGTGCTGTGAGCCCGCTTGTGGTTGTGAAGTCGCGCCTTCTTGTGGGTGCGGCTAAGCGACGCCCAAAGAGCGACCGTCTCGAGCGGACGTGTCTACCGGCGGCTCCCGGAATACGGGAGCCGCTTTTTTTTCGCAGATACACCGTATGACGGGGCTTGCCGTTGCGGCGCTGCATCGTGGCATCGCCGCTCCGGTGCGCAACGGCACGGCACGGCACGTCCCAGCCTGGAGATCGCAAGACGCCGTGCTCGGAGTGCCGGGGGTTGCTCGGCGGGCCAGAATCAGCCCGGCAAGCGTTCTCCGACATCAAACACTGGTGACCCCCGCGATGCCTCGGAGATCGACCGCAGCCTGCGCTTGCGCCAGAGATAGAAGATGCCGACCAGCGCTAGCAACAGTACCGTGACCGTAGCGCCGGTTTCCACGCGTCGAACCCACGTGACGACAGCTTCCCCCAGCGCGTATGCCAGACCGAAGAAGACGCCGACCACGAGCGTCGCGCACAGCAAGTCCATCAACAGAAACCGTTTCCACGGGATGCGCAGTGCTCCGGCGGACAGGTACAACGGCGACCGGACACCGACCATGAAGCGCCCTGCCAGCAGCATTTTCAAGCCGTGCCGGTGAATCAGGGCCTCAAACTTTGGCTCGCGGTCGGCTCGCAAAAACCGTGCGAACCTAGGGTGATCCTTAAGCAGGCTGTGCCCGAAATGGTAGCCAATGGTGTACATCACGTAGTCGCCGGCCAACGCGCCCACGATGCATGCGGCCAGCGCCAGCGGCGGTTGCAGCGTGCCCTGCGCGCTGAGTGCGCCGGACATCACCACCACTACTTCTTCGGGAACCGGAAGACCACAGCCGGTCAGAATCAGAAACAGCACGATGCCGAGATAGGATCCGTGGTGGACAAGCAGGTCGAGCATGGGTAGCGGCACCCGTGACCGGACGCCCCGTCCCGTGTTGTTGCCCGCGGGCACGCGCAAACCGCGGCTGTCTCCCGCCGGATGGGGCCGGTTTCCGGCGTGCGAAACGCGCTGGGGTCATCATCGGCCTGCCAACGCCGTCAAGTTGAACGGTTGTAGCGAAAAAAGGGGCAGGTGGGAACTGTTCCGCCCGCCTACGTGCCGTCGAACACGCGGACGTGCTCATCGAGTAGTCGCCACGTCCCTTCCGGCAACTGGAAGTCGTACACGTCGACCGAGCCCGGCCGAGGGCCGGGACACGCCATGAGGGCTGCCAGCTCGTCGTGCCGGCGGCAATAGTCCGCCGCCCCTTCGGGCCCCAGGACGTAGAAGGCGGTGGCCAGGGCGTCGGCTTCGGAGGCTTCTGGCGCGAGCACCGTCGCGGACAGGACGCCTTCGGCGGGCCGGGCGGTGCGCGGATCGATGACGTGGCCGTAACGTTTTCCACCGTGGTGGAAAAACTGGGTTCCCGATCCCGACGTACCCAGGGCCCCGTCCTTCAGGAAAAACTCCGCCAGCCGCCGCTCGGGACGCAGCGGATGCCGCAATCCCACGGACCATCCGCGAGCCGGCGACCCTGCGTGGCCCCCGCCGGCCAGCACACTGCTTTGCCCGCCATGAATCAGAAAATGTTCGATTCCCTGATCGCGCAGCAACGCGCCGCACCGGTCCAATGCGTATCCCTTGCCGATGCTGTTGAAATTGATTTCCATGCCCTCGATTTCGAAATGCACCGACTGGGTTGCATCGTCGATGCGCACGTGCCCGCTGCCCACGCGTTGCCGTGCTTCCGCCAGTTGCGCGTCGGTCGGCATTCGGCCGGTACGTTTGAGAAAGCCCCATGAGGCCGAGAGTGGCCCGGAGGTCAAATCGTAAGCTCCCCCGGTGTCGCGATGGATCCGCAATCCGGTTTCGATCAGCACGAACAATTCCGGCGCAACGGAGGTGGGCTGGGATGCCGCGCGGCGATTGACACGGCTGATTTCGCTCGAATCTCGGTACACGGACAATTGGTCTTCCAACCGGTCGACCAGGTCGAGGGCGGCAAGGGCCGCTTCGCTGCCGTGCGGGTATTGTCCGGCATTGAGGATGATGTCGAACTGGCAGGCCATGGCCCGCCGCCCCACGTGGATCAGGTAGCGGCGGCCCGAGTCCCGTGGCGCATCAGCCCCCCGCGCCGCGGCAGCCGGGTCGTCGGGCAGCAGGCTCCTGGCCGCGCGGACCACCGACTTGCCCTGCAGAAATTCACGGCGCGTGGCTTCCGATCGGGGTGTTTCCATCGGCAACGGCTCGCCGCGATGGCGGCACGAGGAGATTAGCTAGGAGATCGGCGCCGCCCGAAAAGGTTTTATCCCGCTCGGTCATTTGGGTCGAACGTCAAATCCATCAGCTCGCCCGGGCGCGCGTCGAGGTTGGGGGGCATCTGGATTTTGACGGGCAATCCCCATTCCTGCCGGTTGGGATCCCGCAGCAGGTGCAACGGCAACGGAACGACATGCGGTCCCACGTGCTCCACAACCGATTCCATTTTCCGCCGCACATCGTTTCGCGGGCGGATAGACACGGACATACCGGGCGCGGGCCGAATGTTCTTGGTTTCGAGCAAGTATCCCATGATGTGACCCCCTGCGTTGGCGGCGATCTCGATAATGGGTTGTCCACGCTGAATGTTTTGTCCGGGCCGGGCAAAGACCTGCGTGACCGTGCCCGCGATGGGAGACCGCACGATCAGCGACCGGGTTTGCACCTTGAGCTCCTGCAGCCTGGCCTCTTCGGTGTTGATTTGCGCGCGGACCGGGTCGAGGAGTTGGTCCAGCCGGGCCGTGACGGCCGAATCGGGATATGCCTCGACGCGCGCCGCCGCTTCGGCAGTTTGACGCTCAACCTCCTCGCGCGTTTGCGTGTTTTCCTCGATTCGCTTTTGGATGGCGGCCTGCTCAAGCCTGGTCTCATCGATCCTTTGCTGTGCCACGGGAATCACGTCAGGTTTTTTTCGATTGGCGTCAAGCATGTATTGCAGCCGCCGTTCCAGACGCTGGTCTTCGATCTTGTCGAAATTGATCTGCACGTCCAGCCGGAGCCCCTGCAGGACGAGACCCTGATGCTGCAGGGTCAGACGCGTCTGTTCGCGGTCGTGATCGTAATCCCGGTCCGCCTGGTCGATTCGTGCCTGTTCGTCTATTGCGTCGAGCTGTTCTTCGAATTCGCCAATGCGGGCATTGATCGTTTCCGCCTGGGCCAGAAGCATCGTATCATCGAGCCGCGCGACGACTTCGTTTCTAGCGACCTGGTCCCCGAAAATCCAGTTTTGCGGTTGCGGTGGAGATCCGAGCGGATCTTGAGGTTCCAGCGGGGCCAGTGTGCCGTCCACATTGGCGGCCACGGGCACACGTACGGCGTCGACCTCGCCAACCGCCTGCGTCGGGCGTACTTGGCGTACCCACAGGCGGGCGGTCACGATGGTGAATCCGGCAAAGAACAAGAACGGCAGCACCGTATACCGGAAGCGCCGCCATCGGTGTTTCCACGGTGTTCTAATCCGTTTGCCGGCAGCCATAACCTACATTTCCGATTCGTCGTCGCGCAAAAAGAGCGAGATATTTTCGAATCCTTCCGTTTGAGACAAGTCCCATTTTAGTTCGTCGTGTCGCGAAGGATCGCGGAGCAGCAGTCGGTAGGACAGATCCAGACCTTCGTCCGTCAGTTTCCGCTCGCTCGCCAGCAGTGTGCGGGCACAATGCCGCCGGAGAATACCGTTCAACGCAGCCACTCCGGATGCCAGATCCTGAGTCAACCGCAGACTCAACACGGCATCGTACCGGTGGCGGCTGCCGAACGAGGTCATCCATAGGTAGAAGAATACGGTCGATATCCCGAACGCTCCGATCACGGCCGTCGAATACCGCATGGTGCCGACCGCCAGTCCCTCCATGATTGACCACAGGATGAATGTTGTGTCCCGCGTGTCCTTGAGTACGTTCCGAAAGCGGACCACGGCGAACACGGCCAGCAAGCCGAACGCGAACACGAGACTGCCCGCCATGAGCAGCATCATCAACGCGATCAGCGGGGGAATCACGACCAGCGACCCGGTAAAGGTTTGCGAGTAGGAGAGGCTGGTATGGGTCCACATATAGACCCAGCCGATCACGTGCCCGATGAGGAAAGCGAGCGCGACGACGAACAGCGCGGTCTCGGGATTGGCCGAACCCGCCCCCAGATCGCCTTGAAACAGCATGTCGAACGCGCCGTTCATCAGCCCATACCCCGCCCCATCATCACGTTGAGGCTACCCATCCGCCGCGTCGCGTCGACGCACTCCACATACTTGGGCATGGACGTCCGCCGCAAATTGAACGTCTGCACCAATTCCTGAGTCCAGTGTGGAAACCGATCGGTAAACTTGATTTCCAGCACGCAGCCATCCACGTCGGCCGGTAACCGCGTTTCCGACATGTGCAGCCCGTGACCCGGTTCAAACAATCTCGATTCAATCTGCCGGTCGAACGTCAAACGCAAGTCGTTGCTGTAGGGCGCCACGTAGGCCTCTCGAGAATAAACCACGAAGACCGACGGCACCGCGCCGATCTTTCGCGTCAAGTGGCAGAAATTATCCAGGGCACTGACGGAATTCGTATCCGCTCGAAACAGGCACGAGGAATCGATAAAGTCGCCCATCAAAAAACGCTGCACGCCGCTGCGAGTGATCGCTGCGCGTTGTTTGCGAATCACGTCGTTTTCACGCCGTTTGATCTCCAAGAACGCGGGGCTCTTGTCTCGGTCGTCGTAAAAACGGATGCGGAGCTTAAAACGGTTCTTTTCGCCGTCGACGGTTTGACGACACAAGCTAAGATCGGGACTATCCAGGTAGAGACTGCGCACGGCGTATCCCAACGGCTGGTCCGGCCGCATGTATTCGTCACATTCCAGATAGTTCTGAACAAATGCCCGTATCGACTGCGCCTTGGCTTCGGAGATGATAAACTTCAGCTCAAAGCGTCGCGTTTGAAGCTGTTGTCGAACCGCCATCCGAGTACCCACCCCATCGATCGCACTGTCGATTGTGAATTCGGCGTGTAATGGAGAATTCCATGCGAACACCCCTCCCCATGCGCCGCAGATCAGCACAGAACGTGCCGCGTCCACTACAAAGACAGGGAACCGCGTCGGTAGGGGCGGATTCGAGGACGAAGCGATTCTCCCCACGCATGCGCACTAACTAGCAGCATGCCGCAGGAATCCCTCTTTTCCAGGGCCCACGCCAATATTAACAGGAATTTAACTATACTGCTTAAGGTTAACAAGACAGCCGCCCAGAAGCAATTGGCGACCGGGGTCGGCTCGTCCCGGAAGCTCGGATTTTCTGGAAATGGTACGTGTTATGCATGCCATCAAACGCTCGCGGCAGCCGTCCGTCCGCCGGCCCGGCTCGTCTCCCTCGTCCAGGTGGCAGGCAGCTCCCACTGGGTATGGGCTGGCGCCGCGCGGCCGCGGCGACACGTCGGTGCCCGGCGTCGCCCTGCCCACCCCGTGCGACCACCCTTGCTCAGGCAAATGCCGCCGTGGCGCGGGAAAACGACGCCCGTTTCGCCGGGCCCCCCGCACCGCATCCTCCTCGAGGATCGTCACCTACTGGCGACTTCACTATTTCTTTTAACAACGATTGGAATATCCTTGATGTGCCAGACGGTCCCGCCGACCGCTGGCTGGCGTGACCTCCATGGCGCAGATCCCGTGCCATGCCACACACCCAGTTTCGCCGAGGCACGACGCGATGCACGCGCCCATCATTACCGTCTCAGGACTGCGGGGAATCGTGGGGAAAACGCTGACCCCAGAAATCGCGATGCGCTTTACTTGTGCCTTCACGAACAGTCTTTCCCAGGGAAGCGTGGTGCTGACTCGTGACGGCAGAAGCAGCGGTCCCATGCTCGCCGACGCCATCCGATCGGCGTTGGCAGCCACGGGTCGCGCGTGCCACTACGGGGACGTGGCATCCACTCCCACGTGCGGTCGCCTGGTTCGCGAGTTTCAAGCCGCGGGCGGGATTCAGGTATCGGCCAGCCATAATCCGCCCGAGTACAACGGAATCAAGCTCTTCGACTCCGCAGGCCGAGTGTTGCCGGCCGGTCCCGCGGCGGAGGTTCTAGAGCGCTACGAGCACCCCGAGCCGATCCGCTGGGTCGCGCACGACCAGGTTGCGGTCGTGCAAGCGATTGAGGACCCGCTGCGGGGACACCTGGACGCGGTGCTTCGGTGCGTCCAGGTACCACGGATTGCCCGGTGTGGTTTCCGCATTCTGTTCGACGCCAATCACGGGGCCGGCGGCGCGCTGGGAAATCAACTCTTGACGGCACTGGGTTGCACGATATCCGTTCTGGGAGCGGAAGCGGATGGTCGATTCGCGCACCCCCCGGAACCCACGGAAGCCCATCTGTCGTCCGTGATCGACCGCGTACGCGCAACGGACTGCGATGTCGCATTTTGCCAGGACCCCGATGCGGATCGGCTGGCAATGATCGATGGTGAAGGCAGTTATTTGGGCGAAGAGTGTACGTTGGCACTGTGCGCCGAGCACCTGCTCCAATCTCGGCCCGGGCCGGTGGTCAGCAATTGCTCGAGCAGTCGTATGGTGCGGGACATCGCCCAACGGCACGGTGCACCGTTTTACGCGTCGGCGGTCGGAGAGGCGCATGTGGTCGATCTAATGCTCCAGCACGACGCCATCCTTGGCGGCGAGGGCAACGGCGGCGTCATCGACCCCCGCGTCGGGCTGGTGCGGGACAGCTTCATCGCCATGGCGCTGGTTTTGGACTTGATGGCCGTCCGCGGGCAAGACTTGAGTCGGTTGGCAAAGGCGTTGCCGCGCTACGAGATGGTAAAGGCCAAGGCGGACGTGGATCCCGACCAAGTCCCCGAAGCACTGGACGCCGTGCAGCGACGTTTTCCGGACGCAGCCGCCAGCCGGCTGGATGGTCTGAAGCTGGAATGGGCAAACCGCTGGCTGCTGGTCCGGCCGAGCAACACGGAACCTATCGTGCGCATCGTGGCCGAGGCCACGACACGCGACGAGGCGGGAGCACTGTGCCGGCAGGCGGGCGAAGTGTTGGCGTCTGTCGGCGCACCGAGGGGCTGAGTCCGGCGGGCGCCCGGAGATCGTTCAGGATCAGCGGCCGGTGAGCCCAGTGGTTGGGTGCCCCGGGTCCAACGCGTCCCACGTGCGATCTGCGTTCAGCCTTCCGTTCCGCCGATCCGCTCCTTGCCAACCCACGGGCGAAGCGCTGCGGGGATCAGGATGGATCCATCGGCCTGCTGGTAGTTCTCCAGGATGGCAATCAGCGCGCGGCTGATGGCAACCGCGGTCCCGTTCAGCGTATGGACGAAATGGGTCCCTTTCTGGCCCCGGGACTTGCAGCGGATATCGAGTCGGCGGGCCTGGTAATCGGTGCAGTTCGACGCGCTGGTCACTTCGCCGTACTCGCCGCTCTCACCCCGACCCGGCATCCAGGCCTCGAGATCGAATTTACGATATGCGGAACCGCCCAGGTCGCCCGTGGCGGTATCGATCACGCGGAATGGAATGCCCAGGCCGTCGAAGAGCTGACACTGGAGTTCACACAGGTGATCGAGCATGGCGTCACTCTGTTCGGCCTGGGTGAAGGTGAACATCTCGACCTTGGTGAATTGATGCACGCGATACAGGCCGCGAGCCGCTCGGCCGGCCGCGCCGGCCTCGGTGCGGAAACAATGACTGATGCCGCAGAGCTTGATGGGCAATCGTTCGGTGTCCAGTGTCTGACCGGCGTACAAACCCCCCAGGGTAATTTCTGCGGTCGCCACCAGGTTCAAATCCGAATTTTCAATGCTGTAAATCTGGGTTTCGGGGCCCCGGGGGATATATCCGATTCCTTTCAGGATTTCGGACCGGGCGACATCGGGCGTGACAATGGGTGTGAAGCCGGCGGAGATCAGATTGTCGAGGGCGTATCGCTGAAGCGCAATTTCCAGCAACACGGCTTCATTCTGCAAGAAGTAATACCCGTGTCCCGCCACGCGTGCACCGCCTTCGAAATCGATCAGCCGATGCTTCTCCGCCAGTTCGACGTGGTCCAGCGGACTGAATGACCGATCCACGACGTCCGTCGCGCCATGCCGGACGAGCCGATTGTCCGCGGCGCTCCCTTGCGGCGCGTCGGGATGCGAAAGATTGGGGATGCGGCGGTGGATGGCGTTCGCTTCGGCCGTGATTTGTTCCAGTTCCTCTTTCAGCGAATCCCTGCGCTCACGAATCTCCCGGCCCTGGCGTTTGCGCTGTTCGCGTTGCGCGTCGTCGCGCGATTGACCGATCGATTTGCTGATCTCGTTGGCCTGGCGATTGAGCGATTCAACATCCGCCAGCAGGGTACGCCGCAGGTTTTCCAGTTCGCAGAAACGGGCGACGTCGACTTTTACGCCCCGCGCATCACAGTTGGCCTGTACCGTTTCGGCACTCTGCAGAACGAAGCGTTTGTCTAACACTCGGCCAGCTCCTTCCACAACCTGGCACTGGAATGGATCCCGCGGTGAAAATCGGCCAGCGAGAACTTTTCATTGGGACTGTGCATATTGTCGTCGTTTTGTCCCCAGCCCAACAACAGCGTGTCCGCCTCGAGTTGCTCGGCGAGCATCCCGACAATCGGAATCGACCCCCCTTCGCGGATCATCACCGGCAGCCGGCCGAAACCGTGCTCGATGGCGCGCGATGCCGCCCTTATGTAGGGGCTGTCCAGCGGGACCACGACGGCGGGCGAACCGTGATGGTCTTGCAGTTCCATTTGGATGCCGGGAGGGATCCTGGCCGCGAGCCAGTCGCCGAGGCGCTGCGTAATTACCGCCGGCTGCTGGTCGGGGACGAGACGCAGACTGAATTTCGCTCCGGCCCGCGCGGGCAACACCGTCTTGGCTCCCTCCCCCTGATAGCCGCCCCACATGCCATTCACATCGAAGGAGGGGCGGATCCAGCGTCGCTCGAGGGTCGAGAAACCCTGTTCGCCGGAGACGCCGGAGACACCGATCCGTGCTGCGAACGCCGCCTCGTCGAAAGCCAGATCCCGCAGCCGACGACGCTCGTCGTCAGAAACCGGTACGACGTCGTCATAGAAACTCGGCACCTGAATCCGCCCTTGGTCGTCGACCATCCCGGCCAGCAAAGCCGCCAGCGTATTGGCCGGATTGGTAACTCCCCCGCCAAACGTTCCCGAATGCAGGTCCTGTCTGGGCCCGCTGAGCCGCAGTTCGTAGTACGCGATTCCCCGCAATCCGTAGGTAATGGCTGGCTGCCCCGGTGCGAATTGGGACATGTCGCTGATGACGATGCAGTCACAGGCCAGTTGTTCCCGGCGCTCGGCAATCAGCGCTTCCAGGTGTTTGCTGCCCACCTCCTCTTCACCTTCAATGACAAACTTGATCTGGACCGGAAAATCTCCGACCGTTTCCTTCCATGCGGCCGCGCCCAGAACATGTGTCAGCAACTGCCCCTTGTCGTCCGTCGCGCCGCGGGCGAAGATATTGCCGTTCCGGATGGCCGGTTCAAACGGTGGCGACGTCCATTCCTCAAGCGGATCGGGAGGCTGCACGTCATAGTGCCCGTAAACCAGGGCTGTCGGCCGTCCAGGTACTTTCATCGACTGCGCGATGACAATGGGATGGCCGCCGGTTGCCACCACTTCCGTATCAAGACCCAGCCCCTGCAAGGCGGAAGCAACCCATTCGGCACCCTGTTGGATACCCGACCGGTAGGCCGAATCGGCGCTGACGCTCTTGATACGAAGAAATTCGCACAGGGCGTCTTGAAACGCTTGGCGATGCTGATCGATGTATTGATCCTGCTGGGACATGGTTCTGGTGCGGCTGGTTCTGGTGTCGCTGGTTCTGGTGCGGCTGGTTCTGGTGTCGCTGGTTCTGGCGCGGCTCTGTAAACCGCTTTCCCATCCACGGCGTCGTCCAATATAATAGTGGCATTGTGAGAGGACCAGTTCCGTGGCAAGGTGCCGGCAATGGGTGGGCGATGGGCCTTGCTGAGTTCGAGTACAATCGGACTCTCGTGACGCGGGTAGTCATGTGTGGCCATCCCTCACGGATTATTTGAGATCAGGAGAGCGCGACAATGGGCCAGTGGCATCACGGGGACGACAGAGAACTAGGCACACTGGTAGTCGAAAGAGAACGAACCGTCCAAGAGCACTCGCAGCGCATTCCGCGCTACCATGTTGTGCTGTGGGACAGCGATCATCATACGTACGACTATGTTGAACGCATGCTGAAAGAGCTGTTTGGACATGAACGGGAAATGTGCCACCAGCTGGCCGAAAGGGTGGATACCGACGGCCGGGCAACGGTGCTCACAACGACCCGCGAGCACGCCGAATTGAAACGGGATCAAGTCCTCGCCTACGGAAAGGATTCGTTGGCCGGATGCAAGGGCTCGATGTGGGCCACGATCGAAAAGGATGAATCCTGAATCGAATGACGATCCGGCGCGAGCATCCGCCCGCCGGTGCCTCGCGGGCGGGTTTCTGATTGCAACCGGTCGGGGTCTCCCGCCGCAACGGATTGCACGCGCCGGTCCGAGCGCCCGCGCGGCGAAGGGCTGTTACGCCGCGGAACATTGCCAGGAATCCGTCACTTGCGAATCCGTCACTTGCCAGGCCCGCGACTAAAAACCGTCACGCTCGGTTGCAAGGTCAATCAGTACGAAACACAGTATGTGCGCGAAGGATTGTTGCGCGCCGGCTATCGCGACGCCGAGGACGACGAATCGGCGGACCTGTGTGTCGTCAACTCGTGCACGGTCACATCGCAGGGCGACGCCAAGAGCCGGCAAGTGATTCGGCGGTTGGCACGGCAGAACCCATCGGCCCGCATCGTGGTCATGGGTTGTTATGCGACGCGGGAGCCGCAACGCGTTGCCCGGCTGCCCGGAGTGATGGAGGTGGTCACGGATAAACGCGAATTGCCCGATCTGCTGGGACGGTTCGGCGTCGTCGATGTTCCTACCGGTATCTCTTCCTTCGGGCAGCGGCATCGCGCGTACGTGAAAGTCCAGGATGGCTGCCTGCTGCGATGCAGCTTCTGCATCATTCCTCACGTTCGGCCGAAGCTTTCGAGCCGCCCGCTGCCCGATATCGTGGAGGAAGTACGCCGCCTGGCTGCGTCGGGATACCGGGAAATCGTGTTGACCGGGATCCACCTGGGCCACTACGGAGTCGACTTCAACCGCCACCGGCCGCGCGAGGACTGGATGCGCCTGTCCGATCTGCTGCGCCGCCTCGCCGTACTGCCCGACCACTTCCGTCTGCGGCTATCCAGTATCGAGGCCACCGAGGTCACCCGCTCGTTACTGAATGTTATGGCCGAATACTCCCACAAGGTCGTACCTCACCTTCATATATCCATGCAGAGCGGGGCGGATACCGTGCTTCGCCGCATGCGGCGGCGATGGGGAAGCCGGCGGTTTGTCGACCGCTGCCAGCTGGCACAACAGCAGCTCGATCAGCCGGCCCTGACGACCGACGTCATCGTCGGCTTCCCGGGAGAAACGGAAGACGAGTTCCTTCAAACCGCCCACGTCGTGCGGCAAGTGGGTTTCTCCAAAATTCATATCTTTCCGTTCAGCCCCCGTCGGGGGACACCCGCGGCGCGGCTGCCCGATCAGATAACCGATCCGGTCAAGCACGAGCGGCGGCGGGCGCTGGCGGCCGAGGAGATCAGCGCGCGGGACCGCTATTACCAATCCCTCCGCGGCAGGCCGTTGGACGTGCTGGTCGAATCGCCCCTGGACGATCGTCCGGGTTACGCGGTCGGGACATCCTGCCGGTATGCCCCCGTCGAACTGCCATTGTCGGCTTCTCTGGGATTCGGCCAGTTGACCACGGTTGTCGCGGGCCCGCATGTCGATGGTCGCATTCGCGCCCGCGAAACAGGCGGCCCCGCGCCCGGCGGCGCGGCGACGGTGTGACGCGGGCGTGACGCTTTGGAACCGAGGGCGGTCAGAACAGCGAGAACGGATCGCCGGTCGCTTCGAATGCGTTGCGGAAATGCTCGATACGCGGACGACGCGCAGCCTGGGGCCAGGTGACGGCGACAACGTCGAAACGGACCGGGTAATCGAGCAGCCGGTGGCGCTTGAGGTACGCCGTGGCCGCTCGGGTCAGCCGGCGTTGTTTGTCTCCGTGCACGGCGTCGGCCGGGTGGTCCAGCGCCGCGGAACGCCGTGTCTTGACTTCCACGAACACCACCGTTCGCCCGTCGACGGCCACCACGTCCAGTTCGCCGAATCGCGAACGGTCTCCGCGGGCGACGACGATATATCCGAGCTTTTTGAGATAGCGCGCCGCGGCGCGTTCCCCGCGGACGCCGAGCGGTCTTTGGCGCCATCGATTCGCGACCGACCACCCGCCGGACAGGACCGGACAGATACGGTAAACCCCCATGCGACCGGCGATGCGTCGCACGCGCGTCAGCCAATGGCAGCGGCCCTCGTTTCCGTCCACGCCGCGCCCCGCCTCGTCGCCAACCGGCGATCGCTTGGAACCAATGGCCGGAGGGTGGGTCTACGCTTTTCCGGCCGTCTTTTTCTTCTTCTGGTCGACGCGCCGCTCTTTGAGCCGCACGGCTTTGCCGACCCGACCGCGGAGAAAATAAAGTTTGGCGCGACGCACCACGCCGCTGCGCTGCACGTCAACCTTGGCGATCTGAGGCGAATGCAGCGGAAATTTACGCTCCACGCCCTCTCCCGCGACAATTCTCCGCACCGTGAACATCTCGCGTGTCCCGGAACCGCTGCGGGCGATGACGACGCCTCGGAACACCTGAATTCTTTGCTTCTCGCCTTCCAGAATCCGCGTGTGGACATCCACCGTATCCCCGATCTCAAATTCGGGAACTTCACTCTTCATGCTGGCTTGTTCTACCTTCTGCATGATTTGCTGGCTCATGGCTCTTCGATCCTTTCCGTCTGGCATGGGGCGTCGGGGCGGCAAGATGGCCGATCCGCGACCGCAGTATCGTTGGAGTTCGGGACGGGTGCGAGCAAGTCCGACCGCCGCTGCCGGGTTGTCTTTAAGCTCTGTTGCCGGCGCCACCGTTCAATGGCCGGATGATCCCCGCTCAGCAAGATGTCGGGGACCCGATGGCCCCGGTATTCGCGCGGCCGCGTGTATTGGGCATGTTCCAGCACGCGGCCGGTGTTGGAAAACGAGTCGTTTTTCGGACTGTCCGGGTCTCCCAGCACGCCCGGAATCAGGCGGGCCACCGCGTCGATGAGGACCAGGGCGGCCACTTCACCGCCACCCAGCACAAAGTCCCCCACAGAGATCTCCTCGGGTCGCAGGATGTCACTGACCCGTTCGTCGAATCCTTCGTAGCGGCCACACATCAGCAGCAGTCTTTTTGACGCGGCCAGCGATTCGACCACCGGTTGGGTCAGCCGCTGTCCCCTTGGAGTCAGCATGATGAGCCGGCCTGGTTCGGCGGCTTGACGCTGGACGTCTTCAACGCATTCCACGACAGGTTGTACTTTAATCACCATGCCCGGCCCGCCCCCAAAGGGTCGATCGTCCACGGTACGATGTCGGTCCCTCGCCCAGTCCCGCAGGTTGTGCAGACGCACGTCCATTAAACCGTGCACCAAGGCCTGCCGAACGAGGCTCTGCGATAGATAGCCCCGGCAGACGTCGGGGAACAGGCACGCAATGTCGAATCGCATGGCAATCGAGCTTTTGGAACTGCCCGGCGCGCGAGCGCCGCATCGTGTCCTAGGACGGCAGGCATTGCCCGCGGCCCCGACGACGGAACAACGGGTCCTCGCGGACGTCAACCCTCGGCCTTTTCTTCCGTCTCGGCGCCTTCGGACGCCGCGGTTTCGGACGCTTCGGATGCCTTTTCGGCTTCCGCGGTGGCGTCGTCTGCCGGACGGTCACCCGAACCACCGGCCACGGAGTCGCCCGATTCCGTAGGTGCCGGCTCGCTGGCGGCGGTTTCCGCCGGCTCGCTGGCGGCGGTTTCCGCCGTCGCTTCGGCAGGCTTTCCGGTTGATGCTGGAGGGCCCGGATCCGGAATCTCGCGACCCCGCGACAGCCGCTCGAGCGCCGCGCGCTGTTGGTCAACGTGGCTTCCGTCGGCCCCGTACTTCTTGATCAGTACCTTGACCTTCTCCGACGGTTGCGCGCCGACGCCCAGCCAATACTGGATCCGGTCGCTGAGCAGCACGGCCCGCGCGTCCGGATCCCGCACCATCGGATCGTACGTGCCCAGTTCCTCCAGCACCTTGCCATCGCGGGGCGTTCGCTGGTCCATGGCGCAGATGCGAAAGAAGGGCCGGTGCTTCCGTCCCAGTTTCTTCATACGTATTCGAACTGCCACATCGGTCTCCTCGGGTCGCTGGGTCGTGAAGGTTACTTCTTGTTCTGTTTGGTGAGCCGTTTCTTGCGGCGCAGTTCGCGATCGCGCTGCTTCTTCATCTTGGCACGCTCCCGGCTGGAGAGACGTTTGCCAGTGCTTTTTTTCTGTTTGGACAGCCGGCCGCTGGGATCGCCCAGCGCGGACTGCTGGATTTCACGGACCATTTTCATGCGTTCGCGAATCCCCTGTCCGGCCATCCGGCGCATGACGTCGGCCATGCCGTCGAATTGTTTGACGAGCTGGTTAACTTCATGGGGTTCCACGCCGGATCCGGCGGCGATTCTCCGGCGGCGGCTCTGATCGATGACCCGCGACGGGTCACTGCGTTCCTCGGACGTCATGGCATTGATGATCCCGACCAGCCGCTTCATGTCTTGTTCCGGGTCGAAATCGTCAAGCGAGTCCGCCAGGCCCCCCATACCTGGAATCAAACCCATGATTTTCTGCATGGGCCCAAGCTTGTTCATCTGCTGGAGCTGGTCGCGAAAATCGTCGAGCGTGAACTGGCCCTTCCGCAGCCGCTCTTCCTGTTTTTGCAACTGCTCCTGGTCGAACTCGCGTTGTGCCTTTTCGATCAGCGACAGAATGTCTCCCTGTCCCAGGATCCGGCCGGCCAGCCGTTCCGGGTGGAATTCTTCCAGCGCGTCGAGATGTTCTCCGGTCCCGATGAACTTGATCGGGACCCCCGTGACGTGTTTGACCGACAGGGCGGCCCCGCCTCGCGCGTCGCCGTCCAGTTTTGTCATGATCACGCCGTCCAGTTCCAGCGCGTCATTGAATGCTTTGGCGCTGTTGACGGCGTCCTGACCCGTCATCCCGTCGACGACGAGATAAACCTGCTGCGGGGCGGCGTGCCGATCGATGCGTCGGAGCTGATCCATCAATTCGTCGTCGATGTGCAGCCGGCCAGCCGTGTCGAGCACCGCCACGTCCACGCCCGTTTTGCGAGCCTGGTCGACAGCAGCCTTGCACAACGCCACGGGGTCGCTTGACGCCTTGTCGGAAAAGACGGGGATGTCGAGCTGTTCGCCCAGCACGCGCAGCTGGTCGATGGCTGCCGGCCGCTGCAGGTCCGCCGCGACCAGCAAAGGCTGGCGACCGCGTTGCTTGAGTAGTCGGCCGAGCTTCCCGCAGGTGGTTGTTTTGCCCGAGCCCTGAAGACCGCACAGCATGATCACCGGAACGTGCCCGTTCAAATGCAGCGCGTGGTCCACCGGGCCCATCAGGTGGATCAATTCCTGGTGGACGATGCCCACCACCTGCTGGCTCGGATCGAGCGACTTGAGCACACGTTCACCGACGGCCTGCTCGGTCACGCGGGCCATGAAGTCATCGACGACCGAGAAACTCACGTCCGCCTCGAGCAGCGACTGGCGGACCAGCCTCAGCCCGTCGCGCATGTTGGACTCGCTCAGCCGGCCCTTGCCGCGGAGCGACTTGAGGGCCGTAGCCAGACCATTCTGAAGAGATTCAAACATGGCGTGCCAGCGAACAACCGTGCAGGATCGTGCAGGATGCGGAACCGCCCAGGAACCCTCATGGCCGGAACTCCTTGCGGTGTCCCCATTTTAGAACATGGCGACAATAATCCCGTAGTTTACTCCAGGCGGCTCGGATCTGGCAATGCTCACCATCGGCCGCGTGCGGCTGTCCGGTCGACGCGCCGCGCCGCCGGCGACGGCGCGTTTTCGGGGGGCTTGATGCGGCCGTCCCGGCTCGCCCGGCGGCGGTCCGCGGGCCGGGGCCTCGGCCGGATCCGCCGGACCAACCCCGCGTCGACGGGACGCCGTCTGCAGATTTTTGTTTTTGCCAACTGGCGTCAGAAGCCGAATAATTCATATACTCGGACCTTTCGAGCCGATACGTACACAGGGGGTGGCTGGTGTTTCGCAGCCGGTGGATCTGTTTGCTGCTGCTGCTGCCGCTGATGGCGGCGGCGCCGCCGTCATGGGCCCAGGAATGGGCCCAGAAAATGTTCGAAACGACGGCGCACGACTTCGGCACGATTGCCCGCGGCTCGAAGGCCGTATTCCGCTTTCCGGTCAAGAACCTATACGAAGAGACCGTCCACATTGCCGGCGTTCGATCGACGTGCGGCTGCACTTCTCCGAAGGTCGAAAATCCCACGATCGGGACCTTTGAGACGGCCTACATTGTTGCCGAATTCAATACGATTGGATTCCGTGGGCAGCACAGCTCCACGCTGACCGTTGTGATCGACAAGCCGTTTCCGGCAGAAGTGCAGCTCCACGTGTACGGAGACGTCCGCCGAGATGTGGTGTTTACGCCGGGGGCGTTGCGGTTTGGAACGGTTGATCAAGGCGTTGCGAATACGCAGGTCGTGAATGTTCTCTATGCCGGCCACTCGGACTGGCGCATCGTCGACGTGCGCAGCGCGCGGCCCTATTACGAAGTGCAAGCCGTAGAAACCCGACGCTCGCAGGGTCGCGTCAACTATCAATTGACCGTGAATCTGAAGGACGACGCTCCCGCCGGGTACATCAACGACCAGCTGGTACTTGTGACCAATGACCGCGGCGGGGCGCGCATTCCCCTGCAGGTCGAGGGACGTGTGGTGCCCGAAATCAGCGTCAGTCCGCGTCAGCTGGTGCTCGGAGAAGTTCCCGCGGGCAAAACAGTAAACAAAAAGCTGGTCGTACGCGCAAAACAGGAATTTCGCATTCTCGAGGTGATGTGTGGCGACAAATGTTTCACGTTTGATTCGGCCGAAGACGCCAAGAAGCTACATCTGATCGATGTCGCGTTCCACTCCGATGCTCCAACGGGGCGCGTCGAACAGACGATCCGCATTCGCACGGATCGCAATGACGGTGAACTGACGCTTGTCGCTTACGCCAACGTCGTGCCCGCGGGCCAGAACTGACCGGCGGACGGCGCCCGGCGTTTTGCGAATCCTTTGCCGCAGGGTCAGCCGGTCCGTGGTTCCCGCCAGCATCCGGCGCCGAGACCGACACGGACCGCGTGGAACAGGCCACTGCCCATTGTCGCACGCCCTCGCGCCGGCGGACGGCCCGCCGTTGGCAACGTACCGCGGCCGCACGCGGTTCAGTCGCTCAACGCGGTGGCCGGCGAGTTGGCCAAGTCGGGAATGCGCGACGCTGGCCGAGTTGCGTCGGACGGAGCGGATGCCGCGGCAGCCTCTGGCCGCGCATCGCTGCCGGTCGGTTCGCTTCGTGGGCCCTGGCCCGGCGACAACCGGGAGAGACTCGCCGTCTCGGGCTTGGCCCGCGGCAAAGAGAGCTGGAACGGCACGGGCTTGGGTTCCGGTGCGGGCTCTACCGATCGCCACATGGGCTGCCGGCGCCACGCGCCCCGTGGCGGGGTCGGCTCGGCGCGGGCAGGCGGTCCGCGAAACGCGTCCAAGCCAGGAGGATCGCCTCTGCGGAATTCGACGGGCAGCATCCATTGCGGCAGTTCGTGACTGATATTCAGAAAATCTTTTTCAGGTCCTCCGATCCACAGCAGGATGAGGTAACCGATCGCCAACCCCATGATTCCCCCGACCACGACACCCGCCATTTTGGCCAGCACCGAGGAACGCCGCCTGGAAAGCGTGGCGACCGGTGCCAGGTCGGGCAGCGCCTTGTCTTGCGCCGACTCGCCCGACATGTGGACTTGTATCGCAGAGGGTGAGCTGCTCACCGAGACCGGATGATCGTGGGAACACGTGTCCGTTTCATGAATGTCAATCGACGGCGGTTCCGCGCACGGCGGTTCCGCGCCCCGTTCGGTGTTCGTCCCGGGCGAAGAGACGGATGAACGGGATGGGGCGGGCGCCACGACTTCCAGCAGCGGAGGTGCCGTATCCAGCACGCGCTGAAGCATGTATTGCTCGTGGCACATTGGACAGCGCACCGTGGACAACGCATCCAAGCCGCTGGGGATGCCCACCCAGCGGTCGCAGGAGGGACAGCGGGACAGCTCAGGCATGCGCGATCTCGGCTCTCAACAGACAGTGCTCGAGCAGCAATGGAACATCACTAGCATAGCATATGGGCCACAAGCAAATGATTTCGCGAGCGCGCGCCGATCTGGACAGCAACCGATGGGCTCGGCGCCCTCCGGTTTCCCCGACCTAGCACGACAGGGCGAACAGCCTGCCGAACTTTTGACGCAGATATCGCACGAGAGGCTCGTGAGACAAAGACCGCCCGGTGGTCTGTTGTACGATTTCCGCGGCCGTGAAACGACGCCCGTGGCGGTACAGCCGCTCCTGCAGCCACTGGCGCAGCGAATCAAACCGGCCTTGTCGGAAACTCTCGTCGAGCCCGCCCAATTCGCGGTCCGCCGCTTCAAACAATTGGGCCGCGTACAAATTGCCCAGGGCATACGTTGGAAAATAGCCGATCAGTCCGGCGCTCCAATGAATGTCCTGCAACACGCCGTCGGCGCTGGAGGGCGGATCGATTCCCAGGCTTCGCCGATACTGTTCATTCCACGCATCGGGCAAGTCGACGACCCGTAACTGATCCTCCACCAGCGCGATCTCCAATTCGAAACGAATCAAGATGTGCAGATTGTATGTCACCTCGTCCGCATCAACACGGATCAGGGACGGCCGGACGTCGTTGACGGCGAAGTAAAAGTCATCGAGTGGGATATCATCAAGCACCGGCGCGTATGCTTTTTTCGCCAGAGGATAGAAATGCTCCCAGAACGGCCAGCTGCGGCCTACCAGATTCTCCCACATCCGCGATTGCGATTCGTGAATGCCCAGTGAAATTGCATCGCCGATGGGCAGGCCATATGCTTCGGCCGGCAGTCCCTGCTCGTAAATACCATGGCCCGCCTCGTGGAGGATACTGAACAAAGAGCTGGTGAAATGTCTTTGTTTGTATCGCGTTGTGATACGCACATCATGCGGCCCGACATCAGTGCAGAAGGGATGGTCGGTCGCATCCAGCCTTCCGCGCTGAAAGTCGAACCCGATCCGCTTTGCCACTTCCTTGCCAAACGACTCATGGACACTGGCTGGGAATGCTTGTTCCAACAAATGAACCGGCGCCTCGCGATCGGACCGTGCAATCGCCTGGACCATGGGCCGCAACTCGTCTGCCAGGTCCCGCAACACTGTCGCGACGTGGTCCATCCGCTCGTACGGTTCGTATTCTTCCAGCAACGCATCGTACGGACTGCGCTCGTATCCCAGCGCATCGGCCTTCTGCCGGCTCAATCGGACTATTTTCTGAAGCACGGGAGCCAAAGCCGCAAAATCGTCCGCTGCCCGAGCACGAGCCCACGTTTGTTGACCGATGACGCACTGTCGCGCGAGGGCTTCGACCAGAGAGCGGGGCAGACGCGTCTGGCGGCGGTACTGCCAGTCCAGCCAGCGGATAACCGCCGCCGTGTCGCGATGCGCATCCTGGCCGAGTGGGCTCTCGGCGAGGGCGTCCAGCCATTCTCCCACGCGCGGATCCGTTTGGAGCTGGTGTACAGCGCCCGACAGATAGGCCATCTGCTCCGCCCGGTAAGGACCTGCCTGGACGGGCATCATGGTGCGTTCATCCCATGCCAGCAGGCTGGCGACGGAATTCAACATCGCCACTTCCCGCGCATGGGCGACCAGATCGTCGTAGGCCGTGGGCTGGTCCGGGTTCATGGTGAGGCTCCCGCAAGACAATAGACAATGGTCGGACACCGAGCGTCATTATGCAGGCCCAGGATGATACGCAAGCGTGTCCTTAGCAAGAGCCTCGCAACGGATCCAGGTGCCACAGAGCACCGCGTGCAGGTGCGGCCTCCGGAACCGGTTGATTTTGGCCCGCGAACGGCTCACCATATTTTGCATGGTCCGCCACCCATAATGGGAAATCGCAATGACTCAAAGCAACAACGGCAGGAACAACGACCTCGACGTTCTGGTCGTGGCCCCCCACCCGGACGATGCGGAGCTGGGCATGGGCGGCACGATCGCCAAGCTTCAATCCGAGGGATTCGCGGTCGGAATTCTCGATTTGACCACCGGCGAACCGACTCCCCACGGGGACCCGATGACGCGAGCCAAGGAAACGCAGGCGGCAACCGAGGCGATGGGCATTACGTGGCGTGAAAACCTGGGACTGCCGAACCGGAGCCTGGTGGCGAATCTAGACGCTCGGCATCAGTTGGCCGCGGTTATCCGCCGCACACGGCCTCGGTGGCTGTTTGCCCCGTATTGGATCGACGCCCATCCGGACCACCTGGCGGCCACGGAACTGGTGGAAGCAGCCCGGTTCTGGTCGAAGCTCACCAAAAGCGATATTCCCGGTGAGCCTCATCATCCCGAGCGCGTTTTCCATTTTTATTGCGTCCACTTGAAATTGGTAGTCTCACCGGCATTCGTGATCGACATCAGCGACTTCTGGCCGCAGAAGAAGCGGGCGCTGGAGTGCTTTCGCAGCCAGTTCATTACGGGCCGGCCGCCCAATTTTCTGGATCGCATGCACGTGGAAGCGGCCTATTGGGGAAAAGCCATCGGCACGGCATATGGCGAACCGTTCGCTTGCCGCGAACCGGTCGCCTTGCGTAGCTTGCGAGATCTGTTTTAGCAGAAAAAGGGGTCAGGTCTCAATCGTGCAAAGCACCCGGAGGGCCGTTCCGGCGATTGAGACCTAACCCCTTTTTCCTTCCCTAGTCTCCGGTGCCGATGTCGTCGTTGAACGCTTCCAGAATCAGTGCATTCTCGTCCGACTCGTGCCGCTGAAACGCCTGATGGAATTCGGTAAAGACCTGCTCTATCTTCGCGGGCACACGGTGCTTGCCGTGACGAAGCCGAGCGTGTTCGACCTGGTCCAACAGCCGGCACAACCCGGTAAACAGCTCTCGGTGTTCGTCGCGTAGCCGCGACGCGCGTGTGCTGAGGCGGGGCGCTTCGGTCACGGCGTCGTCGAAATAACCGTACGCTTCCTCCAGGGCGAAATGCATCGCGAGCTGATCACGGAGCGCGGACAACACGTCCGCGAATTTTCCGACTTGACCGTGGCGCGACGTTTCTGCCTGGACAAACAATTCGCGCAAGCGCAGATTGTCGTCCTTGATTTCCTGAAGGAACGCAGCGTTGATCGCAAGCGTTGACGTGGCCGGAGCCATCTTCCCCTCCTTCCATCATTCTGGCGAAGACGGTGCACCCCCAACGGAAACATAAGAACCCACCGCCCGCATGTCAAGTTTACCGGTCCGCCCCGCGGGGCGGCATTACCGGCTGGAGTCGAGTCGGGCTTCCAGCGCATCCAGTCGTGCCACAATCTCGCGCAGGTAAGCAATGATCACGGCGTGAGTAAGTTGGGCGTCGATTCCCACCGGCGAATCGGGCACGCTGATATGATCAATAATGTCCGCGTAGTCACTCTTCGATTTGGACAACGGATCCACGTTCACGGCATGATGCCTCCCATGGTCGGACAGATTTGCGGTTGCTGCCGATCGGACCGGGCCCGTTGCCACCTGGCGTGCGTTGACGGGCGGCACGTGCCGGTGTCAGCGGTCAGCGGCGGCCAGGCTGGCACAGACCAGCTCCTTATCATTGCGGGCGAAAACGTGACGATTAGCAAAGGCCGGGTGGGCCCAACAGACGCCGCCCCGTTGCCGCAACTGGTCGCGCGTGGGTTCGATGAGCGCGGCCCGGCTGATTTCTTCGTATCCCTGCGGCGACAACCGGGCGATGATCAGCTCGCCCCGTTCGTTGAACATCCACACGCGGTCCCCGTTACGGACAAAATGGATCGTGCTCCATCGCGAGCGCGGCGTCGCGCGCCGATCCTCCCAGATCCGCTCGCCCGTGCGGGCGTCCAGGCAGCGCAGTTCCCCATAGCTGTCCACACCGTAGATATGATCGTCCACAAGCAGCGGCGTACTGATAATCGAATGGATTGCTTCGGTGTGCTTTTCGTCGCGACCACGCTTGTGCCAGACCTTGTGGATCGCCGTCTTCCGCGAGTCCAGCCGAAGCATCAGCGAACCGTCGTAGAACGACGTCACGAAGAGGCGGCGGCCCTGAACAACAGGAGTGGCGATTCCGATGGGCATTTGAGTCGGAGGAAACGGATAACGCCACAGTACGGTGCCGGAGTTTGGGTCGAGCCCCGCCACGCTGTCGCCCGTCCAGCAGACGACGACATCACGGCCTGCCTGCTGCACGACAACGGGGGCGGAATAACCAGCCCGATCGTCCAACGCCGACCACGCCGTTCGTCCGTCGCTGGTGTGCAGCGCGACCACACATGCCTCCGCGCCGCCAATATGGACAATCACGAGGGAATCGTGAACGAGCGGTGCGGCGGCAATCCCCCAGATCGGCATGCGGATTTGAAACGCCTGGGCAAGATCCTTTTTCCACAGGATCCTGCCCGACGCGGCGTCAATACAATGCAGGTGCCCCATCGCTCCCAGCGCGAAGGCGCGCCCTGAATCGACCGTGACGCTGGCGCGCGGACCGGCCGTGTAGCCAATCTCGTAGACGGCCTCGTACGCCACCGACCACAACGGCTCACCGGACGACGCATCAAAACACAGGATGCGCTCGGTTTGCACCGGTTCGGCCACGCGATCGGTAACGAAGACGCGCCCCTCCGCAACAGTCGGTCCACAGTAACCCGGGTGAATGGCGGCACGCCATTTGATCGGTAATTCGTCGCTGCGGAACGCACTGACGATACCCGTTTCGCGCCACACGCCGTCTCGATGGGGCCCGCGCCACTGTGGCCAATCGTCGGCCACCATCGGCGTCCCGACCATGTGACAAGTGAACAGCATCAAAGCCACGATCCGCAGACTACTCATGAAATCCCTCACCCTCTACGTCCAACGCAACTCGCCGGCCAACGCATCCGCCAACTGGCGGTAACGGTGATAGGCTTTGGCATACGCAGATCGTTTGGAACGGTCGGCGTTCACAACGCGGGCACGTTTGCCGTGCGTTCCGGTGGCGGCTGCCATCGCGCGGATGGCTTGTGTTGGGGAACGGAATCCGGTTGCCGCGCGCCCGGCGGCCAGCACACCCAGAATTGCCGCACCCAGCGCGGGTCCCTGTTCGGAGGGATGCACCGTGATGGTCTCGCCCAGTACGTCGGCATAGATCTGTATCAGAAGCGGGTTGTGATGCGGCAAGCCTCCCGTGGCGACAAAACGGCGGACCGGCACGCCGCCTTCGCGCAGCAATTCCACAATCCAGCGAAGACCGAAGGCCGAAGCTTCCAGCAGCGCCCGATACACGTGTTCGGGACCATGCCCCAGCGACAGGCC
Source organism: uncultured Pirellulales bacterium (assembly GCA_964573605.1). Taxonomy (GTDB): domain Bacteria; phylum Planctomycetota; class Planctomycetia; order Pirellulales; family JBBDJB01; genus CAZNKT01. The sequence continues at coordinate 23,785 of CAZNKT010000077.1, forward strand.
CGCCATTGCCCCGTGCAGCGTTCCGTCCATCAGTGGTGTCCGGCAGCCGTTCATCCAGTCCACGCACACGACGCCACCAGCGCCGGCCGGCAGCGCGGCCGCATGTTCGGTCAACCACCCGAAATCGCGCTGGCCCAACATCCGCCGCAGCCAGTCGAACGCATCTCCCACGGCGGCCTGTCCGGTTTCGTACCCAAACAGGCCGGGAAGGATGCCGCCGTCGACCACCCCCGCGATGCCGGGCACCGGCTGTTCCTCGCGGGCGTTGAGCATGTGGCAACTGCTGGTGCCCAGCACCATTACGAGCGTACCGGGCTCAGCCGCCCCCGCGCCGGGCACGCCGGCATGGGCGTCGATCGTGGCAGCGCTGACGGGGATGCCCGTCGGCAAGCCGATCTTCCGTGCGGCTGTGGCCTGGAGCGTCCCCGCGCACTGGCCGGGAGCCAGCAGGCGTCCCGGTATTTTGTCTCGCACGACATCAGCCAAATCGGCGTGCACGGCCTTGAAGAACGCTCGGCTGGGATACCCGTCCTTGCCGCTCCACATCGCCTTGTACCCCGCCTGGCAGGTGGATCGGGGAATCTGCGCCGCGTCGCCGCCCACCAATTGCCAGACAAACCAGTCACCGGCTTCCAGCCATACGTCCGCAGCTTCGTAGACGGCCGGCGCCGACTCCAACGTTTCCAGGACTTTGGGAAAGAACCACTCCAGCCCAATGACTCCGCCATAGCGGTGCAGCCACGATTCGCGACGGCGTCGGGCGATCTCATTGATTCTGTCGGTTTGCTCGACCGCGCCATGATGTTTCCACAACTTTGGCCAGGCATGCATCTGGCGGGCGAATTGGCGTGTCAGACACAAGGGCGTGCCGTGGCGATCCGTCGGCAGCATGGTGCAACTGGTGAAATCGACACCGATTCCCAGGACCGCGGCACCATCGGCGCGGGCGTCCCGCAGCGTCCTCCGCACGGCCTTGCCCGCGCTGTCCATCCAATCGGCCGGATGTTGCAACGCAAACGCCGCAGGAAGTTTCTTGTTGGTCGTGGGAAGCCGATCCGTTAGCTGGCCGTGCCGGTATTTGGCCACGGCGGATGCCCGTTCGCGGCCTGTCAAGTCGACCAGCAACGCACGGACGGACTCCGTACCGAAATCGAGGCCCAGCGCCAGTTTTTTTTCGGCCATGGTGGTCCGCCCTGCTGCATGAAACTTCTGCCCGCCTCTGGGATTCCCCAATGTGCGGGCACCTGCCAGGCATGTCAAGGCGACGCGCTGGCCATGCCCCCGACCTGTCGCTGCGTCCAGCAAACCAGCCACCGGCCAACGCTGCGTCGCGCGTTGGGGTTGAACGACACGTGAGAGAAGGAAGGTATACAATGCTCGGCGCATGCCTTCCTTCCCCTCCCGCAGCGCCATGCATCGCAGACACCATCTGGATATCGGCGGCACGGCGGCCCTGATCGGGTCGGTCATTTGCTGGGGGTCGGTCCCCGTGGCGCTGCGTGGATTGACCGGATCGATCGATGCCTGGACGGCGAACGGGTTTCGCTACCCGATGGCGGCGGTGCTGTTCTGGCCGGTCCTGTGGTCCGCGCGACGCCGAGGACTGCTGGACGGCAACGTCGCGCTGCGCTGCCTCGTCCCCGCCGCCCTGGCATTGCTGGGACAGATATTCTGGGCATTGTCGCCCTATTATCTCTCCGCCAGCGCCGTGGGGTTTTTCATCCGCTTTGCCATGGTGTGGTCGATCGTCGCGGCCATGGTGATTTTCCCCGACGAACGCAACCTGCTCACTTCACAGCGTTTCCATATCGGTATCCTTCTTTCCGTGGCAGGCTTTGTCCTTTTGGCTGTGTCGAACGGTTCGGACGACATGGTGATCACCTCCACCGGCGTCGTCATCATGTTTGTGTGCAGCATGTTCTTCGGGTTGTATGGCGTCAGCATTCGATATTGCCTGACGGGAATCGATCCGCTCGTGTCCTTCGGCATCGTCGCTCAATATGTCTCCATGGGAACGCTCACGCTCATGTTCTGCGTCGGCGACTGGATACGGCTGGGACGGATGGCCGCGCTGTCCTGGATGGCGCTAACGGTTTCGTCTCTTCTGGGAATCGCGCTGGGGCACGTGTTCATGTATGTCGCCGTGCATCGCGTGGGAACGGCGATCACGTCTGCTGTTCAATCAGCGACGCCCTTTGCCACTGCTGTCATGGCCGCCGCGCTGCTCCAGGAAACCATGTCGCTGCGGCAGTGGGCTGCGGGACTGACGATGATCGCCGGTGCCACGGTGTTGTTGTCGACCCGTCACGTGCTGGCGAGCGGCAACGGCCGTATGGATCCAGATTCTTCCGGATGACGGTGGACCTGCACGTGCGGACCGTGAATTAAACTGGAGCGATTGGGCTGGGTTTGCCGATGGTAGCGACGATGCGTGAATTTATTCCTTTGACGACGGTACGAGACCCTGGCTGCCGGCACACGCTGCGCGCATGCAGTGGCGCCAGCGCGATAGCATACCGGACCGCGATGGCCGCCTGGCTGCTCGTCTCGGCAACCGGCTGCGAGCTTTTCCCACGGCTGGCGTACGAACCGGCCGTATTCAATCCCTTCCCGCAGCTCAGCAGGGTCGCCGTGGCTCCCTTTTTCAACCTCAGCGATGAGCCGACGGTCGACGGTCGACGATTCGCTCAAGCCTATTTCGCGGAACTGCAAGCAGTGCCTGGATTCGACGTGGTACCGTTGTCGGTTGTCGAAACGGCCATTCGGGATCATGAACTCGAGATCAACAGCCCCGATGACGCCCGCCGCCTGGCCCGGCTACTCGCCGTCGACGTCGTGGTGATTGGCGCGGTTACCGATTACTGGCCGTATTATCCCCCCCGTTGCGGACTCAAGGTCCAGTGGTGGGCGGCCAATCCGACGATTCACGAGATCCCCCCCGGATACGGACTGCCTTGGGACACGCCGCACGAGGAGTTCATACCTGAGCCGCTGGTGTTCGAGGCAGAGATGGCTTTGGCACGCGCCGAACTGGACGCTCACCAACCGACCGACATGACGCCGGACGCATTGCCGCCGCCCGATGGCCCCGCGGAAGACACACCGCCGCTGCCTGGCGAGATCGAAGACGAGCGGGCCAACACCGCGGGGTACCGTTTCGCGCAACCACGTCAGACGGAGGCCACCACGCCGGCGGAGCAACCGCCCGGACCGGCCGACGCGGTCGTATCGGCGCCGCGCTGCCTGTCGGGCCGGGACGGCGACTGCGGTCCCCATCGGCCCGGGCTGATTGTACCGGACCTGCGGTCTGAACCGGAGGTAGCGATCAGTGACCGCCCGGTGATGAGCCACACGCGGATCTATCACGGGCACGACCGGCAGTTCACCGAGGCGTTGAGCAATTATTATTTCTTCCGCGACGACGAGCGATTCGGCGGATTTCATTCGTATCTCCAGCGGAGCGAAGACTTTATTCGCTTTTGCAGCCACATGCACATCTCGGAAATGCTGACGGCGCGGGGAGGTGCGGGTCAAACGCGAGTGGTGTGGCACTGGACGCACAGCCGATAAGACCGACTAGTCGCCCGCATGATCCTACGGGCGGCCCCACCGCGTGTCTTACCGCTTCGTTTTCCCGCCGACTAGAGAGTGATCGGTCGTGACCCAGGACATCAATGTACTGGCCCTGGTGAAGGGCGATGAGCGTTACGTGTTTCTATTTGATGACGCCAGCCGCGGCGAAACCCTGCGGATCCTGGGGCGATACGCGTCGGATCCGGAATTGAGCTTCTCGTGGTACGACGCGGCGGTGCTGAGCCAGAAGATTCGCAGCCGCGACACGGAGCCGTCCGTCGACTGCCGCTTTAACCTGCCCCAGGCCACCGACAAGGACGAGTGGATTTAAGCGCCCGGAAGTCGCCTTCCTCGGCGCGCGACGGCGGGGCAGGAACATCGGCCGGCGCCCCGCGCGGCTTATGGGTCGCCATCGCGCACGGTCAATGGGGTCGCTTCGCACGAGATGCACGAGGCTGTCAGCAAGTTTCTGCGGTACTTGCGCTACGAGCGCAATGCGTCACCGCACACACTCAAGAGCTATCGCGAAGATTTGACGTCGCTGGTCGACGATCTGACCGATAGCCACGGTCAGCCGTTCACGCCCGGCGACATAACGACGCGAGAACTGCGCGGCTATGTCGCCGGGTTGCACGAGGCCGGCTACGCGCGCGCGACGATTGCCCGCCAGTTGGCGTCGCTGCGGAGCTTTTTCCGGTTTTGCCAGCGGGAAGGTTGGGTGCGAACCAATCCAGCCAAGGCCTTGAGGAACCCGCGCAAAGCACGCGTGCTGCCGCACTTTCTGTCGACGCGCGAAATGGACAAGCTGCTGCACGCGCCCCCGTCGAACCAGAGCCTCGGGCTGCGCGACCGGGCCATCCTTGAGACGCTTTATTCGGCAGGGCTCCGCGTCAGCGAACTGGTGGGCGCCAACGACGGAGATCTCGACCTGTCCGAAGGGATTGTCCGCGTCCGCGGCAAGGGGCGCCGCGAGCGGTTGGCGCCGCTCGGTTCGCACGCGGTCCGCGCACTGCGTCGATGGCTGGCGGTGCGGCGTTTGAACACGGCCGAACCGATCGGCCACGCCGCCCCCGTGTTCGTCAATCGCTTTGGACGCAGGCTGACCACCCGCAGTGTGGCCCGGATGCTCGATAAATATCTGCGGCAGACCGGCCTGGACGACCGCACGACACCGCACACGCTGCGGCACAGCTTCGCGACGCATCTGCTGGACAGGGGCGCGGAGATTCGCAGCGTGCAGGAATTGCTGGGCCACAAGAGCCTGGTCACGACGCAGATCTACACGCACGTCAGCACCGCCGGCCTGCGGGACGTGTATGAACAGGCCCACCCCAGGGCCCGCTGACTCTCGCCCGCCGACAACCGCCACGCGCTCGCGCTGCGGATCGTCGCGCAGTAAGCCGATCAGTCCACGATACCGCGACGAATGGCCCAGATGGCGGCCTGCGTGCGGTCATTGACCGAGATCTTTCGGAGGATGTTCTGCACGTGCTCCTTGACCGTCTCGACGCTGATCTCCAGAGACTGGCCGATTTCCTTGTTGCTGAGTCCCAGAGCGACGTGCCGCAGCACCTGGGATTCTCGCTTGGTGAGCCGCGCAGTGACCTCTTCCGCCGGACGCTGCGTGCTCATCGTACCGGCGATCTTGTGCAATCTGCTGTCCGGGGTGGGAGCCTTGCCTTCGGCCGCAGCGCGAATGGTGCTGATGATCTCGTCGCGGCGGGAGCCCTTCAGGACATAGTCACACGCCCCCAACGCCACCGCCCGCGCGATGTAGGTGGGGTTATCGTACGTGGAGAGCATCACCACTTTTACGTCGGGCAGCTCGTTGTGGATGGTTTCCAATGCCGTCAGGCCGTCGCCCTGTTCCATTCGGATGTCGAGCAACACGACATCGGGCCGGTGCCGGCGGGCTTTTTCCACGGCGTCATCTCCGCCTCCGGCCTGCGCCACGACTTCCACTTCGGAACCCGCCAGCAAGCTCACCAGACCCTGCCGGACCACTTCATGATCGTCGGCAATCAACACCTTGATACTCATGACCCAGGTCTTTCTTGATCCACACCGGCATTGATGAAGCCACGATCGCGCGTCGGCGGCCGTCCAGCGGTCTTCCGGCAGAGCCTGAACAGAATCGACGCCGGATCGTCTCGAGCAGTCGTGATGGCGAGGAAATGCACGCTACGCTGAAGAGATTAGCTGCGACAACTGTAGGCATTATAGCGTCCCCGCCCACGGCGTGCACCACCGGGAGACCTTCGGGTTCCTCCGGTCATCGGCCCCAATCGGGTGGTCCTGCCCGACGCCGGTCCGTTCCGCACGGGTCGGTGTCGGCCGCGTTGACCCAACGCAAGGCGTAACGTAGATAAATTACGACACGTGCGCGGATCTCGCCCGCCAGACCACATGGCTGGCCGTGACGTTAGCGAGACGCCGAAGGACGACGCCAAGGGAGCGGGTGACATGAGCAAGCCTTCGCTATTGCTGGTCGACGACGATCGGCATGTCCTGCAATCCATGGGCGACTGGTTGCGGGAGTTGGGCTATTCCGTGGCCACGGCCGATTCCTTCCAGGGGGCGCTGCAGGCCCTTGCCCATACACCGTACGACCTCGTGCTGGTCGACATCCGTCTCCAGGACGGAGACGGCTTTGATCTGCTGAATCACTGCCAACAGCATCATCCTCAAGCGTCGGTGATCATGATCACGGGGTTCGGCACCGTCGAGTCGGCCATTGAAGCCATCCGCGCGGGCGCGTTCGACTATTTGACCAAGCCCCTGATCGATGACGAACTCTTGATGTCTATCGAACGGGCATTGACGCAACGCGAAGTCATTCAGGAAAACAGCCAGCTCAAAGCGCAGCTCGATATCCGCTTCGGTATCGACAATATCATTGGCCGCGACCACCGTATGCTCCGCGTGTTCGACGTCATTGAGACGGTCGCCGACACGAAGGCAACGGTGCTGATCACTGGCGAGAGCGGCACCGGCAAG
>CAZNKT010000078.1:0-29666 GCA_964573605.1 uncultured Pirellulales bacterium
CGGGCGACACCCGCGCGGGCGATGTCCCGAGTGTCTACCAGGCGTATCTCCGTGGATCGTCCGACGACCGACCCGATGACGCGGTGCCCGGAACAGCGTGCCAGTGACCCGCATGACGACTCGGAACGCAGCGCACACTGTCGCGCGAAACAGAAACAGCGCTATCCCGTCTTCGTCGCGGTGAGGTTAAAGTGGCCCCCGGCGGCCTCTTCGCCGGAGGACAACGGCACCAAAAATACCCGCGCCGATGAGGAACAGCGTTACCGAGGACGGTTCCGGCGCGTGCTGGGCATCGTGAGAAAATGGCGCAAAATCCTTAACCAGCTTTCGGTCTTCGATCGTTGATTCCGGGTCAAAGGTGCCATCTCCCGACACGGTAAATAAGTCAAAGTGCAGCGCGTGTACTGGATCGGTAAGCCCGTTGATCGTCACGTCGAATACTTCAACATAACCGTCTCCACTACCCGACCCGCCAGGCTGTGTATTGAAAATCGTCGTTACCGATTCGTCAAATTGAAACTGATACAGTTCGAAGTAGGTATCAAATATGCTGTGCGGCGCGAGATTGTTGGTGTCCTGGATGGGAGGTGCCCCGAATCCGGATGCGAAGACCGGCAGGATCCCGCCGTCGTTCTCGACCGTTACGTCGAAAAGGTCAGCATTGACCATCGGCACGGCGGAAACAACCAGATAGGCGTAACGGTCGGCTGCTCCATCGGGGTCCCACGCAAAGCTGCCGTTGGCCCCTGCCGTGTCACTGTTGGCGTACGCGTTAACGCTGAACGGGTTGGTATCGGTGACCCACGTTTGCGAAGTGTTGTTGTAATTCCACGTTCCAACACTACCAGGTCCAAGCTGAAGTGCGGGCAGTCCCCAGGCCGGCTGAGCAAGAAGGGTGCCGGCCAACAAGGAAATCAGGGATCGATACAGGGTCATTAGCGGCTTGCTCCCGGTTGCACTGGCAAAATGGCTCTAGGAAAACTCTGTAATCTCTACTGCGCAGATTGGGTGTGGGACGGTATCATGGTCGCCGGACGGGACAGGCGTTTGCCCACCGGCGGAAACCCACCTTTATTTGATGGTAGTCACGAACTTGGAGATCGGAAAGAAAAATTTCGGAAAAGATCAGGTTTCTGGCACGCGTCGTGCATGGCACGTCTGAGCGTCCGGGTTCCGTAACTCCTTTGGTCGCTGATACTTTAGGCGACACATGCACGCTGTCTGCAGCCAAGCGCAGCAGGGAGAGAGAACAGGCGGAGGCATGAAGAAATGGTCGAAACTGACGAACCCGTATTGTACGAAGCGCACCCGGCGATGTTCCGCAACCATCCTTTTTATTTCATGCTTTGCATCCTTCTGGTCGCCGCCCTGGGCTTGGGCCTGGTCTTGTTGCTGATCTGGTGGATCGATGTCCTGGGCACCAAGTTGACGGTCACCAACGAGCAGTCCACGTTGCGCAAAGGCCTGCTGTCCAAGCACACCAATGACGTCTTTCACGGCAATGTGCGAAATATCCAAGTGAGGCAGACGTTTCTGCAGCGGTTGTTCAATGTGGGGTGGATCGGCATCTCCAGCGCGGGCCAGGCGGGGCTGGAGATCGAAGTGAACGGCATGCCCGATCCGGAAAAAGTGAAACAGATCATCGACGATCACCGGCAAGACTGATACGCGAATTTGGAACACGCGGGCACGGCGGCTCGGTCGGGTCCAAGCTATGTTTCCAAGATGTGACCGAGCACGTTGGACGTGATCCGGGAGACGTGATGGTCGGCCAGCAACGCGCTGATCCAACAGATGGAGCCCGAGGCGAAGACGCTGCCGCCGCTTTGGGTATGATAAAGCACCATATCGGCGCCCCCGTCGTCGGGATTCAGTCCTTTAGCCAACAAGTGCGTGCCGACCGGCGAATGCCGAGACATCTTGTCGGTCTCATGGCCCGATGCTCCGCCCGGCACTCGTTCGTGCAGACTCTCCCGTCCAAACACATCATCGTTCCGCAATCCCGTGCCGGAGAAGACCCAGTGGGCGGCATCCACGACACGGTAGGGCGCGGCCGTCATGATGCCTCGATCGTCGTACACGACGCCCAGCAGATTCGCCTCCGATTCGTGCCGCAAGTGGAAACGACTTTCACCGGCTGCATCGGGACCCCTCAGCCTGCGTTCATCTCCGTTGCGATAGATGCAGGTATGGTCATCCACGAATTCCACATCGCAGTTCAGGCCGTTGCCTCCCAAATACAACAGCGCGCCCCCGCGCTCGTGCACCCATTTTTTCAGCATATAGTACATGTGGCTTGTCCAGTATTCGGGATGCGTTCCCAGGATCAGCACACGGTAGTCGTCTAAACTGAGATCGCCTGAGTGGAACTGCGCGTCCGCGTAGAGGTCGTAATCGAATCCTTCCCGCTCGAGCCATCCCAGCAGGCGCCATTCCGAGGCGGCGGTATGGCACGCGGCGCGTCCCTGGATGGGATCCGTAACCGTTACACCGCGCGGGATATGGCTGATCGTCTCCGGACGGTCGAACGAGATCGGCGCGTAGTCTTCGGTGTCGTAGTTGACGTGATTCGAATCGGTGTATCGCCTGAGTTCCAGGCGGGCGTTCATCGTGGGACGGTCGGGCAGGCGATCGGGGTGGATGTAGTTGCTGCGCCCGCCGAAATTATTGTAGGCATTCCACGTAATGTTGGACGTCAGCACCGCAATTCTGGCTCGAGGCGCAGCGGGCGCGACGATCCATGGAAACGTAAAGAATCCACCCGACGGCGTTTCGGCGTGAAAGTAGTAGAGCCCCGATCGCGGGGGGGCGGTCACGAATTGCCGATGATGGGGGCTCGTGTAGCCGAACTTGTTCCACTGCACGCCCGTTCGCACATAGTCTCCGTCCGGCGTGATCTGGATCGTGGCGCCGGGACCGTGCTCGTCGAACCAGCCGATGCTGCGGATCCATTCTTTTTGAAAGCCGTATCGCCAGAGTGACAAACGGTATTCCTCCGGGGAGTGCACCCGGAATTCGGACCGCCGGCCAGCGCGCACCCACTTGGGCCATGCGTAGCCGCTCAACGCGAGTGAAAGCAGCCGGAACTGGAACGGCCGGTCTTTCGTGATGTCCGCCGTCACGCACTTGGGACCGTACCCGGCTTTGTTGAGGTAAACACAATATCGCCCCGGTGGGATTTGTGCTCGGATGGATCCATTCGCGGTGCTGCGAGCTTCCACGGCGCCGTCCTGGCCTTCCAGCAGCACGGCCACGTCGGACAACGCGACGTAACGTTCGTCACTGACATATCCAATCAGCATGGACATGTTCCCCGGCAGTCACGGAGGCTACCGATTTTCCACCGACGGCACGGTGGGACGCGGACATACGGCCATAGGTGGTGTCCCATCTGGCTTCATGTCGGTTTCACACGGGGCGCTTCGGCGGGCGTGCTTTCGGTGCACATCGATTTCTCGACACGCGACCAGTCAATATCCACCCCCAGTCCCGGCCCCGACGGTACGGTGGTGATCGGACCGTCGATGGACACCGGGTTGGCGGCAAAACAAACGGCGTGATAATCCGGACCCAGCATGTCGCCGGGAAACGTTTCCACCTGGATATTCTTTGTGGCCGCGACCAGATGGGCCATGGCAGCCGTCGCCACGTCGCCCTCGAGATTCGACCCGATCGAGCAGGGAATTTCATGTTCGGCGGCCAGGGCCACAATCTGCCTCGACTTGCCGATGCCCCCATTCTTGCCGGGGTAGACGCTGATCACGTCGCAGCCCCTGTTGCGAATCAGCTCCCTGGCGTGGACCAGATCAAAGCACATGTCGTCGGCCATTACAGGCGGTTCGATAGCCCGCCGCACGCGCGCAATCGCGGCATAGTCGCCATCGGGCGTCGGCTGTTCGAACAAGGACAGCCGGCAGCCGGACAGCGCGTTCGCGCAGCGAATCGCCTGTTCCGCGTCAAAGCCACAATTTGCGTCGATGACCAGGTCGACGGCGCTGCCCACGGCCTGGCGTACTGCGCGAACGCGCCGGACCGAAGCATCAACATCCAGTCCAACTTTGACCTTGAGAGTTGTAAATCCTGTGTCGACCAGTTGCCGTGCACGCCGCTGCGCAATGTCGGGTGCGTACGCTCCCATGGAGTAACGGCTGCGGACTGCCAGAGAACGTGTAGCGCCGCCGAGCAGGTCGAAAACAGGCCGACCGGCATCCTTGCCCGCGATATCCCAACAGGCCATCTCGACGGCTGCTTTGGACGCCCAATTGTGGCGGCAGACGGCGTCCATGCGGGCGTCGATGTCCGAGGGGTTGCGCGGATCGGCATCGATCACCTGCGGCGCGAGAACTTCGTCGATAATGATCTGTGCCGCCCTCCACGATTCACCGCTCCACCGCGGCGTGACCGTGGCCTCTCCGACGCCGTCGATTCCCGCCGTCGTTTCGACGCGGACCAGAACCATATCGGAGTTCAAGTGGGTTCCGAGCGTCGATGTAATCACCCGATCGGACTTGATCGGAACACTCAGGCAAAAGGTGGTCAACTTCTTGATCTTCAAGCGACCGTTTCCCGCGGGTTGCGTTGTCGTTCGGATATTTTCCAACAGGCGTCGCCTGCCGCGACGCGGCGCCAAATCACCGCGGCCAGCGTGTCGATCACGTGGAGCCCTTTTTCGGGAATGGCGAAGCGGTCGGTCCGTGGCGGAGGTAGCGCCGTCCGATCTTGACGGCTACGGTGCCGAAGCCGTAGTAGCCGATGGATACCCGCGCCACGTGGGTCAGCAGGTCGTAGGCTTTCCAGCGGTCGAAGTGAAAGTCGGACTCCATCCACAGGATCAATCGCGCGTACGCTTCCGCGAGCGCCCGTTCGGTTGGCCGGCCCGTGGCAACGGTCATGATTTCGTCAGGGGCGTCGATGCGCGGTCCGGCGAGCGGTTTGTTTTTGATCAGGTCCACCGTGAGCCGCGTTTCCGCGGGCATCTCCAGCCCGGTGGCGGACAGTTCACCGTGCCCCATGGCCGCATGGGCGTCCCCCACATACAAAAGAGCCCCGGCCACGTAGACCGGCAGGCACACCGTGTTGCCGGGGCAAACTTCCACCAGATCCAGGTTTCCACCATATGGGCCCGCGGGAACGGTCGTCGGACTTCCCCATGCAGGTGTCGTACCGATACATCCGAGCATGGGCGCGAAGGGAATCGTCAGGTCATCGCTCCAGAAAATCTGGCCATCACGGATGGGACAAACATGAGCGCCATGCGGACAATCGCTGCCGAGCCATTCGGCAAGCGGGCCCGGCCGGGCCGTGTACGTGGCACATTGCCCGATGGTGGGCGTTATCGAATGGATCGTGACCGCCAACGTGTGCCCATGCTCCGCGCCGTCGACAAACAAGGGGCCTGTGAGCGGGTTGCTGAACGGCATCGTCGTCTTGTCGCGTCGATCCCCGGCCTTGCGAATCTGACCGGACAGCGCGTCTTCCGTTTCGACGATGACCGTGTCGCCCGGCGAAATTCGCGCGCGTGGTGCCGTATGACGACTGAATTCGTACGCCAAAGGGTCTTTTCCGACGCGTAACATTTCGGCCCCTTTTGTCCGTAAACCGGATCGGGTCGTATCATACGGCACGCGTGGCGTTGTTGCCTAGAAGCGGTGTCAAAATGCGCTGTAATCGCTCCATGACTGGGAAATGTCACAGCAAAGTCAGGTTTTGAAACCGGTTCGGGCCGCTGCAGCAGTCCCCGACGGCCAGCGGCTGCACGCACTTGCGAGGTGCCGCGGGGTGGCCGACAATGAGCGCGCGGATGAAAAGAATCCATGGGGGACATTCTCATGATGCCATGCCTGATGCCGCGTGTGTGCGCCGGTATAACGGTTGTCACGGGAGCCGTGTCACTCGGCCTGGCTGCGGATCCCGTCGCCGAACGCCTGGCCGACTCCCCACGCCACCATGAGTGGATCGACGTGAGCTCCGGGCCGGATCGAACGATACGGTGCTGGATCGTTTATCCTGAGAACGACCGGCCCACGCCGGCCGTCGTGTTGATCCATGAAAATCGCGGATTGAACGACTGGGCTCGCAGTCTGGCCGATCAAGTCGCGGAGGCCGGTTTCCTGGCAGTCGCCCCGGACCTGTTGAGCGGCGCGGGGCCCGGCGGCGGCACGGAAGCATTTGCCTCCAGTGACGACGCGCGGACGGCGATTTACAAACTTGCGCAGTCCCAGGTGCTTGGAGATCTGGACGCCGTGGTGGCGCGTGCGCGTCGCATGCCCGCGAGCAACGGCAACGTCTCTGTGGCGGGGTTTTGCTGGGGAGGCGGTCAGGCATTTCAGATGGCGGGCCACAACGGCGACATCGTTGCCGCGTTCGTCTTTTATGGCCGAGCCCCCGAGAAGGAAAGCGTTTTGCGGAATATCCGTGCGCCTGTCTACGGTTTCTACGGCGGGAACGACTTCCGTATTACCGGGCAGGTGCCGGCGGTGCTAGATCGCATGAAGGCGCTGGGAAAGAAGTTCGAGCCCGTGACCTACGAGGGCGCCGGTCACGGTTTCATGCGAACGGGCGAAGTGGCCGACGCCGCACCGGCCAATCGGAAGGCACGCGCGGCCGCCTGGGCGCGGTGGAACAAACTGCTCAGCGGCCTCCCGCTCAGCGGCCTCTGACAACGGGTCGTTGCGAAGTATGGTTTTTGGCGAGGCCATTGTCTCAACCGGAGGATCTGTCATGTCGGGTCTTGACGGCAGGCGAAGTTTTTTGCGATCGACGGCCGCGGGGGCGTGCGTCGGCTGGAGCGATTGGTCGTTTCTGTCTCGACTGAGACCGGTAGGAGCGGCCGAGACGTCCTTGTCGAATGGGGTCGTGCAATTCGACAGCGGCATCGAAGCTCTTGTACGGCTCATTGAAGAAACACCGCGCGAGCGCCTGCTGGAGGAAGTCGCCGTGCGGATTCGCGGCGGAACCAGCTATCGCGAGATCGTAGCAGCTCTGTTGCTGGCGGGGATCCGAAATGTGGAACCGCGACCGTCCGTGGGGTTCAAGTTTCACGCGGTGCTCGTCGTCAACTCCGCCCACGTGGCAAGTAGGTCTTCGCAGGACCACGATCGGTGGCTGCCCATCTTCTGGGCGCTCGATTATTTCAAATCGGCCCAGGCCCGCGACGTAGAGCAAGGCAACTGGACGATGGGGCCGGTCCGCGAAGCGGGAGTGCCGTCCGCCGACGAGGCGCCCGGCGCGTTCGCCAGCGCCATGCAGCAGTGGGACGAGGACCAGGCGGACACCGCCGTCGCAGGCCTTGTCCGCACCCGCGGCGCCCACGACGTCTTTGACCTGTTCGCCCAGTTCGCCGCGCGCGATTTCCGCAGCATCGGCCACAAAGTCATCTTCTTGTCCAACAGTTGGCGCACGCTGCAGATGATCGGATGGAATCACGCCGAGCCCGTGCTGCGGTCGCTGGCATACGCCATGCTGAACCATCACGGCGAGCCGAACCCGGTGGATTCGGATTTGCCGCCCGACCGGCCCTGGCGCCGCAACCAGGAACTGGCGGAACGGATCCGCCCGGCGTGGCAGGCAGGAGCGCCCAGCCCGCAAGCTGCTGACGACCTGCTTCAGACGCTGCGTGATGGTTCTTCCGATGAGGCCTGCGATCAAGTGGTCGAGCTGCTAAACCGAAAAACGGATCCCTCTTCGATTTACGACGCCCTGTTCGCCGGAGCGGGAGAATTGCTGATGCGGCAACCGGGGATTGTGGCGCTGCACTCAGTCACAACCACCAACGCCCTGCATTATGCTTTCCAGACGGCGAGCGGAGACCAGACACGCCGGCGATTGCTGCTCCAGAATGCGGCATTCTTGCCCATGTTCCGCGAGGCCATGGGCCAGCGGGGAGACGTCGCCTCGGCTCGGATCGACGAAATGTCTGTTCCCGAAGGAGGCGCTGCCGGGCTGGACGTCGAGCAGATTTTTCACGACGTCAGCCATGACCGCGGCCAGGCAGCACGTGCTGTTTTCGCCTATCTGCAACAGCATCAAGATCCAGAGGCACTCATGGATGCCGCGCGCCGCCTCATTTTTCTGAAGGGCACGAACGCCCACGATTACAAGTTCAGCTCCGCCGTGCTGGAAGATTATTATCACATATCGCCGGCGTGGCGGGATCGGTTTTTGGCGGCGAGTGTATACAATCTGCGCGGGTCTCAGGAATCGGATAACGGGCTGGTGGAAAGAATCCGTGACGCGCTCAGCACGTAGAATGGGGCGGATTCCGGGAGAACGGTGAGGTCAGGACGCGGACTCGACCCGGGCGGGCAGCGCTTTCAACACGCCGCACACGAGCAAGTCGTACTGTTTGACGATGTCGCGTACGACCTCCGGAGCCCGCACCCGTGGTGGGAGAGCATCCGCGTTGATCGCCACATGTTCGGCAGGATTGTACAAGCTCAACAGAGGCTCAACTTCGCCGGCATCGTTGATGACTTCGACATAGTCGTTGCCTGTTTCACCGTGGACCGACGTGCGGTAGGCAATGCGCACGACCCAATAGCCGTCGTCCCGGCGATACACGGACAATTCGTGCCAGCGCTCCCGCGGCTGGCCGTCTCGAAGCTGGCCGCTGGCGTCCGCGACCGGTTCCCCCGAGAACTCGAGATCCTGGAGACCGCTGCGAGCGAGCGTGAATGGTTGCATGGCGGTACCCCTGCGTCCTGGGAAGTCGTGCCGACCCGTTCGGCCCCCAATTTTATCGCATTAAGAGCATATCTCGGAGCCAGTTGCGAGGCAAGGTGCTCCGGCGGCGGCCGCAGCGGAACCATAACACGGGCATGGACTTGCAGCGCCGGGTGGGCCGGCCCACCGCGTTGCGGCAAGGCGCGCGCAATCGCCGCCCACGCGGCGTTCGGCACGACTGCTACAACCGGAACGGTGTGTCGGCGGCCGATCGGGCGAACTCAGGTGGCCGACGGCCGGACCACTTCTTCGGCGCGCACGGCCGGCGCGCCGTTGGACGAATCGACAATGGCCAGTCGATCCTGGAACCGCACATGGACATCGCGTTGCGGAAAGGCAATTTCGATCTTCGCTTCTCGAAGCGCTGCGTCGATGGCCATGTGCAACTCATGGATGATCGGCAGCCGGTTGCTCAAGTCGGGCAGATAAGCCCGCAGCGTGAAGGTCAGCGAACTGTCACCGAACGCTTCAAAGAACACGGTGGGAGCCGGTTCGCCGAGCACCAGGGGATGTTCCTGGGCAATTTTCAATATGGCATCGCGCGCACGTTGCGTATCCGATCCGTAAGCGATGCCAACGGTTATCACCACTCGGTTCACCTGGTCGGACAAGGTCCAGTTCATGACGCGACCAGTGATGAATTCCTTATTGGGAATAATGAATTCCTTGCGGTCCCAATTGGTGATTGTGGTCGCTCGAATGCGCACGCGACTGACCACCCCGGTGGTATCTCCTACCGTGACGACGTCGCCCACGCGGATGGGGCGTTCGAAGAAAATCATCAGTCCGGATACCAGGTTCGCGAAGATCTCCTGCAGGCCGAAGCCCAGTCCGACGGCTGCCGCGGCAATCAACCATTGCACCTGAGACCACCCGATGCCCATGATGTTGCACGCCACGACGATCCCCACGACGCTGATCAAGTAACTGGATAGTGTGGAAATGGCGTAGCGCGTCCCCTGGTCCATGGGCAGTTTTTGCAGTGCGAAGATTTCGATCATGCCCGGAACATTGCGGCTGCCGATCAAGGCCACCACGGCGACCAGGATGGCGAGTCCCAGATCGGCGAGCGTGATATCCACCTGCGTGGTGATGTTGCGCAGCGCTTCGCTTCCATCTTCCAAGGGGCTTTCGCGAACGATGTCAACCGACGTTTGCCACAGGGTGACCTTGCGCAGCACGCCCAAAGCGGGCAGAACGTCGACCCAGATGAGCCAAAGTCCCACGATACCGCACGCCACAATGATGCCTCGAGCCAATCGGCTCATCTGGACATTGATCGTGGACAAATCGACTTCGGCATCCTGTCCGCCGCCCGGGACATTTTCGCCGGCGTGCGTCGATGGATCATCAATGGCACTCTCGGCCTGTGCTCTGCGTTCGCGCGCCTGCCGGATAGCGATGTGGCGACGGGTCATGAGCAACCACCGGCGGACCATGGCGTAGGCCAACAGCAGCGTCAGCAGCAAACTTAGTGTGGCCATCAGATTCCATGCCAGATGGACCGCCGTGTAGTAGTAGCCCATGAAGGCCATGGCGGCCAACGCGAGGGGAATCAGGGGAACGGCGGGATACCACACATAACCGAGTCGTGTCGAGGCGGTGTTGCTCTGCACCGCCAGGTGCCACTGCAATCCGCGTCCAAAAGGCCGCAGCACCGACTCGAGAAACGCGGCGAGCGTGATCATGGCGATCAGAAAGGCGCATCTTCCGAGCGAATCGGTCCAGGCTTGCACATCTCGGTAGGCGAATATCCCGGCCACGGCGACCATTGGTATGAGAATGAGCGTGGCGGTGCCCAGCCGTCGGCGAAGCCGCCCGCGCACCAGTTCGGGCCATTCGAAGTGGCATTGTGCCAGACCGCTGGGTCGACAAATCTGCCGCATCAGTTCCAGCGGGACATAGACGATCGCGGCCAGTTGCAGTCCTGCTCCGAATGCCGCGGGAGCGCCGTCGCTGCCCAAAGCCGCGGTCAAATTCCTGCCCACGAGCCACATCACCGCCGGCCAGGTCAGGGACAAAATCAGCGTCAGTCCGAACGCCTCGACCGTGGGCTCAAACCGATCCATGATCTTTTTCGAGGCTAGGTTGCCACAGGCCGCGATCCGCGCGGAAAGGCGGCGACGCAACCAGGCCAGAGGTACGGCTGCCACCAGCAGGGCGACGATGATGGCGCCGTCGACCGGCTTGCGAAGCAACAATTCGTTCAGGCCGCGGCGCCAGGTACCGGAATGAAACAGCCAGGTCGCGGCCTGCTGCAGGTCGCTCCAGCTGGAAAGTCCCAGCCGGCGAGCGCTGGCCGCCCACAAAATATTCTCGTCAATGTACGTAGCGAATTCGACCGTCTTGTCGATCAACTCCTGCTCGGCGATGGACAAGTCACTTAGTTTGACAAACAACGTGTCGTAGTCGGCATTCAGATCGTCCACGTATTTGCGTTGCGTTTCCAGGAGTTCGCGGACTTCCGCTTCCACGTTGACGTCCGGCGGAGCGGGTCCCTCGGATGTCAGTTCGGTCATCCGCATTTCCAGTTGCGAATTGATATCCGCCAGCTCCGCTCGCATATCGTCCACGCTGAGCTGCCGAAAACGGACGGCGGAAATCTCGGCCTCGCGCTGGCGGATGGAGCGTCGCAATTCGCCAGTGTCGGGCAATGCCGCCTGGTCGCGCCTCAGCAGTTCCGCGACGGCGTTGATCAGCCCAACTTTTTTGATTTTCTCCTGGACCGATTGGGACTGACGTCGGATTCGCTCCAATCGTTTTCGGACCGATTCGGTTTGCTGGGCGACGGCTTCAATGCGAGCCACAATGCCGTCGGGGCCGGCGCGCTCCTCGGCGAGCTGCCGATTCTTTTCGGCGATCTCCTTGAGAGCGGGATAGGATTGCTGGGCAGCCGCGCTGCGAGCCAGCCGCGCCTGCCGCGCGGCTTCGTCGCGTTTCCGCCGGTTGACTTCTTCGGTCAGCAAGTGGACCTTTTTCTCCAGCTGTTTCGCATCGACGGCCGCTTTGTCGCGCTGCAGCGGCAACAGATCGCGAACAGCGTCGTAGGCCTGCTGTTCTTGCCGCGCGGCCTTGATTTCTTCTTCCGTGGCCAGCCGTTGAGCCTGCAGCAAAGACCGCGCCGCGGTCGAACGGCCATCCGGTTCCGTCGCCGCGGCTGATGCCGCCAGCTGTTTGTTCAATTCCGCGAGATCCCGCGTCCGCTCTTCGATCAACTTAGGCAGTGCCGCCCGCCGCTGAGTCCTCCGATCCGCCTCGGCCTTGGCTTCGGACAGTGCCTGAACGGCCGCGTCCAATTGAGCCTGCGCGTCGGCCAGTTCTTGTTCGAGCCGACTCAATTTCTGCCATTTTTCGACCGTGTATTCCGGCGGCGGTTTGGAGAGTTGGTCCTTCAGTTCTTGAGCGCGCTGCGGCGCCGAGACGCGAAGCTGGTCGAATTCCCGCGCCTGGGCCCGATACTTGTCGGCATTCTGCAGCGCGGCCAGCGTCTGTTTGTAGGTCTTGACGATTCTCTCTTTGTTTTCATCGTCGAGTTCCGTGCTTTGTTCCGCCTTCTTCAATGCCGCCTCGATCTCCGACGCAGACGGCGGTGGCGTGACGGTTTCCGTGTTCAGGGGCGGTTCGGCCGCCAGTAGCTGTGCGCGGGCGACCGACGCGAAGACCGTGGCCAGGCACAGGGCCAGGCCCCCGAGTGGATGTCGCGCAAGCGATTGGCCCATGAGTCACCAGTCCTTTGATTTGTATTCCGCTTGAAACAGGCCGCGCCGATGGTGGCGGGCAGCGTCGCCGCAGCGTGCGCGTGCGGCATGGGCGAACCCGGCAATTCCAACGGATTAGATGCTATGGCAAGCGCCCATGCCGGGCAACCTCGCCCGGGTGCGCTGCGCATCGCGGAGCGCCTTATCAAGAGAATTATCGGAAGGCGTTTTTAAAAATGGCAATGGCGCGGCGTGACCCAGCGCCGCGATCTGGCTGGATCGTAGGTTTTCCGCACCATGGTTATCATGCGACGGAACGCTTGCGGGGCAACGGTGCGGTCAAACCTATCGGGATTCGATGTGACCCCGGGACCCGGATGCGGCATCTAAATTATCGCCGGCGGAACCACTTTTCACGTAATGGGAGACCTGAAACATGAACACAGTATGGGCGCAAACGCAGCCTTCGGAAAACGTATCGGAGGTCGTGCGTGACCTTTCGGGCAAGGTCGTCGGCTCCGGACAGGCGACATGGGAACGGGTGAGCACCCAGACCACCGAATTGGTGGCAAACTATCTGCCGAGTATCGCGGCGGCGCTGGTGGTGCTGATCCTGGGTTGGATCCTGGCACTCGTGGTGGCTGCCCTGGTGCGGACCAGCATGCACAGGCTTTCACTGGACAAGAAACTGGCGGGATGGCTGTCCTCGGATTTCTCCGGGGAACCCATTGAACTCAGCCGGCGTGTGGGCAAAGCTACGTTCTACTTGTTGATGCTGTTCGTGGTCGTCGCTTTTCTGCAAACCCTGGGGTTAACGCTGGCGACACAGCCACTGACGGCGTTTCTTAACCAGATCTTTGAATACGCGCCGCGGCTGATTGCGGCTGGCGTGCTGCTGTTTGTGGCCTGGATTGTCGCCAGGGTCGTCAAATTCGTGGTCCACAACGTGCTGGCGGCGTCGAACATCGATCAGCGGTTGACTCGCGAGGCGGGCGTCGAGGCGGAGGACAGCCTGCCGCTGACCAAGACGCTGTCCGAAGCCTCGTATTGGCTTGTCTACTTGCTGTTTCTGCCCGCGTTGCTGGATGCCTTGGCGGTCCCCGGCCTGCTGGCGCCGGTGCAAAACATGGTAACGCGTATCCTCGGTTTCGTGCCCAACCTGTTCGGCGCGGCCGTGATCTTCGGTATCGGGTGGTTTGTGGCCCGCATCGTACAGCGGGTCACCACCAACCTGCTGCGTGCCGTGGGGACGGACCAGTTTAGCGAGAATTTGGGAATTTCCCGGATCATGGGCAACAACCGCCTTTCGGATGTGATCGGACTGGCCACTTACATTCTGATCCTGGTGCCGGTAATTGTCGGCTCGCTCAACGCCCTGCAGATCGAATCGGTGACACGACCGGCCAGCGATATGCTCAATACGATATTGGGCGTGCTGCCCGGCATCTTCGCCGCGGTACTGGTCGTGAGCGTGGCATACGTCGTGGCGCGGGTCGTGTCGGGGCTGGCGGCCAGCTTGCTGGAGGGCATCGGATTTGATTCGCTTCCGGCTCGACTCGGACTGGCCACGCCGCCGGCCGAGGGCCGTCGCAGTCCCTCGGAAATCGCCGGGATCATCATTATGGTGGCGATCGTCTTATTCGCCGCAATGCAGGCCTTGCCCATGCTGGGATTCGACCTGCTTGCTGAGATGATGGCCCAATTCCTTGAATTTGCCGGCCAGGTTCTCGTGGGTCTGGTGATCTTCGGCTTCGGCCTGTACTTTGCCAGGCTCGTTGCCGACATCGTTCGCGACACGGGCATTGCCAATGCCAACCTGTTGGCGACACTCGCGCGGGTGGCCATCCTCATCCTGGCAGGCGCCATGGGGCTACAGCAAATGGGACTCGCGCAGGAGATCGTGAACATTGCGTTTGGGCTGACACTGGGTGCCGTGGCCGTGGCGGCAGCCATTGCTTTCGGCATTGGCGGACGAGACGCGGCGAAGTCTTTGATCGAGGACTTCACGCGACGGCATCCGCCGCTGCAGTCCAAATAACCAGACGCACCTTGACGACACGTCGAACGCGCGGACGGGATCCATCGGATTCCGTCCGCGTGGTGCGTTTCGGGTGCCACGAAACCGTTGCGCGGCCACGACAGCACTCACCGCGAATCACGATTCCCCCGAGGATCGGCGGCGATCGGGGACCCGGGGAACCGGCACGATGGTGGAGCGCCGGCTGGGGGTGCAGCGAACTGAGATTGCTCCGGCCAGTCAAATCCGCTAGAAGCGGTCTCAAAACGCCCTGGAATCGTTCCATGACCGGGAAATGCCACAGCAAATTCAGGTTTTGAAACCGGCGCTACTTGACTCCGTCGCGTCAGCGGGCGGGGCCCCGCGTGCAACGTGATCGGCGGATCCCCGACACCAATACTCCTCTGAATCTCGTATCCTTTTCCAATTTCACCGGCTCGTCATGGGCCGCGACGGACAGGCCGGACGTCTCATGTCGCGTGCGGCAATTTCCTGGCACGTGGCCACGGGTTACCGACGTGGGCGCGCTGCAGAGCAGATTCACAAGCCATGTTTGAACATGCTGCCATGCACGCCAGCAAAATAGGCCCCGTGCGGCGGCCGAACCGCAAAATGCGCCGTGCGTTGGTCGCAGGCCGCATCGTGTCCGGGCTATTGCTGGCGTGCGCTTGGACTTGCCGCGCGCGTTGCGCGCACGGCGCGTCGCCAGAGGATGTCGATCAGAAGCAAGGCCAGACTGCCTCGCCGCCGGTGCCCGAGTGGAGTCCTCACCGGGTCGGTCCGACCGCCCGCCGTGCGCCGCGGACAGCTCAAAAGACGCCCTGGCGGCCTGTGGGCCAAAGCTCCGAGGCCGCTGACCGAAGCGACCCGGGCGTCCCTCCCCGGAATACGGGCGATTTAAGACCGGAGCCGGAGCCTGACCAGGACGGGCGCATGGTGCCGATACCACGGGACACGTTGAATGGATCCGCACTCCCGGAGTGTTGTCCCGACGATCTGCCACCGTGTCCGGATTCGATGGTCTGTCCGCCCGATATCGTCTGTCCGCCCGATATGGTCTGTCCGCCCGATATGGTCTGTCCGCCCGATTTGGTTTGTCCACCTCCGTCGGTGATCTATTCACCATCGGTTGTCGCGCCGTCGACGGTTCCCGTCTATCCCTCCGCGCCGGCGGCACCTGTCATGGCCCCACCGGCGTATGCCGCCCCGGCAACTCCTGTCGCTCCTCTGCCGGCGCGCCCCATGGTAACGGCACCACCCACGAACTATCTCACGGCGCCGCCGCCCAATCTTCCTCCGCCCCAGCCAGCCACCACATTACCGAGTGGGGGGCTGGGTCTGGGCCTGTGCGGTTGGCTTGGCAACCATCCGTGGCTCAATCTTGGCGGTTTGCCTCCGTATGCCCCGGCCGGAACCCTCGATCAAAACCGCGCATGGCTGCGTGGGGAATATCTGTTGTGGTGGACGGACGGCAATCGTGTTCCCGCTCTGGTCACCACCAGTACGGACCCGGCTGACGCCGGTGTCCTGGGGGAGGACACGACAAGTGTGCTGTTCGGCGACAGCAAGCTGTTTACGGACGTGCGTTCCGGAGGACGGTTTTCGGGAGGTTTCTGGTTGCCCCGAACGCCGAACTGGGGCGTCGAGGGCAGCTATCTCGTGTTGGAAAAGCAGGTGGATCGTTTTGCGGAATCGAGCACGGGCGATCCGATACTGGCTCGCCCGTACTTCAACATCATGACCGGGGCAGAAGACGCGCGAACGATCGCGCTGAGCGGCGTCGCCCAAGGTGGCATCACCGCCAGTGCGACGTCCCATCTCCAGTCCGCCGAAGGGCTCATTCGCCGCGTCGTCTTCGAACGGCGCGATGCGGTCGTACCGGGCAGCGTGCCGCGCACGTTTCAGGTGGATGTTGTCGGAGGGTATCGATTTGCGCGGCTGGACGAGGATCTGCGCATCGCTGATTCCTTCGAAGTCGCCGGTCCCACAATGATCGAGTCGTTCGACCTGTTTGATACTCAGAGCACGTTCCACGGCGGCGAAGTCGGAGTCATCGGTGCTTCGCGGCGCAACCGGCTGACGCTGGAAGTGCTGTTGAAACTGGCCATCGGCAATACGCGCTCCCAGGCCACGCTTGAGGGCCAAACGATGACGACGCCGGGAGGCGCAACTCCGACCGATCCCGGCGGATTGCTGGTTTTGACGACCAATGCCGGCAGCAGTACACGCGATGATCTCGCGATCATTCCCGAGCTGGGTATCACGCTGGGCTACGATATCTGTTCCGGGTTGCGGGCCACGTTCGGTTACACCTTTCTCTATTGGAGCCAGGTTGCACGGCCCGCAGAACTGATCGATCGAAATGTGAATCCGACATTCATCCCGGACAACGGTCCTCCCGCCGGCGCGCCGCAGCCCGAATTTCAGTTTATCACTACGGATTTCTGGGCGCAGGGTCTGAACTTCGGTCTCGATTACCGCTTTTGATCGGGGGCGCGTCGTAAGCTCGCCTTAAAAATGTGCTACAATGCAGCCGTGGCGAGTAACGCGCCTGGGACGATAGGGGCCAGTGCTTCGGAGTATCTCGATGCCGCATGCGTGGCGGTGGTTGCGAGTTGCGGCGCTGTTGTGCGCAGCGAGCCTCGCCTTGTCAGGTTCCCTGGGGTTCGCGTCGCAACGTCCCAATGTGTTGATCATTCTGGCGGACGATCTGGGCTTTTCCGATTTGGGCTGTTACGGCGGTGAGATCCGCACGCCTCATCTCGATCATCTCGCCCACAACGGGCTCCGTTTCACGCAATTCTACAATACAGCCCGCTGCTGGCCGACGCGCGCGGCGTTGCTGACCGGATATTACGCCCAGCAGGTGCGCCGCGACACCGTGCCCGGTCTCTCACGGGCGATCCGTGGCATCCGCCCGGATTGGGCGCCCCTGCTCGCGGAGATGCTTCGACCGTTGGGTTACCGGACCTATCATTCCGGCAAATGGCACATCGACGGCATGCCGCTCGAAAACGGATTCGATCGGTCCTATTATCTGAAGGACCAGGGACGCTACTTTTCACCGCGGGTTCATTTCGAAGACGACCAGAAGCTTCCCGCCGTCGAGCGCGGAACGGGCTATTACGGCACGACGGCCATTGCCGACCATGCCGTGCGGTATCTGCGGCAGCATGCCGAGGACCACGCAGACCAGCCGTTCTGCCTGTACCTGGCATTTACCGCGCCGCATTTTCCGTTGCACGCCTTGCCCGAGGACATTGCCCGTTATCGCGATCACTATCGGCAGGGATGGGACCGCGTCCGGCAGAGTCGGTGGCGCCGGCTGTTGGAGCTGGAAATCGTCACGGGTCGCCTGTCGGAGGTGGAACAGGACATCGGCCCGCCCTATCATTTTCCGGGCGCTCTGCAGACCCTGGGTCCCGGGGAAGTGAATCGGCCGCGGCCCTGGAACGAACTGACTCGTGAGCAACAGGATTTTCAGTCCGCCAAGATGGCGGTGCACGCCGCCATGATCGACCGGCTGGACCAGGAAACCGGCCGCGTCCTCGAACAGCTGTGCAGGATGAATGCCTGGGAAAACACTCTGATTTTTTTCCTTTCCGACAACGGTGCGAGTGCCGAGATCATGGTCCGCGACGACGGGCATGATCCACACGCCACGCCGGGTTCGGCGGCGAGCTACCTTTGCCTCGGCCCGGGATGGTCCACGACGTGCAACACGCCGTTCCGTCGGCACAAGACCTGGGTTCACGAAGGCGGGATCGCCACACCGCTTGTCGTCCACTGGCCGGCCGGCATCGACGCGCGCGGCGAATTGCGAAATAGCCCCGGGCACGTGGTAGACGTGGTGCCCACGATATTGGACGTCGTCGGCGCGGACCAACCGGAAGCCGACGATGCCCCCGTCCGGCCGCCAGGACGCAGCCTGGTGCCGGACTTTGCCGAAGACCGGGCCAGCCAACCGGAATATCTGTGGTGGTGCCACGAAGACAATCGCGCCATTCGGATCGGAGATTGGAAGCTTGTGGCGGATGCGGGCAGTGATGCGTGGGAATTGTACAACCTGTGCGAGGACCGGACGGAGACGACCAATCTCGCGGACCGCCACCCGGAAAAGGTGGCGGCGCTGCGCAGCGCGTGGCAGGACAAGTGGCACGCGTTCTGCGCGCTGGCCTCCCCGGAAACCCGTTGAATGCGATCAGACGCTGGTCGGCAGTCCGTAGGGCGGTCGATAGCTTTTCTTGAGCATCGCGCTGGCTTCGTCGCATCCGATGAAATCTTCGGTGTGCGGATCGAATTGCAGGCGGCCTCGGGTCTGCAACGCAATCTCACCCAGGTGCACCAACGCACAACTGCGGTGCGCCACGTCTGGCGGCGCCCGAGTTACCGGCTCGCGAGTGCGAACAGCCTGCAGAAAGTTCCGCATATGCTCGTCGTAGCCGCGCTGCCCACGCAACGCCGCTCCTTCGGTAGGTCCGGGCTCCCCTTTGGCGCCCAGGTACACGCTGAAAGCCCCTCGGCGCGAGAAAACCATGTACCCTTCCGTGCCGTAGAAGACATTTCCGTTATCAAAGCCGTGAAGCCCATAGCGAGTGAACGGGTAGTTTTCGTAGACCAGCAACCGGCCGTCGGCGTACTCGTAGATCACGTGCAGGTTGTCCGGATATTCGCCGGCATGGGGACCAGGGTTCATCCGGCTGCCCCGTGCCGTCACTTCCTTGGGTAGAGTCGTTACGCCCAGCCCCCAGGCCGCCATGTCCAGGTCATGGATGCCGTCGTCGCCGATCTCGCCGTTCCCGTAGTCACGAAACATGCGCCACGTCGTATGGAACCGGTGCTTGTTGAACGGTCTGGCGGGTGCGGGGCCCAGCCATCGGTCGTAGTCCACGCCGTCAGGCGGGGAACTATCGGCAACGGGAGCGACCGTCCGCCGCAGTTCAGCGGTCCATGCCCGGGCCACCTTGACCTGCCCGATGATTCCCTCCGCCAGGAGCCGCCCGGCTTTCTCAGTGACCGGACTGCTCCTCATCTGGGTGCCTTGCTGCACGATGCGTCCATGTTTCCCGGCCGCTTGAATGATCCAGTTCCCTTCGTCGTAAACGTGGGAAATCGGCTTTTCTAGGTAGACATCCTTGCCTGCCCGGAGGGCCGCCAGGCAGATGGGCGCATGCCAATGATGGGGCGTGGCAATGATCACTGCGTGAACATCGGGGTCCGCCAAAACGTCCTCGTAGCGCGGCGTCCGTCGGGCGGGAGACGTCTGGAGACCATCGACGCGCTTCGATATATTGTCGATCTGCCGCGGATCGACATCGCATAGCCAGGCAATGGATACGCGGTCGCCGCGGCGCGCGAAACCCTGGACGTGATGATTCATGATGCCCCCACAGCCGACAATGCCCAGCCTGAGCGTGTCGGGCGCATCCGCTCCGAAGACGTGAACGCCTCCCCATTGCGCGACGGCCGTCGACACGGCTGCTGTGCGGGTGGCCTGATGCAGAAATCGTCGTCGTGTCGGCTGCAGAGTCATGGCCAGATTCCTTTTAGAGCCTATCCAAGTACCCCATGAACGATGCTAGCGCTCGCATATCAGTGCCATCTCCGCGGGTAAATGGATAGGCTCTTATTTGTCGACTCATTCCAGACGGCGCTGCGAAGAGAACCCAAGGCCACCCACGGAATCCCGGCGAACGGACAGTTGCCCGCGCGCTGTGCGGTTCATTATCCGCGCGCGCCGCCAATCATCGTGGACGCTGGTTCACGGCCGGTCACGTCGTTGCGCAAGGTCGAACAGCAATAGCCCTATCGTTCCGACCAGAGCCAGCCCGATCGTTGCCGGTTCCGGAGTCTGGCGTGTCTGTCCATCTCGTGCCGCCGTCAACAGCAGATCGCGGAACCCGTCGATATCATCAAAGTCCATGTCGCCGTCCGAATCGACGTCGCCCCGGATGGCTGCCGGCAATCCATAATACGCGGCGTACTCCCCGGCGTCGGCGAGCCCCAGCACGAAACCGGAGATATCGTCGAAGTCAACGATTTGATCGCCGTCCATGTCACCGGCCGTGGCAGGATCGACGGACAGCAGCGTGAAGGTGTACGACCCCACGGGCGGCGTGTTCAGGAAGGGAAAACCGTCGAGCTGCGCGATCGGTTCCTGGGGATTGGTGTTCGCGTTCGCAGAGGTAAATGTAGTTCCACTGTCGGTACCGGCGTCGTAGACATACAGGTCCAACGCCACCTCGTCTTCCCAGCCGCTGTCGTCACGAAGAATTTGCGAAGTGGTGCCGACAAACCAGTCGGGGCTGGGAGCCAGCATGGACACAATCGTGGCGTGCGGATGCGTGGAGCTGACGTCAAACGTGATCGTTCGAACTCCGGGCGATGGAGAAATTCCGCGATCCGATACTACCGACCACGCCGTCCCCAGCATGATGGCGTCTTCGACTTCCACCATGAGTTCTGTCTTGCGTCCGCGTTCCGCCATGTTTTCGATGCCGGTGCTCGCCAGGCCGCCAGGCTGCCAGAAAGCGACTTGGCTGTTGTGCGTCCCGCCGATCAACCCCGAAAAATGAGGGTTTGACGGAAAGTCCGTCGGATGCGTGGCCTCGCTCCACGTGGCCTCGAAACGGAGTTCGTAGTGGGCGAAGGTTCCGTCGGCCGCCGCCTTGGCGGTTGCCGCGGCGGCAACAACCACCGCGGGCCCTGCCAGATGCACGAGGAGAAATGCACATCGAGCCGTTATCCTGTCGTTGTCGAACGTTTCCACATTTTCTCCTTCTGCTGAGCTCTGCACTCTCATCGGCGTGAGGCGACCAGCGGGAGCCGGTGCATACCGGATCCGACCGGGTGTCTCATCGCCTCTTTCAATACGGTCCTGAATGAGAGCCTCTCACAAAACCGCCGGTTCGTCCGCAAACTCGCGTTATGCATGCCTGATGTTTCGTTTGACGCTACAAAGTGCGCACTATAAGAACTGCCGGATGACCTTGCCAGTCGTCAGCGGCCATTGGCGGCCCGCCAAGTCGACCATGCGCTGGCGTGGCGACAGTCCCAGAGCATGGTAGATGGTAGCCTGGATATCTACCGGATCAACCGGATCGCTGGCCGGGAAGGCGCCGGTTCGGTCGGACGACCCATGGACCTGCCCGCCGCGAATGCCACCTCCCGCCAACACGACGGACGAACATTCACCCCAGTGGTCGCGTCCCGCGTTCTTGTTGATTTTTGGAGTCCGTCCGAATTCTCCCATGCAGACGACGAGCGTTTGTGACAATAAGCCGCGCTCCTGGAGGTCTTCGATCAGAGCCGAGAGGCTCTGGTCCAACATGGGCAACAGTTCCGTCCGCAGCCCTTCGAAGCATTTGCTGTGCAGATCCCAGCCGTCGCAAACGGTCATGGCGTTGAAGTGGATGGCGGTCACGGCAACCCCGGCTTCGGCAAGTCGCCGTGCGAGCAACATGGTTCTTCCGAAGCGGTGTGTTCCGTATCGTTGGCGCAGTCGAGGCGGTTCGCTGTCGAGGGAAAACGCGGGCGCATCGCCTCGATGCACGGCACCGGTCAGCGAGATGGCCCGCTGCCGCACGTCGCGAAAGACGCGAGCGCTGTCGCCGGTCGGAAGACCGCGGTCGAGCAACGACAGCAGCGCCTTGCGCTGCTCGAAACGTTCGGCCGACACACCTTGCGGAAGAGACAGGGCAGGGGCGGCTTCGGGTGTGCCGGGCGGGCCATTGACCACCAACGGATCGTAGCGGGCCCCCAAAAACCCCGCTCGACCTCCACGCAGCGGAAGGCGTGCGCGTTTATATTCCCCTTGCGTGCTGCTGCGGATCGCCAATTCGGGCACGGCAACGTATCCCGGCAGCGATGCCCGCGCCGGTTTGAAATGCGATACGACTGCGCCGAGATGCGGAAAATCGGATCGTTGCGGTGGCCGGACGTCGTTGTCTCGGTCGGGTTGCCGGGTGGGGAAGCCGGTGAGTGTGTAATAGATCATCGGCGTGTGATTATTGTTCGGGTGACTCACCGCGCGGGCGATCGCGTACTTGTCGGCGATGCCGGCCAGCCGCGGAAGGTGCTCGCCAATGTGAATCCCCGAGACGTTGGTCGATATGGGCCGGAACGGCCCCCGGATCTCGGTCGGCGCGCGGGGTTTTAAATCCCACATGTCCAAATGCGGCGGACCCCCCAGCAAATAGACCAGGATACACGACCTGGCCTGTCCAAAACCGCGCACCGATGACGATGGTTCCGACGCCGCGCCGGCCGTCCGCCGATCCGGCAGCAGCCAGCTCGAGACAGCCAGTCCGCCCCCCATCCGGAGAAAATCGCGACGGCGATATAACGCGTCGACCTGACTATCAAAGAGCGGCATCATCGGCCATCGCTTCCGATCGGTTCATGGAACATGCGTGGCTTGCGATCGACGTGCTCCGCGGACGCGCTCCAGGCTTTCTTCTCACGCAAGGTTCTTCACGTGTTCGCCAGGCGCGACGGCGGGGCGTTGAACAGAGACGAGCGTGTGTCCTTTGGGCGAAGCATGAATCAAGCCTCCCAGTATAACGATTTGGCGACACGACAACAAACCATCGCGCGCCGTGGCAGGACGAACGCAGCGGTCGCGCACGCGCGTGCCAGGCCCAGAAAGCACGTGCCGCATGGCAGCCCGGGTGGCAACCGTACTGTCCGCGTGATATGACTTGATAAAAGCGGTTTCAAAACGTCCGGTAGTCGGTCCATGACTGGAAAATGTCGCAGCAAATTCAGGTGTTAAAGCCGCCTTCAGAAATGGGTGGGGAGGCAGCGAGCCGGCGGATCCACGATCAACGATGGGCGACGCCAGCGTTTATTGGGCCATTCATTCTAAGGTACGTGGATGGAGCAGGCGTATCGCGAGCCATGGTTTTCCGAGGGGGAACGGGCAATGTATCGATCGGGCCGCCGGGAATTCGTCCAACATTGCACGGGGCTGGCTGCCACGGCCGCTCTGGCGGGCCGTGCCCAGGCCGCGCCCAGCGAGACAATCGGTGTCGCCGTGCTCGGCGCGGGCCGCGGCGGCAATCTGGCGGAATGGTTCGCACGGCTTCCGGAAAGCCGGGTGCTCGCGGTCTGCGAAACGGACGAGGCGCGCGGCCAGGCACTTGTGAACCACCTCGACCAGTTGCAGGCGCACCGGCCAGAGCTGGTCGTCGACTTTCGAACGCTGCTGGATCGATCGGACATCGACGCGCTGGTCGTGGCAACGCCCGATCACTGGCACGCACCGGCGGCAATCCATGCTTGCGTGGCCGGTAAGGATGTGTATGTGGAAAAGCCGTGTTGCCACAATGTCCAAGAAGGCCGGATGATGGTCGCGGCGGCGCGAAAGCACGACCGCATTGTGCAGGTGGGAACACAGCTACGCGCCGCGCCGCACTATCAGGAGGCATGGAGGCGGCTGCGCGACGGCGCGATCGGCAGAGTGTTGGTGGCCAAGGTGATCAACAATCAGCTCCGCATGCCGCTGCCGCATTACAAGGATGAACCGATTCCCCCCGGCGTGCATTACGATCTCTGGATGGGCCCGGCTCCAGCACGTCCTTTCAACCGCAACCGGTTTCATTACGGATGGCATTGGCTGTGGGACTACGGCACGGGAGACATCGGTAACGATGGCGTTCACCAGGTCGATTTGGCGCGGTGGGCCCTGGGGTTGCAAGCGCCCCGCGCCGTGGCGTGCAGCGGCGCCAAACTGGGTTGGCGCGACGGTGCCCAGGAAACGCCCGACACGATGGTCGTCACGTGGGAGTATGACGATTTGCTGGTGGTCTACGAGCAGCGCGACTTCACTCCGTACCGGCTGCCCGGCCACCGTCTTGACAATGATAATATATTCTTCGGCGAAGAAGGGTATATGATGGTCGACCGCAATGGTTACCGAGTGTTTCACGCGCGCGGAAAATTCGGCCCTGCATTCGAAAAACAGTGGCAGGACGAAGGGCGGCACTACCAGAATTTTATCGACTGCGTCAAGAGCCGCCGCCGGGAAGATCTGATTGCGGACATCGAAGAAGGACACTATTCGGCCATGCTCTGCCACCTCGGTAACATCGCTTATCGCACGGGACGGCGCCTCGAATTCGACGGCCAGCGCGAAGTCTTTCCGCACGATGAGGAGGCGAGCGAGTTGCTGGGGCGCGAATACCGCACGGGCTACGAACTTCCCCGGATTTGACAGCAGAAGTCCGTCGTCAAACCGGCTCCAGAAAAACCCTCCGACGCCGCCCATGAGGAATTTCCTCGCGGATACCTGGCCCATACTGATCGGTCTTGTCGACGTCGCGGCTGCGCTGGTCGTGACCTTTCATGCAGTCATGCGCAAACGCGACACGCGGGCCGTCATCGGCTGGGTGGCGCTGGCATGGCTCGTACCGCTGCTGGGCGTGTTCTTGTATGTGGTGTTCGGAATCAATCGCGTGGCTCGCAAGGGGCAGGCGCTGGGCCGATCCAAACTGCTGGCCAACCTGGAGAATCTGGAGGTTGCCGACGAAGACTTCGATCATGGTCACCGGCTGGCCGAAGCCTTTCCCAACCTGGTGGGATTGTCCCATTTGGTCCGCAGACTCACCGGCAATGCCGCAGTCCCGGGCAACGACGTCCTGCCGCTGCAGGATGGCGACGAGGCCTATCCGGAAATGCTGTCCGCGATTGACGGTGCGGAACAATCCGTGGGCCTGCTGACCTATATCTTTGACCTGGATCGAGCCGGAGAAGCCTTTGCCGCGGCGCTTTTGCGGGCGCACCGGCGAGGTGTGGCCGTGCGTGTTCTGGTCGACGACATCGGGTCGAGGTACAGCCGTATAAATATGGTGCGCTGGCTGCAACAGCGTGGAGTTAAGGCATCGGCGTTCCTGCCGACACGGATCCCGCGCCTGTTCAAGTACGCCAATCTGAGGAATCATCGCAAGATTCTCGTCGTCGATGGCAGAGTGGGATTCACGGGCGGAACCAACATTCGCGAAGGCCATTGGTTGTGCCACGATCCCAAGGACCCCGTACAGTGTCTCCATTTTCGCTTGCGCGGACCTGTTGTGGCCCATCTCCAGCAAGCGTTTGCCACGGACTGGGCGTTCGAGACCGGCGAGCCTTTGGCCGGCCGGCGGTGGTTCCCGCCAGTGACGCGTTGCGGTCCCGTTTGGGCGCGGGGCATCTCCGGAGGACCGGACGAACACCTCGACACACTGCCGCTGACCATCCATGCCGCCTTGGCAGCCGCGACCGAACAGGTGAAGATTGTAACGCCCTATTTCCTGCCTGACGCGGCGATCGTCCAGGCGCTGAACGTGACCGCCATGCGAGGAGTGGACGTGCAGATCCTGCTCCCGGCGATGAACAACATCAAGCTTGTGCAGTGGGCATCCACGGCCATGTGGTGGCAGCTGCTGGAGCGCGGCTGTCGCATCCATTTGTCGCCGCATCCTTTCGACCACACCAAGCTGTTTGTGGTGGACCGCGTGTGGAGTCTGGTTGGTTCCACGAATTGGGATCCCCGCAGTCTGCGATTGAACTTTGAGTTCAATGTGGAATGCTACGACGAAGGACTTGGCGATTGCCTGGTCCGTCGAATTGACGAACGGATCACACAATCGCGGCAGATCACTTTGCGCGACGTCCATTCCCGCAGCATACCCACTCAATTTCGCGATGGTTTGGCGCGATTGCTGTCACCCTATTTATGATCTGATATCATGGGGGGCAGACCATTTTTCGTTTTTTCACGGCAACCATCCGTGAGTCGGTCTGTTATCCGTCGAACCGGTGTGCAACGTTTTCGCACCATCTCGCCAGAAAACCACGCACACGGCCGGACAGTGAAGAGAGTGGCGTCGGCCACGCAAATCGCCGAGGAACAAGTCGTTAAGGGACGGCGCCGCCATCGGCGCGGTGTACCAACGAAGCAGCCAGCCATGGTGCATTCCGACAGCCGGTGCAAAAAACGAAAAACGGGTTTGGCCTCATCAGGCCCCGCGCCGGCGAGGCCTTTCCGCAGCCGGCCGCGCCGGTTGTGCTGCGAGCCCCTGGAAATGCGCCATTTGCTGGCCAGCAGTCTGCAAATTAGCGAAGTCGTGCCGGTCAACCAGTCGTCGCTGCTCGACGAAGACGGTGACACAAGCGATTGGGTCGAAATCCATAATGCGAGCGACCAGGTCGTGGACCTGGACGGATGGTCCTTGACCGACGATCCGCAGGATCCCACAAAGTGGAACTTCGGCAGCGTCCGCATTGCGCCGCGGGGGTATCTGGTCGTGTTCGCGTCGGGCAAGGACCGGGCTCCCGGTAGAGCGCTTGTCAAACGAGATTTCAATTCCACCCCCGACGGGACCTTTTTGATCGATCTGGAGGACGGCCCGTATGAAATCAGCCTGACGCTCGGCGACATCGACCGCGTGCGGGATGAAATCGCGGTCTACGTCCAGGACCAGCTCGTCGATGTCCTGCGGGCGGACGCGGGCGAGTTTCTCGTGCCAACCTACGCCGCACGGGTCGGCGCGGCGACATCTGGACAGCTCACATTGCGTCTGGAAGACCGGGGTGGCGCGACGGGCCGCGTCGTGATCAACGCGTTGACCGTCACATCGGCGAGCGGTGAAGCCGTACGTCGGCTGGATTTCGGCACCTCCCAGTCGCCCGTCGAACCGGGGTTCGCGCGCGTTGCCGGGGATATCTACAACAGCGAGACCGGATGGGGATGGCAACAAGGCACGGTTCTGGGCCATCAGGACCGGGGAACGCTAAGCGACGAGCAGCACGCCAACTTCAAGCTTCGTTCGACGGGCGAGTACGTCGGGTTGTTCGAAGCCGACGGAACAACGATCGCGTCCGAATTTTCTCCCGCATATCCGGCGCTCCGCGCGGACGTCTCCTTTGGCCTTCCACAGCCGGTCGTGGAAACGGCAGCCGTGGCGAACGACAGCCAGGTAACCGTACTGGTTCCGACCGTTGAGAACGGTGGCGACGCGTTGGGCATGGACTGGACGCTTCCGGACTTCGACGACACATCGTGGACCACCGGTACAAACGGCGTGGGGTACGAGCGTCAGTCGGGTTATGAACTGCTGATTCAAACCGATATCGAGGCGGATATGTTCGGCGTGAACACTTCGGCCTACGTGCGCGCCGTTTTCGACGTCGAAAATGCCCACGAAGTGTACTCTTCAACTCTCCGCATGAGATACGATGCGGGTTTCGTCGCGTACCTCAACGGCAGTGAAGTCGCTCGCCGCAACGCGCCCGCCGTGTCCGACTGGGACTCGTTTGCCAGCATCCCCCGTAATGACGCCGAAGCCGTGCAGTTCGAGGACATGGATCTCTCAAACGCGGGACAGCGCTTGCGAGAAGGCCGCAACGTACTGGCAATCCACGGATTGGCGCCGCGATTCGGTGGAGATGAGGATTTCCTGATCGTGCCGGAACTCGTCGTCCGCCGGCCCGGTGCCTTGTCGTCGAGCCCACCGCGATTCCTGCCCACTCCGTCACCCGCTGCGCCCAGCGGCGACGTCTCCTTCGCGGGGCTTACCGAACCGACCAGCGCCAGCCGTGGCCGTTCGTTGTCCGACGCGGCATTTGAGGTCGTGATCTCCAGCAGCACTCCCGGCGCTTCGATCGTGTATACCACAGACGGCAGCCGACCTTTGCCAACGCACGGCACGTCCGTCCCACCGGCAGGCCCTGATGTTCCCGGACAGGCGACGATTTCCATCGAGCGTACCCTGGTCCTCCAGTCGATCGCCTACAAGGACGACTGGATGCCTTCCGAAGTTGACATACAGACGTACATCTTCCCGGCCGACGTCAAGACCCAAGACGTCGACGCGACGCTCGACGCGGGATTTCCGGCGCTGTGGGGTGTTCAGACACCCGACTACGGGATGGACCCGGACGTTGTCGGTCCCGGGGATCTGTTCCAAGGCAAATTCGCAGCGGGTCTGCCCGACGCCCTGAAAGCCGTGCCGACGCTGTCGATCGCGATGAATTTGGATGACTTGTTCGGTGCCGAGGGGATCTACACCAATCCCACGCGACGCGGCATCGAATGGGAGCGGCCCGCATCGCTGGAATGGATCGATCCGAACGAAGGCGAACAATTTCGCGTTACGGCGGGGATCCGCATCCTGGGAGGTCTTTCCCGAACCGCCGCGGATAAAAAATCGTTTCGCTTGGAATTCCGCGGGAAGTACGGGGCTCCCAACCTCGAGTTTCCTGTTCTCGGCAGCGAAGCAACCGACCAATTCGACGCACTGATTCTGCGTGCGGCGTTCAATGATGGTTGGGTGTGGACAGCCGGATCGTCCCAATATATCCGCGACGAATGGATTCGTTCGACGTTGCTTGAGATGGGGCATCCCAACTCCCACGGAAGGTTTGTGCACGTTTATCTGAATGGTGTTTATTGGGGCCTCTATAACCTTGTGGAACGACCCGAGGCGAATTTTTCCGCCACCTATTTTGGCGGCGATCCTGAAGACTGGGATGCGCTGAACTCGGGAAGAGTGAGCGACGGAACGGACGACGCGTGGTTGCAGCTCCGGCAGCTCGCCAGCGACGTGAGAACCCCCGACCGGCAGGCGAGCAATACCGCGCTGCAGCGATTGTTGGGCAATCACCCAGACGGCGCGCCCGATTCCGAGCTGGAAACACTGCTCGATGTCACCAACTACATCGACTATTTGATCGTCAATTTCTTCAGCGGCAATACCGATTGGCCGGACAAAAACTACTACGTGGGGCGACAGCGACGACCGGAGAGCGCGGGTTTCAAATTCTATTCCTGGGACGCGGAACGCGCATTGAATGACGAAGAAGGCGCGCACGTTGATGTTGACATCACGGACGTGAGCAGCGGGGTGGCGAGCATGTACGGGCAGTTGGTGGCCAACGACGAATTTCGGCTGATGTTTGCCGACCGCGTGCATCGACATTTCTTCAACGGCGGCGCGCTGTATGTCGAACCGGACAACCCCGGGTGGGACCCCGACCATCCGGAGCGCAATCTGCCGGCCTCGCGGTACGCCCGGCTGGTCGAACAAGTGGAACGTCCGCTGATCGCGGAGTCCGCGCGGTGGGGAGATGCGGAACGCGATGCCGTGCTCTACACCGTCGACCACTGGCGGGGGCTTATCGAGCAGATGTATGCGGACTATTTCCCGCAGCGATCGGCGATCGTGCTGGACCAACTGGTGGCGGCGGGTCTG
>CAZNKT010000079.1:0-28639 GCA_964573605.1 uncultured Pirellulales bacterium
TCGATGGATACGCTTAACGTTGCCGACCGCTTGCGATCGTTTGCCGACGTGATGCCGCACGTCGAGGCGGTTGTCGCACCCGCGCATCGCGATCGCGCCGGTCGGTATCAATATGCAACCATCTCGTTCGGAGAACTCAACGCCGAAGCGGATCGCATCGCCCGTGGGCTGATCGCGCTGGGCGTGCGATCCGCAATGCGGCTCGTATTGCTCGTGCCGCCCGGAATCGATTTCGTGACGCTCGTTTTCGGGCTGCTGCGAAGCGGCGCTGTGACCGTATTGATTGATCCCGGGATGGGCGTCAGGCGCGCGCTGAGGTGTATCGAAGACGTTCAGCCCGCCGGCTTTGTCGCCGTGCCCCGGGCGCACGCCGTGCGGCGCCTGTGGGGATC
This sequence comes from uncultured Pirellulales bacterium, assembly GCA_964573605.1. Classification (GTDB taxonomy): domain Bacteria; phylum Planctomycetota; class Planctomycetia; order Pirellulales; family JBBDJB01; genus CAZNKT01. The sequence goes on from CAZNKT010000079.1 coordinate 393, forward strand.
GCGTTTTCGCGCGGCGCGGCTGAACGTATGTGTGGGCGAGTCGTGGCTGCGCGATGTTTCGTCGCTCGACGCAGTTCGCAGAGCCGGAGAACCAGACGCCGCCGAACTGCCCGCCACCCGTGCCAGCGACCCGGCTGCTGTCATTTTCACTTCCGGGAGCACGGGACCGGCAAAGGGTGTGCTGTACCGGCATCGAAATTTCGACGCGCAGGTCACCCAGATTCGCGACCGGTTTGCCATCACGCCGGGCCGCGTCGATCTGGCCGGCTTTCCGTTGTTTGGCTTGTTCGACGCGGCCATGGGGGTCACGTCCGTCGTGCCCGACATGGATGCCAGTCGTCCGGCACGCGTGGTGCCGTCGCGCATCGTTCGCATGGTCCGCGACTGGCATATCGACCAGGCATTTGCGTCACCCGCCGTCTGGGATCGCGTCGGCAGCTACTGCGCGATACATGGCGTCCGCATGGAATCGTTGCGGACGGTGTTTTCGGCCGGTGCGCCCGTGCCCGCGGACGTCCTCGAACGCATGCTGGCGTGTATGCACCGAGAGGGGCGGATGCATACGCCCTACGGCGCGACCGAAGCACTGCCAGTCGCGTCGATCTGCGCCCGTGACGTACTGGAGCAAACGGCCGCGCGGACGGCCCGCGGCGCGGGCGTATGCGTGGGATCAAAACTCGCCGGCGTCGAGTGGCGGATCGTTCGGGCTGTCCGAGGTCCGTTGGCCACGCTGGCAGAAACCGAGACGCTCGCATCGCATGAAATCGGCGAATTGATCGTCCATGGACCGCAAGTGACCGATCGCTACGAGACGGGCTCGCACAGCAACCGGCTGGGGAAGATCGCCGCAGGAGACGCAACATGGCACCGCATGGGAGATCTGGGTTACCTGGACGATCAGGACCGTTTCTGGTTTTGTGGCCGGTTGAATCACCGGGTGGAGACAGTCCGCGGTGCGATGGATACGCTGCCCTGCGAAGCGATTCTGAACCAGCATCCGGCGGTCCGTCGGTCTGCGCTGGTCGGTGTCGGACCCTCCGGCGAGCAAATTCCTGTGGCTGTTGTCGAGCCCGTACCGGGGCGGTCGCCGCGCGGTCGCCGGGCGAAACGACAATGGCTGGCCGAGCTGCGGGATCTTGCCCGCGGCCATCCGCTCACCGAGAACATCGAACACTTCTTTGTGCACCGCCGCCTGCCCGTGGATGTAAGGCACAATGCCAAGATCGCGCGTGAAGACCTCGCCCGCTGGGCGAAGCGTAAAATGGCGAATCGATCATGAACGTTCTTGTTACCGGCGCCAACGGATTTCTGGGGCGGTCCATCGTGAAGCGCCTGGCGGCGCGAGGCGACCGCGTGCGGGCGCTGTGCCGCCGCCCGGATGATGACTTAGGCCGGCGCGGAGTCGAGATCCATCTTGGTGACGTGCGGGACCGACGGCGTGTCGGTGAGGCCTGCCGCGATATGCAGATCGTCATGCACACGGCTGGAATTGCCGGTATCTGGGGCCCCTGGTCGACTTACTATGACGTCAACACGGCGGGAACGCGCAACGTCGTGGATGGATGCATTGCGCATCAGGTGCCCGCATTGGTCTATACGAGCAGTCCCAGCGTGACCTTTGAAGGCCGGCCGCAGATTGGCGTCGACGAATCCGTGCCGTACGCGCGCCGGTGGCTCTGTCACTACCCGCACAGCAAAGCATTGGCGGAGCAATACGTTTTGGCGGCCCACGGCCGCAACGGGCTGGCGACATGTGCCTTGAGGCCGCATCTGATCTGGGGCCCCGGCGATCGGCATCTCGTGCCTCGGCTACTCGACCGCGCGCGGCAAGGCCGGCTGCGCCGCGTCGGCGACGGACGCAATCAGATCGACATGGTGTATGTGGAGAACGCGGCGGACGCCCATCTGCAAGCGGCCGCCGCGCTCGAACAACCCGATGGCGTTGCGGGCGGGCGGGCCTACTTTATCAGTCAGGGCCAACCGGTCAATTGTTGGGATTGGATCAACCAGATACTGGCGTTGGCCGGACTCGGTCCGGTACGCAAGGCGATCGGTCTCCAGACGGCCTGGCGGCTCGGCGGCGCTCTGGAAGGCATCTACCGGTGGCTGAGGGTGCGTGGCGAACCCCCGATGACGCGATTCCTGGCGGCGCAGCTGGGTATGTCCCACTTCTTCGACATCGGGTCGGCACGCCGAGATTTTGGCTATAACCCCCAGATTTCCACGCGGGACGGGATGCAGAAGCTGGCTGCCGCGATCCGGAAAGAAACGGATTGAGACGGTCTTTGTTGCGTCACACAGAGTGGCGCTTGCCAAGGTTCCGGCGAAGCAGTAACTTCGGATGTTTAGCTGCATAGCGTGACTCGGCAGGATGCTCGACGCAATCTGCCGCCCCGACAGGGCGAAACCCTGCCAGGTTGGGGCAGCGCCCCGGAACGCTCCACACTTTTCCCTGTTGCCCGCATGGTTGCTCAACGCGCTCCAGAAGAACGGATTGTGATCACCGGCGTCGGGCTGACCGCACCCAACGGCAACAGCTTGACGGAATTCCGCGAGAATTTGCTGGAAGGTCGCAGCGGAGTCGTCCCGTACGCCATCCGGTATGTGGGAGACACGGTGGCGGGCGTTTGCGACTTCGACGAAGCCCGATATCAAAAGCGAAAGGACAGACGGCGGGGCACGCGGGCGGCGTCGATCGGGATTTATTGTGCCAACGAAGCGCTGGCACTCGCCGGAATTGATATCGGCAACACCGATTCATCGCGAATCGGCGTGTACGTGGGTGTCACCGAGCACGGCAACGTGGAAACCGAAAACGAAGTGTACGAGCTGAAGGGCTACGACTACGATACAACGTTTTGGTCGCATCACCACAATCCGCGGACGGTGGCCAACAATCCGGCGGGCGAAATATCCATCAACTTGGGGATCACCGGGCCCCATTACACGATTGGCGCGGCGTGTGCGGCCGGCAACGCCGGGCTGATCCAGGGCGCCCAGATGCTGCGGCTGAGGGAATGCGACCTCGCGGTGGCGGGCGGCGTGTCGGAGAGTATTCGCACCTTCGGTATTTTTGCCAGTTTCAAGAGCCAGGGTGCGCTGGCCAGTCACGAGGACCCCGCCCGGGCGTCACGCCCATTCGACGCCGGACGCAACGGCATCGTCGTGGCCGAAGGCGGGGCGATGTTCGTCCTGGAACGCCTGGCCGACGCCCGGTCTCGCGGCGCGGAAATTCACGGCGAGCTGGTCGGGTACTGCATCAACAGCGATGCCACCGACTTCGTGCTGCCCAACCCCGAGCGCCAGGCGCAGTGCATGAGAAGCGCGCTGCGGAAGGCCGGGATTGTTGCCGAGCAGATCGACATCGTCAGTACGCACGCGACCGGCACCACCGAGGGTGACGTCCAGGAATGCACGGCCGTTCGGGATGTCTTTGGTAGGAGTCAGCGGACACGGGTCAACAACACCAAGAGCTTCATCGGTCATGCGATGGGTGCGGCGGGGATGCTGGAGCTGGCAGGAAATCTGCCGGCCTTGCGCGACGGCGTCTGCCACGCCACGATCAATGTCGACCAACTCGATCCCAAGTGCGACGTGCCCGGCCTCGTCTTGACGCAGCCCCAGGAACTGGGGGCCGTGGAGTATATATTGAACAATTCGTTTGGTATGCTGGGCATCAATTCCGCGGTTGTTATTCGCGGTATCTGAGAGTTCAGCTCGTTGATGGCGCGCCTCGGGCGGGCAGCATGGGCTGGGAAGCCCCAACGGTCCTGCACACGCCGGCCTGTCGCGGCCCTGGGATAAGCCACCCATCAGAGGGATCCTATGACACGCGATGAAATACGGGAGGAGGTTCTCGACATTCTGAGAGTGATCGCGCCGGACGATGACTTGGGCGAACTGAAGGACGACGTCGCTTTTCGAGAACAACTGGACTTGGACAGCATGGACTTTTTAGACATCGTCATGGAGCTGCGCAAACGGCATCGGATTCAGATACCTGAGGACGACTACATGAATCTGGCGAGCATGGACAGCACGGTCGAATATCTGGAGCCGATGATGAAGAACCTCGAGCGGGCCTAGAAGCGGTTTCAACACGCCCTGCGACCGCTCCGTGACCTGGGAATTTGACAGCAAGATCAGGTTTGAAACCGTCTCTGAAACCATTGGCGCGGACCGACGTGGCTCGGCGAGTCCGCCCCTGGCGGGCGGCGGTTGGTATGCCGGCGCTGCGGCACGGAGCCGTCGGTTTGCCGCCGGAACGCATCGATAAACACTTGCCACTGTTTGGCACCGTAATCCCATGCCGCTGACGCTCCCATGTACGACACAGTGATCATCGGAGCGGGCATGTCCGGACTGGCGGCCGGAATTCGCCTGGCGTATTACGACAAGCGCGTGTGCATTCTTGAGCGGCACACGACGATCGGTGGTCTCAATTCGTTCTACCGACTCGGCGGACGCAACTACGACGTGGGATTGCACGCCGTGACAAACTACCGGCCGAAGGGATCGCGCAAAGGCGCCATGGCGCGGCTGCTCCGGCAATTGCGTCTTTCCTGGGACGATTTGTCCTTCGCACCGCAAATGGGATCGACCATTGCGTTTCCAGCAGTGCGCCTGTCGTTCGGCAACGATGTGGAGCGTTTGCGAAGTGAAATCCGCGAAAAATTTCCGCACCAGATCGATGCCTTCGATCGGCTGCTGGCCGAAATCGTCGATTACGACGACTTGGGGCAACTCGAGTTCGGCCGGTCGGCAAAACAAGTCGTGCACTCCATCATCTCCGACCCTCTGCTGGTGGAAATGCTCTTCTGCCCCGTCATGTTCTACGGATCGGCGCGCGAAGACGACATGGATTTCGGCCAGTTTTGCATCATCTTCCGCAGTATTTTTCTCGAGGGCCTGGGCCGCCCGTACGCCGGGGTGCGATCGATCTTGAAATTGCTGGTAAAGAAATTCCGGTCGCTGGGTGGCGAATTGCGCCTGCGCACCGGCGTCCGTTCGCTCTGCGTGCGGGGATCCCATGTCGAACACGTAGTGCTGGACGACGGAGAAGAACTCGCCGCGCGCCACGTGCTTTCTTCCGCGGGCTGGCGGGAGACTCTAAGTTTATGCGGGCAGCCGGAGTCGGACCAGCGCGCCGTGGGGCGGCTCTCTTTCTGCGAGACGATATCGACATTGGACGTTCCACCGGCTCAAGTCGGATACGACCAGACGATCGTGTTTTTCAACGATTCCGATGCCTTCCGGTGGCGCAAGCCTGACACGTTGTGCGATGTGGCTAGCGGCGTTGTCTGTTCACCCAATAATTTTCGTTACGACCGACCCATGGAAGAAGGAACCTTGCGGATTACTTGTCTGGCCAACTTTGATCGATGGAAGGCGTTGGACGAAGAGACCTACCGGTTGGAAAAGCTTCGCTGGTACGACAGGATTGCGGAATCCGCGGTCCGCTTCGTGCCCGATTTTCGCAGCCGCGTGGTCGATACCGACATGTTTACTCCGACCACGATCGTCAGGTACACCGGCCGCCACAGCGGCGCCATCTACGGTTCGCCCGAAAAGCGTCTGGACGGCACCACCCACTTGGATAACCTCTTTATTTGCGGAACCGACCAGGGGCTGGTGGGGATCGTGGGCAGTATTATCAGCGGTATTTTCATGGTGAATCAGCATTTGCTGAAATAGATATGCCCCGAGATTTCCTTCAAGGCGTACACGATTTCTACGATGTGATCGTGATAGGCAGCGGTTTGGCGGGAATGACTGCGGCCAATACGCTGGCGCGGGCGGGCCGCAGCGTTTTGTTGCTCGAGCAGCACTACAAACTGGGCGGCCTGGCTACGTGGTTTAAGCGGCCGGGCGGTCACATCTTCGACATATCCCTGCATGGCTTCCCGATTGGAATGCGGAAAAGTTGTCGCCGCTACTGGACGGAAGAAATCGCGGACTCCATCGTGCAGCTCAAGCATATCCGCTTCGACAACCCCATGTTCTCGCTCACAACCACGTACAACCGTGAAGATTTTTCGCGACTGCTTGCAGACCGGTTTCACATTCCATCGGCCACTGTCGAGGCGTTTTTCCAAGCAGCGCGCAAGATGAATTTCTATGACGACCAATCAAATTCAGTGGGCGCGTTTCTGAACCAGTATTTTCCGGGACGTGACGATGTCGTGCGGTTATTGATGGAGCCGATCACGTACGCCAATGGATCGACGCTGGAAGATCCGGCGATCACCTACGGCATCGTCTTCTCGAACTTCATGTCGAAGGGCGTATTCACTTTTCAGGGCGGTACCGACCGGCTCATCCAGTTGATGCGCCGCGATTTGGAAAAAAGCGGCGTAGACGTACGGATCCGGGCCGATGTCACGCGGATCCTGACCCAGAGCGGCCGCGTCACGGGCGTAAAAGTCAACGGCCGACGGATCGGGGCGGCCGCGGTGGTCTCCAACGCAAATCTCAAGCTCACCATCCAGCGCCTGGTCGGCGACCAGGCCTTCGACCGGGACTTCGCTGAAAAGACACGCGCCGTGCGGCTCAACAATTCCAGTACGCAGGTTTACATGGCGTTGAAGCCGGGCGACCGGATCGAACGTTCCACGGGCGATCTGCTGTTCAGTTCGACAGCGCCGCTGTTTCGCACGGAAAGCCTATTAAGCCGCGATATCACCAGTCGGACGTTTTCGTTCTACTATCCCGAAACTCGACCGCAGGGACGGCCTCGCTCATTGATCGTCTCCAGCACCAATGCCCGCTATCAGGACTGGGCGGAGTTGGACGCGGAACAATACAGGGCGGGCAAGCAGGATCTGATTGAAACCACTCTGGATGCCGTGGACAAATATGTGCCCGGCATCCGCCACCGATTGGCCCACGTCGAAGCTTCCACTCCCAGGACGTTTACACACTATACGCGGCACGCGATGGGCGCCAGCTTCGGCACCAAATTCGAAGGACTGGAGGTGAGCCGTTCGCTGCCCGACCAGGTGCGCGGCCTGTACCACGCCGGAAGCGTGGGCATCATCATGTCGGGATGGCTGGGGGCGATCAACTACGGCGTGATCGTGGCCAACGACGTGGACAATCACCTGATGCGGGCCGCCCGAAAACGGAACCGGTCCGGCGGGCCGTGTGTCGAACGCCAACCCGCCGCGCCGTAAGCTCGCCGCGATCGGCGGGCGCCGCCCTCCGCCACGGTCCGCGCCGCCGCTGTATCCAGGCGGCTGCGGAGTTATCTCAAGGAGAAAGCGTGACCACCACCGACCGCATCCGCCAGCGAATTCCCCACCGCGAACCATTTCTGTTTGTTGATGAGATCGTTAGCCAGGACCAGGACCGCATCGTGTGCCGCAAGAGATTCGACGGGACCGAGTTTTGGTATGATGGCCATTACCCCCACGATCCGATCACGCCGGGTGTGATCCTCTGCGAGGCGGCGATGCAAGCCGGCGCGGTGCTGCTCGCCGAACGCTCCGACCAAACCTTGCATGGCCTGCCCGTGGCCACGCGGATGTCCGACGTGCGTTTCAAGAGAATCGTGCGGCCCGGGGAAACCATCCAGATGGAGGTGCGGATTACCGACCAGCTGGCATCCGCCTGGTATTTGGCGGCCAAAGTGACCGTAAACGGCAAGACGGCTGCCCGCTTTAATTTTGCCTGCACGCTCATTCCCACCGGCGATGACGAGAATGCCCAGGGACTTTCTTGAACTCGAACACGCCACCATCCTGGTGATGGGGCTGGCCAATCGCAAGAGTGTCGCCTATCACGTGGGGCACGTGCTGTCCGAAGCAGGCGCGAATGTATTGTATACGGTCCACACCGAGCAGCGGCAGCGCTCCGTGGCAGCCCTGGTGCCGGACAAGAGCGTGTTGGTGTGCGATGTCGCAGAGCCCTCGCAGTTGGAACGCCTGTCGGAACAAATCCGGTCGCGCTGTCCCGTGCTGAACGGTCTCGTCCATTCCATTGCCGCCGCGGATTACGGGCAACGCGCGAAGCCGTTTCACGAGACATCCAAGGAAGCCTTCCTCCGATGCATGGACGTGTCGTGCTATTCGCTGATTGCCGTGTGCCGAGCTCTGCAGGATTCCTTCGATGACACCGCTTCCGTTGTGACGCTGTCGATCTCCACGGCGCGTATGGCCAGTGAGAACTATGGATTCATGGCGCCCGCCAAAGCAGCACTCGACTCGTCCCTCGTATTTCTGGCCAAGTCGTTCAGCCGTTTTTCTCGAGTGCGGTTCAATGCCGTGGGCCCCGGACTGTTGAAAACGGCATCCTCCGCCGGGATTCCGGGGTATGTCGCATCCTACCTGTATGCCGAACAGGCCACGCTGCGGAAAAAGGCCGTCCAGACGGTCGAAGCAGCCAACGCCGTCGCGTTCCTGCTCAGCCCGCGTTCCTCCGGCATCAACGCACAGCACTTGATCGTGGATGGCGGCATGTCGGTCAATTATTTCGATCAGGACATCGTCGCCCGCGTCGTCGGACCTTGACCCTTCCACACGTGCCATGCCCGCGACGTGGCCGGTTGCACGCAGCCACGGACCGTACTACAGTTGTTGAGCAACGTGAGAACACTCATTTTTAGCCTGACGTTCACGGCATTCCTGCCAGGCTGCCGCATCGGCGAACCGTCCAGGGACGGTCCGCGCGACGATCAACCACGTCTCGTCCTGCTGTACGCCCCATGTACGGTAAACAAGCGCTTCCTGTCACCCTACAATCCGCAGGTCAACTACACGCCGCGCCTGGAAGCATTTGCGCGTGAGGCCGCGGTGTTCACGCGGCACCGTACCGAAGCGGGACTCTCCGGCATCGCCTATGCATCGCTGCTAACCGGACATCAGGCTACCGGACACGGAGTGTTCGCGCATCCCACGACGATCGCCGACTCGGTTTACGACATCACCGAAGCCTTTTCCGAAGACGGCTATGACGTCTTTTTCTGGAACGATCAGCGGATGGGCGCGGCGGACCTGAACTACGGCCAGGGCGTGCCCTCGGAGAACACGTTTCCCCGGCTGTTGACGGCCGACGACCAGCGATTCACAAAGATCCTCGACAGGTTGTCCACCGATCCAAAATACAAAGCGTTCGTGTTGGTCAATTTTCGAGTGAATCATAATCCTTATCGATTGAATAATTTGAACAGCTTCCTGCGCGAGCACCCGTCGCAACTGCGCGGTCTGGAAAAAATGTCCCGGCAGGAGTTCCAGAAATTCGTGCAGGTGTACTACGAACACGATTTCCAGCTGCGGTACGATTTTGAACGGGCGCGGCAGGAGCAGGCGCTGTCGGACGCGGATGTGAAAAAACTGAGCCGCGTAATCGAACTGCTCTACAAATCGAACATTCCCGTGCTCGATCGGCTGTTCGGTGACACGGTGGCCGCCGTGGACAACGCCGGTCTGGGCGACGACGCCGTGATCGTGTTCACCGCCGACCACGGAGAATCGATGTACCGTCCGCATGCGCCGTTCAAATGGTCGCACGGGCACGCGCTGCAGGCCGATGTGCTGGACGTTCCTCTGATGATTCGCGGAGCGGACCCGCAGATCGCGGCGGGGCGGTATGGGCTGGTCACGCGATCCATCGACGTCTTTCCCACCTTGGCGTCATGCGCGAAACTTCGTTTGCCCGCCGGCGCCCAACCGGAAGGGATCGACATCGCGGAGCGAATCAACGGCAACAGATCGCGCGATCTGCTGGCGTTCTCGCACACGGGAATGATCCTTCCGCCTTTTGATCGCCCCTACAAGATACAGAAGCTGATGGGCAGATATCTGGCCCGGTTCTACCCGGAATCGGACATGGGCCTGACGTGGGTGGCCGTACGCGCTAAAGATACGGTGTGGAAATACCGGCGCCTTCAAAACGGAGCATTCGGTTTCCAGTCGTTTGATTTACGCGAAGATCCCGGAGAGTCCCGCAATATATACGATGCCGCCGATCCGCAGCACCAGGCGATGGCCCGCCGCCTGCAGCAATACAAGGACGCGCTGGTTGAAGCGTACCGTCATTGGAGCGCGGCGCGGGTCCAGGCGGGACTGGAGCCAACCGACCGCGAACAACTTCGGCGGCTGCGTGAACTCGGCTATGTGCAGTGAGCCGTCTGGCTGACGCAGCACGCGCGACGGCGGGACAAGAGCATCAGCCGGCACGCGCCAGCGTTCGATTTTCGCACGCTTGCAAACCAATGAAAACCGAGGGCCATCGGCCAATGTCTCATAGTCGCGCGCAGAAATTCAGGATGCACTGTAGAGGGCGGCATCCCCCGTCGCCGCGCGTGGCGGACGGGATACGGCCCGTGGCGTGCGTTGCCACTGCACGCCCAGCATCAACGTGTTTATGCCCGAACCGATTCCCAGCATCGCGACGCGGTCCCCCGCTTCCAGATGTCCGTGCTCGACGCCGACGGCCATGGTGACCGGCAACGCCACGGATCCGGTATTGCCGAGCGTTTCGACCGTGGAAAAATCGAGCGACGGACTAACTCCCAAGGCCTCAAGCATCTGCCGTCGGTGCGTGGGTCCCACCTGATGGCAGAAGGTCTTGTCCACGGCGCGGCGCGTCCAACCCAACTCATCGAGAAATTCGCGAAATGCCTCGGCACCGGCCGCAATACCCTCGCGCATCAACGCTTCACTGTCGGTCTGCATCAGCGGCCGCATGCCGTCCGACGCGGCCTCGTCACGGCCACTGCAGCACAACGCGTGATGATCCGTTTCCGCATGGGCCGCCGCGCTCAACAAACGATTGTTGGTCGTCGACAGATTTCGGTGGCAAACCAGCACCGCCGCGCTCGCCGAACCGATGGTCAACGATGCGATAGAACGTTTGATCGTTTCACGCGTCAGCGTCGTGTCGCGATTAAGCATCTCCACGGTCGATTCCAGCAAGGACCGGCTGTCCTCGGTGCCCACCACCAGCCCGGCCTGAATATGCCCCAGCTCGATCAGCCCCGCAACCTGCAAGATGCCGTTGAGCATTCCCAGGCACGCATTGGAAACATCGTACACGAGACAGCCGGAACCCAGCCCCAGAGCGTGGTGCACGCGGCAGGCCGTCGCCGGCTCCAGACGATCACGGCACACCGAAGCATGGATCAGCGCGCCGATGGAGCGCCGGTTGAAGCGCGACACGCGGAGCACTTTGCGAGCCGTTTCAATGCTGGGATCGCTGGGCAGTGTGCCGGCCGGCCAACATCGTCGCTCCTGGATGCCGGTGATCAGTTCCAGGCGGCCCTGAGGGAGTCCGAGCCGCCGGTATAATGGCGTTAGCCGCTGTTCCAGCGCTTCGGTCGTCACTACCTGCGAGGGAAGCGTGTAGCTGATCGCTTCCAGGCAAACATGGCGAAAACGCATCGGCGCGAACCTGCTTGAAACACGGTGAGAAACGTCGAGCATACCGGTGTGGCCAAGGAGCGTAAAGCCACTGCCGATGGGAGCCCAACGATGACGACGGGAAACGGAACGAGCAGCCACTGGTCGGTGAATCACGAATGGTAGCTACATGATATGGTGTTTGCCCCGATTACCTTGCCCAAAATATCGGGTTTACTTGCGGATCTTGCCAAATCGGCTACATTTTCCCCCGACTTGCCTTTCCTAGCCGCGTCATGCGGCACATTCCGGAGGGAGCGACTGAGGCGAGGCGAAAGGGATGTCGTCCGGCTGTGGCGCGCAGCAATGCGCGGCACACCCGGTGGAAGCCTCATTCTGTTGCCGCCAGAGATTGCGTGGCGGCCATCGCCGTTGATTCACCCGGCAGACCGTCCGGCAGCGCAGCGCGCCGGTACCGGCGCGTCATCCCCCCCACCCGCGATCCTCAGGCGACAGGCGCTCGATATCCACTCCTGCGCCCCGGAAGGGATTCCTAGGAGCGAACGATTATGGAAAGCAAGGCGATCATCGGGATCAATGCAGACTTCCGCCCCGAATCGAAGGACTCGGCAGCATTCTCGTACCTGGCAGCGGGCTACTACGACGCGGTCGTTCATGTGGGAGGTATTCCGCTCATCATTCCTCCCATCGACGACTCGACGGATCTGGACCGCGTGCTTGATATGATCGACGGCATGATCCTGGTTGGAGGCGCCGATCTGGACCCTCGTCGCGACGGCTACATGCTCCATCCGACCGTGCGGCTGATGGCCAGCCGTCGCGAGACATTCGACAGAAAACTGGTCAACAGAATTGCCGAACGCAAACTTCCGGTGTTCGGCATCGGCGTCGGACTGCAACTGCTCAACGTCGCGCTGGGAGGCGACCTGTACCTGCACATTCCCGAGGACCTGCCACACGCGTTGCCGCACAAGGATCCGCTGGATCCGGCACACCGCCACGGCCTGGAACTGACCGAAGGATCATTGATGGAACGGGTCTACGGGGACGGTGAACTGCGCGTCAACAGCATGCACCACATGGCCATCGACAATGTTGCTCCGGGTTTCGACGTGACCGCGCGGTGTCCCGATGGCGTCGTGGAGGCGTTGGAGAGCAACCTGCCCGACTGGTTTGCGATGGGCACCCAGTTCCATCCGGAAGCGGCATCGGCATCCGCGCTGGATACGCGGATCTTCGAAGAATTCGTGATGGGTGTCAAAGACAACGCATCGGCGGTCCGTCTGGTTGCTTGATGGACGTGCCGTGGCTGGGCGTTAGGGCCCGTGCGCGTTTCCCGGCATAAAGGGCAGCGATGGCTTCCCCCTCTGTCCCGTTGATCCTGCCGCGCGAAGATCGGCCGCGGACGGTTGTTGGGATCGCGTTCGGATCGGGGCTGGACCGAGCGGCAGCGGTCCTGGCGTCGGCCAGCGGATATGGTTTGGACGCGTGCGTGCGGATTCGTCGCACGGCGTCCCGACCATTGTCGCGGCAACCGGGATGGGAATCGGTCGTCAACGGTTTGTGTCCGGAGGGCCTGTCGCTGCCGCAACTGAGCAGCGACATGGCCGATCAGGCCGTGACGCTGGTGCGGGAGTTCGCGTCGCTGGAAGCGTTTGACGGCGTGCTGGCGGCGGGCGTGCACGATCCGGGCTTTTGGCACGTTTCCAACAACGTGCCTCAAGCCCGCATCAATCTCTGCGATGCCGCCCGCCTGGCCGAGAGTACGGGCCTTACGGTGATCGATGATTTTCCGTCCAGGGACCTGGCGAGCGGCGGCCGGGGAGGCCCGCTTGATGCGGTGCCGAAGTGGCTGCTGCTCGGGCATCCACAGCATCCTCGACTGGTCGTCGACCTGGGCCGGACCGTGCACATGGTCTACCTGCCGGCCCGGCAGCCCGCGGCCAACGTGCGATGGATTGCGGCCCGTCAGGTGGGACCGGGCATGGGGCTGTTGGATGCCCTGACGCATCGCCTGACGGAAGGAAAACAGGCGTTCGACCCCGGCGGACGACTGGCGGTTCAGGGACAGCAGATCCCGGAATTGCTTGAGGAGTTGTTTTCCGCGTCCTGTTACCGGTCGGACGCGCCGGGATGGCATCCATACGGGGTCTCAGCCGAAGATTTCGTGGATTTGGCGGTGGCCGCGGCAGTCAAGTCAGGCTGGTCCATGCGCGACCTGCTCTGTACGGCCACGCACCTGGTTGCTGAATCCATCGCACGGGCGGTCAAATGCCACGTTGCCGGCGCGACGCCCGTTTCGGAGCTGGTACTGACTGGCGGTGGCCAACACAACGGGTTATTGCTGCACGAGATCGGCCGGCGAACCGGAAGTTTTCAACGGATCCGCGTTCAGGAATTGGGAGTACCCTCCGACCATCTGGACGCCGCCTGTGTCGCGGTGCTGACCCTCTTGCATCTGGACCAGGTGCCGCAGACGCACACGGCCATCAGCGGCTGCTCCGTGCCGCGCGTCCTGGGACGCCTGACACCGGGGGCCCCCAAGAACTGGCTGGAGCTGATTCGCATGATACACGAGAATCGGCCCGGAACGATGTCGCTCCGCACCGCCATATAACCCCGACAACGAATCCGCGATTCCCCGATCATGCCTGGGCCGCGCTCGTGGCCGGGAGCCGGTGCCGGGCATCCCTCCGCGCATCAACGCCCCAGCCGCTGGCGGCGCTTTCCGCATCGTCGTTGGCGGACCCGCGTTGTGACGCATGATCGGGACGGCACGGCAAGCGTGCCGCGAACGTCAGGCGGCGTCTTGCTGCAGCAAGGTCAGCAACGCTCGCAGCCACGCCGGATGGGCCGGCCAGGCCGGAGCGGTGACCAGATTACGGTCCACGCAGACGCTGTCCAGCGCGTCTGCCGGCGGATCCCACACGGCGCCGGCCGCCTCGAGTTCCGGTCGTACCGCCGGGTAGCCCTGACACCGCCTTCCGTCAATTCCGCCGGCCGACGTCAGGATTTGCAGACCATGACAAATCGCCGCGATCGGCTTTCCCGACGCAATGAAATGGCGGACCAGGTTCGTAACGCGCTCGTCCAACCGCAGATACTCGGGCGCCCGGCCCCCGGGAAGAATCAGCACGTCGTAGCGCTCCGGCTCGCACTCAGCGAACGTCGTGTTCAATCGAAAGTTGTGTCCGCGTTTCTCGCTGTACGTTTGCTGACCTTCGAAGTCGTGGATGGCCGTCGCTACGTGGTCGCCGGCCTTTTTGTCGGGGCAGATGGCATCGACGTCGTGGCCCAGCATCGATAGAGCCTGGAACGGCACCATCGCCTCGTAGTCTTCCACGAAATCCCCGACCAGCATCAGGATTCTTTTGGGTTGCATACGCGCTTCTCCTTGCGGGACGTGCCAGCGGTGATCCAGCGGCATCATAACCGGCACCGCGGGCCTTACCAACTGGTTGACGGAACTCCCTGAATTGCTTATCTTTAGGGCGTTTTACGCGGCCTTGCATTCCCGGCCAGCAGCGGTTGGCAGGAGCGGGTGGGCTCAGAGCGGGAGGCGCTGTCCGATGAGCACCGGAGCGGGAAACCCGACCGACTTCGCGACGATGCGCAGTCGAGATTACCCCAGCATTCGCCAATTCACCGTTTTCCTCGAGAACCGCGTCGGCCAGTTGCTGGAGGTGGTGCGCCGGTTCGAAGGAAGTCGCGTTCGGATTGTCGCCTTGTCCATCGCTGATTCAACCGAATGCGCGGTAGTGCGGTTTCTGCTGAGTCACCCCGAGCAGGGGCGGGAGATCCTGGAACGGGCCGGTCTGGCGATCATTGAATCGGATCTGCTCGGCGTCGAACTGCCCCCCGTAGCCCAGCCCCTGCTGCAAGTGTGCACGGCATTGCTGCAGGCGGAAGTCAACATCACCCAGGTCTACCCGCTGCTGATTCGCCCCAATGGGTGTCCGGCGGTGGCGCTGATGACGGACAACCTGGAAATAGCCCAGGAAACACTGACGGCGAAGGGCTTCACGATGATCTCCGAAGATGTTCTGGCCGACCTGGAGTAACACGCCCATATGCCGATCAACGTCACGTGTCCCAGCTGCCACACGCGGTTCAAAGTCAGTGAGAAGTTCGCCGGGAAGAAGGGACCGTGCCCCAAATGCAAGGAGGTCATTCAGGTCCCGTCTGCCGAAGAGCAGGTCGTTATCCACGCGCCGGAACACTCCGAGGTGGGGGCGCGAGATGCCAAAGGACAGCTGGTTCTCAAGCCGATCGCCCGGCAGCAGTCCCGATTCAACCCGATCATGGCGGCCTTGATCACGCTGGGTGCGGTCATCGCGCTGGGGATCGCTTTTTTCCTGCGGGGGGTGGAACAGAAGCAGCCGTTGTTGTTGCTGGGCGCTCTTGTCCTCGCGCCGCCGGTGGCCTTGGGCGGGTACAGTTTTCTGCGAGACGACGAGCTGGAGCCGCATCGAGGCCAGTCGTTGCTGATTCGAACGCTCATCTGCTCGGTGCTGTACGCAGCCCTGTGGGGAGCTTACACGCTGTTTTATTATCGAGTGTTCGGAGATTCTCCGGTTGAGGTCTGGAGTGCGATCGTGCTGGCAGCCGTTTTTCTGCCGCTTGGCGGCGCGGTGGCCCTGGCCTGTTACGATCTGGAATTCTTAAGCGGCGTGTTACACTACGCGTTCTATTTGCTCGTCACGATCCTGCTCCGTCTGACCATGGGCCTCGCGCCCATTTGATGCACACGTCCGTCTCCGGGAGGCGGTTTCGGTCCAGGGACGGCCGGAGTGTCCTTCCGGGCAACAGATGGACGCACCGTGGATGGCCGCGGGGTCCGAACCGCGTGGAAGACCGGCGCCTATGTCCGGGCTGCTCGACATCCCCGAAATTCGCGGCCTGGACGGCGCCAGCGGGCTGGTCCGCATCCCGCCTGAATTGGACGTACCGCTGACGCCGCGCGTGCGCCTGATTCTCGACAGCGCCGAATTCCGCCGGCTTGCGCGGATCAGCCAACTGGGACTCGTATCGATGGTCTACCCGGCCGCGAACCATACGCGGTTCGAGCACGCGCTGGGAGTCTATCGCCTGGCGCTGCTCGTGTTGAGGCGATTGGCCGACGACCCGCGATTCTCGAGCGAAGTGGGGCCGGAGGACGCGGAACTCTTTATCCTGGCCGCCCTGCTTCATGACCTGGGGCATTGGCCCTTTTGTCACCCGATCGAAGATATTCGTCTGCCTGGAGTGCCCACGCACGAACTGTTCGCCAACAGTTTTCTTTTGGAGGGCGAAATCGCGGACACGCTGCGGGACGAATGGGCAGTCCAACCGCGAGAGGTGGTCGATCTGTTGTCGGGAAAACCGCTGTCGCCGTCGTGGCGGATACTGCAGAGCCTCCTGTCCGGCCCCGTCGATATTGACAAGATGGACTACCTGATGCGAGACAGTCTGCACGCGGGAGTTCCCTACGGGAGGCACTTCGAT
The DNA here is from genome assembly GCA_964573605.1 of uncultured Pirellulales bacterium. Classification (GTDB taxonomy): domain Bacteria; phylum Planctomycetota; class Planctomycetia; order Pirellulales; family JBBDJB01; genus CAZNKT01. Next base: position 17,234 of record CAZNKT010000079.1, read on the forward strand.
CAGTCGCGGCTGATCCGCAATCTCTGTTTGAATGAAGAGGGGACATCGCTGGCGATCACGGACAAGGGGAAGACAGCAGCCGAGATGATGGTTTTCGCTCGATACGTGATGTTCAGCGAAGTGTATTGGCACCATGGCGTGCGGTCGGCGACCGCCATGCTGCAGCGAGCCTTCACGATGCTTGTCGGCGGACTGGATCTCGACGTTCTGTTTCGTATGTCGGAGAGCGCATGGATCAGCGAAGTCACGGCTGCCGCGGGAGACAGCCCGGCGGGCGAATTGCTGGACGGCCTGTTCGGCTCCGTCCGTCAACTTTACAAGCGCGTCTGGCAGTGCAGTTTTTACGAGCATCGTTCCGTCTATCGGGAACTCGCCGGAAGACCGTTTCCCTGGTTGGCCGCATGTGCCGAACACATGGCGGCGCTGGCGAGCACCCAGCTGTCTCGCGTCGTCGCGCCGCACGAAATACTGATTGACGCGCCTCCGGTGGAAAAGGAAGTCGAGTTCAATCTTCCCGTGTACTGCATCCGGGATGATCGCTTCCGCATGCTGGGTGAAATCTCACCGGTAGTGAAAATCCTCGCGCAGAAGCAGTTCGACGATTACGTCAAACGTGTGCGCATTTTCGCCCATCCACGGCTGGCGCGCGATTTGCGCGCCGGCGGCCGGTGCGGCGCGCTGGTCAGCGAAGCGATCCAGCGATGTGGTTGAGCCACGGAGACCGAGGCGGGGCGACGGGCCGGTATTGTCTGTGACCCCAGCGTGAGCGCGCGTGGCATCGGGTGGGGGCCCGCCCGTGCGCAGCGCCGCCGCGGACTCTCGGTCAACGGCGATCGGCCGGTGCATCGAGGGCCACGGTGACCGTCTTGGTTTCCGTGTACGCCGCCTGGCCGGCTTCTCCCAGTTCGCGCCCCATCCCGCTCATTTTGAATCCACCAAACGGCGCGGCCGCGTCGAACACGTCGTAGCAGTTCACCCATACGGTACCGGCGCGAATTTCGGCCGCCAGGCGGTGGGCTTTGCCGACGTCACGCGTCCACACCGCCGCGGCCAGCCCGTACAGTGTCTTGTTGGCCCGCTCGACGATCTCGTCCACGTCACGGAACTTCAGCACCGACAGCACGGGGCCGAAGATTTCGTCCTGGGCAATCGTCATGTCGTCGGTCACGTTGCCGAACAGGGTCGGTTCCACGAAATATCCCTTGTCTCCAAATCGCCGGCCGCCCGACAGACACTCGGCGCCTTGCTCCTTGCCGGCATCGATGTACTTCATGATTTTGTCGTACTGCGCCTCGTCGACTTGGGGCCCTTGTTCGGTGGCCGGATCGAACGGGTCGCCCAGTTTGCGGCCGTCGTTCATGTCATTCAACCGGCTGACAAATTCGTCGTAAACTTTTTCCTCGACGAACAGGCGGCTGCCCGCGCAACAGCATTGGCCTTGATTGAAATACAAGGCGAAATGCGAACCCGCGGCCGCCGCTTCCAAATCGGCGTCGGCAAACACCACGTTGGGACTCTTGCCGCCCAGTTCAAACGACAGACGTTTCAACGTCGGAGCGGCGTCTCGCATGATGATCTGCGCGGTGGCCATTTCGCCGGTAAACGCCACCTTGTCAATGCCGGGATGCTTGACGATCGCCTCGCCAGCCCCGTCGGTACCGAACCCCGGAATCACGTTGATGACGCCGTCGGGGAAACCCGCCTTCTGGGCCAGACGTGCCATCCGCAGACAGGTCAGCGGCGTCTGTTCGGCGGGTTTCATCACGATCGTGCAGCCGGCAGCCAAGGCGGGTCCCCACTTCCAAGCCACCATCAATGCCGGAAAGTTCCACGGGATGATCTGGCCGACGACGCCGACCGGCTCCTGTCGCGTGTACGTGAAATAGTTGCCGCGGACGGGAATCGTCTTGCCATGGATCTTGTCGGCAAAACCCGCGTAGTAGCGAAGGCAGTCCACGACCAGCGGCAGGTCGACGTGGCGGGAATCGCGGATCGGTTTGCCGTTGTCCAGCGTTTCCAAGGCGGCCAATTCATCAATCTCGTCCTCGATCAGATCGGCGAGCCGGTGCATCAACTGGCCCCGATCCCGCGCATCCATCCGATGCCACGGGCCCGACTCCAACGCGTCGCGTGCGGCCTCTACGGCCAAGTCAACATCGGTAGCGTCCCCCTCGGCAATCTGGGCAATGACCTCTTCGGTGGCCGGATGCACCGACGCGAACGTCTTCCCGGAAGACGCCGGTGTCCATTTGCCGCCTATGAAACAATCCGTTTGCCGGATCTGAGGACGACTTACTCGCTCAGTGATTGTGGCCATGACCGGTCCTCCTTGAAGGAAGGCCCCGTACAGCGTGGGGCGGAAAGAAATGCATCACCGGCCGGGTATTTTAGCCGACTTATGGGGCATGGACCATTACCCGGACAAGGGCGAGTCTCGTTTCCGGAGACCGGCGATCCCCGGTAACGGCGTGAAAGCCGACCAAGATACCGCGACCAGGCAGCGGAAGATTTCGATCGGGCAGTGAAGTGGCCCACATTTCTCACGTGGCCCGTATGCTACCGTAGGTTTCAGAACCTGATTCCGCTGTGGCATTTCCCGGACATGCAGCGATTCCAGGGCGATTGGAAACCGCCTCTAAAACCTTCACCCCGCGTGCGCCGGTGATTGTCATGCATCCCCGTTTGGGATATAGTCACTGGTTTGTGTTCCGGAAAAGGTTTCCTGTTTTGTGCAGTGTGTAGCTGCTTCCCAGTTTCGAGAACGAGAGGAAAGGTCTGTCCCATGAAAACGTCCGTTAGTGCTGTTTTGGCCTGTGTGGTCCTTTGCGCAGCGACACTTGCGCGTGGCGACGCGTTGAAGAGCGGTTTGCAGCAAGGGGAACATGTCGGCGCGTTCATTGTGGAGAAGTGCGCGGGCAACGCCGAAGATGGCGTGCCGCAGGGTGAAAAGCTCTGTTACCGTTGCATGCTGGGCTCGCGGCCGGTTGTGGCGGTGTTTGCTCGTGACGTCAACGGCAAGCTTGCTTCGCTGGTCAAGCAACTCGACCAGGCCGTAGCACAAAACTCGCAACAGAAGCTGGCGTCGTTCGTCAATCTGTTGGGCAGTGACCCCCAGCAACTCAAGTCCGCCGCCCAATCGCTCATTGACTCGTCCCAAGCCAAGAACGTCGCGGTGGTCGTGCCGCGGGAGCACGAAAAGGGCCCCGATAATCTGAAATTGAATCCCGATGCGGAAGTGACCGTGCTCATCTATCGCGATGGGCAGGTCGAGGCCAATCATGCGTTGGCGCCGGGCCAGCTTGACGACGCGGCAATCGCCCGCATCGTTAAGGATACCGGCAGGATTTTGAAGTAATTCCGAAACGCATTCTTGCGAGACGGCGACCAGCCGCCTCGTGCCGCGGTTGACCGAGCACTGGATCGAAAGAATGGATCCGGGCGGCCGCGGCAGGGGGCGGCCTTTTTTTGTGAGCGCACCACTGCAGGGTCGACCGCGGCATGACGGGCCAGCGCGGTGTCATCCGGCAGCGCGATCGGCTTGTTGTTTCAGACGCTGGAGTATGGCGCGGGACCCCGGATCGTCGGGGCTCAGGCGCAACAGTTCGCGAGCCGATTCCAGCGCGGACTCCCATTGTTCGTTTTTTTCGTAGAGCAGCGTTAGTTCCAAACGGACGCGTTGGGCGTGCGGCGCGAGACGCGCGGCGGCCTCCAGTGCCGATTGAGCCTCTCGGGGGCGGTCCATCAAGTACAACAGCAGTCCATACCTTTCCTGAAGCCACGGATTATCGGGAAAGTGGCCGACGTCTCTGGCCAGCAACTTCAATTCTTCGGACCGCAGACGACGCACCGCCTCCCGATCACCACCGGTACGTTCCAGCAGCAGGGCCAGATTCGACCGTGGTCCGGCCAGGTAGGGCTCGAGTCGTATGGCCGTGCGGAACGCCGATTGGGCGTCCTGGTGCCGTCCCAGGTCCTGGTACAGATTGCCCAGGTTCAGGTGGGCTGCGGCCCGATCGGCGTTCAGCTGCTGGCTGTCCTCGTATTCCGCGATGGCACGCTGCAACGACTCCCGCTGCGTCCTCGTCAGTAGCTGCGGCCGGACGGCCGCCAGCCGTGTGGCGGCTGTGATTCGCACGGTGCGTACTGGATCGTTCAATGCCGGGGCGAGCGTTTGCAGCACCTGGCCCGGCTGCGACGCCGCAAAGCCGCGGATGGCCGCGGCCCGAACAAGTGGACTGGCGTGTGTCAGACACTCCTCGGTCGCGCGAGCCGCCGGCTGGCCAGGGTAGGTTGCCAGTAAGGACAGCGCCGTGGCGCGGACGATGTCCGGAGTGGCGCGACGTTTGACGAGCTTGCCGAGATCGTCGGCCGCCGCAGGGTCCATTTGCCGACCGGCCGCTAGAGCCGGCGCGTAATGGGGATCGTCCGGGCGTTGTTCACCGTACCAAGCGACGACCTTGTCGGCAGCCCATTGCGGCGTCTCGTGCGGTTTGTTGTGGCAGTCGTTGCAGGCGTTGGGGGTTCCCAGCGATACCGACAGATCGGGCCGCGGCACTCTTAGGCTGTGATCTCGACGCGGATCCACGACCATGTATGTGCGTTTTGGCATGTGGCATTCCACGCACCGCGCGCCGGCCGAATCGACGTCGTGGTGATGATGGGCCGGCGTGTCGTACTTGCCGGCCGTATGGCATTCGGTACACAGGCGGTTTCCTTCCCGCTTCAGCCGGGACGTGTGTGGGTCGTGGCAGTCCGTGCAGCGAACATCTTCCCGATACATGCGGCTTTGCAGGAACGATCCGTACACATACACTTCGTCCAGGATTTGCCCGTCGGCATGGTACAGTCCCGATTCGAGCAACGCGGGCTCGTAGTTGTCCAGAAGGTCTTGACCCGGATGATACTGAGCGTGAATCTGGTTGCGACGGGAATGACACTTCGCACACGCTTCGATCTCGGTGCGGTTTTGCGGTTCCTTCAGACGAGCCAGACCGTATCCGTACCGCCGGTCCCAGAACAGCGAATGGCTCTCGGCAAGTTCGACGTGCAGACTGCCCGGTCCGTGGCATGCTTCGCAGCTAACATCGATTTCAGAAAACGTGGTGTGATAAGTGCCAGTGGCCAGATCGTAATTCTTGTGGACGTTTGTCGAGTGGCAATCGGCACACGAATGGTTCCAATTCTGAGCGACGCCGGTCCAGTGGAGTGGATCGCCCGGCTCGATGCGTTCATCGGTTACGTCGGGCGGGGGCACATAGAACCATTTCTTGTGGACCGTGTCCCAAGCGATACGCAGCACCTGCACACGGCCGTCCGGAAACTCCACCATATACTGCTGCAGGGGCCGCACACCGAATGTGTACGCGATCCGAAAATCGCGCATCGTCCCGTCCGCGTCTTCGGTGTGCACGTAGCAACCGCCGTCCCGGCGAAAGAACCTCGACTCCACGCCTTGGTAAACGAACTCGCAGTCGTTGAAATCTCCCAGTACGTTTTCCGGTGTTGCCCGGTCCATCGCCAGGTCATGGTCCGACCCCGACCACGACGCATGTTGCGCTGCATGGCAATCGGCACAGCTCTGTCGGCCCACATAATGCGGCTCGCGGCCCGGCGGGAGGGCAACCCACCAATCGGCGGCGATGATCGACGCCAGGGCGAACAGTCCCAACCCCGCGCAGGCCAACGCACCGCGGGTCATGGCGGATCGGCCGCTGATGAGACGAGAATAGATAATACCGTTCCTCATAATCGGGACCGCGACTCGGGGCGATGGACGCGGCCGGCGGCGAAGCACCGTTCGATCACTGCACGGATGGAGCCGTCGCCGATGGCACGGGAGCCGACGGTGCGTCGCGAAGCCTGCGTCCGGCAAACACGTTCTTTACTTGCATCACAAGGCTGAACAGCGTGGGTACGAGCACGAGCGTGAAGACCGTTGAGCACAACAAGCCTCCCAGGACGACGCTCCCCAAGCCTCGATACAATTCGCTGCCGGCCCCGGGAAAGAGCACCAGCGGGGCCAATCCCAGAACGGTTGTCGCCGTGGTCATGAAGATCGGACGCACACGATTGCGGACACTTTCCAGGATGGCTTCTCCCGGCAGCATGACGTCGTATCGCATGTGGTTCAGCGACTGGTGAACAATCAATATGGCATTGTTGACAACCGTGCCAATGAGGATCACAAAGCCCAGCATCGTGAGCACGTCCAGTGCCTGAGGCAGTTGGCCGGTGAGGAACAGGTATCCGTTCAGCAGTTTCAAGCCGGCCAGGCCGCCCACCATGCCCAGTGGCACGCTGAGAATAATCACCAACGGATACAGCCAGGACTCGAACAACGCGGCCATCAACAGGTATGTGATGAGCAGAGCGAACCAGAAGCTCTTGTTGAGCGATTGCCATGTACTGCGCAGCTTGTCGACGGTGCCACTCAAGCGAATCGCGTAGCCACCGGCCAGTTCGCCGCTCTCACGTAGCGGCGCTACGATTTGCTGTTCGATCCGGTCCATGGCTTCCTCCAGGGCCACCGTCGGAGGAGGACTTACCTGGATGGTGATCGCACGCTGCCGCTCGCGGCGATTGATCTGTTGCGGACCACTGCTGATCTGCACGTCGGCGAGCGCGGACAGCAGCACAAGCTGACCACCGGGGGTCGCCACCGGCAAGCCGGGCAGATCATGCGTTTGATCGGCAAACTTCTCGACGCCGATGATGCGCAGATCGATCTTATCTCCGCCGATGTAATAGTCGGTCGCATACGCACCGTCCACCAGCGCGTCCACGGTGTACCCCAGGTCGGTCGAATCGACACCCATCTCCGCGGCCTGAATCAGTTTGGGCACAACGTGCACCTCCGGCGTGGAAAGGTCCAGGCTGGGGATCGGTCGGACCTGTGCGTCGGGGACCACGCCCGGCGCGTCCAGAGTGCCTGTGCACTGCTGCATGATGGAACCGCCCAAGCGAACAAGCTGATTCAGATCAGGGCCCGTGATTTCGATGTCGATGTTGCGCCCCGAATCGGACCCGCGCTCGAAAAGGCTCGATTGCCGGGCCGTCACGATGGTGCCGGGCAAATCTCGACCCACCTGGCGGAGCAGTTCGATATATTGGCCGCATTCGGTGGGATCAGCAGATCGGACACCCATGAAGACTCGGGAGCCACGCGCGACGAAAAAGAAGTCTTCGATCGGCGGGTATGCCAGGTCGCGGGCCTCGGGACTCTTCGGGTCGACATTCCAGTAGGGCTCCAGCTTTGCTTCAACGGATGCTCCGAGTTCCATCAATTGGTCGTTGTTGTAACCGGGTGGAGGCAGGACCATGGCAAACACGAGGTTGCGGTTGCCTGTCGGAAGGTATTCCACTTTCGGCCAAAACACGAAAGTCAGCAGGCCGGACAATCCGATCAGTATGGCCACCACGCTGAGTCGCCGCGGGGTTGATTTCTGGGTCCACGCATTGATACCGACGACGAGCGAAACCGCCGACCGGGCGGTTCGGTCCAGGCCGCGCAACCATCGATGCGGCATGGCTGTCGCGGATTCCCGCGCGGGAGTTGCTGCTGGTATTGAGGAATCGTCGTGGGATGCGGACGAGGAACGGCGGGCGAGCAACCGTGCCGCGGCAGTGGGAATAACCGTAACTGAAACGATCAGCGAAAGGCCCACGGCCGAACTGATGGCCAGCGCGATGTCTCGAAAAAGCTGGCCCGCTTCCTCCTGAACGAATAGCACCGGCAGGAAGACGGCCAGCGTGGTCAATGTCGACGCGGCAACAGCGCCCCACACTTCGCCCGTGCCGCGTACGGCGGCCGTTGCGGGCGATTCTCCCAACGAGTAGCGACGATAGATGTTCTCCAGCACAACCACGGCGTTGTCCACCAGCATGCCCACGGCGAAAGCCAGGCCGGCCAGGCTGATGACGTTCAACGATCGGTCCAGGATGTCCAACATCAAGAACGTGCCGATGATACTCGTGGGGATCGCCAATCCGATGACGAGCGTGGACCGACCGCTCCGCAGAAAGAGCAGAAGGACGGCGACTGTCAGCAGGCCGCCGATGAGAATATTCTGGTTGACCAGGCCGACGGCCGAATAAATGTAGTCCGTTTCGTCGTACGATTGCGTGAGCAGCAGACCACGCGCCTGCAAAGGACCTTCATTCAATTCCTTCGTCGCCCGCCGCAGCCCTTCCATCACATCCAGGACATTGGCGCCGGTTTCACGCTGGACGTTGATCGCAATACTCGACGTCCCGAAACGACGGATCAGTCCGTCGGGCTTTTTGTAGCCCAGTCGAACTTCGGCGACGTCTCCCACATACACCGGTGCCCCGTCCCGGATGGCGATGAGCTGCGATGCCACCTGCGCTTCGCTGCGGAACTGACCCAGTGTGCGAACCACGTAGCGCCGTTTACCTTCCCAGAAGTCGCCGCCCGACGTGTCTTTGTTTTGTCCGCGCAGGGCGTCGCGAACATCGTGAATCGTCAGTTGCCTGGCGGCCAGACGATTCGGGTCGACAATCACCTGGCATTCATCTTCCAGGCCACCAATGACGTTTGAGTTGGACACTCCCGGGACGCGTTCGAAGCGTGCTTCGATGAAGTCTTCGGCAAACCGTCGGAACTTTGTCAGGTCGATGTCCCGGGACAGCAGGTCCAGCACCTCGGGATGGCGGTTGGCCAACCTGCGCAGGCGCATTAAAGTGACTCCGGTGGTGTGCGCGTCGCGGACATGGGCCAGAGCGTCTGCGAGTTGGGGATGGCGCGCTGCGAAGTCGTCGATTTCTTCGGCCGTGGGCGCTTGCTGGCCGAGAATGAACCAGGCAATGGACCGGTCATTGATGTCCGAGGTGCTGATCACCGGCTCCTCGGCGTCCTCGGGGTACTCGGGTACTTGCTGCAGTCTGCTGTTGACTTTGAGCAGGGCTTCCTGCATGTCCGTTCCGACCACGAATTCCAGGTTAATCTCCCCGCGGGAATCCTTGCTCTCGGACGTCATCTTGGTGACGCCTTCGACGCTCTTGAGCTGTTCTTCCTGTTCCTGAATGATCTCCCGTTCGACTTCCTGCGGGCTGGCGCCGGGCCATCGCGTTTCGACGGTGATCTGGGGAGTCTGAACTTCGGGCGTGAGCTGCATCGGCAGCCGAAACAGGGCATCGAGTCCAAACAGCAGCACCAGGAGAACGCCGGCGGCGACTTTTACGGGATTTTGGACAAACGCTTGGATGAGATGCATGGCCGACTGTCCGCCTGACGCGCGTTCGTGGCGCGGCTGCCTGGTCAGTTCAAGGTGCTGGAATCGGGATCGCCGGGCAAGCGCGGCCGCGAAGGTTCCGCGGCGGCCGACAGGACGGCATCGGGAGGCACCACTTTGACGACTCGCACGGCCTGATTGGCTCGCAAGCGTTCGTTGCCACGTACGACCACCTGCTGGCCGGCCTGCAACGGTCCCTCGACTCTGACAAGTATATCGTCAGCCTCGTCAACATGGATAGTCACTGGTACGGGCTGCACGTGTCCCTGGTTCTCCTCGCTCTGCGCGGCGTGAAAGGTATAGACCAGTGGTGTGGTTCCTCCCAGAACAAGCGCGTCCTTGGACACGAACAGGGCAGACTTCGAGCGGCCCACGTTCAGCGCTACGCTCGCCAGCATGCCGGCACTCACGAGGTGGCGGGGCGAATCGGAATCGTCCAGCGCCGGGTTGTCGAACAGCACTTTGACCGGAAACGATCGAGAACGGACATCGGCGCGGGGGACGATCAGCACCACGGTACCACTGAGCACGCGTCCCGGAAGAGCGTCGAACGTGATCCGCGCCGTGGCGCCGACGCGCAGGCGGGCCACGTATTGTTCGGGCACGTAGACCTGGATTTCCACCTGGTCCAACTGCACGATTTCCACGATGGGGTCTCCCTCGCCAACCCACTGGCCTTCTTCGGTGTTTTCCGCCACGACGTATCCGTCGAACGGCGCGCGAATGGTGTGTTTCCGGAGCCGGTCCCGAATGGCCTCGACCTGCTCTTTCTGAACTTCCACGCGACTGCGAGCCTGATCGATTTTCTCCTGGCGTGGCCCGGCGAGGGCCAAATTGTATTCGGCGCGGGCCGCCAGGAAAGCCTGGTGCGCCTCCTCGAATTGAGAGCGGGCCTGTTCGAGTTCGTCGAGCGACACGGTTCTGCCCCGATCGAACAGCTCTTCGGCCCTTTCCCGTTTCCGACGCGCGTATTTAAGCGTCGCGTCGGCGCTGTCCATTTGGGCTTTGGCGCGAATTTTCTCCTCTTCGCGCGTTCCGTTTCGAAGTTCCAGCAGTTCGTTTTGCCTGAGCTCGAGTTCCCGTTCGGCCTGGCTCAGTTCGATTTGGACCGTTTCATCCAAGAGGTGTGCCAGCTCGGCGCCCTCGGCGACGCGGTCGCCTTCGTCGACGGGAAACCTGTCCACGCGTCCGTCGATTCCCGATCCGACCAAGCTGCTGCGGACGGGCATAACGCTGCCGACGAAATCCCGATTCAATTCCATTTCCCGTTCCACTACGGTGGACACATAAACCGGCATCGCCTGTATGGCGGCCTCGGGCTCAGGCGCTGGCGCACAAGATCCGGAACCTATCAGCATGGCGGCCGCCACCAGGTCAGCCGTTCGGCGAATGTCGCATTTGATCATTCGAGTGCACTGTCCACGGCGACGACAGGGGCCTGTCCGGTCAAGGCAATTTCCATGAGGGGATGCGTCCAGCAGATGCACAAGAGGAGGCCGGCAAGATCCCGGGCCATCCGGCCGGAGTTCGCCGCGGTCTCGGGAGCGTGCTGCTACCAACGCTATCCGACGGGCTCCGGCCGCTGGGGGTCCACATGTCAATATAAACTGCGGTATCAGCCTGGGCAAGCAAACGCCGCTGTGCGTTGAGCACGGGATGGGATATCCCACACGCGGTGTTGTCCGGCGTCGAAGACGCGCGTGGTGGCAGGGGCGCGTGGTGGCCGGACCATCGCGTGCAAGTGGCCAGGGTTGCCTCTGACGCGGACGACGGCCACGTCCAGCCACGTCCGAAACGAACAACGCCCGGTAGTTCGTTTTTCCCACGCTATGTACAACGCTTCCGAACCGCAAGCGATGCCAAAGCGTGTCGAGGTTTGTCGAGCGTTGCGGAAAGGGTTGTTTCGTGTTGCGCCGCGACGGGCAGTTGTTGTTATTGGCGGATGCGTGTTGATGAGCGTCCGCAGAGCCGGGCGGCGCCCTACAAAGCCGGCGGGCCCTCTGGAAACAAGCCGCGCAAGCCCATAAAATATTGCGCCGGGAGTCGGCGGCGGAGTAGCTCAGTCGGTTAGAGCAGCGGAATCATAATCCGCGTGTCGGGGGTTCGAGTCCCTCCTCCGCTACTTTCGCGATTCGTCGCATTGCTTTGCACGCTA